>MWJO01000031.1 GCA_002027195.1 Streptomyces sp. GKU 895 | reverse complement strand
CGGGCCTGGCGGGGGACCCGGAGGTGGGGCGGTGGCTGGTGGCGGCGGGGTGGTTCTGCCATGGGCTGTGGGACTTGGCGCATCTGACGCTGGAGCGGCTGAAGGGAGTGGTGGCGCCGAGCTTCGCGGAGTGGTGTGCGGTGGTAGACGTGCTGGTAGGGGCCGAGTTGTCGCTCCTGGGCTGACTGCAACGCCCCAGGGGCGCGGGGAACCGCGCGATCAGCCGCAGACGACCCGCACCCACATGACCTGACCAGCCCCTACGACACCCCCCGTCACCTGGGCTCCGGCGGCCGCTGCCGAGGCATGTTGGGCCGCGTACCCCCCGCCCCCGGAGGCAACGGAAACCTCCCCTGCACCACGTTCGCGTCGGCCCGCGGCGCCCCCGCCACCGCCGTCTGGATCCCCAGCGGCGCGGACCCGGTCCGGAACTCCACCATCCAGTCGGTCGTCTCCACCCGCACCAGCTCGGTGATGTCCTCCGAGAACCGGCGCAGCACCCCGAGACACCGCTCGGCGGCCTCCCCGGCGGTCCCCTCGGTCGGCCCGAGCACCTCGCGCACACTCTCCGAGGCCCAGTCGAACTGGAGTACCTGGAGCCGTCGCTGCACGGCCTGCGCGGTGGCCACGTCCCTTATCCACCCGGAAGTGACCCCGAAGAACCGGTCAACCGCGACGCACGCGACGGCGAGCAGCAGCGCGAGATACCCCCAGGCCGCGACCCCGCCGACCACCCCGGCGAGGTCGAGCAGCGGCAGCGCGGCCCCGGCGACGGCGCCGGCCGCCGCCCCGCCTCGCAGGGCCCGCGCGCCCCGGCGCTTCCACACCCGGTCCGCGAGATACCAGGCGGCGGTGTCGAGCGCCCCGCGCTCCACCCACCGGTACAGCTCGTCCAGCCGCGGCGCGGGCTCGCCCCAGTCCCCGAGGGGGAACGTCCGTCCCGTCAGGTCGCCCGGCCGCAGCCCGGCCGCCTCCCACCCGCTCGTCCTGAGGCGGACCCTCGGGCTGCATCTCCGGCTGACCCACCCGGCACTCCCTCCACGACCGAACACGACCGACCACGCTGCGTAATGCACGTGTGACGCATGATGCCGACGTGCCGGACCTTTCCTACCTCCCAATGGGTGGCGAAGGGACGGCTTTCGCTCCTTTTCCGCCCGGAAGTGGGCCTTGATCAGGTATAGGACACGGCGTCATCTCACTCGAAAGAGTGCTGGAGCGATGCCTGCGTGGAGCACGTAGGCTCGTGACAGAGGACAAGACACAGACCGAAAGAGCGGGAGCTGATCGTGATCCCCGGTGGTGGCCAGCCCAATATGCAGCAGCTGCTCCAGCAGGCCCAGAAGATGCAGCAGGACCTGGCGAACGCGCAGGAGGAACTGGCGAGGACCGAGGTCGACGGCCAGGCCGGCGGCGGCCTGGTCAAGGCGACGGTCACCGGCTCCGGTGAGCTGCGCGCGCTGAAGATCGACCCGAAGGCGGTGGACCCGGAGGACACCGAGACCCTCGCCGACCTGATCGTGGCGGCCGTGCAGGCGGCCAACGAGAACGCGCAGACGCTCCAGCAGCAGAAGCTGGGCCCGCTGGCCCAGGGCCTGGGCGGCGGCATCCCCGGCCTGCCGTTCTAGGACAGGACCAGGACCGAGCCCGCCTTCCTCAGAGGGCGGTCCGCCAACTACCGTACGTACGTGTAAGGAACCCCGGGAAGGACGGCAGTCCGTGTACGAAGGCGTGGTGCAGGACCTCATCGACGAACTGGGGCGGCTGCCCGGCGTCGGTCCCAAGAGCGCCCAGCGGATCGCCTTCCACATCCTGCAGGCGGAACCGACGGACGTACGGCGTCTCGCGCAGGCGTTGATGGAGGTCAAGGCGAAGGTCCGCTTCTGCGCGACCTGCGGCAACGTGGCGCAGGAGGAACTGTGCAACATCTGCCGTGACCCCCGCCGCGATCCCTCCGTCATCTGCGTGGTGGAGGAGCCGAAGGACGTGGTGGCGATCGAGCGCACCCGGGAGTTCCGGGGCAAGTACCACGTCCTGGGCGGCGCGATCAGCCCCATCGAGGGCGTGGGTCCCGACGATCTGCGTATACGAGAACTTCTCGCGCGGTTGGCCGACGGGACGGTCACGGAACTGATCCTGGCCACGGACCCCAACCTGGAGGGCGAGGCGACCGCCACCTACCTCGCCCGCATGATCAAGCCCATGGGCCTCAAGGTCACCCGCCTGGCCAGCGGCCTCCCGGTGGGTGGCGACCTGGAATACGCGGACGAGGTGACCCTCGGCCGCGCCTTCGAGGGGAGACGACTCCTAGATGTCTGACGCCACACTGCACGCCACTGCGCAGGACCCCGACGACTTCGCGGTCCAGATCGCCGACCAGGTGGAGAGTTTCCTGGTGGCGGTGACCGAGGTGGCGAAGGGCGACGAGCCCGACTCGGCCGTCCCCTTCCTCCTCCTGGAGGTCTCCCAGCTCCTGCTGGCCGGCGGCCGGCTGGGCGCGCACGAGGACATCGTGCCGGACGAGCGGTACGAGCCCGACCTGGGCCCGGAGCCGGACGTGGACGAACTCCGCGAGAACCTGGCCCGCCTGCTGGAGCCGATCGACGTGTACTCGGAGGTCTTCGACCCCTACGAGCCGCGCAAGTCCCCGGTCCCGGCCCGCATCTCCGACGACCTCACGGACGTCATCACCGACCTCCGCCACGGCATGGCCCACTACCGCGCGGGCCGCACCACGGAGGCCCTGTGGTGGTGGCAGTTCTCCTACTTCTCCAACTGGGGCACGACGGCATCCGCGACCCTGCGCGCGCTCCACTCGGTCCTGGCCCACGTCCGCCTGAACCAGCCCCTGGAGGAACTGGACGGCCTGGACACCGACCAGAGCATGGGCGACGAGACGCTGGAGTTCGAGGCGGGCAAGGTGATGGCGGAGGAGATCGGGGCACCGCTGGGGGTACGCCCGGGGAAGTAGGGGACGTGGAGGACGTGGGGGAAGGCTCGTCCGTCGGCAGTTCGCTGATCACAGCCCCCACAGCCCCCACAACCCCTTGCCCACCGCTGTCACCCCGCCCGTCAGCGCGAGCAGCAGCACCAGCTGCCGGGCCCACCGCTCGGGGATGCGGGAGGCGAGCGTTCTGCCGATGACTCCGCCCACTCCCATGGCCGCGACCACCGCGACCCACCTGGGCGGGCTCAGCTCCGGGACCCCGTTCGCCGCCACCGAGAAGGCGTTGACGACCACGCCGTAGAACATCGCGTTCGGCACGAACTCCCGTACCGTCCACCCCGCGTTGAGGGCGTACAGGGATATCGGCGGTCCGCCGACGCCCGCCGCGGAGTTCATGAACCCGCCCGCCGCCCCCGCGACCACGGCGCCCTTCGTGCCGCGCAGGGCGGGGAGGCGAGCGCCGCGCATGACGAGCAGGACGGCGACGGTCACCAGTGCGCCCATGACCAACAGGAGGACAGGGGACGGGAGTTGGCGGGTCAGCCAGGCGCCCGCGGGCACCGTGCAGGCCGCCGCCACGCACAACGGCACCATCGCGGCCGGGCGCACCCGCCGCCACCCGCCCACCAACCCCACGACACAGATGACCCCCGACGCACAGTTGGCGAGCACCACCCCCTGCGCCGGTCCGAGCAGCAGGATCAGGGCGGGCACGGCCACCAGGGCGAAGCCCATGCCGGTGAGCCACTGGACGGAGGAGCCGAGCAGCACGATGCCGGCCAGTACGCCACACGTGATCAATCAAGCACCCTGCGTGAGTTGGGTCATTTCTGGATCTCCCCTGTACGACGGCTGCACGGACCCTAACCGGTGCCGGGCGAATCTGGAGTCACTTCCGAAGCGGGGAACCGAACCCGCACCGGAAGCCAACCCCCCTCGCCCGCACTGGAGATGAGATGACCCCTCGCCCGATAACCAAGCGTGTCGCCGTCGTCACCGCCGGTGCCCTCGTCGCCGTGGGCACCTTCGCCGCCGGGGTCGGGGTCGCCGGGCCGGAGAAGCAGAAGCACGGCAACAACCCCGCCAAGGCCGAGATCGCCGCCCTCTTCGACGGCTGGAACGCGGCCTTGAAGACCGGCGACCCGGAGGTGGTCGCGGACCGGTACGCCAAGGACGCCGTCCTTCTGCCCACCGTCTCCAACAGGGTCCGCACCGACCACGCCGGCATCGTCGACTACTTCGAGCACTTCCTCAAGAACAAGCCGGTCGGCAAGAAGGTCGAGACGCACATCAACGTCCTCGACTCCGACTCCGCCCTCGACGCGGGCGTGTACGAGTTCACGCTCACCGATCCCGACACCGGCGCCAAGCGCCTCGTGAAGGCCCGCTACACGTACGAGTACGAGAAGCGCGGCGGCACGTGGAAGATCGTCAACCACCACTCTTCGGTGATGCCCGAAGGGTGATCCGGACCTCCAGTCCACCACCAGGCGCGTCCGCCAGAGCCACGGTCCCGCCGTCGTCCGTCACCAACTGCTTCACGACGGCAAGGCCGAGCCCTGACCCGGAGCGCCCCGTCAGACCCTGGCCGCGCCAGAAGCGGTCGAAGGCGCGGGGCTTCTCCGCGTCGGACATGCCCGGGCCCTGGTCCCGCACGGTCAGCAGGATCTCGTCGCCCTGCGGCTCGTAGGAGACCGTGATCGTGGCCCCGTCCGGCGACACCTCCAGGGCATTGGAGAGCACGTTGTCCAGGACCTGGTCCAGATGGCCGGGACTGGCCAGCACAAGCAGCCGGCCGTCGACGGAATTTTCCCCCAGCGCGATGGTGACTCCGCGCTCGTCGGCGGCGGCCTCCACACCGCGAGCCGTTCGGCCACGATGTCCCGCAGCGGCAGCGGCTCCGCGGCCGACACCTTCGCCTCGGCCCGCGCCAGCACCAGCAGTCCGTTCACCAGGCGGCTCATCCGGACCACCTCGGCCGTCGCCTGCTCCACGTCCTCCCGTACGAACTCGTCGTCCACGCCGTCCGCGATGTTGTCCAGGGACAACCGCAACGCCGTGAGGGGCGTGCGGAGTTGGTGGGAGGCGTCTGCCACGAAGATGCGCTGTGAGGCGACCAGGGTGTCCAGGCGTTCCGCGCCCTGGTTGAGGGTGCGGGCCAGCGTCTGGGTCTCCGGCGGGCCCGTCACCGGCGAGCGCGCGGTCAGGTCGCCGTCGCTGAACTTGCTGGCCATGTCGTTGAGTTGGCGCAGGGGCGCCGTGATCCGGCGGGCGGCGTACGCGCCGATCGCGGCCGCGGCGGCCAGCACCAGGACCGCCAGCGCGGCCCGGAAGCCCCAGATCTGCCAGAGCCGCCGCGTCATGTCCGAGGTCGAGTACACGATCCGTACGCCCGCCTCGCCCTGCGCGGGGACGGTGACCGTCAGATGCGTGCCCCAGATGAAGTCCGAACCCCAGTCGGTGGTCGTCCTGTTGTGCTCCACGGCCTGCGACAGCGCCGTGTCCGCGACGGGCTCCGGCAGATCCGGGACGCAGGCGCTGGTGGGCGTCACCTGGACCCGGCCCGGGGTCTTGCGGCCGTACGCCTTGGCCACCTCGGACAGGGCCTCGCACGAGATCCGGTCCCCGTTGCCCAGCAGCAGCGCCATGGTGTTCGCCTCACGCAGGACGGACTGCTTGGTGTCGTCCCGCAGCTGGCTGGTGAGCGTGAAGGCCACCGGCACCGTGAACAGCAGGATCGCCACCGCGACGAGCAGGATGTAACTGCGGATCAGTTGCCGGTTCATGAGGCCGCGGAGTCCCGCGCGATCTCCAGCCGGAAGCCGACGCCCCGCACCGCCTCGATGGTGACGGCACCCGCCAACTTCCGCCGCAGGGCCGCCACATGGACGTCCAGGGTCTTCGTCGGGCCGAACCAGTTCGCGTCCCAGACCGCTTCCATGATCTGCTCGCGCGACATCAGCGCGCCCGGCTCCTCGGTGAGGAAGGCCAGCAGGTCGTACTCCTTGGGGGTGAGGGCCACCTCCTCGCCGTCCAGCCGGACCCGGGCCGCCTTGCGGTCGATGGTGAGGCGGGTGCCGTAGCGGTCGGGACCGGCCGCCGCGGGCTCGGTGCGCGGCTGGACGCGGCGCATCACCGCCCTTATCCGCGCGATGACCTCCCGCACCCCGAACGGCTTGGAGACGTAGTCGTCCGCGCCGAGCTCCAGGCCGACCACCCGGTCCGTCTCGTCGCTGCGCGCGCTGATCACGATGATCGGCACGTTCCCGCGCTCGCGCAGCGCCTTGCACACGTCGAGGCCGTCGGTGTCGGGCAGACCGAGATCGAGGAGTACGACGTCGTAGGGCTCCTCGTGCCCGAGGGCCGCTCCGCCCGTGGTGACCCAGGCCACCTCGAAGCCGTAACGCAGCAGTCCGCGCCGGAGCGACTCGGCGACCGGCTCATCGTCTTCCACCAGCAGTACGCGCACAGCCGCACCCTAGTGCTTGAAGTTTAAAGACGGCCGGTCACCGAGCCGCTCAGCACACGGTCACCACATGACCGGGAGCCGTTCCGGCAGGCGTTTCATGAAGCCCGTGCGCCACACCAACTGCTCGATCGGCACCGCCAGGTGGAACTGTGGCATCCGCTCCAGCAGTACTTCCAGGGCGATCTCGGCGTGCCGCCGGCCGAGCGCGGTGGCGGGGCAGTAGTGCCGGCCGCCGCCGAAGGACAGATGCGCGGCGCTGTTGGGCCGGGTGAGGTCGACGGTGTGCGGGTCGGGGAACGCGGCCGGGTCGAAGTTCGCGCCCTCGACGAGGACGAGGACCAGCTCACCCGCGGACACGTCCACCTCCCCCAGCCGCACGTCCGCCAGCGCCAGCCGCGGCAATCCGTCCCCGATCGACAGGTTGATCCGCAGCAGCTCCTCCACGGCCGCCGGGATCTTCCCGGGGTCGGCGAGCAGCTCGGTCCGCAGCTCCCGGTGCTGGAGCAGCGAGACCAGGGCCATGGTCAGGAACCCGGCCGTGGAGACGACCCCCGCACCGAACATCGTGACGCCGACGGTCGCGAGCATCTCGTCGGTGAGGTGCGCGTAGTCGGGGTCGGTGCGCAGGGCCGCCAGTTCGGCCATCAGGCCGGTCGTCGCCGGGTCGTCCAGCCGTTCGGTCATGTACGCGATGTCCCGGTCCCAGTTGAGCCGGGCCCCGGCCACCGGGCACGCCGAGTTCATGAACGCGATGTCCAGGCTCCGCATCAGCCGGGGCGCGTCCGCCTGCGGGATGCCGAGGACGCGGCAGTGCATGCCGGCCGAGTACGGGTCGGCGAAACCGCCCCGCAGATCCACGGGCGCGCCCTCGCGCACCAGTCCGTCGACGAGCTGACCGGCGTACGCCCGCATCCAGTCCACCAGTCCCGGCGACTTCGGATTGAGGGCCTTCAGTACGGCCTTCCGCAGCCCGGCGCCGGTGATGTTCCCCATGTTGTTGACGACCTCGGGCGGGATCGTCAGCGCGTACTGCCGGGGCGCGCCGGGCGCCGAGGTGTCCTTGAGGCTGAAGCGCGGGTCTTCGAGGACCTGCTTGCAGAGGTCGTACGACGAGACCAGCCAGGCCTCGTCACCGGCGATGGTGCGGACCCGGCGCACCGGGGCCGTGGACCGCAACTCCGCCACCTCTGACGGGAGTCGGTCGCCGCGCCAGGAGAACGGGAAGTCGATGAGGGTGTCAGCGGACAACGCGCACCTCCTCGGCGGGCGTCACGATCGCGTGGCCCTGGTTGCGGGAGGCGCGCAGGCCGGCGCCGGGCGCGTACAGCAGCTCGGCCATCGGCAGCAGCTGGTGGTAGCAGTTCAGGGAGGACGGGACGCCCAGGATCGCCGGGGTGTCCAGGAAGAGCGGGGCTCGGCGCAGACGTACGCCATGCAGACCTGGCGCTGCGCCTCGGTCACCTCCGTCACCTTGCCGGCCAGGAAGGTGCCGACGAGCTGTTCGCAGGTCGTGCGGAACTCGTCGTCGGTGGTGAGGCGGGCGGTGAGATGGGTGTGCAGGTCGCGGTAGGCGGGCACGGCCCGCAGGTCCGACATGGCGTGGGCGTGCAGCCGGGTTCCGCCGGGGTCCGCCGCCTGGACGGCGGTCTGCACCTTCGCGCGCACCCCGCGCAGGTTCTTCACCGCCTTGCGGCGCGCGTCGTCGGCCGGATAGCCGGAGGCCTCGTACATCTCGGCCACGTACAGGTCGGTGTAGACGAAGTCGGCCCGGTCGAAGCGGGCCAGCGCCCAGCGGGCCAGGTCCAGGACCCGGCGGGCGGAGAAGTAGCTGTTGCCGGGGGAGACCCCGATCACGGCGTGGTCGCCGGCCGCGCGGATGACCTCGCAGTGCGGGGTGAAGGGGCGGACCTCGAAGAGGTCGGCGGGAGTGACGTGCTGGATCTCGGAGACGGTCGCAGTCGTCAAGGGAAGGGAATCCTTCGCGCGTCGCTAGTCCCGATGGAGCCTCGTGCTCCTGGTGTGGCGACGACGACGCGAAGTTAGCGTCCGGCTACGGAGAGCGTCAACGGGTGACCTGGCCCACTTTGCCGAGTGTTCATCGTCCGGGTGGGCAGGGTCGTGCTGGGCGTCCGGGTCTCACCATGTGGTTTCACGAAGGTCGATTTCGGACGCTCGTTAGACTGAGCCGACCGCAGTACATATACGTATGTGCGGATAGTGACTGACTGAGCGAGGAGCGCACGTGGGCCTTGTCGTGCAGAAGTACGGAGGCTCCTCCGTAGCCGATGCCGAGGGCATCAAGCGCGTCGCCAAGCGGATCGTGGAAGCGAAGAAGAACGGCCACCAGGTGGTCGTCGTCGTTTCCGCGATGGGCGACACGACGGACGAGCTGATCGATCTCGCCGAGCAGGTATCCCCGATGCCTGCCGGGCGTGAGTTCGACATGCTGCTGACCGCCGGAGAGCGTATCTCCATGGCCCTGCTGGCCATGGCGATCAAGAACCTGGGCCACGAGGCCCAGTCGTTCACCGGCAGCCAGGCGGGTGTCATCACCGACTCGGTCCACAACAAAGCGCGGATCATCGACGTCACGCCCGGCCGCATCCGCGACTCGGTGAACGAGGGCAACATCGCCATCGTCGCGGGCTTCCAGGGCGTCAGCCAGGACAAGAAGGACATCACCACGCTCGGCCGCGGTGGTTCCGACACCACGGCCGTGGCGCTGGCCGCCGCCCTCGACGCCGAGGTGTGCGAGATCTACACCGACGTGGACGGCGTGTTCACCGCCGACCCGCGCGTGGTGAAGAAGGCGAAGAAGATCGACTGGATCTCCTTCGAGGACATGCTGGAGCTGGCGTCGTCCGGCTCCAAGGTGCTGCTCCACCGGTGTGTGGAGTACGCCCGCCGGTACAACATCCCGATCCACGTCCGGTCCAGCTTCAGCGGGCTGCAGGGCACCTGGGTCAGCAGCGAGCCCATCGAGCAAGGGGACAAGAAGGTGGAGCAGGCCATCATCTCCGGTGTCGCGCACGACACCTCCGAGGCCAAGATCACGGTCGTCGGCGTGCCGGACAAGCCGGGCGAGGCCGCGACGATCTTCCGGGCGATCTCCGACGCCGAGATCAACATCGACATGATCGTGCAGAACGTGTCCGCCGCCTCCACCGGCCTGACGGACATCTCCTTCACGCTCCCCAAGACCGAGGGCCGCAAGGCCATCGACGCGCTGGAGAAGCAGAAGGCGGGCATCGGCTTCGACTCGCTGCGCTACGACGATCAGATCGGCAAGATCTCCCTGGTCGGCGCCGGCATGAAGACCAACCCGGGCGTCACCGCCTCCTTCTTCGAGGCGCTGTCCGAGGCGGGCGTGAACATCGAGCTGATCTCCACCTCCGAGATCCGCATCTCGGTCGTCACCCGCGCCGACGACGTCAACGAGGCCGTCCGCGCCGTCCACACCGCCTTCGGGCTCGACTCCGACAGCGACGAGGCCGTCGTCTACGGAGGCACCGGGCGATGACCAGCCCCCCGACGCTCGCGGTCGTGGGAGCGACCGGAGCCGTCGGCACGGTCATGCTCCAGATCCTGTCCCAGCACGCGGACATCTGGGGTGAGATCCGCCTGATCGCCTCGCCGCGCTCGGCCGGCCGCAAGCTGGCCGTGCGCGGCGAGCAGGTCGAGGTCGTGGCCCTCACCGAGGAGGCCTTCGACGGGGTCGACGTCGCCATGTTCGACGTACCCGACGAGGTCTCCGCGCAGTGGGCGCCGATCGCCGCGGCGCGCGGGGCGATCGTCGTGGACAACTCGGGCGCCTTCCGGATGGACCCGGAGGTGCCCCTCGTCGTCCCCGAGGTCAATCCGCACGCCGCCCGGGTGCGGCCGCGCGGCATCATCGCCAACCCGAACTGCACCACGCTGTCGATGATCGTCGCCCTGGGCGCGCTGCACGCCGAGTTCGGGCTGCGCGAGCTGGTGGTGTCGTCGTACCAGGCGGTGAGCGGGGCCGGTCGCGCCGGCGTGGAGACCCTGCGGCAGCAGCTCGCCCTGGTCGCCGGCACGGAACTGGGGACACACCCCGGGGACGTACGCCGGGCCGTGGGCGACAACACCGGCCCGTTCCCGGAGCCGGTCGCGCTGAACGTCGTGCCGTGGGCCGGGTCGCTGCGCCAGGACGGCTGGTCGTCGGAGGAGATGAAGGTGCGGGACGAGTCCCGCAAGATCCTCGGCCTGCCCGAACTGCCCGTCGCCGTCACCTGCGTGCGGGTCCCGGTGGTCACCACGCACTCGCTGACCGTCCACGCCCGCTTCGAGGGCGAGGTCACCGTCGCCAAGGCGCGGGAGATCCTCGCCACCGCGCCGGGCGTCGTGCTGTTCGACAACCCGGCGGCCGGGGAGTTCCCGACGCCCGCCGACGTCGTCGGCACCGATCCCACCTGGGTGGGGCGGGTGCGCCGGGCGCTCGACGACCCCACCGCCCTCGAACTCTTCGTGTGCGGAGACAACCTGCGCAAGGGCGCGGCGCTGAACACCGCACAGATCGCCGAGCTGGTCGCGGCCGAATTCACGGGCCGCTGAAGCCGACCCGTTTGTAAGATCTGTGAACCAAGTGTGAGCCGGTCGATGGTCCGGACCACTTGCTGCGGACGTCGTTGTCGTCCGAAGATTTTCCTCCCCGCCCTCCGCAACCGCGTGCAGGGCGGGGAGCGTCTTTGCGAACGCCCTTCAGGGGTTGCGGGGATGCGGTACGGGGTGTGGGGACACCTCGATCATTCGGGACACAGGGGAAGAGCGGGTAGGCATGAGGGCGTTCGAGGCACGGTCGGTTGTGCTGCCTGACACCAGAGGGCCGGTCGCGAGAGATGACGCAAAAGTGACACGCGGCACGTACAACCCTGCCGGGGGGAAGCGTGTCCAACTGGCGTGGCAGAGGTACTCGACTTCAGCGCGGCACGTGGCGGTACGGCCCTTCGGCCCCGCCCCGCAGCCCTACGACCCCGCATGCCCGGCGCGCCCGGCGGCATGCCGGTGATCGCGCCCATGCCCGCAGCGCGGCCCGCCCGCATTCCGAACCAGCGCGACGGCGCCGAGGACGTCACGGCGGCCGGCACGACCGTCGACCACCTCACCGAGACCTACCGGGCGCACTACAGCTCCCTGCTGCGTCTCGCCGCCCTCCTCCTCGACGACACCGCCTCCTGCGAGGACGTCGTCCAGGAGGCCTTCATCCGCGTCCACTCCGCGCGCAAACGCGTCCGAGACCGCGACAAGACGCTCGCGTACCTGCGCCAGACGGTCGTCAACCTCTCCCGCTCGGCCCTGCGCCGCCGCATCCTCGGACTGAAGCTGCTGTCCAAGCCGATGCCGGACATGGCGAGCGCCGAGGAGGGGGCGTACGACCAGCTGGAGCGCGACTCCCTCATCAAGGCGATGAAGGGACTCCAGCGCCGCCAGCGTGAGGTCCTCGTCCTGCGCTACTTCGCGGACATGACCGAGGCACAGGTCGCCGAGACCCTCGGGATCTCCCTGGGCTCGGTGAAGGCGTACGGCTCCCGCGGCATCGCCGCGCTGCGCGTCGCCATGGAGGCACCGGCATGAGCGGGGACCACGAAGGCCGGGACGGGCGGCGCCACCTGCACCGCCCCTTCGACTGGCACGAGCCGGGCGGGGACGGGCAGGACACCCCGAAGCAATCACACGCTGGGAACGGAACTGTGAACCACGGCCTCGACGACCAGAGCCCCCACGAAGGGTTCGACTCGGACGAGCTGGCACTGCGCCGCATGCTGCACCAGGCGGTCCAGGAGATCGAACCGCGCGACGGCACGCTGGACCATCTGCGGCTGGCGGTGCCCGCCCGCCGGGCCCGCAAGCGACAGGCCCTCGTGGGCATGGCCGCCGCGGCGCTCTTCATCGGCACCGCCGTCCCGGCCCTGCTGCACGTCTCCGGGGCCACCGGCTCCGACGCCGACCCGCAGAACGCCGGCCTCTCCTCACAGGCCCAGGGGGGCGCGAGCCAGGGCAAGAACCCCGACGGCGGCGAGTCCACCTCCGGAGGCGGCTCCGGCAAGGCCGAGGACAAGGACAAGGGCGACAAGGACAGCAAGGGCTCCTCCACCGGCGGCGGCAGCGCCGGCGCCGGCGACCCGTCCGCGGCCAGCACCGTCGGCGTCCCCGTCTGTACGGCCACGGACCTCGGCTCGGCGACGGCCACCTCCGCCGCCCCGGACGCCTCCGGCGTGGTCTACGGCACGTTCCGCTACACCAACACCGCCACGGCCGCCTGCACGATCGCGGGCCCCGGCTCGATCACCCTCGCGGTGGCGGGAGCGGCGGACTACTCCAAGGTCGGCCAGGCCCGGCACACCGCCGGTGACGCCGCGGCCTCCCTCCCGGACCCGTCCACGGAACTAGCCTCCCTGGTCCTCCAGCCCGGCGCCTCCTACGACGTGAAGTTCGCCTGGGTCCCCTCGGAGACCTGCCCCGTCGAGGGCGGCGACCCGTCCCCGGATCCCGACCCGACCCCGGACCCGACCCCGAGCGAGACCGGCACCACCACGGAGGGCACCTCCACCGGCGGCGACACCGGCACCACCACCCAGCTCGTCAGGGAGGACGGCGGCACGGCGGACGGCAGCGTGACCATCACCAACTCCGCCGAGGGCGGGGTGGCGGCGGCCACGACGACGGTGAACAACGCGTGCGCGGGGACGGTCTACTGGACGGGCGTGCTGGCGGCGTCGTGACGTCGCCGACGGCCTGCGCGTGCGTATGCGCGTGGTCCGCGGAAGCCTTTGACGATGCCGGTGATCGTGGTTGATGCCGGTCGGCGTCAGACAGCCGCTCGCTGCTCGCTCACCTCGGGCACCAGGCCCAGCTCCGCGTCCCGGGCGAATTCGACCTCGCGCCGCAGCAACCGGAACCACATGAAGACGACGAACCCGGCGAACACGAACCACTCGCCGGTGTAGCCGAGGTTCTGGAAGGCCTTCAGGTTCAGCCCGCTGTCGGCCGGCGCGCTCGCGGGCACCGCCTTCATCCCGGCATCGGCCTTGTCCAGGGTGACCCAGGCGTCGTACACGTCGTACGACACCAGGTTCACCAGCGAGGCCGCGCTGATCGCCGAGGTCTGCCCCGCGGGCAGCCCGCCCCGTGCGCTGACCCCGTTCTCACCGGGCTGCTCGGACGCCTGCAGGGCGCCCGTGACGGTGACCTCACCCTTCGGCGCGGCCGGCGCCTTCGCCGGGTCGGCGTCCCCCGGCAGCCAGCCCCGCACCACCGGCAGCGCCTTGCCCCCGTCGGTGCGCAGCAGCGTCAGCACATAGAACCCGCGCCGGCCGTCCAGCTCCCGGCCCGGCACCAGCAACTGCTTGCCGTACCGCCCGCTCACCGTGGCCTGCCGTCCGGAGGTCTCCTGGTCCACCGGCAGCAGCTCGGCCAGCGGCGCGGCGGCCTCCCGCTCATTGGCCGCGGCCTGCGTGGTCGCCCGGTCGTGGTCCTGCATCCGCTCCTCGAAGCGGCTCAGCTGCCAGGACCCCATGAACACGCAGAAGGGGATGGCGAGCAGCACGAAGACGTTGATCCCCCACCAACGGGGCGTCAGCAGAAACCGGTACACACCTCAACGGTACGGGGCAGCCGGGAAGCCTCGGTCCGCGGGGTCGGCCAGGTTGTCCACAGGCAATGAGTTGTCCACAGGCTGTGCACCCCGCCCGTGAATTGTCTGTGCGGGCGGGCAGTATGGGCCCATGACTGAGAGCAACGGGTCCGCCGCGCCCGGACAGAACGAACAGAGTGACCTGCAGGGTGTCGCGAGCGAACGGCGGGAAGCGATGCCGGAGTGGGAGAAGCGCTTCCGGGCGCCCCGGGTCTCCCTGCCGGACTGGGCGGAGGACGCCCCGGACCGCTCCCTGTTCGTGTCGAACGCGACAGGGACGTACGAGCTGTACGCCTGGGACCGGGCCACCGGCGCCCAGCGCCAGGTCACCGACCGGCCGAACGGCACGACGGACGGCGTGCTGACCCCGGACGGCGCGTGGATCTGGTGGTTCGACGACAAGGACGGCGACGAGTTCGGCGTCTGGCGCCGCCAGCCGTTCGAGGGCGGCCCGGACGAACCGGCCGCCCCCGGCCTCGACGCCTCCTACCCGGCGGGCCTGGCTCTCGGCCGCGACGGTCGCACGGCGGTGGTGGGCCGCTCGACGGACGAGGACGGTACGACGATCTACGTCGTCCGTACGGCACAGTCCCCGTCGGAGTCACCTTCGGAGCCCTTGCCGGAGTCCCCGTCGGAATCCCCGTCGGAACCCCCGGTGGAGATCTACCGGCATCGCGAGTCCGCGGGCGTCGGCGACCTCTCCCACGACGGCTCGCTGATCGCCCTGGAGCACACCGAGCACGGCGACGCGATGCACTCGGCGCTGCGCGTGGTGCGCCTCGACGGCACACCGGTCGCCGAGCTGGACGACACCAAGGGCGGCACCGAGGAACTGGGCCTGGAGGTGCTGGGCTTCGCGCCGGTCGACGGGGACAGCCGCCTGCTCATCGGGCATCAGCGCCGGGGGCGTTGGGAGCCGCTGGTGTGGGACGTGGCCTCGGGGGAGGAGACGGACCTGGCCCTCGACCTGCCGGGCGACGTCAGCGCGGAGTGGTACCCGGACGGCACGGGGCTGCTCATCGCCCACAGCTTCGAGGCCCGCAGCGAGTTGTTCCGCTACGACCTGACCACCCGCGAGCTGGTGAAGATCCCCACCCCGGCGGGCTCGGTCTCCGGCGCGACGGCCCGCCCCGACGGCAGCGTGGAGTACCTCTGGTCGTCGGCGGCGCAGCCCTCGACGGTCCGCTCCACGACCGGCGCGGTGGTGCTGGACCCGCCGGGCATGAAGTCCCCCGGCTCGGTGCCGGTGGAGGACGTGTGGGTGGAGGGCCCGGGCGGCCGCATCCACGCCCTGGTCCAGAAGCCGGCGGGCGCGACGGGTCCGCTCCCCACGGTCTTCGACATCCACGGCGGCCCGACCTGGCACGACAGCGACGCGTTCGCGGCGGGCCCGGCGGCCTGGGTGGACCACGGCTACGCGGTGGTCAGAGTGAACTACCGCGGCTCGACGGGCTACGGCCGCGCCTGGACGGACGCCCTCAAGCACCGGGTCGGCCTGATCGAGCTGGAGGACATCGCGGCGGTCCGGGAATGGGCGGTGACGTCCGGCCTCGCCGACCCCACCCGCCTGATCCTCACCGGCGGCTCCTGGGGCGGCTACCTCACCCTCCTCGGCCTCGGCACCCAGCCCGACGCGTGGACCCTCGGCATCGCGGCGGTCCCGGTCGCCGACTACGTCACGGCGTACCACGACGAGATGGAAGCGCTGAAGGCCATGGACCGCACGCTCCTGGGCGGCACCCCGGAAGAAGTCCCGGACCGCTTCGAGGCCTCGTCCCCCCTCACCTACGTCGACCAGGTCAAGGCCCCGGTCTACATCTCGGCCGGCGTCAACGACCCCCGCTGCCCGATCCGCCAGATCGACAACTATGTGAAGCGCCTGGAGGCAAGGGGGGCGACCCACGAGGTCTACCGCTACGACGCGGGCCACGGTTCGTTGGTGGTGGACGAGAGGATCAAGCAGGTAAGGCTGGAACTGGACTTCGCAGCCCGCCACTTGAACAACAGCCCCACCCCCGCCTAACCCCGCCGGGGCGCCGCCCCACGATCGGCACGGCTGCCGGACAGCCGCACCACAAGGGCCGGCGCCCACTCGGGCAGCCGCACCACAAGGGTCGGCGCCCACTCGGGCAGCGACAGCTGGCTGACTGCTTACTCGTCTGCGGTCAGCACGCCGCCGGGCCCGTACCCAGCCGAGCAGCGGCAGCCGGCTGTCGACCTGCCTGGCTGCGGGCAGCCGTACGCTGGGTCGGCGCCCAGCCCACTAGCGGCACCTGCCTGTGTGCCTGCCTAGCTGCGGGCAGTCGCGCGACGGTGGCGCCCACCGAGCAGCGGCACGCCTGCTGCCATCCAGCTACGATCGAGTCGCGCTGCTGGTCGGCGCCCACCAGCAGTGTCGCAACCGCGCCGCCGCGCACCGCCCGGCACGCCGCCGCCTCGCCGCCGCGCGGGCGGTCGCGCTGCTGGGCCCCCCAGCAGCGATCCGCCACCACTCGCCGCCGCTGCGGCAGTCGTGCCGCTGGAGGCGGCACGTGGCGCAGCGGCACCCGCCAGCGCGGCGACGGACCACCCCCAGCCCGCCGGGTGGCGAAACCGCCGCTCGGCGCCACGCCGACCGCCGCCGCCTCAGCTCGAGCACCGGGTCCGGGTCCCAGCCCGCAGCCTCCGTCCCGCCCGCCCACGCCGCCGCCCAGCAACTCGCCACCCCGCCGCGCAGCCGCCACACCACCCTGGTCCGACCTTCAGCACAGTATCCGCGGTTCCACCAACCCCGAAGGCCGCCCTCCTCGTCGGCCCTCCACAGCAGGCTCGCCCCGGCCGCTCCCACCGCAGCCGTGTCGCGCCAGCACCGCCCGCCCCGCCGAAACGCCCGCCAGTCCGCTCCTGGTGGATGCCCGCCCACCGCGCGCAACAACAACACCGCCGCTCCACAGGAATCGCCCCGAGGATCTGCCGCCCCATCATCGCCCCGGCGAACGCGGGCGCGGCCAGATGAGAAACGCTCCGACTCCGCGTCGACGCCCGAGGATGCGCAGCCCGCAGCGTCCGGTACACCGCCGTCGCGAAGTCGTCGTCGTACAGCCGCAACACCACCCGCAGATCGGGCCGCACGGACCGCGCATACAAGGCGGCCTCGAGATTCGTCGTATCCGAACTGGTCACGGCCAACAGCGCATGCGCCCGATGGATCTTCGCCGCCTCCAGCACCCCTTCCTGCGTCACATCCCCGAGCACCACCGGCACCCGCAACCGCCGAGCCGTCGCAAGCCCCCGCGCCTCCGCCCCCGACTCGACACACACCACAGGAATGTCCAGTTCCCGCAACCGCGTGAGCACCCGCGTACCGATCTTCCCGAGCCCGAGGAGCACCACATGTCCACCCAGCCCCCGAGGAGGTTTCCGCAGCGCCGACGCGGACCGGAAGGTCCCGAGCGCCTCCAGCACCGCGGCCAGCAGCACCGGCAGCAGCAACAACCCCACGAGCCCGGTGAGGAGTTGCAGGATCTGCCGCCCGATCGGCGCCCCGAGCGCGGGATCGTTGATGGCGAAGAGATCCAGAAGCGTCTCGTAGGTGGCGAACAGCGGATGCTCACCGGTCACCACCGACAGCGCGAGGGCGAGCGCGGCCACACACCCCACGAGCCCGGCCAACGACCACCGCAACCGCCGCGAGAACAACGAGGCGAACGGCGGCACGATCCCCCCGCCCCGCCCGGCGGGCAGCGGCGGTCCGGCGTACGACACCTGCTCCAGTACGACGGTCCCGCGCCCACCCGACGCGCGTACGGCCTCGGCATCCGGCAGCAACTCGGGCCCTTGCTCTCCGGCGACGCCGTTGCCGACCCCGTCACCGGCCCCATTGCCAGCCCCGTTCCCGGTCCCATTTCCGGTCCCGGACAGCAAGGCCAGCGTGGCAAGCCCGGCCCCACGGGCATCCCCCGGCGGCCGCTCCACCGCCCGCAGCAACAACCCGTCCGTCTGCACGACCTTGCTGGTCCCGGCGACCGCGGAGGCCACGAGCGCCGGCGCGGCGGTATCGGCGTCGGACAACACGGTCGTAGAGGCGTCGAAAACCCCGTCACCGGCACCGCCACCCTGGCCGCCGCCGGAGGCCAACGCGGCCGCCTGATCGAGCAGTTCCTCGATGTGCTGCCCCAACCTCCGGTTGTAGAGCCGCAGTACGAGCCGCAGCCGTGGATTGAGACGACGTGCGGTCAGCGCGGCGCGGATGTTGGTCTCGTCGTCGTCGTACACGAGCGCCAGCGCCGCGGCCCGCTCCACACCCGCGTCGGCGAGCACGGCTTCCGAAGCCTCCGCGGCCTCCACCAGCCGTTCCCCGCCGACGGGTTCACTCCCGCCGGTCCGCCCGGCGGCGGCGCTCACCATCCGGTCGAGCAGCGCCGCCGACGCCGCCCGGGCCCGCCCGACCACGGGCGGCCGCACCGTCCGCTCGGACGCCGGTACGACGAGCGTGACCTGCTCCCCGTACACGCCCCGCAACTCGGCGGCCAGCCGATGGGCGAGCCCGTCGTCCCCGCACACCACCATGTGCGCGGCCGTGTCCCCCTGCCGACTCTGCTGACCTTGTTGACCCTGCGGACTCTGATTCGGAAGGCTCGCCACGAGGGAAAAGACTGCCTCAACGAGACGGGTGGTTCCAGAAGCGACCGACAGCCACCGACAGCCACCGACAGCGGCCAATAGCAACCCACGGCGGCCAACAGCGACCGGCACGAGCTGAACGCACACCTCGCACCCCCCGTACTGAAGGGGAGGGAAATCCACGTGCACCCCACGCCCTCGCGCACCACCGGAGGTACCTCACCCGTGGCGATCACCGAAGAAGCCCCGCCCGCGGCGGCGGAACCGACGCCACCCCCGAAGTCCGAGCAGCCGGCGCCCAAAGGCGAGGGTGAGGGCGAGGGCAAGGGCGGCGACGAGCAGGCCCGCCACCTGAACTCCCCGCTCCTGCTCACGATGCTCCTGCTCCTGACGCTCCTCCTCCAGGGCCCCATCCGCGGCGCGCTGGCCAGCCTGGTGATGCAGAGCTGGATGACGGTCTTCGTGGCGGTGACCGTGCAGGCGCTGCCGTTCCTCGTGCTCGGCGTCCTGCTGTCGGCGGCGATCGCGGTGTTCGTGCCGGCGTCGTTCTTCGCCCGCGCCCTGCCGAAGAACCCGGCGCTGGCGGTGCCGGTCGCGGGCGTGGCGGGCGCGGTGCTGCCGGGCTGCGAGTGCGCGTCGGTGCCGGTGGCGGGCGCGCTGGTCCGACGCGGCGTCACCCCGGCCGCGGCCCTCGCCTTCCTCCTCTCCGCCCCGGCGATCAACCCGGTGGTGCTGACGGCGACGGCCGTCGCGTTCCCGCGCAACCCGGAGATGGTGCTCGGCCGCCTGGTCGCGGGCCTGCTGGTGGCGTGCGCGATGGGCTGGCTGTGGCTGCGCCTCGGCCGCGCGGACTGGCTGCGGCCCCCGGCCCGTGCCTCGTACGAGGGGCAGGGCAAGGGAGCGGCGTTCTGGGGTTCGGTGCGGCACGACGTGATGCACGCCGGCGGTTTCCTGGTCATCGGCGCGATGGCGGCGGCGACGCTGAAGGCGGTCGTACCGCAGGAATGGCTGCGGGCGGCGGCCGGCAACCCGGTGGTGTCCGTCCTCGCCCTCGCCGTCCTCGCGGTACTGCTGTCGATCTGCTCGGAGGCGGACGCGTTCGTGGCGGCGTCGCTGTCGCAGTTCTCGCTCACGGCCCGGCTGGCGTTCCTGACGGTCGGCCCGATGATCGACCTGAAGCTGTTCGCGATGCAGGCGGGAACCTTCGGCCGCGGCTTCGCGCTCCGCTTCGCGCCCGCCACCTTCGCCCTCGCCGTCCTGGTGGCGGTGCTGACGGGGGCGGTGCTGCTGTGAACCGGCACGCCCAGTCGGCGGTCATGTTCCTGCTCGGCGCGACCCTGCTGCACGCGGGTTCCACCGACCTGTACCTGCGCTACGTCAAGGCAGGCCTGCGCCCCCTGCTCCTGCTGTCCGGCGCGGTCCTGATCGCGGCGGCACTGGCGACCTTGTGGTACGAACGCCGAAGCGCCCACCACGCGGACCAGGACGACCATGCGCACCAAGACGACCACGCGGACCAGGACGACCACGCGGACCACAACCACCGTGAACCCCGCGTCTCCTGGCTCCTGGTCCTCCCCCTCCTCGCCCTCGTCCTCGTCGCCCCACCCGCCCTCGGCTCCTACAGCGCGATGCGTTCCGGTACGGCACTCCAGCGGGCATACGGCTACGAGGACCTCCCCGCCACCGGCCCGCTGCGCCTCGGGGTGGCCGACTACGCGGGCCGCGCGGTCTACGACCACGGCCGTGAGCTGCGCGGCCGCGAGATCAAGATCACCGGTTTCGTCGCCCTGGACGGAGCCGGCCACCCCTACCTGGTCCGCATGGCCCTGAACTGCTGTGCCGCGGATGCCCAGCCGGTGAAGATCGCCCTGAACGGCAAGATCCCGCCGGTGCTGAGACCGGACGCCTGGCTGGAGGCCACCGGCACCTACACGCCCGAGCGCACCAAGGACCCGGTCAACAACGGCCCGATCCCCTATCTGAAGGTGACGTCGGCCCGCCCGGTGGCGACGCCCGCGGACCCGTACGACGAGACCTGGAACAACTGACCAGGCGAGCAGCTTGCTGGTGACCAGGCGAGTAGCTCGCTGATGACCAGGCCAGCAACTCGCTGGTGACAGGCGAGCAGCTCGCTGGTGACTAGGCGAGCAGCTTGCTGAGCGCGGCAGCCTCAGGACTGCCCTCCGCCGCGCTGAACACATGCAGCACCAGCCCGGACTCCCCGGGCGCGGCCGGCACATGCAGCGTCTCGAAGTCCAACTCCAGCACTCCGACGGCGGGATGCCGCACCCGCTTGCGCCCCGCCGCGCACATGGTGACCTCACCGGAGTCCCAGATCCGCCGGAACTCCGCACTGCGCTCGGCGAGTTCGGCGATGAGCCCGGTCAGTTCGGGGTCGTCGGGATGACGCCCGGCGCGTCTTCACGAGCGGTTTCGCTTACGGCCCGAAGGTCCCGCCGCCGTACGACGACACCGGCAGCGCGCTGGCCGGCCGCCGGGCCCTGCTCTCGGTGACGCTCGGCGCGAGGGAGACGGCCTTCTCCGACCGGGGCATCCACGGCCGCCTCACCGATGTCCTCCACCCGCTCCAGCACGGCCTGTTCTGGTTCACCGGCATGACCCCGCTGGAACCCTTCGCGGTCTACGACACGGACCGCATGCCCCCCGAGCGCTACGCCCCGGCCCGCGAGGCCTACGCCCGCCGCTTGGACACCCTGTTCACGGACCCCCCGATCCCCTTCCGCACCCTCACGGGCGGCGACTACGACCACGACATGCGACTGCTGCCGGGCAGGGAGAGGGAGGGCACAACGGGCTTGGACCTGCACAAGCACCCCGACCCGCACTCGGACGTCATCCACTGACGAGGCCAAGCACGGAGTCGTCACGCCGGGGTCGACGCCCGCTCAGGACTGATAAGGCTGCTGGGCTTGCCCGTACCCCTGCCCTTGCCCCTGCCCCTGCCCCTGGCCCTGCCCGTACGGGGCGGCAGCACCCGCCGCCTGCGCCTGAAGCTGCTCGGCCTGCTCCTTCCCGATCTTCACCTCCGTGCCGCAGAAGGTGCACTGCGTCGCGTACTTGGTCGAGATGGGGAACAACGGCACGAAGAACAGAGTGAACTTCGTGACGCGCTTCCGGAGGGTGTGAGCGGCGGGGTTGCCACAGCCGCCGCAGACCAGCGTGAGTATCGCGAGCTGGTACAGATATCCCTTGGTGCCAAAGATGATCATCGGGTGGACGTCCTTAACGGGCTCATCGGTTCACTTCCTGCGCCCCAAGGCTACGGCCGCCCAGGCAACACCAGCCGAACGACGGAGCGCCCGAAGCCCCGCGGCACCCCAAGTCACCGCTTCCTGCTCCGCAAAACGCCACGCCAGAATGAAGCCGGCGCGCGGACCCGGAAACTCGGACCTGTGATTCGGATGCGCCTTCAGAACCAATGACCGTCTCACGGTGGTGCAGAACGGCGAGTTCCCCGAGACCTGATCGAGGCCCTCGAAGACCGAGGGATCGAGCCATACGTCCCGCCCCGCGCACGCAGAAACAGGTGAGGCGCCTACCGAAACCGGTAGGCGCCTCACCTGCTGTTTTGGCTGTCGGGGTGGCGGGATTTGAACCCACGACCTCTTCGTCCCGAAGCAACTTTGGACTGAGTGCTGCCTTGGGCCTACGCGCCACTCACCTGCGCGGATGGGCC
This sequence comes from Streptomyces sp. GKU 895, assembly GCA_002027195.1. Classification (GTDB taxonomy): domain Bacteria; phylum Actinomycetota; class Actinomycetes; order Streptomycetales; family Streptomycetaceae; genus Streptomyces. The sequence continues at coordinate 50,929 of MWJO01000031.1, read as the reverse complement.
GTGGACGTCCGGGCTCGTCCGCCGCTGTTCGTCGGCGTTGTCACGCAGTTAGACACTCACCCCGCCGCTCCCCTTGGCTAGGTCGCTGCACCAGAGGTCTGGCGCACCAACTCCTCCACGACTTGAGGCACGACACGTTGAGCCCCCTCGTCTTGTAGCGCTCTGGCAAGTGCTCGATGGACCGCAGCGAACGGCTGCCCCGCATGTGAGGCACGAGGCCGGTCAACCGCTCGCTCGATCTTCGCAAGATAGGTTGCCACGATCGGCGTTGCCTGGTCGTACTCGCTGGGTTCCGCGGGCATGGGCTCAGCTGATCAGCGCTGATCGATCGCGGTCAAGGCTGGCACCAGCCCTCAGCTTGGGAAGCTGAGGGCGGCTAGGGCTTGCTCCAAGCTTGGCCTGCACCAGCGCGACGCAGAAGCGCGGTAGACGGTCAATCGGTTTCCCTATGTTCCCCGTGGTTCCCGCACGATCTGGCCCGCGTCGCGCACGAGTCATTCGCAGTCGAACCGCTCCATGACCAGCCGTAAGGTGCTCTCCTTCGAACCCGTTGATCTGGTTCAGAGGTGCGGCCTGGGCGGCCATGTAGTGCGCGTCCTGTGCGGTCTGAAAGGCTGCATCAGTGACTTGCGCGCCGTCTGCGAAGGTCAAGTAGCGTACGGGCGGTGCGGAACGCGCCGACGTCCAACTCTCACTACACGTGGCAGTGCGAGCGTCAGCAAGTTGACATCGGGGCGTGCGCAAAGCCGATTCATGGTGACCAGGAATAACTAAATCCTACGTCCCTTAGGGAAGTCCGAGAACTTAATAACCATCGATTGAGAACTGCAATCAGGGCTACTTTGGTCGAACGCGTAGGGTAAAGTAGCCCTGATTGCAACTGAGGCACGAGGGATCAGATGAGAGACACGTCAGACGTCACGCGAAGGCTTTGGTCGCTCTGTGCCGTTCTTCGTGATGAAGGCGTCACATACCACGAATATCTGAACGAACTTACCTATTTGCTCTTTCTGAAGCTGGCCGCTGAACTCGAGATGGAAGACCGGCTGCCGGCGGAGTGTCGATGGGCGGCACTCCGCGAACAAAATGAAGATACCGTCGCAGAATTCTACAGTGCCCTTCTGGAGCGACTTGGGAATTCCGAAGATTCTACGGTAGCAATAATCTATGACGAAGCCGAAACTCGGCTAACATCCGGCGCGGCACTGCGACAGTTGATCGAAGGCATTGATGAAATTGACTGGTATCGCGCTCGCCAGAATGGATTGGGGGACGTCTACGAAGGGCTAATCGAGAAGAACGCCCAAGAGTCGAGGTATGGAACGGGGCAATACTTCACTCCCAGGGCAGTCGTCGATGCCCTGGTGAAAGCGCTTAATCCTACAAGTAGTGACACAGTCTATGATCCAGCAGCCGGGACTGCCGGTTTTTTGGTTGCTGCTGGGCTTCACACAAGCGGCAACGGGGAAAACCAGCCTCAACTTCATGGCGTTGAGTTGGTGCACGATGTCCGACGCATGGCTTTGATGAACCTCCTACTACACGGCCTCGATGGAGAAATCGATCTGGGCGACTCTCTGAGCAGAGACCCGAGCAAGTTCCAAGTTTCCGTGTGCCTGACGAATCCTCCCTTTGGAGTCAAAGGAGCCTTGTCGGCAACACAGAGCAAACACATGGACTTCCCAACCTCTAACAAGCAACTGGGATTCTTTCAGCATATCTACAAGAGCCTCGCCAAGGGAGGCAGGGCTGCGGTTGTAGTTCCTGACAATGTTCTATTCGAAGGTGGGTGGCGTCATCAATTAGGACTCACCTGCTGGACAATTACCGTCTGCACACTATTTTGAGGCTACCAACGGGTATCTTTTACGCGACTGGGATTAGAACATCTGTCCTCTTCTTCTGTGCAGATGGTGCTACAAGCTCTACATGGATTTACGATCTCAGGTCATCGGCTAACTCGTTTACCAAACGCAAGCCACTGACCCTTGCCGACCTGGAAGACTTCCTCGCATGTTACGGCAGCGATCCACTAGGCCATGCAGAGCGGCAAGAGACTGAACGCTTTAAATGCGTAAGGCGTGAGGACTTGCGGCTCGCGGAAGATAGACTAGACCTAGTAGGAAAATCAGAAATTGAACCAAGCAGCGATGGCCTGCGCCGCACGCCTCATGACCTAGCGGTAAGCCTTCTGCATCACATTACCGCAGCTCAAATCGCCATCGGCGAAGTCGAAGAAATGCTGAGGGACGATTCATTGAGGTCTGCCGTTGAGCAGAGCTCGATTGCAGATGGTGAAGCGTGATTACGAAAGATTTCCCGCCTAACTGGGGTGTCTGCCAGGTATCAGAAGCCGGCCTGGCAATTTCTGGGCAACAAAAGACCCCTGCGGCATCTCATGCCTTGGAACAGTATCCCTATCTGAGAGTTGCGAACGTCTTTGACGACGAGTGCGACTTCAGCGACCTGGCCACTATGTATTTTTCTGTAGAGGCAAGGGAGAGGCTCCGCCTAAGAGAAGGTGACGTGCTTCTCTGCGAAGGGCAGAGTAGAGAGCTGGTGGGCCGGTGCGCCTTGTACCGTGGAGAAGTAGAAGAGCTGTATTTCCAGAACAGCATTATCAGGTTCCGTCCGCATAAAGAGATTCTTCCCGAGTATGCCTTGCTCGTGTTTCGGGCATACCAGAAAGAGGGTGTATTCTCCCGGATTGCGAAATCAACCACGAATATTGCACATCTAGGACTGAACAGATTTAAAGCGCTTCCCTTTCCGGTTCCCCCTCGCACTGTGCAAGAGTCATTGGCAGACGTGGCACGAGCCTTTCAAGAACGCGTCGACACCGCGAGACACGTGCTAACTGAATCGATTCCAGAAATCGAATCACTGGCGCGTAAAGTACGCGACCAAGTGTTGATCGGCGATGGAGTTCCAGAGGAACGCGCCATCTCTGCTGGAGTGGCTTTTCCTTGGAAGACCGCAGCAGAATCAGTCGCAGTGGATGCTCCGATCGTCTACGGGATTCTCCAACCTGGCCCAGATATCGATGATGGGACAGGTATTCCGTATATCCAGCAGCAGGATATTCAGAACGAACAAATCACAGAAGAAAAACTGAGAAACACTTCGTTGGAGGTTCACGACAAGTTTTCTCGATCTGCTATCGCGTCCGGTGATGTGCTATTGGGCATCATCCGCAATACGCGGGTCGCTGTGGTGCCTCCTGAGCTTGACGGTGGGAACATCAATCGAGGTATCGCTCGGCTGAGGCCGCGTGAGGATCTTGAAAGCGAGTATTTGGCACATTGGCTTTCAAGTGAATGGGTTCAGAGGTGGCTATCAGAGCGCATGCGTGGAATCGACATGCCGGGTCTTAACCTTCGGGATGTCCGGCTACTTCCTGTACCAGTTCCGGAGCTTGGAGAGCAGCGGAGGAAGGTGCACCTTATAAACCAAGTGGTGGATAAGGTGCACGAGACTAGGGCCACTCTCTTGGAAAGCCAACGGGAGCTAGCGGAAACTGAAGTACGGACGCTCCCGGAATTGGCCTACGGCCATCTCGCGCGCGAAGTTTCGCAGGGTCTCGGAACAGAAAACTCAATGGAAGGCGTGGGCCTCGTAACTCGCTTGCGAGAGAGGCAAGTTCCATTGAAGCGAAATGTCAAAAGAAGAGCCCCCTCAAAAAGGAACCCCAAGGAAATGAGTCCTCAAAGCGGTGAACTGAACGCTGATCATTTGCTACAGGTCGTTCAGGCGTCTGGCGGTCGTATTAGCCCAGAAGAGCTGTATCGCAGCATGAGCCTTGAGGATAACGCTGTTGATGATTTCTATGCCCTTCTACGTGAGATGCGGAGGGAGGGGCGCATCGGAATTGATCGCCCCGACGAAGAATTTGTCTTCGTTACCGCGGGCGGTGAGGTGTGAGAATTCTTGAAGTCTCGCTACCTAGCTTTAAGAACCTACACAACTTCCGTGTTTCGTTCGACAGGGAAGCTCCGGTGTCAGTGCTTGTCGGCCGTAATGGTGCAGGGAAGTCGAATCTTCTCGAAGCACTGACAGTTATATTTCGAGACCTCGACCTGGGGTTTCCTCCCTCATTTGCATACGATCTCAAGTATGAGATCAAAGGGCAAATTATCGAGATCTCCGCTGCGGAAATCGAAGGTGCCCGTCATTTGTCTTGTTCGGTCGATGGCGAGCAAGTGCCGGCTAGCAAGTTCGTAGGTACTGCTGGGGCTCAGTACCGACCGCGGCATGTTTTTGGCTACTATTCCGGCCCCAGTAATCGACTTGAGGAACACTTTAGCGCCCATCAGGAGCGCTTCTATAGAGATCTCCTCCGAGGTGTAGAGAAACCTCTGCGCCCACTGTTTTATGCGCGGAATGTGTATTCCAGCTTTGTCTTGCTCGCCTTCTTTCTTGACGATGATCCTACTGTCCAGGATCTCCTCAGAGGGCAACTCGGTATTCACGATCTCGACTCCGTCATGTTTGTGATGCAAAAGCCCTCATGGAGTAGCAGAGCTGGCGACAAGCGCTTCTGGAACGCTCGTGGTACCGTGCGAGGGTTTCTCGACAGATTGTATGCACTCGCGCTGGCCCCAATGAGACTCGACAGAAGGGTGCCGGTTGGGTTGGCTAGGTTTGCTCGTTCCGAGCACCTTTTTCTCTATCTATCCGGTCTTGCGGAGACGCGTGCTCTAGCGAGTGAATACACGAGCAATCAAGAGTTCTTTAAAGCTCTTGAAAGCACATACATGTCGGAACTCATTCACGACGTTCGCATACGAGTTTCGACGGCTCGCGGCTCCACCTCTCTCACCTTTAGGCAGCTCAGCGAAGGCGAACAACAGTTGTTGCTAGTTCTTGGCTTGATGAGGTTTACCAGAGAGGAAGAATCACTATTTCTCCTTGATGAGCCGGACACTCATCTTAATCCTGCATGGAGTGTGCAATACCGGAAGTTTCTGCACGACTTCGGGGCTCTTGACGAGGGGTCTCACGTCCTAATGGCCACTCACGACCCCTTGGTGGTCGCCGGCCTCCTCAAGTCTGAAGTACGCATTCTTGAGCGCCATGACGACGGAACGGTTTCAGCATCAGAACCCCTTGAGGATCCGCGAGGAATGGGGGTCGGCAACTTGCTTACAAGTGACGTCTACGGCCTCCGTTCGCAGTTGGATCTCGAAACGCTGCAAATCCTGGACCGAAAGCGAGACCTCGCATCCCGAGGTCATCTGTCTCCAGTCGAGGCGGATGAACTTCGTGACCTTAGTGAACAGCTTCAAGCGCTCGGTTTGCTGATGGAAGATCGCGACCCAGAGTTCCAGGAGTACCTTCGCGCGAAGTTCAGCGATGAGACTGAAGGGGATGCACCCCTTGTTTTCTCGCGTGAAGAGATTGAGGAAAATCGCGAGGCGGCTCATGACCTTCTGCGAGAAGTTCTTGGCGAACAAGGCAGCGAATCACTCGGGGGAGAGTAACGTGATTTTTGTAGATCTGGAAGAGGTTGCTGCCCTTCTACCCGCCAAATGGAAGAATCACTGTCTCTCTGTCACTCGGGAGCTGGAGAAGGCGGCTACTGCTGAAGATCGAGATGAAATCCTAAAAGCGAATTCTGATCTATGGCGCGAAGTCAAAGAGAAACTTGCTGAGGCTTCCCACGGAAAATGTTGGTACTGTGAATCAAAGAATGTCCGAGCGGATAATGCTGTGGACCACTTCAGACCAAAGGGGAGAGTTGCTGAAGACTCCAACCATCCCGGGTATTGGTGGCTTGCCTTCGATTATAAGAACTATCGATTCTCCTGCACGTATTGCAATAGTAGACGTAAACATGTTCAATCGGGAAGCGCCGGAGGGAAGCAGGACCACTTTCCTCTCGCTGTAGGATCGTTTCGAGCCTATAGGTCAAGCGACTCCGTAGACCTTGAGCGGCCGCTCCTTCTCGACCCGTGCTCAGTTATCGACGTTTCCATGGTTTGGTATGACGAGGAGGGGAAGATCAAGCTAAATCCATCTACGGTCATCGCTGATCCAGTATCTCAGAATCGTATCGATATATCGCGAACCATTTTGCATTTAGATCACCCGTATACGGTCGAAGAAAGGAAGCGGATCTACCTGAAGATCATATCGCTCTGCAATAAGGCGGATTTGATCTATAAGCAGTATTCTAGCGGAAATCCAGATTTGCAGTATTTGTATAAAGAGCGCCTAGCGGAATTGGCGCAGTTTCTCACTCGGTCGGCGGAGTACTCGGCTGTCGCTCGCTGCGCTATTCGTGGTCACAGAGAGGCCAGTCTCACAGCGAATGTTCTCTGTGATGTTCCCCTGTGATGCTTCTCAGAGCCTCACGGCGCATGCAGGTAGCCGTCGAGGTCGGTGGAGCGGCTTTGGGGTGGCGCTGCTTTGGCGCGAGTGATCATGGCCCCGTAAGCTTCCGGCGCGTCGGGCAGTCTGTGGACCTGCCCGGTAAAGCACGACGTTGGGGCCATGATCTTCGAGGCTCGCGCCAAAGTGGCTCCGTAACTGGCCGTTCTCTATCCGTTCGTGGAGTCGATCGGGTTCGAACAGGGTGCTGGTTCGGGTGAGTTGGCCGATGCCGGGGCATGGAGGAAGGGCCTCTTGGTATCTCGCGGTTGTTGAGTCCAGCGAGAAGCAAGAGGCCCTGTTGTCGAAGTGTCGCGTGGTCATGGTTGCCGGGTCCAGTCCAGCCACTCTGGGGTGTGACTGTCTCGCCCACAGGTTCGGGAACGCGGCCGACCGGCCCGGCCGCCGACCGCGCTACGGCTCGGACATGAGCGATGCCGAATGGGCCCTGGTGCGGGATCTGCTGCCCATGCCGGGGTGGATGGCGGGCCGGGGTGGGCGGCCGGAGGGCTACTGCCAGCGGCAGATGATCGACGCGGTGCGCTATCTCGTCGACAACGGCATCAAGTGGCGGGTGATGCCCGCGGACTTCCCGCCCTGGCCTCGTGTGTATGCCTTCTTCGCCCGCTGGCGGGACGCGGGCCTGGTGGCCGAGCTGCACGACCGTCTGCGCGGGGCTGTCCGTGCGGCGGAGGACCGTGAAGAGGAGGCGAGTGCGGCGGTCGTGGACTCGCAGTCAGTGAAGGCGGACGCCACTGTTTCCTTCGCTTCACGGGGATACGACGCGGGGAAGAAGATCAACGGACGCAAGCGGCACCTGCTCACCGACACCCTCGGACTCCTGCTGGACGTGCTGGTCACGCCGGCGTCCACGACCGACCGGGACGCCGCCCGCATCCTGCTGCCCGCGGCAAAGAAGCACTTCCGGCGGCTTTCGCGGATCTGGGCCGACGGCGGCTACTGCGGCCACCTCCAGGACTGGGCTGCCCAGCACCTCGGACTCGTTGTCGACGTGGTCCGCCGAAGCGACGGCGCCAGCGGCTTCGAGGTGCTGCCCCGCCGATGGGTGGTGGAAAGATCCTTTGCCTGGTTCCTGCGCAGCCGACGCCTGGTCCGTGACTACGAGCGACGCACCGACACCAGCGAAGCCGTCATCCGGTGGTCGATGACCACACTCATGAGCCGCCGTCTGGCCGCCCGATATCAGGAGCGTCCTGCTCCCGCGCGGACAGCATGAACTGGCCCGGCTTCTCCTCGACCAGCCAGCCCCGTTCCACCAGCCTTTTCAGCCGAGCCCGTGCTCCCTCGACCCGGGAGACGGACGCGCTGTCCCAGCCCAGCACCACCGCCGCCCGCCGGGCGCCCAGCCCCTCGGCTCCCGCGTCCAGGGCGGCGGCCATCAACGCCTGGTAGTCCACGGACAGGTCCTCGACACCGGCTGCGTTCTCCCGGTGCGGCACCGCGCGGCGCGGCCCGGTCGGCCTTTTCCGTGACGAGCCGACAGCCACCACGGCGGGCGCTTCGTCCTCGGCCAGAGCCTCCAGATACTGCTCCAGGCCGATCACCCGGCGCCTGAGTACCTCTTCCGCGTCCGCCAAGTCCGTCTGCAGCCGCACCAGTTCGGCCTCGAGTTCCTCCACGCGCACTGCCGCGGCCCTGCGCCGCTCTTCCAGAACCGCCCGCATCGACGGCATCCGCCACCCCTCACGATCCCGACCGGCAACGAGTCGAGACTTCCGTGACGGCGCCAACCCCATGTCTGACCAGCGAAATCCGCACATGAGGTTCGGAAAGAGAACGACCTCTAAAGCCGTGGAGCCGACCGTCCCAGCCACGACGTGCCCCTTCTCTAAGGCCAGGCGGCTGCATGCTTTGAGCGCGGCACGGGCGCCGGCCGGGCTGGAGCGGGGCGGAGACAGGAGCGCAGGCCCGGCCGGGGGCCGTGCCGCGCGCGGGGAGCGGAGCGAGCCGCCTTGAACCCGTAAAGAAGGTTGTTACTCAGCTATCGGAAGCGTTCGGGATCGTGCAGCAGGCCAGCTAGAACGGCGGTTCTTCGCTGCAACCCGCGTCAGCGCCCGGATACCGCTTGCGGTGGTCTGGTACCGAGGTGGAGTTGCAGAACCAGAAGGGGTCGTGCTGGCCTTCGAGACCCGTGGAGTCCTCGCCCCATGCGTCAAGAGTGTCGATGGCTCGCTCCCGGTACTGCCACAGTTCGCTGGTTCCGAGGATCTCTCGGATCAGGGGGACCAACGTCGCTCGGTGGTGGCGCACCTGGGGATCGTCCAGGAGAGGGATGCATGCTGCGATGGCCGCTTCGCGTACATGACGGTCGCTGTCATCGGTGTACGCGACGGCGGCTGAGAAGAGCAACGGTCGCATGTCACGCACGGCTACAGCAGGCGGATAGTCGTCAAGAGGGAATCCGTGCTTGATGCCGTCGGCCTCGGCCACGTCAGTAACCTCGTCGGCGATCGAGTTGATCCAGCGCAGTAGTTCGGCGCGCATGTTGCCTGGGAAGGACCAGCGGTCCTTGTCAACGGAGCACGTCGTCCGTGGGTCGGAAAGGATCGCGGCCACGTACAGGGCCGCAGGCACTGTCGCCTCGTAGAGAGTGTTCTGGTGGTGCACGACTTGATGGATGTGGTCCAGCGCTTTGGACCTCACCGCCTGGTTCGTGTCCAGGAGCGCGACCAGCATTTTGGGTACGTCGTCGGCCGGTCCGTAAGCGTGCTCCAGGCCGGACCAGTTGGTTTGGGTGAGCGTCTCGTGCGGGGCGGGGAGAGCATCACGGGGCGGAAGGTCGTGGGTGTCTGTCATCTGATCCGCCACAGAGGCGCTTCGTACTGCTCCGGGCGGTTGGTGATGAGTAGCTGGCGCAGACTGTCGCGTTGGGAGCCGCTGAGACTCAGGACTTCCGTGAGATGGCGAAACGTCGTGTGAGTGATGCCGCGCTCTCGGGCTTCGGTCTCGAACTCGGCGAGCTGTGACAGAACGGACTCGGCGTAGAGCCCCGCTTCTGCCTGGTCCTTCAGCCACACGGCTTTGTTGCGCTCGTAGTCGATCTCTGAGTAGCCGCAGATCTCGCGGCTGTGGGCCTCTACCTCGTCCAGGCTCTCCGTCGTCAAGACTGCACGGGCCAGTTCGTTCCGGCTCAACGCCTCGTCGAGGTCGACCTGATGGACCGTTGGTCCCTCGTCCGTGAGGGATACCGGCATGCCTGCGTCTCGAATTTCGCACGTACCGCGTACGCCTCGGGCTGCCGCCGCGAGCATTCCGGTCGCCTCGGAGGGGTGCCATTCCAGGACTGAGCTGATCGACTTGGCGTCCTTCACAGTGAAGGTGTGGACGAGAGGGCCGAGCATGCCGCGTACGTAGTCAAGCGGCAGCTCTCCATCCAATCCGGGGCCGGCGACCAAGAGCCGTACTGGGGCGTTCACTTGGCAGCATGCCGCGAGGGTGAGGGCATCGGCTAGCGGGCTCTTCAGGGTCGGCTCGTCGCCGCGGGCCAGGATGTCACCGCCCACGTCCAGGACGTCGATGGAGGCCGGTGCAAGGTGGCTCACGAGCTCTTCGAGTTGCCGGGTGACGCCCTCGGCACCGTGATGCGGGTCGAGGAGGGCGAAGGTGTGCGGGAGCTCTGCCGCGAGCCGGGGGAGTGTGGAACCTGCTGGAGCGATCGGGCGGGCGGCCGCCGGCACCGTCCAAACCGCGGGGGTCAGCTGCTCAAGCCCCGTGAAGTTATCCGGACCCCGCGGCCCTGGTACCGGATCGACGAGCAAGCGGTCCCACGCGTACGTGAGGATCACCGCCTGGTCCTCGTCGCCGTACAGAGCGGCGTCAAGCATTGCGGCGGCGACAGCGTCGCCCCCTCCTCCTGCTGCGACGATCAACCGCGTCATGCCGACAGCGTACGGGGTCGACCATTTGCCACTCACCCTATAGTGGCTAGAGGCCATAGCCACTTGGACAAGGAGGGGGCATGCCTCAGATCGAGGAGGCTCAGCCGAAGTATCTCCAGATCGCACACTTCATCCGGGACCAGATCCTGCGGGGAGACCTACGGCCTGGTGACGAGGTGCCGTCGGAACGGCAACTCGCCGCAGACTGGAAGGTATCCAGGCCGACGGCGGCTCGTTCGCTGGAGGCGCTGAGCCATCAGGGCCTGGTCGAGAAGCGGCAGGGGTCCGGCACTTACGTGCGGAGTCTCGAAGTGAACCGGCGGGCGCGGGAGTTGTACGGGCGTGCTCGGCAGACAGGGAAGATCTACACCCCTGGTGAGTACGCGGTCATCACGTCGGCCGGCTGGCTTGACGCGCCGGATCATGTTGCTGAGGCGCTGGGCCTGGTCAAGGATCGACGGGCGGCGCACCGCCGACGTATCACGAACAACCAGGACGGGCCTATCACGCTGTCGACCTCGTGGTTCGCTCCCGATGTCGGTCAGAAGGCACCGAAGCTCCTCGATCCTGAGCGGATCCAGGAGGGCACCCTGATGTACGTCGAGAACATGACGGGCCGCCAAGGTAGTTACGCGGAGGACCGCATGTGTGCGCGGGCGGCCACGGACGAAGAGGCGGCGGATCTGAAGTTGGCGGCTGGGTCGGCGGTGTTGATCGTTCACCACGTCGTATTCGACCTACAGGACCGACCGTTGGAGTTCGCCGAGGCCACGTACCCGCCGCATCGCTGGGCGTTCGAGCAGGGCTACCCGCTCACCTGATGGACCATCAGTTGCGCCGAACCGCTTGCACGTCGCGAGTGGCTAATGCCACTATCCAGTAAGTGGCTAAGGCCACTTACTCGGAAGGGGGCACGGTGTGACGAGTCAGCGGCCGAACCAGGACGCGCACTTAGCCTGCCGAGGGTGCCGGGGACGTGGCTGGAAGCGTGTCGGCTCACGTACCGCGCTGGCACTCTCCGCCGTCAACGACCGTGCCCGTGCCACATCGAAGCGACGGTGTCTCGACTGCGACGGCACCGGCAAGGAGTGAGCACGGATGGGCGACAGTACCCATGAACGTGGCCGACCTGGACGGCAGTCCCTCGGGGCGATGACCTTGCATCCGCTTCCGGACTCCGTGTCGATGGCTCGGCGCTGGTTCCGGAAGTTCATCGCTCCGTACGACCCGGCCTGCTCGGTCGACGATTGCGCGCTGCTGATCTCCGAACTAGTCACGAACGCCATCCTCTACGGGCGGTCGGATGATACCTGGGTCGTACGAGTGGAGTGGTTCCGTGAGGGGGACTCCCTTCGTGTGGAGGTGCACAACCCGGGGTTCCCGGCGAATGTGCGGATGCGTCGACCGGATGCCAACGACGCGCACGGGCGTGGCCTCCTCCTGGTCGACTCCATCGCCGACTCGTGGCACGCGGGCCCGAGCCGCCACGGCGGTACGGTCGTGGCCTTCGTGATGGCCGATGCCTGGCCGAGCTGAGGGGGTGCCTCGGGCCCATTACGTTCGCCATGAGTTAAGGGATAGTCTGGTTGACCAGTTGACTTGGCCAATCCCGACGGGCGGCGTTCATGGCGTATGAAGTGGAGCCACCGAAGTACGTACGCCTCGCGCAGACGATTCAGCGTCGCATCGAGGACGGCACGTACGCGCCCGGCACCCGTGTTCCCAGCGAGAACCAGCTGGTGCAGTCCTTCGGGATGTCCCGCCCGACCGTTGTGCGGGCACTGGAGCTGCTCAAGCGGGATGGCTGGCTGGAGTCGCGGCAGGGGTTCGGCACGATCGTGCGCGGTAGGCCGGCGGTCGTCGCCGAGAAGGACCGCCGAGGGCGTGAAGCGCTGGAGCGCGACGAGACGATGACGTCGGGTCGCTTGATCGGCGTCGGTGAGGAGCCGGTTCCCGCCCGGGTCGCTTCGGCGCTCGGACTGCCCCAGAGCGCCAAGGCGCTGGTGCGACGTTTCCTTGTCGAAGAGGACGGCGAACCGGTCGAGTTGGTCACCTCGTACTTCCCTGCCGACCTGGTCGATGGAACAGAGCTGCCGGTCGATGAGCCTCTGATCGGCAGCGGGCGCGAGCACCTGGAAGCGCGGAAGAAGGTTCGCTTCGATCATGTGACGGAGCGGGTGTCGGCTCGGCTGCCTGATGCTGAGGTCGCGCGGCTGCTTGGACTGCCGGATGGCGTGCCCGTGCTGAGTGTCCTGGTGATCGCCTGTGACGCTTCGGGGCGAGCGCTGCAAGTCTCTGACGTGCTCCTTCCTGCTGATCGGCAGGAACTGGAAGACACCTACCGTCTGAACTGACCGCCCTCCGGGGCGAGTTCCTCTCGATAGCGACTTGACAAGTCAAGTTAGCAACCTTAGCTTCGAACTTGCTAAGTCAACTTGTCAGGTGGCGAGTTGATCGACTCAGAAGGAGAAAACCCTGTGCGTGTGATCCGCGTTGACGCCTCGTCCGCCACCATCCTTCTCACCGAAGCGCCGGCGCCGAAGGTGCGCGACCGGCAGACCGGCGAGATCGCCAAGGATGCTGTGAGCGGTGAGGCGCTGATGACCGTCGGCGTCGTCTTCATCGACGAGGGCGAGTCGTCCCTGATCCAGGTCACCATCCCCGAGAGCGGCGTGACCGACGGACTCACTGTCGGCGCTCCGGTCTCGCTTCCGGGGCTGATCGCCCGCCCCTGGGAGAGCGTGTTCAACGGGCAGCAGCGGCACGGCATCGCCTACCGAGCCACCGCCGTTGCGCCCGGTGCCTTCCCTCTGGCTGAGGCGGTCTGATCGACGTGAGCGACCTCGTGACGTGGGCCGAACTGGGCGGGTCGCTCACCGCGATAGGCGGCGCAGCCTACGCCCGGCACGCCTACCCGGCGGCGTACTGGTCCACGGTCGGGCTGCCGATCTCGGCGGCACGTCTGCTGGCCTCGTACACCTCGACCATGGACGCCTGCGGCCTCACGGTCGAGCCGCCCAGGTGGCGGGCCCTGGCCATCAGGGCGACGACCCGCCGGGAGGTACGGCCCGTGCCTCCTCGCCGGGGACTGATCCGCCCCACCTCGACGGGCCTCCGGGTCCGGTTGCGGTTGGCTCCGGGGCAGGAACCGGCGGACGTCGCCGCCTCGGCGGAACGCCTTCGCCACGCGTGGGGCGTCCATGCCGTGTACGTACGAGACGTAAAGCCCGGTGTCGTCGAACTGCGGCTCGTCGGCTTCGACGTCCTGCGCAAGGTGCGGATGCCCCGCCGGACTCCTGCTGATCACCTGCGGGTTCCGGTGGCCCTACGGGAGGACGCCACCGCGTTCGTACGTGACTACCGAGCTGTCCCGCACGAACTCGTCCTCGGCGCCACGCTGTCCGGCAAATCCATGTACCTGCGGAACCTGCTCACCAAGCTGGCCGCTCAGCCGGTCGCCCTGGTCGGCATCGACTGCAAGCGCGGCGTCGAGCTGGCGCCGTTCGCCACCCGGTTCTCCGCGCTGGCGACCGACCCCGATCAGGCGGCCGAGCTGCTGCCCGTGATCGTCAAGGAAATGGAGGACCGCTACGACGTGATCAAGGCCCGACAGTGCATCGCCCCCGGCACCCCGGAAGAAGAGATCACCTCGGATATCTGGGGTCTGCCGGAAGCCGAACGCCCCGCTCCCATCGTGCTGTTCATCGACGAGGTAGCCGAACTCTTCCTCGTCAGCGCGCGCAAGGAGGAGGAGCGGAGGGACGAGATGGTCACCCAGCTCATCCGCCTCGCCCAACTCGGCCGCGCTGCCGGGATCTACCTGGAGGTCTGTGGCCAGCGCTTCGGCGCCGAACTGGGCAAGGGAGCAACAATGCTCCGCGCCCAACTCACCGGCCGCGTCTGCCACCGCGTCAACGACGAAGCCTCCGCGAAGATGGCGCTCGGCGACATCGCCCCCGAGGCGGTCTACGCGGCCTGTGCCATCGCCGCCGAACTGCCCGGACTGGCCGTCGTCGGCGACACCTCGGGCGGCTGGTCACGCATCCGTACCCCGTACCTGTCCATCGCCGATGCTGCGACCACGTGCCGTGAGACGGCACACCTCGCCCCGGACGTCCCGGCGCTCATGCCCTTCCGCCCGTACGCCCCGCCTGTGCCTGTGGACGGCTCCGGGCTGGTGACCGTCCCCCTCCCCATCACCGACTAGCCACCCCCCGATCCAACGGCCGGCGCGGCCGCCCCGCGCCAAGTCCCTACCCCCTCCATGCCCGAAGAAGGGAGAGCGGTCTTCATGTGCCCCAACTGCGAGGACTTCGCCCGCACCGTCTTACTGCTTGGCCAACTCGCCCTGTACGCCGACGTGTCCGGCGCTGACCAGGACTTCATCGAGGCTATGGGCCCGTCGCTTGCGGCGTCCCTGCCCGAACCGCCGCCCGGTGTCTTCCCGCCCGGCTACGACCCTGACGACGGCCCGGACTACCCCGGCACGGCGTACTGATGACTCGCTCCACCGTCCGTGTGGACGCGGTCCTGGTCCAGGCCGTCATCGCTGGCGCCCTGTCCTTCGCTCACCTGCACGACCTCGCTGCCGCTGCCGGACAGGACGGCTGGAAGGCGTGGGCCTATCCGGTCAGCGTGGATCTGCTCCTGGTGGCCGCTTGGCGGCGGTTCCGCTCCGGCGGAACCAAGGCGGCTGCCTGGTGCTGGTTCGTCGTCGCGCTGACGGCGTCACTCGGGGCGAACGTCGCCACGGCGGGGCTGCTCAACCTGGGCACTGTACCGGCCTGGCTGCGCATCCTCGTCGCCGGTTGGCCGGCCGTCGCCTTCCTCGGCGGAACCCTGCTCTCGTCCACGGATCTCCGGAGCCGCAAGCCGCACCGGCCCCGGAGGAGAACCCGACAGTCCAGGACAAGGCTCCGACGCCCGCCGCGGCACCTCAACTGCCCGCTGCCGCAACGGAGTCAGCACCGGCTCGTACGGTCACTGTCCCGCCCGCTCTGGTCGCCCACGCACGCAAGGTCGCCGACGACCACCGCGCCCGAACCGGAACCCCCATCGACACCTCGACGCTTCGCGCCCGGCTCGGCGTCCCACTGCCGTTCGCCGAAGCCATCGCCGCCCAACTCGCTTGACCCGGAGGAACTTTCTCAATGCGCCCGTCCACGCTCCGCGCGCTGAAACGCGCTGCCGAGCTGACCCGACAGAACCGCCTCACCGAAGCCGTGCTGATCGCAGAGCCGGTCATCCTCGCCGCCGACAGCTACGAGGGCGACGAGATCTTGCGCTGGCTGGCCGACCACGCCGCCGACTTCACCGGCGAGACGGAGCCCAAGCCCAAGCCCGAAACCAAGCCCGATAGGGAGACGCCCTGATGCCTGCCAACCCCCGCTTCCGCCGTGTCGTCCGGATCGGCCCCGTCCAGGTCGCCACGTACTACGACGGCCGGGGCCGTGAGAAGCACACCGCCGCCTGCACCGCCCCGCGCTGCGGCTTCTCCACGGACTACGACAGCCGCGCCGCCGCCGAACTGGCCGCCCGCACCCACCGCTGCGCCGCCCGCTGAGGAGACCCCGTGACCGTCTCGCTCCCGCTCGTCTTCGTCCTGGGCGTCATCGCCTGGGCCGCGATCAAGTTCCTCGGCGTCCGCCTGTGGGTCGCCGTCGTGATCGCCCTGTTCGGCTTCTGGCTCTCGCACACCTTCCTCGCCCCGGCCATCGAGTCCGGCACACGCTCCGGAGTCGGCGTCGTCAACGGCACCGACAAGTGACAAGGAGGTCGACCATGCTCCGCCCCAAGCTCCCCGACGTCCCGACCCTGCCGACGACACCCGTCGTCGCGCAACAGACGCACACCCCGATCCCGTCCGCGAGCCGCTCGCTCACGCCCTACGTGGGCGTCGTCGCTGGCGTGGTCGTCGTCGGCGTCGTACTCACCGCGCTCCTGGCGGCCGTCGTCATATCGGCCGTGTCCGTGGCCATCGCCGCCGTAGTCCTGCGCTCCCTCGTCAACGGCGCCAACAGGCGCTGACCGGCCGCCGGGGCGGCAACAACGCCGCCAAGCATCCCGCCGCCCCGGGGCCGTCCCTCCCAACCGCCGAAACAGCCGAAAGGAACTCCCATCATCACCCGGCAGACTCCGCCCCCACTGGCGGAACTCTCCATGCTGGCCTCCCTCGGCACCATGCCCGAGCTGGCCCGCCAACTCTCCGGCCTGGGCGGCTGCACCCACCCCGTCCGCCTCGACGGCCACCGCACGGAGTACGCGGTCAACAAGACGACCGGCGAGATCGGCAACGTCCTGCACCACCTCGACTCCGCCACGCTCCCCGCCGGTCAGCTCCTGGTCCGCTGCAACAACCGCCGCGCGACCCGTTGCGCCGCCTGCGCCGAGACCTACCGCCGCGACACCTACCACCTGATCACCGCCGGACTACGCGGCGGCAAGGGCACGTCGGAACAGGTCGCGACCCACCCCCGTGTCTTCGCCACCCTGACCGCCCCGAGCTTCGGCCCGGTCCACAACCGCCCCAACGGCGGCCGGGACTGCCGGTGCGGCACCCGGCACGACGAGAACGATCCCGCCCTGGGCACACCGCTCGACCCGGAGACCTACGACTACGAAGCCGCCGTCCTCTGGAACGCGCACGCCGGGGCCCTGTGGCGGCGCTTCTCGATCTACCTCCGCCGAGAGGTGGCCAAGTGCGCCGGCCTCACCCAACGGGCCTTCCGCGACCACGCCCGCATCTCCTTCGCGAAGGTGGCCGAGTACCAGAAGCGCGGCGCGGTCCATTTCCACGCGGTCATCCGCCTCGACGGCCCGGAAGGAGGAGAAACGGCGCCTCCGCCCTGGGCCTCGACAGACCTGCTCGCCGACGCCATCCGAGCTGCCGTCACCGCCGCGCGTATCGCCGGACCCGAGGTCGACGGCCGATCCCACCGCTTGGTCTTCGGCCGTCAGCTCGACGTCCGGCCGATCCGCTCCGCCGACTTCGACGGCGGCCAGGAGCTGACTGAGCGGGCCGTAGCGGCGTACATCGCTAAGTACGCCACCAAGGGCGCCGAGACGGCGACAGGCACCCTTGACCGCCCGATCCGCTTCCTCGCCGAACTCGCCCAAGCCCGGATCACCGACCACGCCCAGCGCATGATCCGCACCGCCTGGGCCCTCGGTGCGCGTCCCGAGCTCGCAGACCTCCGCTTACGGGCCTGGGCGCACATGCTCGGCTTCCGCGGCCACTTCTCCACCAAGTCCCGCCACTACTCGACGACGCTCGGCGCCCTCCGCGACGCGCGCGCCGATTGGCGCCGTGCCCAAGCAGCGGCATCCAGCAATGGCACCTCCGAAATTTCGGAGGTGGATTCGACCCTCGTCCTCGCCCACTGGGTCTTCACCGGAACGGGTCTCAGCGCTGCCGAGACCTGGCTAGCGGCCTCCCTCGAACCCGCGCCCGGAACGGAAGGAGAACCCACCACGTGAATACGGCCTCGCCTGAACTGCTCACCGTTCCTGAGGTCATGGCCCGGCTCAAGCTCGGCCGCACCAAGGTGTACGACCTCATCCGCACCCAGCGTCTGGTCTCCATCAAGGTCGACGGCTGCCGACGCATCCCGGACACCGCTGTACGCGCCTTTATCCAGGGCCAGATGGGAGAGGCGGCCTGATGACGAAGCGCCGTAGCCGCGGTGACGGCGGCCTGCACTGGGACGAGAAGAGACAGCGTTGGATCGCCACGGCGAACCTCGGCTTCGACCCAAGCGGCAAGCGAATCGTGAAGCGGGGGAGTGGCAAGACCAAGACGGAGGCGAAGAACAAGCTCAAGGAGGTGCTGAGGGACCACGAAGACGGCCTAGCCATCGCCCCGACCAACTACACGGTCAAGGACGCCGTGAGGGACTGGCTCACTTACGGCCTGGCAGGTCTCGACCCCAGCACCGTCGAGACCACGACTCTCCTGAGCGAGAAGCACGTCATCCCGTCACTCGGTGCACGCAAGCTCCGTGACCTCAGCGCGGAGGACGTAGACCGCTGGCTCGCTACCAAGTCCAAGACGCTCAGCACGCGCACCCTCCAGTCGCTCCACTCCTGCCTGAACCGCTCGGTCAAGCGGGCCATGGCGCGAGACAAGGTGAAGCGCAACGTCGTAGAGCTGTGCTCGGTCCCGCAGGGCCAGGCTGGTCGCCCGTCCAAGGCGCTCACCTTCGCCCAAGCGGAGGCAGTGCTCAAAGGGGCGGAAGGAACCTCGATGTACGCGTACATCGTCGTCGCGCTGCTGACCGGGGCCCGTACCGAGGAACTGCGCGCCCTCACTTGGGATCACGTCTTCCTGAAAGGGCGCCCCGAGTTCGATCCGCCGCAGCCTCCGCACATCGCAGTCTGGCGCTCAGTCCGCCGCACCGGAGACACCAAGACCCGGAAGTCCCGGCGCACCCTCGCCCTGCCGGCGCGCTGCGTCGAAGCTCTCTGGCAGCAGTTCGAAGACCAGGGCTGGGATCGACTCGCCGCCGGTGACGCCTGGGAAGAACACGGCCTCGTCTTCTCCTCAGCCGTCGGGAAGCCACTCGACGCCGCCAACGTCCGCCGCGCCTTCCGCCAGGCGCTCAAGGATGTCGACGGGGTAAAGGCCGACGAGTGGACACCCCGGGAGCTCCGGCACAGCTTCGTGTCACTACTCTCCGACCGAGGCGTCCCGCTGGAGGAGATCTCCCGGCTCGTCGGGCACTCCGGTACGGCGGTCACGGAGGAGGTCTATCGGAAGCAGATCCGCCCCGTGATCCAAACCGGTGCCGTGGTCATGGACAGCATCTTCGAGCGCGGCCCAAAGCCGTAGTCACGCAGATAGACACGCACGCAAAAACAGGTGAGGCCCTTACCGAATCGGTAAGGGCCTCACCTGCTGTTTTGGCTGTCGGGGTGGCGGGATTTGAACCCACGACCTCTTCGTCCCGAACGAAGCGCGCTGCCAAGCTGCGCTACACCCCGATGTCGCTGCTGTTCCTGCTTGTCGCGGCGACGTCGTTTACTTTAGCCCACTGGTGGCTGGAGACGAAATCCGGTTTTCGCGCGGTGGTGGGCGCGATGGCGGAGGGGGTTCGGGCGGATGTGGTCGAGGGCTACGAGGAGGACGGCGAGGGCGTAGAAGGAGAGGCCCAGGAGCAGGGCGTTGCCCAGGACCGTCTTGTAGCCGTGCACGTCGACGTCCAGGAACGGGTAGAGGTAGCGGGCCGGGGTGCCGGGGACGAGCAGCTCACCCCGTGTGAAGGAGAAGGCCAGGTAGGCCAGCGGGAACAGCAGCCAGGTCGCCGCATGCCGCAGTCGCAGGCGGCCCGGGGCTGTGAGGAGCAGCCAGTCCAGCGTCGCCGCGATCGGCAGCGCCGTGTGCA
This sequence comes from Streptomyces sp. GKU 895, assembly GCA_002027195.1. Taxonomy (GTDB): domain Bacteria; phylum Actinomycetota; class Actinomycetes; order Streptomycetales; family Streptomycetaceae; genus Streptomyces. The sequence goes on along the minus strand of MWJO01000031.1, from coordinate 31,281 downwards.
GGGCCACGTTCGTGATCTTCGCCCAGCCCGTCGGCTCGGCCGCGTCCGTCATCGAGAACGGTGTCGTCGTGTCCGCCAGGAGCAGGTGGTAGACCAGCCCCGTCAGGAGGACGTAGAGGAGCGTCGCGCCGGTCAGGCCGGCCGGCAGCGGGCGGCGTGCGGTCCAGGCCCTGCGGGCCGACGCCGCGGAGACCAGCGCCAGCAGGGCGGCGCTCTGGATCGTGAAGTAGCTCAGGACGCGCGTCGGGCTGCCCAGGAGCAGGTCGATCGTCACCACCGCGGTGGCCGCGAGGGCGACCAGCAGGCGGTATGTGGCGGCCAGCGGGCGGCGTACGGGGGCCACCACCGCCGCGGCGGGGACGGGGGAGGGCAGCAGCGCGGGTGCACCCGGGACCGCGGGGAGGTCCGGGATGTCCCTGGGTATCGGGGCGGTCATGCCCTCACGCTAAGCAGAGGCGACAAAAGGGGCGATACGGGCGGGCCGTGCGGGTTAATCACCCGGTCAGCCCCGACCGACCCGCCGCCACCCCTAAGCGGCCAAGCCGCCAGTCGGCCAGTCGGCCAAGCCGCCAGCCGGCGACCGCCCTACTCCCGCCCCACCAACGTCAACAACGTAGCCTCCGGCGGACAAGCGAACCGCACCGGTGTGTACCGGTTCGTGCCGCAGCCCGCCGAGACGTGCAGATACGACGTCCTGCCCTCCGCCGTGTGCGTCGACAGACCCTTCACCCGGTCCGTGTCGAGATCGCAGTTGGTGACGAGGGCGCCGTAGAACGGGATGCACAGCTGGCCGCCGTGCGTGTGGCCCGCCAGGATCAGCGGGTACGCGTCGGCCGCGTACGCGTCGAGGACGCGCAGGTACGGCGCGTGCACCACGCCCATCGAGAAGTCCACCGCGGACGAGGGACCGCCCGCCACCTCCGCGTACCGGTCCCTCTTGATGTGCGGGTCGTCCAGTCCCGTCAGCTCCACCGACACACCCTCGACCTTCAACGTGCCGCGCGTGTTCGTCAGGTTGAGCCAGCCCGCCGCGTCGAAGCCGTCCCGCAGGTCCTCCCACGGGTTGTGGACCACGCTTACCGCGGGCGGGTTGCCGTTCAGGCCGTGCCGGCCGCTGGCCTTCTCCAGGAGATAGCGGGCGGGATTGCGGGGGCGTGGGCCGTAGTAGTCGTTGGAGCCGAAGACGTACGCCCCCGGGAACTCCATCAGCGGGCCCAGCGCGTCCAGGACCTCCGGCACGCCCTCCGGGTCCGACAGGTTGTCGCCCGTGTTGATCACGAAGTCCGGGCGCAGCCCCGCCAGCGATCGCAGCCAGCGCTGCTTCTTGCGCTGGCCGCCGACCATGTGGATGTCGGAGACCTGGAGCACGCGCAGGGGCCGCATGCCGGCGGGGAGGACGGGGACCGTCACCCGTCGCAGGCGGAAGGAACGGGCTTCGAATCCCGCCGAGTAGAGCAAGCCGGCGGCGCCAACCGCCGCCATTCCCAAGGGAACTCCGTATCGCGCGCGCATGCCTCCATCGTGTCAGACGGTGGGCGTCCCCTTGACCAGACGTCCGCGGTCCCGTAAATGCACGGGCGTCCCGCGTCGTACACCTGCGAGAATCGGACCCATGACCACCACGCTCAAGTCGAAGCTGCAGGAAGACCTCAACGCCGCGATCAAGGAGCGCGATGAGCTCCGCTCCTCGACGCTCCGGCTGACGCTCGCCGCGATCACCAAGGAAGAGGTCGCGGGCAAGGAGAAGCGCGAGCTCTCTGACGACGAGGTCCTCAAGGTGATCGCCAAGGAGGCGAAGAAGCGCCGCGAGGCCGCGGACGCCTTCGCGCAGGGTGGTCGCGCCGAGAGCGCCGAGCGGGAGAAGGCGGAGGGCGAGGTCCTCGCCGAGTACCTGCCCAAGCAGCTGTCCGACGACGAGCTGAACGACATCGTCGCCCAGGCCGTCGAGGAGGCCAAGGCCGCCGGCGCCGAGGGGCCGCGGGCCATGGGTGCCGTCATGAAGATCGTGAACCCGAAGGTCGCGGGCCTCGCCGAGGGCGGCCGCGTCGCCGCCACGGTGAAGAAGCTGCTGGCCGGCTGAGAGAAGGCCTCCAACTGAGAGAGGGTCCCCGGCTGGGGCTGAGAGAAGGCCCCCGGCTGAGAGAGGGCCCCGGCTGAGAGAGAAGGCCTCCGGCAGCAAGGGGGGCTCAGGGCGGCCGACAGAGCCCGGCTGACCGAGAGCCCTCACGGCCCGGCTGACCGAGAGCCCCCACACTCAGCCCCCAGAACGCGTCCGGCCCCTTCGCCGTCGTACAGAGAAGACAGACAACCTCCGTACGGACGTGGAAGGGCGTCGTCGTGAAGCGAAGCGGCGGTAAGCCGCCGCCCCTCCCTCCGCGGCTACCCCCGCCGCCCCCCGTTCCCGTTGTTCCCCTGGAACAGGTTCTCCGGGATCGAGATCGTCGGGTTCGGGAAGGTGCCTCCGTCGGTGCCGCCGTTGCCGTTGCCGCCGTTGTTGCCGTTGCCGTCTCCGTTGTCCCCGTCTCCGTTGCCGTTGCCGTTGCCGTTCCCGTCGTCGTTCCCGTCTCCGTTGCCGGGGTCCGGGGTGTTGTGCTCGGGGATCTCGACGTAGTTGAACCCGGGGGCGTCCTTGCCCGCGAGGGCGCCGGTCATGGCGTCCTTCCAGATCGGGCCCGGGACCTTGCCGCCGAAGACGAGGTCGTAGTACTCGCCGCCGATGGAGATCTGGTGCATCTCGACCTTCTGGGTGGCGCTGCCGACCCAGACGGCGCCCGAGAGGTTCGGCGTGTAGCCGACGAACCAGGCGTTCTTGCGGGAGTCCGTCGTACCCGTCTTACCGGCGTTCTGGCGGTCGGTGAGGCCCGCCGTCTTGCCGGTGCCGGAGTCGACCACGCCCTTGAGGAGCTGGTTGATGGTGTCCGCGGTCGTCTCGGACATCGCGCGCGAGCAGGTCGACTTGGGGACCTCGAGCGACTTCTTCTCCTGGCCGACCTTCTGGGTGATCGACTCGATGGCGACCGGCGTGCAGTACATGCCGCGGGCGGCGAAGGCGGCGTACGCGCTGGCCATCGTCAGCGGGGAGATGCCCTTGGAGCCCAGGGCGATGGCCGGGACCTCGGGGAGCTTGTCGCCGTTGCCCTGCACGACCTGGAGCTTGTTGGTCATGTTGACCACCGGGCACAGGCCGATGTCGGAGATCATCTGCACGAAGTAGGTGTTGACCGACAGCTCCATCGCCTTGCGCAGGCGGAAGGGGCCCCGTTCCGACTCCGACTCGTTCTCCAGCTTCTCGCCGTTGGTGTTGACCCAGGGCCTGCTGTCGCAGGTCTGGACGGGGCTCGGGTACTCCATCTGGTAGGGCGACGAGTACTCCTGGTCGGCCGGGCGGCCCTCCTCCAGCGCGGCCGCCGCGACGAACGGCTTGAACGTCGAACCGGTCGGGAAGCCGAAGTTGGAGCCGCCCATGCTGTAGTTGACCGAGTAGTTGATCACGGTCTCGTGCTGCTTGGCGTTGGTGCCGTACGGCTTCGACTGGCCCATCGCCACGATCTTGCCGGTGCCGGGCTCGACGAGGGTGGCCGCGGCGGCGACCTTGTCCGACTTGTAGACGTGGTTCTTCAGGGAGGCCTGGACCGAGTCCTGCGCCTGCGGATCGAGGGTGGTCTTGATCGTCAGACCGCCCCGGTTCCAGATCTTGGCGCGCTCCTCCTTGGACTTGCCGAAGATCGGGTCGGTGAGGAAGACGTTGCGTACGTAGTCGCAGAAGAAGCCGGCGCCGTCGACCGCGGTGATGCAGCCGTTGCGCGGCTTGCTGACCTTCAGGCCCAGCTTCTCCTTCTGCGCCTTGGCGCTCGGCCCGCGAGATGTCGCCGACCTCGGCCATGCGCTGGAGCACCACATTGCGGCGCTTGGTGGCCTCCGCCTCGTCGTTGACCGGGTCGTACCGGCTGGGCGACTGGACGATGCCCGCGAGCAGCGCCGACTGGGCGAGGGTGAGGTCCTTGGCGGACGTCGAGAAGTAGCGCTGGGCGGCGGCCTCGATGCCGTAGGCCTGCTGGCCGAAGAACGTGATGTTCAGGTAGTTCTCGAGGATCTTCTGCTTGCCCAGTTCCTCCTCGACCTGGATCGCGTACTTCAGCTCGCGGATCTTGCGGCCGATGGTCTGCTGGGTGGCCTGGGCGACCTTGGTGGGGTCGTCGCCCGCCTCCTCCACGAAGACGTTCTTCACGTACTGCTGGGTGAGGGTGGACGCGCCCTGGGCCACCCCGCCGCTCTGGGCGTTCTGGTTGAGGGCGCGCAGCACGCCCTTCAGGTCCACCGCGCCGTGCTGGTAGAAGCGCGAGTCCTCGATCGCGACGATCGCCTTCTGCATGTACGGCGAGATGTCCTTGAGCTCCACCACCGTGCGGTCACGCGAGTAGACCGTGGCGATGGTGCCGCCCTTGGCGTCGAGGATCGTGGTGCGCTGGCTCAGTGGGGGCGTCTTCAGATTGGCCGGGAGTTCGTCGAAGCTCTCGACCGACCCCTTGGCGGCGAGTCCGAGCGCGCCGACGGCGGGCAGGGCGATGCCGGCCAGCACCGCTCCCGAGAGCACGCTGACACCGAGGAACTTCGCGGCCTGCTGGGTGGCGGAGAGACCGCCACCGGAGCGCTTCTTCGACATGGGGGCAGCCTAATCCGTACTCATGAGCGTTCGACGAAGTGCACAGGCCGTTTCGAGCGCATGGCAAAGAGAGACTCTGCCTTCTCATTCGCCGGACACGCGCGCAGGCCTTGGCCTAAGCTGCTCTCAACTGTCACAGCAGTGCGGCCACGTATCAATACGTCCGGCGACCCCGAATCGTTCCGGAGGTTCCCCGACTTTCTGGTGGGGGCGTGTCCGAATCCGCCTTGTGTGTCACCAGGTGCCCGTTGTGACTCAACAGAACTGTCCCGCTTTGCCGGGATGGTCGCGCATGTCGCGGGCTCACTCCCCCGGGTGATCTGCCGCTTACGCATAGTCCGTTCGGGCCATTCAAGATTGGGCCCGAAGGGGGTGTTGCGCTGTGCCCACCTTCCGTAACGTCCTCAACTGGCGGCGGTGAATATGCCGCTGCCGCCGTGGGGGAGCCTCGATTCGGGAGAGGACGGCGCCGGTATGGGCTGGGTAACCGACTGGAGTGCGCAGGCGGCCTGCCGCACTACCGATCCGGATGAACTGTTCGTTCAAGGAGCAGCGCAGAACAGGGCCAAGGCGGTGTGCACCGGATGCCCGGTGCGGACCGAGTGCCTGGCCGATGCGCTCGACAACCGCGTCGAGTTCGGCGTGTGGGGAGGCATGACGGAGCGGGAGCGCCGCGCACTGCTGCGCAGGCGGCCAACTGTCACTTCATGGCGCCGGCTTCTGGAGACAGCGCGCCTGGAGTACGAACGAGGGGTCGGCATCCTGCCCCTCGACGACGACGAGGTGTACGAGAACTTCGCGGCGGTGAGCTGAGCCCACCGGCTCAGCCATCGGTCCGGCTCGGTCGTCCATCGGCACCGTCGCCGGTCGGCTCAGTCGTCGGTGGTCTCGGGCAGCTCCGGCCGGCCGGCCGCGAGCCGTGCCCCGATGTCCCGCAGCCCCGCGAGGTCATGGACGTCGCCGGGCAGCGCGGCCACCTCTGCCACCGCCACCTCGGGGTGGAGCGCGGTGAAGCGGTCACGCGTGCGCTGCTCGCGGGAGAGCAGCTGCATACGCTCGGCATGCAGCCTCAGCAGGCCTGCGGTGAGTTGTGGGACGGTCGGGTCCGAGGTGGGGGAACCTGAACTGCCGTCTGTGTCGGGAGAGTTACGAACTCCAGCTTTCCCGTCCTCCTGATCGACAATGCGGGCCTCTTCAAGATTTTCCGCGGCGCGGTCGCCCACCAGGTCGAGATCCTCCGCGGCGGCGAGTGCCCGCTCGGCCGACAGCCGGGCGGCGCCGCTGCCGTGGACCCGGTTGAGCACCAGCCCGGCGAGCGGCATGTCCTCGGCCGCGAGCCGCTCCACGAAGTAGGCGGCCTCGCGCAGCGCGTCCCGCTCGGGCGCGGCGACCACCAGGAAGGCGGTCCCGGGCGCCTGGAGCAGCTTGTACGTGGCGTCCGCGCGCGTACGGAAGCCGCCGAAGGTGGTGTCCATCGCGGAGACGAACGTCTGGACGTCCTTGAGCAGCTGGCCCCCCAGCAGCTTGCCGAGGGTGCCGGTCATCATCGACATCCCGACGTTGAGGAACTTCATCCCCGCGCGGCCGCCCAGTTTGGCCGGGGCGGTGAGCAGCCGGATGAGCCGGCCGTCGAGGAAGGACCCCAGCCGCTTGGGCGCGTCCAGGAAGTCCAGGGCGGACCGGGACGGCGGGGTGTCGACGACGATCAGGTCCCACTCGTCGCGCGCCCGCAGCTGCCCCAGCTTCTCCATCGCCATGTACTCCTGCGTGCCCGCGAAGCCCGCCGAGAGGGACTGGTAGAAGGGGTTGCCCAGGATCGCGGAGGCCCGCGCGGGGTCCGCGTGCGCCTCGACGATCTCGTCGAAGGTGCGCTTCATGTCGAGCATCATCGCGTGCAGCTCGCCGTCGCCCTCGACGCCCTTCACCCGGCGCGGGGTGTTGTCCAGGGAGTCGATGCCCATGGACTGGGCGAGCCGGCGGGCCGGGTCGATGGTCAGCACGACCACCTTGCGGCCCCGCTCGGCGGCCCGCAGCCCGAGCGCCGCCGCGGTCGTGGTCTTGCCGACGCCGCCCGACCCGCAGCACACCACGATGCGGGTCGCCGGGTCGTCGAGCACGGGGTCGAGATCGAGCACGCGCGCGTGGGAGAGGCGGTGCTGCCGCTCGGCGTCCGGGCTCATGACATCCCCTGCTTCCGCAGTTCCTTGGCCAGTTGGTACAAGCCCGCCAGGTCCATTCCCTCGGCGAGCAGCGGCAGTTCATGCAGCGGCAGGCCCAGTTCGCCGAGCACCGCACGCTGTTCGTGCTCCAGCGCGTACCGCTCGGCGTACTCCTCGGCCTGGGCCAGGAGCGGGTCCACCAGCCGCTCGGCATGCCCACCGCGCCGCGCCCCGCCGAGCCCCGCGGCGGACAGCGCCTGCGCGAAGGAAGAACGCGCCGTGCCGCGTACGAGTTCCAGCTCGGCCGCGTCCAACACCTCCGGGCGCACCATGTTCACGATGACCCGGCCCACCGGCAGCTTCGCCGCCCGCAGCTCCGCGATGCCGTCCGCGGTCTCCTGGACGGGCATCTCCTCCAGGAGCGTCACCAGGTGCACGGCCGTCTCCGGCGACTTCAGCACCCGCATCACGGCCTGCGCCTGATTGTGTATGGGCCCTATCTTGGCGAGCCCCGCCACTTCGTCGTTCACGTTCAGGAAGCGCGTGATGCGCCCGGTGGGCGGGGCGTCCATCACGACGTAGTCGTAGGCGAACCGCCCGGACTTCTCCTTGCGGCGCACCGCCTCGCACGCCTTGCCGGTCAGGAGTACGTCCCTGAGGCCGGGCGCGATGGTGGTGGCGAAGTCGATGGCGCCGAGCTTCTTCAGGGCGCGGCCCGCGCCGCCGAGTTTGTAGAACATCTGGAGGTAGTCCAGAAGGGCCAGTTCGGGGTCGATGGCGAGGGCGTACACCTCCCCGCCGCCGGGAGCTACCGCGATCTTCCGTTCCTCATAGGGCAATGCCTCCGTCTCGAAGAGCTGTGCGATGCCCTGCCGGCCCTCGACCTCGACGAGAAGCGTGCGCTTCCCCTCGTCGGCCAGGGCCAGCGCGAGGGCTGCGGCCACCGTGGTCTTACCGGTTCCGCCCTTGCCGCTGACGACCTGGAGCCTGCTCACGTCTTCGAGCGTAACCACTCGGCGTGCGCGTCAAGCAGCAGGCTGTGGATAAGCGCCAAAGCAGCAGGCTGTGGACAAGCCGGCCGGAGCCCGCGGGCCGGCCACCGCCGAAGCCGGTGGGCGGCGCCGGTCTGGGCCTGTGCGCGCGGCAACGGCCTGAGCCTGTGAGCGGGGACGGTCTGAGCCTGCGCGCGGCAATGGCCGGATCCTGTGGGTGGCGACGGCCTGAGCCTGTGGGTGGCGACGGCTGGAGCCTGTGGGCGGCGACGCCCGGGAAGCCGGGCCCGGCCAGCGGCTAGAGTCGGCCACATGACCAAGTGGGAATACGCGACTGTGCCGCTGCTCGTGCACGCGACGAAGCAGATTCTGGACACCTGGGGCGAGGACGGCTGGGAGCTCGTCCAGGTCGTGCCCGGGCCGAACAACCCCGAGCAGCTGGTGGCCTACCTCAAGCGGGAGAAGGCGTGAGCGCCGTCGAGGCTCGGCTGGCCGAGCTCGGACTGACGCTGCCCGAGGTGGTGCCGCCGCTCGCCGCGTACCAGCCGGCCGTCCAGTCGGGCGTGTACGTGTACACCTCCGGCCAGCTGCCGATGGTCGAGGGCAAGCTCCCGGTCACCGGCAAGGTGGGCGCCGAGGTCACCGCGGAGGAGGCCAAGGACCTGGCCCGCATCTGCGCCCTGAACGCGCTGGCGGCCGTCAAGTCCGTCGCCGGTGACCTGGACCGGGTCGCGCGCGTGGTGAAGGTCGTCGGGTTCGTGGCCTCGGCCGCGGACTTCACCGGCCAGCCCGGCGTGATCAACGGCGCCAGCGAGCTGCTCGGCGAGGTCCTCGGCGACAAGGGCGTGCACGCGCGCAGCGCCGTGGGCGTGGCCGTGCTGCCGCTGGACGCGCCGGTGGAGGTCGAGGTCCAGGTGGAGCTCACGGAGGCGTAGAGCGCCGCCTACGGGCCCGTACGGCGGCATCGCCGCACTTCCGGGCCCTTCCGGGCCCCTCTCGAACATTCGCGCACCACGGGATAGCCTCCGCCCATGGCGAATGGGCAGTGGTTTCCGCAGGACTGGCCGGAACGCATCCGTGCGCTCGCGGAGGGCACCCTCACCCCGGTCGTCCCCAAGCGCGCGGCCACGGTCATGCTCCTGAAGGACACCGCCGCCGGCCCCGCCGTGCACATGCTGCGCAGACGCGCCTCCATGGCCTTCGCCGGAGGCGCGTACGCGTATCCGGGCGGCGGCGTCGACCCGCGCGACGACGACCACCGGATCCGCTGGGCGGGCCCCACGCGCGCGTGGTGGTCACGCAGGCTCGCCGTCACGGAGACCGAGGCCCAGGCGATCGTCTGCGCGGCCGTCCGCGAGACGTACGAGGAGGCAGGCGTCCTTCTCGCCGGTGAGACCCCCGACTCGGTGGTCGGGGACACCACCGGCGCGGACTGGGAGGCCGACCGCGAGGCTCTGGTCGCCCGGGACCTGTCCTTCGCCGGGTTCCTGGAGCGCCGCGGCCTGGTCCTGCGCTCGGACCTGCTGGGGGCGTGGACGCGCTGGATCACTCCGGAGTTCGAGTCGCGCCGCTACGACACCTGGTTCTTCGTCGCCGCCCTGCCCGCCGGCCAGCGCACCCGCAACGCCTCCACGGAGGCGGACCGCACGGTGTGGATCGCACCGGCGGACGCGGCCTCGGCGTACGACAAGGGCGAGCTGCTGATGATGCCGCCCACGATCGCGACACTGCGCCAGCTGACCGGGTACTCGGCGGCTGCGGAGGCGCTCGCGGCGGCGCCCGCCCGCGATCTGACCCCGGTCCTGGCCCGGGCCAGGCTGGACGGCGAGGAGATTGTGCTGTCCTGGCCGGGGCACGAGGAGTTCACCAAGCACATCCCGACCGGTGGAGCCACGGCATGACGGACGCAGCAGCCCTTCCCGGCCAGCCCCGGGGCGGGGTCCTCTCCGGCCCCGCCACCCCGCGGGCCGTGAACGTGCTGGCGCCCAACGCGTCCGCGATGACCCTGGACGGCACGAACACCTGGATCCTCGCCGAGCCCGACTCCGAACTGGCCGTCGTGGTCGACCCCGGACCGCTCGACGAGGGCCACCTGGGCCACGTCGTCGACACCGCCGAGAAGGCCGGCAAGCGCGTCGCGCTCACCCTGCTGACCCACGGTCACCCGGACCACGCCGAGGGCGCCGCCCGGTTCGCCGAGCTGACCGGCACGCGCGTGCGTGCCCTGGACCCGGCGCTGCGGCTCGGCGACGAGGGGCTGGCGGCCGGGGACGTCGTCACCGTCGGCGGCCTGGAGCTCAGGGTCGTGCCGACTCCGGGCCATACCTCCGACTCCCTGTGCTTCCATCTCCCGGCCGATCAGGCGGTCCTGACCGGTGACACCATCCTGGGCCGCGGTACGACGGTCGTGGCGCACCCCGACGGCCGCCTGGGCGACTATCTGGACTCCCTGCGCCGGCTGCGGTCCCTCACGGTCGACGACGGCGTCCACACGGTCCTGCCCGGCCACGGCCCCGTCCTGGAGGACGCCCAGGGCGCCGTCGAGTTCTACCTCGCCCACCGCGCCCATCGGCTCGCCCAGGTGGAGACGGCGGTGGAGGACGGCTACCGGACCCCGTCCCAGGTCGTCGCCCACGTCTACGCCGACGTGGACCGCTCCCTGTGGCCGGCGGCGGAGCTGTCGGTGCGGGCGCAGATGGACTATCTGGAGGAGCACGGGCTCATCTAGCCCCGGGAGGCCCTAGTCGGGGCGCGGTGCCTTCACGCCGTGCACGCGCGCGTACTCGTCCGCGAGCCAGGGGCCCAGGTCGTCGACATACGACAGCAGGACGGCCCGGTCCCCGGTCGGCTCGTGGCCGCGTACGGCCGCCTCGCGCAGCTGCTCGGCCCGCTCGGGGTAGCACGTGCCGAACGCCGCCGCCATCTCGCCCAGGTCGCTCGTCCAGCCGTTCCAGCGGGGCATGACGAGCGTGAAGCCGGTGCGGACGAGGTGGCGGGACATGAAGCGGACGAGGGGGCGCAGGGCCGCCTCGGAGTCGCCCGCGGCCTCGATGCGGGCGCGCCAGCGCGGGAGCAGCAGGGCGAGGTCGCCGTTGGTCTCGCGGGCCAGGAGCGAGTCGGGGCGGTAGCGCGGCAGGTATTCGGCCAGGTCGTCACCGAGGAGCGGCGTGCAGAGGCAGGCCACGAACCAGCCGAGGTCGTAGGTCTCCGGCTCGCTCAGGAGGCGCGCCCGGCTGTAGAGCAGTGTCCCGACGCCGTCGATCTCCGGGAACTCCTTGTCGAGCGCGTCCCCGAGGGCCCGTACGGCGTCCCGGTCGGCCTCCGTGGGCTCCTCGCGCAGGGCGACCAGCAGATCGAGGTCGCTGCGGCCCACGCGCGCGGTGCCGCGCGGGATCGAGCCGTAGAGGTAGGCGCTGTGCAGCCGGGACCCGAAGACGTCCAGCAGCCGGTCCCGTGCCATGGCGACGACGGGACGGAAGGCGTGCGGCACGCGCGCGAGGGAGCCTTCGCGCGCGATGTAGCCCTGTGGGTCGAGACCTCTGGAGGGCACATTTTCAGACATGGGACAACTACAGCAGCCCGTCCGGCGTTTGAGGACGAGGCCGTGCGGGGGCTGGGGCCCCAGCCCCCTGAAAGACCCCTGCGGTCAGCGCGAGCGCTTCGCGAGCCGCTCCACGTCCAGCAGGATCACCGCACGCGCCTCCAGGCGGAGCCACCCGCGCTGGGCGAAGTCGGCGAGGGCCTTGTTGACCGTCTCGCGGGACGCGCCGACCAGCTGGGCCAGCTCCTCCTGCGTGAGGTCGTGGACGACGTGGATGCCCTCCTCGGACTGCACGCCGAAGCGGCGGGACAGGTCCAGGAGCGCACGGGCGACACGGCCGGGGACGTCCGAGAACACCAGGTCGGACATCTGGTCGTTGGTCTTGCGCAGCCGACGGGCCACGGCGCGCAGCAGAGCGCCGGCGACCTCGGGGCGGACGTTCAGCCAGGGCTGGAGGTCGCCGTGGCCGAGGCCGAGCAGCTTGACCTCGGTCAGCGCGGTGGCGGTCGCCGTGCGCGGGCCCGGGTCGAACAGCGACAGCTCGCCGATCAGCTCGCCGGGGCCGACGACGGCGAGCATGTTCTCGCGGCCGTCGGGGGAGGTGCGGTGGAGCTTGACCTTGCCCTCGGTGACGACGTAGAGCCGGTCGCCGGGGTCGCCCTCGTGGAAGAGGGAGTCGCCGCGAGCGAGAGTCACCTCACTCATGGAGGCGCGCAGCTCCGCGGCCTGCTCGTCGTCGAGTGCCGCGAAGAGCGGGTTGCGCCGGAGGACGTCGTCCACGAGTTCTCTCCTTGTCGACCTGCTCAGGGGATCTTTCTCCCCCTTGGTACCAGGGGACCGTGGTCCCCATTTTGCCGGACGGTCCAAACAGTGTGATCTGTCACAAGGATGCCGCACACCTGTCCTGAGGTAAGCGGCAGGGGTCCAATCGGGGGCCGATCTCCTGGGTCCGGGGCGATTGTCGGTGTCGGGCTTTAGGCTGGCCGGGTGTCCAAATCGCCGGTGAGAACACAGGCCAAGGGGGCTGGACGGGTGGTTGCACATCGGGATTCCGCTGTGGGCGAACAGAACTCCGGTGGCGGAAAGAGCAAAGCGAAGAAAGCCGTAAAAGCGACAAGGAAGGCTGCGGTGAAGAAGGCCCCGGAGGCTGTGCAGAAGGCTGCCGCCAAGAAGGTCGCCGTGAAGAAGGCCGCCCCGGCGAAGAAGGTGGCCGTCAAGCCCGCCAGAGCCGAGTCCGCCACCGCCCTGGTCCGCCGCGCCCGCCGTATCAACCGCGAACTGGCCGAGGTCTATCCGTACGCCCACCCCGAGTTGGACTTCACCAACCCCTTCGAGCTCGTCGTCGCCACGGTCCTGTCGGCCCAGACCACCGACCTGAGGGTCAATCAGACGACCCCGGCGCTCTTCGCCAAGTACCCCACCCCCGAGGACCTGGCCGCCGCCAACCCCGAGGAGGTCGAGGAGATCCTCCGCCCGACCGGGTTCTTCCGGGCCAAGACCAAGTCGGTCATAGGGCTGTCGAAGGCGCTGGTGGAGCAGTTCGGCGGCGAGGTGCCCGGCAAGCTGGAGGACCTCGTCAAGCTGCCCGGCGTCGGCCGCAAGACCGCGTTCGTGGTCCTCGGCAACGCCTTCGGGCGGCCCGGCATCACCGTGGACACGCACTTCCAGCGGCTGGTGCGGCGCTGGCAGTGGACGGACGAGACCGACCCCGACAAGATCGAGGCCGCGGTCGGCGCGCTGTTCCCGAAGAGCGACTGGACCGACCTCTCCCACCACGTCATCTGGCACGGCCGCCGCATCTGCCACGCCCGCAAGCCCGCCTGCGGCGCCTGCCCCATCGCCCCGCTCTGCCCGGCGTACGGCGAGGGCGAGACGGACCCCGAGAAGGCGAAGAAGCTCCTCAAGTACGAGAAGGGCGGCTTCCCGGGCCAGCGCCTCAACCCGCCCCAGGCCTATCTGGACGCGGGCGGCAAGGCGGCCCCGCCGCTGGGGGCCGGATGACGGAACGATCAGGGGATACCCGGGCGTTGAAGCGGGTGGAACGGGGGTGGCGATGACGCACGCGAGCAACGCGCAGGGCAGCGTGGCGCTGCGCAAGGACGGCCTGCCCGGCTGGCTGGACCCGGTGGTGCGTGCCGTGGAGACGGTCGAGCCGGTGCAGCTGAGCCGCTTCCTGCCGCCGGCGGACGGCGCGGGGCGGCAGTCCGCCGTGCTGATCCTGTTCGGGGAGGGCGAGCGCGGGCCCGAGCTGCTGCTCATGGAGCGGGCCAGCTCGCTGCGCTCCCATGCCGGGCAGCCGTCCTTCCCGGGCGGCGCCCTCGACCCGGAGGACGGCGATCCGCAGGGCGACGGGCCGCTGCGGGCCGCGCTGCGCGAGGCCGAGGAGGAGACGGGCCTCGATCCGACCGGCGTCCAGCTCTTCGGCGTGCTGCCCAAGCTGTACATCCCGGTCAGCGGCTTCGTCGTCACGCCCGTGCTGGGCTGGTGGCGCGAGCCGACCCCGGTGGGGGTCGTCGATCCCAACGAGACGGCCCGCGTCTTCACCGTCCCCGTGGCGGATCTCACGGACCCGGGCAACCGGGCCACCACCGTCCACCCCAGCGGCCACCGAGGTCCGGCATTCCTGGTCGAATCGGCCCTGGTCTGGGGATTCACGGCCGGAATCATCGACCGGCTGCTGCACTACTCCGGCTGGGAGCGCCCCTGGGACCGGGACAGGCAGGTCCCGCTCGACTGGCGGTCATGACAGGGTGTCTGCCGTGCAGTGTCATGTGATGAGGCGAGGCCTGAACCGGTGAACGTGCTGGACATCCTGTTGCTGGTCGCCGCCGTGTGGTTCGCGATCGTCGGCTATCGCCAGGGCTTCGTCGTCGGCATCCTGTCGGTGATCGGTTTCCTGGGCGGCGGTCTCGTCGCCGTCTATGTGCTCCCGGTCATCTGGGACGCCCTGACCGACAAGTCGGAGGTCAGCACCACCGCGGCCGTCGTCGCCGTGGTCGTCGTCATCGTCTGCGCCTCCGTCGGCCAGGCCCTGACCACCCACCTCGGCAACAAGCTCCGCCGCTACATCACCTGGTCCCCGGCCCGCGCCCTGGACGCCACCGGCGGCGCCCTGGTCAACGTGGTCGCGATGCTCCTCGTGGCCTGGCTCATCGGCTCCGCCCTCGCCCAGACCACCCTGCCGACCCTCGGCAAGGAGGTCCGCGGCTCCAAGGTCCTCCTCGGGGTCTCCGAGGCGCTGCCGGACGCGGCCGACACCTGGTTCAAGGACTTCACCTCGGTCCTCGCGCAGAACGGCTTCCCGCAGGTCTTCAGCCCGTTCTCCGACGAGCCGATCAAGGAGGTCCAGCCGCCGGACCCCGCGCTCGTGGGCAGCCCCGTCGCCGCCAAGGCCAAGCAGTCCATCGTCAAGGTCATGGGCACCGCCCAGAGCTGCGGCAAGGTCCTCGAAGGCAGCGGCTTCGTGTTCGGCGAGCGCCGCGTCATGACCAACGCGCATGTCGTGGGCGGCGTCGACGAGCCCACCGTCCAGATCGGCGGCGAGGGCCCGAAGTACGACGCCACGGTCGTGCTGTACGACTGGAAGCGCGACATCGCCGTCCTCGACGTACCCGAACTGAAGGCGCCCGCCCTGAAGTTCACGGCCACGGACGCCGTGAGCGGGGACGACGCGATCATCGCCGGGTTCCCGGAGAACGGCGCGTACGACGTCCGTGCCGCGCGCGTGCGCGGGCGCATCCCGGCCAACGGTCCGGACATCTACCACCGCGGCACCGTGCACCGCGATGTGTACTCCCTCTACGCGACCGTCCGCCAGGGAAACTCCGGCGGCCCGCTGCTCACGCCCGAAGGCGAGGTGTACGGGGTGGTGTTCGCGAAGTCCCTCGACAACGCCGAGACCGGGTACGCGCTGACCGCGGACGAGATCCGGGAGGACATCGACAAGGGGCGCACCGCGAACCAACAGGTGGACAGCGACAGCTGCGCGCTGTGAGTCGCGGGGGAGGGTCTGAGGGCGCGTCAGCCTCGGGGGTGACGCAGCCGTACCGAGACCCAGCGGGCCCGGCGGCGCAGGATGCGCGGGATGCCCACCCGGAGGTCCGCGCCCTGTTCCTGCGGGGCACCTCCTCGCTGGTGGGGGCTCAGACCGTGGCCCGAGCGGCGGGAGCGTGCTGCGTCACTGTAGTCGTGCGTCCAGCCCATACCCCGACGTGTGCCCCTGCCCCAAGGTCGATAACCGCCCCCACGGCCCCCAATTGGCCTATGCGCCGGGCAAGTGGCTGTTCGTAGGACAGTTGTTCAGGTCCGGATACCGGGCGCGTTCGGACGGTCACCGATCGGGTTCGGGGTCTTTCAGCCAATTGATCAGTTCGGTGGAGAAAGCGACCGGATCCTCCTCGTGCGGGAAATGCCCGAGACCGTCGAACAGCCGCCAGCGGTACGGCGCTTCGACGTACTCCCCGGAACCGGCCGCGCTCCGGGTCCGCATCACCGGATCGAGCGAGCCGTGCAGATGCAGCGTCGGCACGCGGACCGGCCGCTTCATGCGCCGGTTGAACTGGACGCCGTCCGGGCGGGCCATCGACCGCACCATCCAGCGGTACGGCTCGATCGAGCAGTGCGCGGTCGACGGGATGCACATCGCGCGGCGGTACGTCTCCACCGCGTCGTCGTCCGGCAGGCTCGGCCCGGACCAGTCCCGGATCAGCTCGGCGACCAGCGCGCCGTCGTCCGCGGTCAGCTGCCGCTCCGGGATCCAAGGGCGCTGGAACCCCCAGATGTAGGACCCGGCGCGGGTCTGCTTGACGTCCGAGAGCATCGCCGAGCGCCAGCGCCGCGGATGCGGCATCGAGGACACCGCGAGCCGCCGCACCAGCTTGGGCCGCATCGCCGCCGCCGTCCACGCCAGATACCCGCCCAGGTCATGGCCGACCAGCGCGGCGTCCGGCTCGCCCAGCGAGCGGATCACGCCGGTGATGTCGAGGGCCAGGTTCGCCGGGTCGTAGCCGCGCGGGGTCCGGTCGCTGCCGCCGACACCCCGCAGGTCCATGGCGACGGCCCGGAAACCGGCGTCCGCGAGGGCGGGCAGCTGATGCCGCCACGCCCACCAGAACTGCGGGAAGCCGTGCAGCAGCAGCACGAGCGGCCCGTCGCCCATCTCGGCGATGTGGAACCGCGCGCCGTTGGCGGCGACGTCCCGGTGGGTCAGCGGTCTGTCACCGAGGACGTCGGGCCGTACGACGGATTCGGCCGAAGGAGTGGCGGGCTCGCTCATGACGACGAGCGTGCCACAGCCTCGATGGCCTCCGGGACACGGTCCTGCGGCAGCTCGGGCCGCGGGTGCGGCTTGGCGTTCTGCAGGATGCTCGCCGTCTCCTTCATCGACGCGGCCGTCTTCTGCGCGCCGCCGCTCTGCTTGGCCTTCTTCGCGAAGACCACGCCGATCAGCGCGAGGACGCCCGCGATGAGGACGTTGGCGGCGAAGGACAGCAGGAAGCAGACCGCGAGGTTCCAGTCGCTCCAGGTCCGGATGCCGTACGCCAGCGCGAAGTTCAGCATCGGCAGCGAGAACACCAGCACGCCGCCGGCCACCATGAACGCGCCGCCGCTCGTCGCGCCGCGCTTCACGTCCCGCTTGAGCTGTGCCTTGGCCAGTGCGATCTCGTCGTGCACCAGCGCGGACATCTCGGTCGTCGCCGAGGCGAACAACTGGCCGATACTGCGTTCGGCGCCGACCGGGCTGCCGTCGGGTGCGCTCATCGCGGTCTCCCTATATTCACTGGGACTCTATGGGGGCATGTCTTTTGTACCGTCCCGTCAGATCATGCCCGACGGTCGTCCTCCTCGCCTGCCCCGCCCGTCACTTCGGCAAGCCCGGCGCGTTGCGCGGCCTTCAGTTCGGCGATCCGGCGGTGCTCGGCGGCCTTGCTCTCGTGGATCTCGGCCATCCGCAGGTGGTACGCCGGGTCGTCCTCCTCGTAGATGTCCGGGATGCCGTCGAGGTCGTCGTCGCGCTCCTCGGCCTCGACCATCCGCCGGTACTTGGCGTTGCGCACCTTCAGCAGCACGGTCGCGAGGGTCGCCGCGATGAGCGAGCCCGTCAGCACGGCCGCCTTGACCTCGTCGGTGAGGGCCGCGTCCCCGTCGAAGGCCAGCTCGCCGATGAGCAGCGACACGGTGAAGCCGATGCCGGCGAGGGTCGCGACGGCGAAGACGTCCGCCCACTCCAGGTCGTCGCTGAGCGAGGCCCGGGTGAAGCGTGCCGTCAGCCAGGTGCCGCCGAAGATGCCGATCGCCTTGCCGACGACGAGTCCGAGGACGACGCCGAGGGTCTCCGGCTTGGTGAACACGTCGCCGAGAGCGCCGCCGGAGACCGAGACACCGGCGCTGAACAGCGCGAACAGCGGCACGGCCAGACCCGCCGAGAGGGGGCGCACCAGGTGCTCGACATGCTCGCCGGGGGAGTGCTGCTCGCCCTCGCGCGTGGTGCAGCGCAGCATCAGGCCCATGGCGACGCCGGCGATGGTGGCGTGGACGCCGCTGTTGTACATCAGCCCCCAGATCACCAGGGCGAGCGGGACGTACACGTACCAGCCGCGTACTTCCTTGCGCAGCAGCAGCCAGAAGACGGCCAGGCCGATCGCCGCGCCGCCCAGGGCGGCGAAGTCGATCCGGTCGGTGAAGAAGACCGCGATGATCAGGATCGCGAAGAGGTCGTCGACGACGGCGAGCGTGAGCAGGAAGGCGCGCAGGGCGCTCGGCAGGGACGTTCCGATGACGGCGAGCACGGCGAGCGCGAAAGCGATGTCGGTCGCGGTCGGGACCGCCCACCCGTCGAGCGATCCGCCGCCGCTGAGGTTGGTGAGCGTGTAGACGAGCGCCGGTACGGCCATCCCGCACAGGGCCGCGACGACCGGCAGCGCGGCCGCCTTGGGGTCCCTGAGGTCACCGGCGACCAGCTCGCGCTTGAGTTCGATGCCGGCGACGAAGAAGAAGATCGCGAGAAGGCCGTCGGCGGCCCAGTGGGCGACGGAAAGGTTCAGGCCGAGGGCCTCGGGGCCGAAGTGGAAGTGGCTGGCCGACTCGTAGCTGTCGTGCAGTGCGGGGACGTTCGCCCAGATCAGCGCGGCGATCGCGGCGGCGAGGAGCAGCACACCGCCCACGGTCTCGGTGCGCAGCGCGTCCGCCACGAAGGTGCGTTCGGGCAGTGAGAGCCGTCCGAAGACCTTGCGGGGGGTGGAGGAGCGGGGCGCGGCCATGAGGGGGACCTCCGGTCGGTGGGTAGGGCTGAGCTGCTCGCCGACCAGACTTCCCGGCACACCTGTGGAGTCACGCTAGTTTTGTTTAGTTTACCTAAAAGGGGCGCCCGGCGCGTTCTCACGCCGGGCGCCCCTTTTCTACGGCGGTGACGCCGCCCCTCTTCTCGACGTGCTCAGTCCTCGCTGGGCGCGGCCGGGAGCTTGGCCTGGATGAGGTCCATGACCGTGGAGTCGGTCAGGGTCGTCACGTCACCGAGCTGGCGGTTCTCGGCGACGTCCCGCAGCAGGCGGCGCATGATCTTGCCGGAGCGGGTCTTCGGCAGCTCGGCCACCGGCAGGACGCGCTTGGGCTTGGCGATCGGGCCGAGGGTGGCGCCGACGTGGTTGCGCAGGTCGGCGATGAGGTTCTCGTCCTCGGCGTTCGCCGTGCCGCGCAGGATCACGAAGGCGACGATGGCCTGTCCGGTGGTCTCGTCGGCGGCACCGACGACGGCCGCCTCGGCGACGGACGGGTGGGAGACGAGCGCGGACTCGACCTCGGTGGTGGAGATGTTGTGCCCGGACACGAGCATCACGTCGTCGACCCGGCCGAGCAGCCAGACGTCGCCGTCGTCGTCCTTCTTCGCGCCGTCGCCGGCGAAGTACTTGCCCTCGAAGCGCGACCAGTAGGTGTCGAGGAAGCGCTGGTCGTCGCCCCAGATGGTGCGCAGCATCGACGGCCACGGCTCGGTCAGCACCAGGTAGCCGCCACCGCCGTTCGGCACCTCGTTCGCCTCGTCGTCGACGACGGTGGCGGAGATGCCGGGCAGCGGGGTCTGCGCGGAACCGGGCTTGGTCTCCGTCACGCCCGGGAGCGGCGAGATCATCATCGCGCCGGTCTCGGTCTGCCACCAGGTGTCCACGATCGGCGTCCGGTCGGCGCCGATGTGCTTGCGGTACCAGATCCAGGCCTCGGGGTTGATCGGCTCACCCACCGACCCCAGCACCCGCAGGCTGCTGAGATCGAACTTCGCGGGGATGTCGTCGCCCCACTTCATGAACGTACGGATGGCGGTCGGCGCGGTGTACAGGATCGTGACCCCGTACTTCTGCACGATCTCCCAGAAGCGGCCCTGGTGCGGGGTGTCCGGCGTGCCCTCGTACATGACCTGGGTGGCGCCGTTCGCGAGCGGCCCGTAGACGATGTAGGAGTGCCCGGTGACCCAGCCGACGTCGGCCGTGCACCAGTACACGTCCGTCTCCGGCTTGAGGTCGAAGACGGCGTAGTGGGTGTACGCGGCCTGGGTGAGGTAGCCGCCGGAGGTGTGCAGGATGCCCTTCGGCTTACCCGTCGTACCGGACGTGTAGAGGATGAAGAGCGGCTGCTCGGCCTCGAAGGCCTCGGGGGTGTGCTCGGTGGACTGCCGGTCGACGATCTCGTGCCACCACAGGTCCCGGCTGTCGTTCCAGGCCACTTCCTGCCCGGTGCGCCGCACGACGAGCACGTGCTCGACATTGCCCGCCTTGTCGGCGGCCTCGTCGACGGCCGGCTTGAGTGCGGACGGCTTGCCGCGCCGGTAGCCGCCGTCGGAGGTGATGACGACCTTGGCGTCCGCGTCCTGGATACGGGTCGCGAGCGCGTCCGCGCTGAACCCGCCGAAGACGACGGAGTGCGCGGCCCCGATGCGGGCGCAGGCCAGCATCGCGATCGCCGTCTCCGGGATCATCGGCATGTAGACGGCGACCCGGTCGCCCTTCTGAACTCCCAGCTCCAGCAGGGCGTTCGCGGCCTTGGAGACCTCGTCCTTGAGCTCGGCGTAGGTGATCGCGCGGCTGTCGCCGGGCTCCCCCTCGAAGTGGATGGCGACCCGGTCGCCGTGGCCCGCCTCGACATGCCGGTCGACGCAGTTGTACGCGACGTTGAGCTCGCCGTCCTTGAACCACTTGGCGAACGGCGGGTTCGACCAGTCCAGCGTCTCGGTCGGCTCCTTGGCCCAGGTCAGCCGACGGGCCTGCGCGGCCCAGAAGCCGAGCCTGTCAGCCTTGGCCTGTTCGTACGCCTCCGCGGTGACGTTGGCGTTCGCTGCCAGGTCCGCGGGCGGCGCGAACCTGCGCTCTTCCTTGAGCAGGTTGGCCAAGGATTCGTTGCTCACGACATCTCCCTTTCCCAGGGTGTCCGTTGTGTCCCAGGCCACAGCTCATCAGACCGAAGCCCCTGCTGACAAGGGTCGACGGAAAATTGGTTTAGACCTGTGCGGGACGGTCTGTGGGACCTTTTCGTACGTCTTCGGTGGCGGCCGGCGTCATCCGTACCCACGGACGCCGACCAGGCAGAGTTCAGTCCCTGTAACGCCTTTCACACTCCGGCCCAAGTACTGATGAAGCGCCCCCGACATGAAGGAGGTACGTGTGGAAGGGATACGGGGCGGGCCGCAGGCGGCGGTCCGCGACCCAGAGCTCTTCGAGGAGTTCTACCGGCGCCATGTGGACGCGATGACATCTTTCGTGGCCCGGCGTGTCGCCGACCCGCACACGGTCGCCGACCTGACCGCCGAGATCTTCCTCGCGGTCCTGGACTCCGCCCACACCTACCGCCCGGGCCGGGGCAGCGAGACCGCCTGGCTCTACGGCATCGCCCGCAACGTCGTCGCGGGGGAGCACCGCCGCGTGGCCCGGGAGACGGCCCGCGACCGGCGCATCTCCGGGCGGCGGCTGCTGGAGCCGGACGACATCGCGCGCCTGGAGGACAAGCTCGACGCGGAGTCCCCGGGCCGCCGCGCCCTCGCCGCCCTGGAACGGCTCCCCGCGGGGGAGCGAGCCGTTCTGGAGCTGATCGTGGTCGACCAGCTGACGGTCCCCGAGACCGCCGCCGCCCTGGGCATCACCCAGGTCACGGCCCGCGTA
The DNA here is from genome assembly GCA_002027195.1 of Streptomyces sp. GKU 895. Lineage (GTDB taxonomy): Bacteria > Actinomycetota > Actinomycetes > Streptomycetales > Streptomycetaceae > Streptomyces. The sequence goes on along the minus strand of MWJO01000031.1, from coordinate 9,784 downwards.
CGGCTGCACCGGGCCCGCAAGTCGCTGCGCCGGGCGGCGGACGAGCCCGCCGACGGACCGCGCGCCACATCCCTGTCGTACGTCACCGGAGGAACCGGGGGAGAGGCATGACCACCAGGACGACATTCGAGGACCGGCTGCTGGCGGAACTCCGACGCGAGATCGGCTTGCGCGCGGACGAAGGTACGGCCGAGGCGGCACCGACGTCCGTGGAGCGCCGCCGCTTCAGGGCCCGTACGGCGTTCACGGGGCCGAGGCTCGCACTCGTCGCCCTGGCCTGCGCCGCCGTCGCGGGCGCCGCGGTGCTGATGCCGGGCTCACCAGCCGAGAGCCCGGCCTATGCGGTGGTGTCGCATGCGGATGGGACCGTGACGGTCACCATGAACGAGTTCGGCCTCGGCGGCACCATGCCGGACGCGCTCGTCAAGCGGCTGGAGGCGAACGGCATCCGCGTGGTCGTGGACAAGCTGCCGAACGGTTACGAGTGCACGGAGAACCGGGGGGAATGGGTCCGGGGCCGCCCGGATGCGGACGGGGGCCCCAGCAGGGTGTTCGACCTGCGGCGCGGGGACACCCTGGCCGTCGTGGAGATGGGGCAGCGCCAGCCCGACGGGAGCTTCCTGCCGGTCTCCAGCCTCTCCTTCCTCCGCGGTGAGGCCGGCCCTTGCAATCCGGTCCCCGCCGCACCCCACCCGGCAGAGACATCCGGTCTCCGCTGAGCGGGGCACGGGGTAAGGGAGATCGGGGATGCGCTTATGCCGGGCTGCGCAGCTCCTCGGCGCCGGTCACGTGGTCGAACACCCCCGCGTCCGAGGCCTCGGTGAGCAGATACGCCTGCGCCTCGCCCACGTGGAAGTACATCCCGTGCAGCTCCAACTCCCTTCTGTGCAGCGCCCGGGCCACCGACTCGTGCGCCCGCAGATGCTCCAGCTGCTGGACCACGTTGGTCAGACACAGCTGCTCCACCGCGTCCGCGGGCGCCCGGCCGGCGAGTCTGGCCCACGGCCGGCCGTCGTCGGCCATGCGCTCCAGACTCGGCAGTCCGTGCCGCAGCCACCGCTTGAGCGGCGTCTGGACGCCTCCGGGATCGGAGTTGAGCAGGGCCTGCATGGCTCCGCACCCGGAGTGGCCGCACACCGTGATGGACCGCACCTTCAGCACGTCCACCGCGTACTCGATCGCGGCCGCGACCGAGTCGTCCCCGCTCTCCTCGCCGGGTAGCGGGACGAGGTTGCCGACGTTGCGCACCACGAACAGGTCGCCCGGACCACTGGAGGTGATCATCGAGGTGACCAGCCGCGAGTCGGCGCAGGTGAGGAAGAGCTGGGAGGGCTGCTGCCCCTCACGGGCCAGCCGGGCCAGCTCACCCCGCACCAGGGGAGCGGTGTGGCGCTGGAACGCGCTGATACCACGGGCCAGTTCATGCCCGCTCGGGCCGTCGGCGCGGGCGGCGCCGGGGGAGGGGGTGTCGGGCGCACCGGTCGTCGCGCCGGGTGTGCCGGGCGCCTGGGGTGCGTCGGATGTCTCGGACTGTGGTGCGGACGGTGGGCGTTCGCACTGGTGGTTGCGCCAGGGTGTCCAGGGACGGCAGCGGCAGCCGGCGGCGGTCGGTGGAGCGTCGGCGTCCGCCGGGTGCGTGGTACCGGCGCCGGTCGCAGGCGTCTCGCCGGGCTCGGCGATCGTGATTCCGGCGCGGCGGCCCGTGAGTTCGACGGTGCCGCCCTGCGCGGTGTGCGTGTTCTGCCAGTCCTGCAGCGCCTCGAACGCCGCGTGATCCATGAAGGAGCCGTCCAACTCGACGACTACATGGGCGCCGTGGGGCACGAGGTGCAGGGCCCGGCTGAGACGGGGCACCGCGAGGAACGTCAACTGGCCTCGTACATGGACGTGATGGACTCCTTCCTGTTCGTCGTGCTCATGCGTGATGCGGGTGCGGGTGAGGCGGTGCAGGGCGACGGCGACGGCCACGGCGATGCCGAGGGTCACGCCCTCCAGGACGCCGAGGGCCACCACGCCGAGGGTGGTGACGGCGTACACCAGGACCTCGCGGTGGCGGGTCACCGTACGGATGTGGTGCAGGGACACCATCTGGATGCCGACGGCCATCACCAGGGCGGCGAGTGAGGCGAGCGGGATGAACTCCAGGACGGGGACCATCAGCAGTGCGGCGATCACTACGAGAACGCCGTGCAGCATCGTGGAGTTCCGGCTCACGGCACCCGCGTGCACATTCGCCGAACTGCGCACGGCGACCCCGGCGACCGGGAGTCCGCCGAGCGTGCCGGAGACGATGTTGGCGGCGCCCTGGCCGAGCAGCTCACGATCCAGGTTGGAGCGTCCGACCCGGGCGGTCAGACCGGGCCGGGCGGCCGCCATCTTGTCCACGGCGACCGCGCCGAGCAGCGACTGCACGCTGCACACCAGGGTGGTCGTCAGGACGGCGGCGGCGATGCCGAGCACCGGCCCCTCGGGCAGCCCGGCCAAGGCGTGGCTGCTCCAGGAGGGCAGGTCCACCTTGGGCACGGACAGCCCGGTGAGGGCCGCGACCGCGCTGGCGCCGGTGACGGCGACGAGGGCGGCCGGGACCTTGCGCAGCAGACGGCCCACCCGGCCAGGGATGCGCGGCCAGAGCAGCAGCAGGGTCAGCGTCAGCACGCTCACCGACACGGCGGCGGGCGCGAGGCCGGCCAACTGGGCGGGCAGCGCACGGAGGTTGGCCAGGACGGAACTCTGCGGGGTGCCGCCGAGCACGATGTGCAGCTGGGCCACGGCGATGGTGACGCCGATGCCGGCGAGCATGCCGTGCACGATCGCGGGGCTGACGGCGAGGGCGGTGCGGGCCACGCGCAGGCAGCCGAGGCCGAGTTGGGCGAGACCGGCGAGGACCGTGATCGCGCAGGTGGTGCGCCAGCCGTAGCGGTGGATGAGGTCGGCGGTGACGACCGTGAGCCCGGCGGCCGGGCCGCTCACCTGGAGCGCGGAGCCGCCGAGCCGTCCGGCGACGAGGCCTCCCACGGCGGCGGCGACGAGACCGGCCTGGAGGGGCGCGCCGGTGGCGAGGGCGATGCCCAGGGACAGGGGCAGGGCGATCAGGAAGACCGCGATCGAGGCCGACACGTCGGCGCCCGCGATGCGGAAGCGGCGGGGCCGGGACGGCGGGGGGCTGTGGGGTCGGTGGATGCGCTTCGTCGACTCGAGTCGGCGGCGCGGGTGGGGACGCAGGCGGACATAGTTCCCGTCTCCTCCGGGGCAGCGCGGTCGCGGAACAGGTGGTCCCCCGCCCGATGGCGGGGGTCGGGTCGCGGCCGTGGGTCACGGCGTGCAGCGGCGGGATGAATCAACGCTCGGTAAACGGATCGTAATTCAGAGTAAAGGCCAGGCATAGACTTTTCTGGCAAATGGCCCTATAAGTCACCCATCAGGGTGATGCGGATATTTCATCGGCTTGTCGTACTAATTCCTTCTCGGTCTCGTGCGAGCTTGGCGGCGCTGTCGTTGGCCCCAGTTCCCGGACAGAAGGAAGTAGGTGGGCGGAACATGGCCGCCACCCAGAGGATCGCCGCCGGCGCCGTGGTCGCCGCGGTCTGTGCCGCATCGCTCGCCGGTTGCGCGATCGGCACCGACGGTTCCAAGGAAGGGGCCGCCGGCCCGCAGAAGGCGAAGCCCGCCCAGGCACCGCCGAAGAGCGCGGTCCGCCTGATCGGCGACGGCTCCACCGCGTACACCGGCGCCCAGCCCCACCTGCCCCGGCCGGAGCGGATGAAGACCGGTCAGAAGCCGCCGCAGTTCGTGGTGTTCTCCTGGGACGGCGCCGGCGAGGACGGCCAGAAGCTGTTCTCCCACTTCCGCAAGGTCGCCAAGGCGAACAACGCGACCATGACCTACTTCCTCAGCGGCGTGTACATGCTGCCGGAGGAGAAGCGCGACCTGTACCGGCCGCCGCAGCACTCCCCGGGCCGCTCCGACATCGGCTTCAACGACGAGGAGGGCATCGCCGCGACCGTGAAGCAGCTGCGCGGGGCGTGGCTGGAGGGCAACGAGATCGGCACCCACTTCAACGGCCACTTCTGCGGCAGCGGCGGCGGGGTCGGTCAGTGGTCGGTCGAGGAGTGGAAGGACGAGATCGCCCAGGCGAAGCAGTTCGTGAAGTCCTGGAAGACCAACACCGGCATGAAGAAGGCCGCCCCGCTTCCCTTCGACTACGACAAGGAGCTCGTCGGCGCCCGCACGCCCTGCCTGGAGGGCCAGAAGAACTTCATGAAGGCCGCCCGCGAGCTGGGCTTCCGCTACGACACCAGCGGTGTCAACGAGCAGCTCTGGCCGCGGAAGAAGGAGGGGCTGTGGGACCTGTCGATGCAGCTCGTGCCGTTCCCCGGGCACTCCTACGAGCAGCTGACCATGGACTACAACTTCATGGTCAACCAGTCCGGCACCAACACCCAGGGCGACCCGAACAAGTACGAGTTCTGGGGCGACCAGATGCGTGACGGCCTGCTCAAGGGCTTCCACCGCGCCTACGACGGCAACCGCGCCCCGCTGATCATCGGCAACCACTTCGAGTCCTGGAACGGCGGCACCTACATGCGCGCCGTCGAGGAGACCGTCGAGCAGGTCTGCAACAAGCCCGACGTGCGCTGTGTCTCCTTCCGGCAGCTCGCCGACTGGCTGGACGCCCAGGACCCCGAGGTCCTGGCCAAGATGCGGACGCTCGGCGTCGGCGAGGCCCCGAAGCAGGGCTGGGCGTCCTTCCTCTCCAGCCGCCCGGCCCCGGCCCCGAAGGGCGTACCGGGGGCTCCGGCGGCGGGGCGGTAGGAGTCCGTCAGGCGGTCGCCACCAGGCTCTCGCCGAGCACGAACCCGGGGTCGACCTGCGCCGCCAGGTCGGCCCCGGTCCGCTCGTTGCCCCAGGCCTGGGCGTTCTTCAGGTGGAAGTGCACCATCTGGTGGGTGTAGCGCTGCCAGTCGCGCAGGTCGTACGTCGCGTCGACGGCCGTCTGCAGCAGGCGCAGCGCGCGGCGGTTGGCGTCCTCCAGGAGCGCGAACCGGGGCGGCCGGCCCTTCTCCATGGCGCGCACCCAGTCCGAGTGCCCGACCGTCACGAGCAGGTCGTCCCCGACCTCGGCGCGCAGGAAGTCGAGGTCGTCCTGGCCCTGCACCTTGTTGCCGACGACTTTCAGCACGACGCCGTAGTCCTGGGCGTACTCCTTGTACTGGCGATAGACGGAGACCCCCTTCCGGGTCGGCTCGGCGACGAGGAACGTGATGTCGAAGCGGGTGAACATGCCGGAGGCGAAGGAGTCGGAGCCGGCGGTCATGTCCACCGCGACGTATTCGTCGCGCCCGTCCACCAGGTGGTTCAGGCACAGCTCCACCGCTCCCGTCTTGGAGTGGTAGCAGGCCACTCCCAGGTCGGCGTCGGTGAAGGGCCCGGTGACCATCAAACGGACGGTGTCGCCGTCGAGTTCCACCGGCCGGGCGCAGGCGTCGTAGACCGGGTTGTCCTCGCGCACCCGCAGGAGGCGGGAGCCCTCGCCGGGCGGTGTCGTCTTGATCATCGTCTCGGCGGAGGCGATGCGCGGGTTGTCGCCGCGCAGGTACTCCTTGATCAGCTTCAGCCGCTCGCCCATCGCGGGCAGCGCGGCGGCCTCCGCCTCGTCGAGGCCGAGGGCGGCGCCCAGGTGCTGGTTGATGTCGGCGTCGACCGCGACCACCGGCCGCCCGGTCGTGGCGAGATACCGGATGAACAGGGAGGACAGGGTGGTCTTGCCGCTGCCGCCCTTCCCGACGAAAGCAATTTTCATGTTCACGAAGGGTAGTGGCGCAGTAGCTGTACGTGGCAGGTGTGCGTGAAGAAGACCACTCCATCGTGGGGTCCGGCTCGGCGTTGCGTAGGGTCGTACTCATGAGTACGACAGGCGCGACCGCCGACCCGCTCGCGGCCCTGGGCTCGCTGCCCGGTGTGGCCGACTCCGTGGAGTCCGTGCGCAAGGCCGTGGACCGGGTCTACGGACACCGGATCATGCGGCGCCGCAGCAACACGGTCACCGGCGAGGCCGCGCTGCGTGGCTCGCGCGGCTCCGCGGCGCTGTCCGGTGCCGACTGGGCGCTCGAAGAGGTGCGCCGCCGCTCCGACTTCAGCGGGGACGACGAGGCGCGCGTGATGGGCGCCGCGCTCAGGCTGACCGCGGAGGCCGGCCAACTCCTGTCCATCTGGCGGCAGTCGCCCCTGCGCGTCCTGGCCCGGCTGCACCTGGTGGCCGCGGCGAGCAGCGGCGACGAGGTCGGGCGTCCGCGCCGGGAGGGCGAACCGGTCGACGAGCCGCTGATCGAGCTGCCGCTGCCGAGCGCGGCGGAGGTCAACGGCCGCCTGGAGGGCCTGTCCGAGCTGATCATCGCGGGCAGTTCCGCCCCCGCGTTGGTGACCTCAGCCGTCGTGCACGGTGAACTCCTCGCGCTGCGGCCCTTCACCTCCCACAACGGCCTCGTCGCGCGTGCGGCCGAGCGCATCGTCCTGATCGGCAGTGGTCTCGATCCCAAGTCCGTCTGCCCGGCCGAGGTCGGCCACGCCGAACTGGGCCGGGCGGCCTATCTGGCGGCGCTCGAAGGCTATGTCTCCGGCACTCCGGAGGGGATGGCCGCCTGGATCGCCCACTGCGGCAAGGCGATCGAACTCGGTGCGCGCGAGTCGACCGCGGTGTGCGAGGCATTGCAGCGCGGGGCGGCGTAAGGCATGGAACAGGCCCCCGCGCGGGGGGCCTGAACAGGGTTGCGGCGGTACGAGGATTCGTACCGCCGCTGGCATGCTCACCGGGTTACCAAGCGTCCTCGATATGTTGCCCATCAGGTCGGGAACTTTGCCCGTCACCTGGTGCGGCTGGCCCGTAATCGACGGGTCGACGTCGCGTGGGTGCCCAGTGTTCATGCGCGGTCCGTGGGGCCAAATGCGTTATTAAGGTGATCCTCTCGGATGTCCTTGGTCTCGCGGGCCGTTAACCCCTTTGTACTCCAGGACCCGGGTAAGCGGAAGTGCTGGCTGCAGTTCTTTACTTTTACTCTCAAACAGGCGCTAAACGGGCACCGATATGCCGGACATGGGCACAGTCGTGACCCCGGCGCAGCTCAGAGAGCCGACGCCCGGCGCCGGCTCGCGTACCAGACGAGGCCCGCGGTGGCGGCCGCGGCCCCTATGGCGGCCGCCGCGACCAGTGCCGGGCGGGGCGGTACGGAGAACGCGGGGAAGCGCTGCTTGAGCCGGACCGGGCGGTGGAAATCGAGAATCGGCCACCCGCGCGCGAGCGCCTCACGACGCAGCGCGCGGTCCGGATTCACGGCGTGCGGATGGCCCACCGACTGGAGCATCGGCAGATCGGTCGCCGAGTCACTGTAGGCGTAACAGCGCTCCAGGTCGTACCCCTCGGACTCAGCCAGCTCCTTGATCGCCTCGGCCTTCGTCGGACCGTAGGCGTAGTACTCCACCTCGCCGGTGAAGCAGCCGTCCTCGCCGACCACCATCCGGGTCGCCACCACGCGGTCCGCGCCGAGGAGTTCACCGATCGGCTCGACGACCTCCGCGCCCGACGTGGACACGATCACGACGTCACGGCCGGCCCGGTGGTGCTCCTCGATGAGGGAGGCGGCCTCGTCGTAGATGATCGGGTCGATCAGGTCGTGCAGGGTCTCGGCGACGATCTCCTTCACCTGCTGCACGTTCCAGCCGCGCACGAGCTGGGAGAGGTACTCGCGGGTCCGCTCCATCTGGTCGTGGTCCATACCGCCCACGAGGAAGACGAACTGGGCGTACGCGGTACGCACCGCGGCCCTGCGGTTGATCAGGCCGCCTTGGTAGAACGACTTGCTGAACGTGAGCGTGCTCGACTTCGCAATGACCGTCTTGTCCAGGTCAAAGAAGGCCGCTGTGCGGGGCAAGGAGTGGTTTTCCACGACCCCGAGCATAGGCGCAGCCCATTCGGCGTAAGGTGGGGCGCGTGGGTTTGCCTGAGAGGGCTCTCGGGTACACCATGGAAGTCACGGATCGTTCGCGACCGTGCTAACCCGGCCCGGCTCCTCCCCCCCCGAGTCGGCCGTGGAGACGACCCCCACTCTCCCCCCCGGTGGGGGTCGTCGCATGTCCGGGTGGGTTTTCTCTTTTTCGCAAGCGGCTGTAGCGCCGCACCGAGGCGGCTTCGGCCGCCTCTTCCGTATGCCCGTGATCCGTCACTGTCCGTAGTCGTAGCGCTGCTCTGCGGAAGTCGCACAGAGGTCGGCCGGAACCGGTGCGGAGCTCACCGGTTTGGGTGACGGACATATTCACAACGGCCGAGTTGTCCACAGATATCGACCAAGATCCACTTCATTTCCCGCTGCGTTGCACCGTGATTCCAGCGCGGCCCGCCGACGCCGATCCGATGGCCGGATCCGGTTAACCGGGCGCGTTTGGCCGGTTCCTATCGGCCGTTCATATGGAGGCCGGTTGCCGGTTCTTCACACGTTCGGGAATCGCGAGGCGCTTGATGCCCTCGCGGGATGCAGCGAAGGGGGATGGAAAGCGTGGCCGCAGCCGTCACACACGATCCGCCGTCCGGCGCCGGAGGGCGCCAGGGCGGACCGTTGATCATCACCGAGGACCCCGGGCTCCTCGACGACCTGCTCCGGCTCTGCGCGGCGGCCGGCGCCACACCCGAGGTGCACCCAGGGGTGCCCGAGCCGCGGGACCGATGGGAGGCCGCGCCGCTCGTCCTGGTCGGCGACGACGCCGTACGACGAGTGCGGGGCGCCGCGCGCAGAGGCGGGTGGTGCTCGTCGGCAGGGACCAGGACGACTCCGGGGTGTGGCGCCGGGCCGTCGAGATCGGCGCGACCACGTCCTGATGCTGCCCGACGGCGAGCAGTGGCTCGTCGACCGGATCGCCGACGTCGCCGAGGGCGTCGGCCGGCCCGCCCTCACCGTCGGCGTCATCGGCGGCCGGGGCGGGGCCGGCGCCTCCACGCTCGCGTGCGCGCTGGCCGTCACCTCCGCGCGGGAGGGACTGCGCACCCTGCTCGTGGACGCCGATCCGCTGGGCGGCGGACTCGACGTACTCCTCGGCGGGGAGACCGCCGAGGGGCTGCGCTGGCCGGCGTTCGCCGCCTCGCGCGGCAGGGTCGGCGGTGGCGCCCTGGAGGAGTCGCTGCCCGAGCTGCACTCCCTGCGGGTGCTCAGCTGGGACCGCGGCGACTGCGTCGCCGTCCCGCCGCAGGCCGTCCGCGCGGTGCTGGCCGCGGCCCGACGCCGGGGCGGCACGGTCGTCGTGGACCTGCCCCGCCGTATCGACGGTGGCGTGGCCGAGACGCTCGCCCAGCTCGACCTCGGCATCCTCGTCGTTCCCGCGGAGCTGCGGGCCGTCGCGGCGGCCGGACGGGTGGCCTCCGCGGTCGGGATGGTCGTACGGGACCTGCGGGTCGCCGTACGGGGCCCGTACGCACCCGGACTCGACGACCGTGAGGTGGCACGCCTGCTCGGCCTGCCCCTGCTGGGCGAGGTGCCGGTCGAGGCGGGCCTGCTGCGACCGCACGAGGCCAGGACACCGCCCGGCGCCGGGAGGGGACCGCTGACGCGGTTCTGCAAGGAGTTCTGGGAGCGGGCACTGGTGGAGGCGGCATGACCGCGGCGCTGGAGGACGCGTGGGCACGCGCGCGTGCGGACGAGCGGACATGCGCGCGTGCGGATGAGCGGGCACGTGCGCGTGGCGGGCCGGGTGGCGACGGGGCGGGCCGGGTGTGTCGAGGGTGCGACGGGGCGGCGCGGAG
>MWJO01000030.1 GCA_002027195.1 Streptomyces sp. GKU 895 | reverse complement strand
CGCCGCTGAGCGGGTCGACGGTGCTCAGCGGGGCGTCGGGGCTGGTGCGGAAGGCCTCCAGGAAGGCCACGGTGTGCCGGGCGAGCGCGGCGACGAACTCCTCGGCGAAGAGGTCCGGCCGGTAGACGAAGGCGAGTTCGGTGCGGTCGCCGCCGTCGCGCAGGTCGAGCGTGAGGTCGAACTTGGCGGTGGTGAGCCCGATCCGGTAGGGCGTGCCGTCGGCCTCGCCGAGGGTGAGGGCGCCCGTGCCGGTCTCGGTGTGCGTGTACAGCACCTGCACCAGTGGGTTGCGGGCCAGGTCGCGCTCGGGGCTGAGGGCTTCGACGACTTTCTCGAAGGGCAGCGACTGGTGCGAGAACGCCTCCAGGACACGGTCCCGGGTGCGGTGCAGCAGCGCGGCCGGTGTCGGGTCGTCGGAGAGGTCGCCGCGCAGCACCAGGGTGTTGACGAAGAACCCGACGAGTTGTTCGGTCTCGGCCCGCTCGCGGTTGGCGACGACGGTACCGACGGCGATGTCCTGCTGCCCGCTGTGGGCGCGCCGCCTGGAAGGCGGCGAGCACGGTCATGTACGGCGTCGTCCGGCCTTGCGGCCCAGGGCGGCGAGGGCGTCGTGAGGCGGGTGACGCATGGACGCGCCCTGGCTGAGGGGTCCGGACGGGGTGGCCGGTGGGCAGGTCCAGCGTACGAGGCTTACGAGCCGGTCGGTCCAGTAGGCGAGGGCGGGCTGTCGTCGGCGCGCGCCAGATCGCGTAGTCGGCGTATTCCAGGGGCAGTTCGGGCAGGTCGGCACGGCGCCCCAGGCACCTGGCCCGGTACAGCTCGACCAGGTCGCGCACGAGGACGTCCAGGGACCAGCCGTCGGAGACGATGTGGTGCATGGCCAGGACCAGGACATGGTCGTCATCGGATGCGCGCACCAGGGTCGCCCGGAAGGCGGGTTCGCGGGCGAGGTCGAAGGGGCGCAGGGCTGCGGCGTGGACGGCGGCGTCCAGGCGACCGGTGGCGTCGATCTCGCCGGCGGTGTCCGGGCGGCGGATGCCGTCCTCGCCCGTCGGGGCGGCCTCGACGACGTCGAGCACGGCGTCACCGGCCGGCAGGACCCGCTGGTAGGGGACGCCCTCGTGCTCGGGAAAGACGACGCGCAGCTGTTCGTGGCGTGCGACGAGGTCGGCGACGGCGGCGCGCAGGGCCGGCACGTTCAAGGGGCCGCTGAGCCGCCAGGCGGCGGGCAGCAGATAGGTCGCGGCTCCGGGGTCGAGGCGGTCCAGGAAGTACAGCCGCTGCTGGGCTGCCGACAGGGGTGTCCGCTCGGGGCGGGGCCGGACGCGGACGGGGCCGTCGTCGCGGGCGGCCGACCGGCCGCGCAGCCGCTGTTCCAGCAGTCGCCGGGCGGCCGGGGAGAGGCCGCCGGTCGCGGGCGAGGGCGGCCGGGGCGCACGTCGGACGTCGTCATGAGGCACTCCGAATCTCAAGGTCTGTGGCGGGGCGGGCGGCAAGCCGCCGGGAAGGGTCCGTGAGGGGGCGCTACCGGGGGACGGAGAGCGGCCGACGACTTTCGCCGGGTGCCGGCCCGGCGCTCGGTCAGCACCCGGCGGCCGGCCGCAGGTCCGCGTCGGTCAGAGGTCCACGGTCAGGGACAGGTCGATCTCGTCGTCACTCATCTGGGAGATCAGCTCCAGCAGCCGGCGTTCCACTTCCGCGGCGAGCCGCTCGACTGTGGGGTGTTCGAACAGGTCCCGGACCTGGAAGGGGCAGTCGAAGGCGGTCCGGAGCCGGGAGGCCACCGACACGGCGCGCAGGGAGTGGCCGCCCAGCGCGAAGAAGTCGTCGTGGACGCCGACCCGGGGCAGGTCGAGGACCTCGCACCAGATCTGGGCGACGACCGTCTCGGCCGGGGTGCGCGGCGGCACCAGGGTGTGGGCCTCCCGGGCCTCGGGTTCGGGCAGCGCCGCGGTGTCCAGCTTGCCCTGGACGGTCAGGGGCAGGGCGGCGAGCAGGACGAACGCCGACGGGACCAGGTAGTGGGGCAGTTGGGCCCGGCAGTGGGTGGCCAGCGACTCCTCGGACAGACCGTCGCCCGCGACATAGCCGACCAGCGCGGGATCGCCGTGCAGCGTGCGGACGAGGACGGCCGCGCCGCGCACCCCCGGGTGAGCGCGCAGGACCGCTTCGGCCTCGCCGGGTTCGACGCGGAAGCCGCGGATCTTGACCTGGTCGTCGTTGCGCCCGAGGAACTCCAGTTCCCCGGAGGGCAGTCGGCGTACGACGTCCCCGGTGCGGTACAGGCGGGCGCCGGGTGCGCCGTACGGGTCGGGCACGAACCGCTCGGCCGTCAGAGCCGGCCGGCGGAGATAGCCCCGTGCCAACTCGGGCCCTCCGAGGAGGAGCTCGCCTGGGACGCCGTGCGGGGCCAGTTCACCGCGGGGGTCGACGACGTAGGTGCGGCGGCTGCCCAGCGCCCGACCGATGGGCACCCTGCCCTCCGGCCGGCCCCGCAGGGTGTGTGCGGTGGCGGAGACGACCGCCTCGGTGGGCCCGTAGGTGTTGACGACGGCGACGTCCGGCAGGTGAGCGAACCAGTGCTCCAGCGGGTCGGCGGGCAGCGCCTCTCCCCCGGTCACCAGCAGCCGCAGGCTGCCCAACCGAGGGGCCAGCGCGTCCAGCCGGGCCACGAACTCCGCCCAGTAGGACGGGGTCAGTTCCATCACGGTGATCCCGGCCGCGGCGACGTGGTCGGCCAGTTCCTCCGGGGCCCAGATCTCGTCGGGCCGCACGTGGACGCTCGCTCCGACGCTGAGCGCGGGCAGGATCTGTTCCAGGGAGGCGTCGAAGGAGGTGGAGGCGAAGGTGAGCACCCGGTCCCGGCCGGTCAGCTCGAACAGCTCGCGGGCGGCGGCCACATGGGCGTCCAGGGCGTGGTGTTCGACGCCGACGGCCTTGGGCCGGCCGGTGGAGCCCGAGGTGAAGATGACATAGGCCAGGTCGTCGGGCCGGGGCGTGTGGCGCGGGCCGTCGGCCCGCGGGGGCGCGGCGTCGGCGCGGACGGACGGCACGCCGAGGGCGTCGACGGTGTCCTGGGTGGACGCGTCGCACACCACGTGTCCTACGCCCGCCTCCTGGAGCATGTGCCGCAGGCGCTGGGACGGCAGGTGCGGGTCGAGCGGGACGTAGACGCCGCCCGCCCGCCAGACGGCGAGCATGGCCGCGACCGCTGCGACGCCCCGGCGCACGCACACCCCGACCGCGTCGGAGGGGGCCGTTCCCGCGTCGGTGAGGGCGGCCGCGATGCCCGCGCTGCGGGCGTCGAGTTCGGCGTAGGTGAGGGCGGTGTCCTCGCAGACGACGGCGGTCGCCTCCGGCCGCCCGGCCGGCGTGAACGCCGGTGCCGGGCGGGCGCTGCCGCCCCGCGGCCGCCAGCAGCGCGCGGCGGTCGTGCGGCGCGAGCAGGGGAGCTTCGTCGACGCGGACGTCCGGGGTGTCGAGCAGGGTGTGCAGGAGGCGGCCGACGTGCTCGGCGAAGCGGGTGGCGGTGGCCGGGTCGAAGAGGTCGGCCGCGTACTCGACGTTGAGGGCGAATCCGGTGTCCCTGATCACGAAGGTCGCGGTCAGGTCGAACTTGGCCGAACTCCACGGCAGGGCCAGGTCGGTGGCGTCCAGGCCGGGCAGTGCGCCGTGGCCCGCCGAGGCGTCCTGGACGTCGACCATGACCTGGAAGAGCGGATTGCGGGACAGGTCGCGCTCGGGGCGCAGCCGTTCCACGACCTTCTCGAAGGGGACTTCCTGGTGGTCGAAGGCGCCCAGGACCACGTCGCGGACCCGGTCGACGAGCTCGGCGAGCGTCGGCCGCCCGGACAGGTCCGTGCGCAGCACGACCGTGTTGACGAAGAAGCCGACCAGCGGCTCCAGTTCGAGCCGGTCGCGACCGGCGACGGGCGTGCCGACCGAGATGTCGCTCTGTCCGGTCCAGCGGGCCAGTACCGCCTGTGCGGCGGCCAGCAGCACCATGAAGCGGCTGGCCCCGTGCTCCCGGGCCAGGGCGTCGACGCCGTCGACCAGTTCGCGGGGCAGTTCGACCTCGACGGCGCCGCCCCGGCCGGTGAACGCGGCCGGGCGGGGCCGGTCGGTGGGCAGGTCCAGGACCGGTGCACCGTCGAGAACGTCCTCCCAGTAGACCAGTTGGGGTTCCATGGCGCCGCTGTCGGCCCGGTCGCGCTGCCACACGGCGAAGTCGCCGTACTGCACGGGCAGGGGCGGCAACGCCGCGGGCCGGCCCCGCAGCCGGGCGTGGTAGTGCTGGGCGAGTTCGTCCAGCAGGACGCCCTTGGACCAGCCGTCGGTCACCGCGTGGTGCAGGCTGATCAGGACGACGTGGTCGTCGTCGGCCAGTTCCCACACCCCCGAGCGCAGCAGGGGCGGCCGGGCGAGGTCGAAACGGCGGGTGGCGAAGGCCGCTGCGCGCGGGCGCAGCCGGGTCACGCGGTCCGGTCCGTCGACGGCCGCGGGCACCCGCTCCCAGTGCAGTGGCACCCCGACCGGAGCACACACCTCCTGCACCGGCCGTCCCTCGTGCTCCACCAGTGCGGTGCGCAGGACCTCGTGGCGTGCGACCAGGTCGTCCAGGGCCTGCTGCCAGGCGGTGCGGTCCAGGCCGCCTCGGATGCGCCAGCAGTACCAGAGCAGGTAGGACTCGCCCGTGTCGGAGGTGCGGTCCAGGAACCACAGCCGCTCCTGGGCGAAAGACAGCGGCAGAGGGCGGTCTCGGTCGACGGGCACCACCTCGGTGCGCCCGAGACGCGGGCGTCGGCCACCGCGGGGGCGAAGCCGCGGACGGTGGGATGCTCGAAGACGGTGCGCAGCTCGACCTCGCGCCCCAGGCGCTGGGCGATCCGGGAGACGGCCATGGTGGCGAGCAGGGAGTGACCGCCCAGGTCGAAGAAGCTGTCGTCCAGCCCGACCCGTTCCAGGCCCAGGACATCGGCCCACACCTCGGCGACGACCCGCTCCGTCTCGTCACGGGGTGCGGCGTAAGCGGGACCGGCCGCACCGCGGGTGTGGGCGGCCTCCGGCAGGGCGGACCGGTCGAGCTTGCCGGAGACACCGACCGGCAGGGCGTCCAGGACGACGAAGTCCGACGGTACGGCGTGCTGCGGCAGGTGACGCGCACACCAGGCGCGCAGCTCGGCCCGGTCGGGAACGGCGCCGGCGTCCGCGACGGGCACCACGTAGCCGATGAGACTGCGGCCGGTGGCGCGGTCGGGATGTGCGGCGGCCTGCGCGACCAGCGGGCAGGCCCGCAGCACCGTCTCCACTTCACCGAGTTCGATGCGGAAGCCCCTGATCTTGACCTGGTCGTCGCGGCGGCCGAGGAACTCCAGCTCCCCGCCGGGTGTCCAGCGCACGATGTCACCGGTGCGGTAGAGGCGTCCGCCGGGCGGTCCGAACGGATCGGGCACGAAGCGGTCGGCGGTCAGCGCGGGCTGTCCGAGGTAGCCGCGCGCCACCTCCGTCCCGCCGATGAGGAATTCACCTCCGACGCCGACCGGAACGGGCTCGCCGTCCGCGTCGACGACGTACACACCGGCGCTCCCCCAGCGGGCGGCCGATGGGCACGGTATGGGCGGGCGGGTCGTCGGCGTCGTACGTGGTGGCGGTGACCGTCGTCTCGGTGGGGCCGTAGGCGTTGCAGACGCGGACGTGGGGGACGGCGGCACGCCACGCGGCGAGCGTGTCGGGCGGGACGGCCTCGCCGCCCAGGACCAGCAGCCGCAGGCTGCCCAGGGCGGCGGCAAGCCGACGGTCGAGGGAGAGGGTCAGTTCGGCCCAGTAGGTGGGCGGCACGTTGACCACGGTCAAGGCGTGCCGCCGGACGATCTCGGGGACCTGGGTCGGCAGCCACGGCTCGTCGGGCCGCATGACGACGCCGGCGCCCGCCGTGAGGGCCGGCAGGACCTGGTCGAGGGAGGCGTCGAAGGAGAACGAGGCGAAAGCCAGGACGCGGTCGGCGGCGGTGATGCCGAACCGTGCCCGGGCGGCGGCCACGTGGGAGGCCAGGGCGGCGTGTTCGACACCGACGGCTTTGGGCCGTCCGGTCGATCCGGAGGTGAAGATGACATGGGCCAGCTCCCGCGGGTGCGGGCGGTGGCGGGGCCCGTCCGCGCACGCGGCTACGGAGCTGGTGTCGACGCGGACCGGCGCGAGCGCGGCGGCTTCGGGCGCGGTGACCGGGTCGGTCACGACACACGCGAGGTGTGCCGCCTGGGCCATGTACCGCAGACGCTCGGCGGGAAGCTCGGGGTCGAGGGGCACATAGGCGCCGCCCGCCCGCCAGATGCCCTCGATGGCCGCGACCGACCACAGGCCGCGGCGCAGCAGGACGCCCACCGCGTCACCGGGCTTCACACCTGCGCCGCGCAGCGCCGCCGCCAGACCGCCGGTCATCTCCTCCAGTTCGGCATACGTGACACTCTCGTCACCGCACCGCAGCGCGACAGCCGAGGGATCGCCGGAGAACGCCAGGGCGGGCGCCGGACCGGTGGCACGGTCGGGGGCAGCATGCCATGCGGGACGGGGCCGGGCGAGGGCGCCCGGACGCGTGGGAAGGGACCGGACGAGCTCCCGCACCGGCGTGTCGGGCGCGGCGAGCGCAGCCCGGACCAGAGCGACGTACGCCTGGGCGAAGACGCGCATGGTGGCGGCGTCGAAGAGGGCGGTGGCGTACTGGAGCAGCGCGGCGATGCTGCCGTCCGCGCGCAAGGTGAGGTCGAGGAAGACGTCCAACGGGGTGTGGAGCAGCGGCGGTTCGACCAGCCTGACCTCCAGCCCCGGCATCTCCACCGCCTGGACGGGCGCGTTGAGGAGGGTGAAGGACGCCTGCGCGAGCGGGTGCCGGGACAGGTCGCGGGAGCCGCCTAGGGCGCCGACGACGAGGTCGAACGGTGCCTCGGCGTGTGCGAGATCGACCGGGACGCGACTGCGCACCCGCTCCAGCAGGCCGGCGAAGCCCGCCGCGCCCCCGAGGTCGGTGCGCAGTACGACCGTGTTGACCAGCGGGCCGATGAGTCCGGCGGCGCCGGGCCGGGACCGCTCGGCCAGGGTGCTGCACACGGCGACGTCGTCGCGGCCCGCCCAGTGCCCGAGCAGTACCTGGTAGGCGGTCAGCAGGACCATGTACCGGGTGGCGCGCCGGGAGCGGGCGAAGGAGTCCACGGCGGCGACCAGGTCGGCGGGCAGATCGAAGCGGACGACGCCACCCGCGCCGTCCCAGGTCCGGGGCCGCGGCCGGTCCGTCGGCAGCTCCAGCGGGGTCAGTCCGGAAAGGCGATCGCGCCAGTGGGCCAGCATGCGCTCCAGCCGCGGGCCCCGCAGCCGTTCCCGCTGGGCTCGGGCCAGGTCGCTGTAGGAGATGGCGGGGGCGGCGACAATCTCCCCGCGATAGCCGGCGGCGAGTTCTTCCAGCAGGATGCCCCAGGACCAGCCGTCCACGGCGATGTGGTGCACCTCGACCAGCAGCAGGTGCTCGTCGGCCGCGACGCGCGCGAGAACGGCACGGACCGGGTGCTGGGCGGCCAGGTCGAGGGGCCGCCCGAGGCAGCGGCGGTACAGCTCGTCGGGGCCATTGGCTTCGGTGTGTTCCAGGACGACACCGGCCGGGGCGTCCACCACCTGAACCGGTTCACCGTCGACGGCGGTGAACCTCGAGCGCAGCACCTCGTGCCGGTCGACGATCGCGGACAGCGACCGGTGCAGCCGGCTCACGTCCAGGGGACCGCGCAGCCTCAGGACCAGCGGGAGCATCGACCCGCTGGAGGAGCCGGCGAGCTGGTCCATGAACCACAGCCGACGCTGGGCCAGGGATGGGGTGCGGGTGTCGACGCCGTCCAGAGCCCTCTCGGGGGCCGGTCCTGCTGTCACTGTGAGCCTCCAAGCCGTGTTTTGCAGCAGACTGCCGTCCACGGCCCGGGGGCCCATAGAGAAGAAGACGCAGCACCACACGCAGAGCGCGCTGCCGAACCGGCGGCCGTGCCGCCTGCGGACTGCGTCCGAAGCACGGTCAGGCTGCCAGGACTGACCTCGGACGCGACGAACGACCGGGCGAAGGCCGTCGCCCTGCGCCGCCGCGGGGCAGACCGGCGGGACCGGGGCGCCGATGCCGCTCGCCCGCCGGAGAACCGGCTGCCCCGACTGTCATGCCCGTGCCCGCACCGTGGCCAGTCCATCCAGCCCCGAGACCGTCAGGAGCGGGGACACCTTTCGAGGCGTTCGACGAGCTGGTGGTGGAAGAGGCGCAGCTTGTGGAAGACGGCCGTCAGCTGGTCGGCGACTCTGTGGAACCTCGCCCCCACCCAGAAGGTCCTGTTCCAGGTGGGGGATGCCTTCGGCGAGCATGTGAACGACGGGCGTCATTGCCCCTCGAGCCGGAATTTCCCGCGCGAGGACGTCACCGCCGCAGCAGTCCCACAGAGCCCGTGGCCACGACCTCGCCGACGACGTGCACGGCGAAGCGGGCCCCGCTGTGATCCCGCGCCACCTCGACGACGGCACCCGCACTCGGCACGGGTGCCCGGACGGCGACCTGCAGGCCCACCACTGCGCGGCCCGTCCGGCCCGAGGACAGCAGCACCGCCTGGCGTCCCGCCTCCAGGACGGCGGGCGCCGGCAGCCGCCTGGGCCGGCGGGGCAGGAGAACGGGGTGAGCCGCATCGCGCGGGAGGATCTCCAGTCGCCCCTGCGGCCCCCTGGCCAGCAGAACGTCCGGGTCGGCGGCCGCGCCCACCGCTGCCGCGACGGGATGCAGCAACCCGGGCCGCCGCACGGCGACAGCCGCCTCACCCGGCCTCTCCACCGGCGCGGCGAAGGTCATGGCGCAGGTCGCGAACGGCTGCCCCTGGTGCAGAAACTCGGCCGTGACACGGAACGAGACCACCGCCCCGCCCTCCCCCCGCACGACATCGCTCAGCACGACCCGGACCGGGACATGGGTGGCACTGCCGCACTCCACCGGCTGCCCGGCCGGGGACAGCCCCAGGTTCACCGAGGTCATCTCCAACGCCATGTCCCCGCTGAGGAGCAGGTGCCGGTGCTGGACGGCCACCGCGAGTTGGCGGGTGGACTCGACGGCGATCAGGGGGTGATGTACCACGGAGGTGTCGCGTTCGTTGAGGGGATGCGTACGGGGCCACTGGCACAGCCCTTCGAAGAACCGGTCCCCGAGCCGACTCAGTGACACCACCAGCAAGGACGCCATGGTCTCCAGACCCAGACTGTCCCAGGTCAGCGGGCCGTCCGCACCCTCCCTTTCCGATGCCTGTACGACACGGGAAAACGTGCCGAAAGACTCCTCGGAAAGGCCCACTTCCCGTACTGCGCCCTCAAGCACGGAACCTCCTCGATACCGGGAGCGGTCGCCCGCATATTCGAGCGGACCATGCAGACAATTCGGGCCGACAGCCCCTGCCGGATGCACCGGCCCCCGGGGTTGTCACACGCTCCGACCCCAACGCCACCACGCCCTCCTCGACGTTGCCCGTCGTCGAGGCCACGGCTGTCCGCACCAACGACGGCGTCTGCCATGACCGACCGCGAGTCGATCACAGCCACACGCGGCTCCGCATCGCGGCCGAGCTTCTCGCAGAGCGGGTCATGGCACTCCCTGACCGACAAGTCACTGTTGGCAGTCTCGCCGAACGCAAAGACTTCCGGTGCGCGGGGAGGCGTTTGCCGTGTGGCGCGAGCGGCGCGGCCATGTCCACGTGGGCAACACGGCGGCGCGCGGACGGCGCCGACTCAGCGTCTGCGGCTGCTACGCGACCAGCCGCTGCCGATACCCGCGAGATGCAGCGCGAGCACGGCCAGCCCGAGGAGCATCACATTGGTCGAGCCGTAGGTGTCATTGGTCGAGATGTCAGCTGCGTTGATGCGCGGATTCGTCCGTCAGACGGAAGGGCGGGGTGCTGCGGGAGGAACTTCTTGATCACGTGCTGCCGTTCGAGTTGCCGAGGTCGGGTTGACTTCTCTCGGCCGAAGCTCTGGAGATACACCGCCGCAGCGAGCGGATCTGCCGGACGGGGTTTCCCGGCCGCACCCGCGCACTCGCCTCCTTCGAGGCGGCACATGCCCATCTGGGCCGAGCAGGCCCGCCTGGACCTGGGGTGTGCGCTCAGTGGCCTCCGCCGGCTGAGCGCGAACGATCACGAGGCACGGCCGGCGGAACCCGTGGAGTTGAGTGATCGTGCGGTCTACGACCCGGCGTCGGGCAGCGAGCCCGGGAGTGCCGCGGTCGGGGAGGTCGCCGCGACCGCTGCCCGGCGTCGGGCAAGCGACTCCCGGGCGGCCTCGCGCGGGTGGCGGCGGCGCCAGTACGGGTTGTCGTGGGAGAGCTTGCTGCTGACCCGGCCGTACATGCCGAAGGTGAGGATCACCAGGCCCATGATGAAGCTGAACATGACGTTGGTCATGCCGAAGTCCAGGAAGTTCGCGGACTTGTCCAGGACGAAGATGTGCCAGAAGCCGCTGAGCAGGAACAGCGTTCCGACCGTCATGTTCAGGGTGGAGGCGAAGTTCCCGCCGATCACGCCGCCGGCGATCAGCCCCAGTCCGACGACGACGGAGACCAGGCTCAGAGCCCCGTTGGTCGTCATGCCGGCGACGGTGTCGCCGTCGGTGTTGAAGGGGCTGAGCTGGTCGGTGAAGCCGAGGATGCCGAAGATCAGCAGGACCACGCCGCAGAAGGCGGCACCGTACCGGTAGACGGTGCCGAGCTGATGGTCGACGGGCAGTTCGTCACGCAGGTTCATGGAGAGCGACCCTTCGCGAGATGGGCGTTTTACCCCTCTTTCTCCGATTGGGGCCTCCTTGGTTGCACCGGGCGTCGCTCAGCCGGGGAAGCGGCCGGTCGAGCGCAGCTGCCAGCGGCGTTCGGCGTAGGCGAGGTCGTCGCGCCACAGTCGCCCGGCGGCGGTCCGCATCAGGGGCCGCAGCAGCGGCGTCATCCTGCGGGCCACGGCGAAACCGGGCCGGTCGGATGCGGCGACGACCGCTTCGACGACGGCTGTCCGGGGCCTGCCGTGCTCGTCGGGGCCGAGCGGTGTCGCGTGGGTCTCGACCACCGAACCCGCGCCCTCGCCCCGGTGATGCGCATCAGGACCGTACGGGGCTCGGGTGCGGTGAACACCGCGCGCACCGGCACGACGAGTCTCCCGGCCACCTTGAAGGACACGTCCACGGTGAACGCGTCCTCGTCCACCGGCTCGCCGTCGTCCGCAGCACCGCCCTCGTCGTGCTTCACCCGCTCGTCCTCGACGGCCGCCGTGTCGACGACGGCCAGGTCGACGAAGGAGTACGGGTGGAACCAGGCCCCGTGCCACGGGTCGAGCCGGTTGGCGACCACGTCCTCGGGTTCGCAGGTTCCGACGCCGACATACACCGCGGACAGCGCTCGCGCCGGAGCGGGCCGGACGGGCACCACGGGAGCCTCCAGAGGAGTCTCCCCGCCCACGGCGTCCAGGCGTACCCAGACCAGCACCCCGTCGTCGTGCACGGGCAGCGGTTCCCAGCCCGCGAAGGCGGTTCCCCGCAGGCTCAGACCGTGCCAGTGGCACACGAGGGTGCCGCAGCGCACCGGGCTGTCCCGCAGGGGTGCGCCGAGATGAGGGCAGACACCGGGTCCCGCGACCAGCTTGCCCGCGGCATCCCGCCAGACGACCAGCTCCTGTCCGGCGACCGTCCGTGCCAACGGCCGGTCGTCCCGTACGTCCTGGGACGCACCCACGACGAACCAGTTGCCGGACGGCCGCGCCTGCGCGCGCTTCAGCGCACGGGCGATCACCGCCGGCCGTGCCTCGCGCCAGGTCGGCTGCTGCCGCTCCCAGGCCACGGCGTTCCGGCGCAGCGACAGCGGGTACCGCCCTCGGCGGACGGGCCGGTCGGGGCTCATATGGCCTCCTGGTGGAGGGAGTCGGCGCCCGAACCGGTCGAGGCTCGCCCCTGGACGGTGGACACGGGTGGGACGGCTGACGGGGGCGGGACGCGTGCCACGTGGCCTTCGGGGCGGCGCCGCCGCCGCGCGCTGATCCGTGCGGTCACCAACCGTGCCGCCCCGTCGACGGCCACCGCGGCACGCCGTCGCCGGGGCACCACGGACCGGCGGTGCAGCACCGCGTGGCCGTCGTCGGCGATGGCGTCCAGGATGCCGCCGTACAGGACGAAAGCCGTGCGGATGCAGGGGCGGGCGACCGGGTCGAGCAGGGTCAGGCCCGGCGCCGCGTCGCGGTAGACACCACGGGTGAGGTCCTCGGCGGCCCGGAGCGCCTCGGTGATGCGCGGGTCACGGCCCCCCGTCGCGCGGCTCCAGGACAGCAGGTCCCGGTCGACGCCGTGGGCGCGCAGCAGGTCGGCGGGAAGGTAGACGCGGCCGCGGTCGAGGTCCTCGCCCACGTCACGCAGGAAGTTGGTCAGCTGGAAGGCGACGCCGAGGGCGGCGGCGTAGGGGGCGGCCTCCTCGCGTGGCACGACGGTGCCCAGGACGGGGAGCATCTGCAGCCCGATCACGGCCGCGGAACCGTGCATGTAGGCCCGCAGGTCGTCAAAGGTCGGGTAGTCGGTCACGTCCAGGTCGCTGCGCATCGAAGCCATGAAGTCGCTGAAGTGGCGGTGGTCGATGTCGTAGCGCCGGGCGGTGTCGGCGAGGGCCCTCACCACGGGCTCCGGGCTGTCGCCGTCCTTGAGGCCCTGTTCCATGCGGTGGTGCAGGCGGGCCAGTTCGGTCGCGCGGCGGTGGGGCGGGACGGCCGGGTCGAGGGAGTCCACGATGTCGTCCGCCCACCGCGCGAAGCCGTACAGGGCGTGGACGGCCGGGCGGCGTCCGACGGGCAGCAACCGGGTGGCGAGGAAGTAGGTGCGGCCGTGCTGGGCATTGAGCTGACGGCACTGGATGTAGGCCTCGCGCAGCACCGGGTCGGTGATGCCCGCCGCGTCGAGTTCACGGCCGGTCATGTGGTGGTTCCCTTCGAGAGGGCCGATGGAGCCGGAGGGGACGCAGGAACGGCGGTCGCCGTGGCCGGTGTGCCGGCCGCCGGGCCCCCGCGTCCGCGTCCTGGTGCGGAAGCGGTGTGCCGGCCCGTGATCCGGGCCGCGGCGAGCTTGCCGGACAGCAGCACGGTGGGTACGCCGACGCCCGGGGTCGTGCCGCAGCCGGCGAGGACGGCGTTCACCGTGCCCCGCACGAGGTTGCGCGGCCGGAACGGGCCGGTCTGCGGGAACGTGTGGGCCGCGGAGAACGGGGTTCCCGCCGCGTGCCCCTGCGCCTGCCAGTCGGCCGGGGTGACGAGGGTCTCGTCCTGCACGGACTCGGCGATGCCGGTGAAGCCGCGCCGCTCCAGCTCCCGCAGCACGCTGTCGCGATAGCGCGGTCCGAGTTCGGCCCAGGTGGCGGCGTCGGGTCCGAGGGTGGTGTTCGGGCACGGGGCGAGGATGTAGTGCAGGTGGCGGCCGGGCGGGGCGAGCGAGGGGTCCGTGGCGGTGGGACGGGTGATGAGCAGGGACGGGTCGCTCATCAGCTGCCCGGTACGGGTCAGTTCGTCGAACGTGCTGCGCCACTGCGCCCCGAACGACAGCGTGTGGTGGGCCAGTTCCGGCCAGGTCCGGTCGGTGCCGGCGTGCAGGACCACGGCCGACGGGGCATACCTGAGCCGTGTCGGGCGGCGTGGGGTGTGACCGAGGAGGCGTAGGTGACCGGCAGGTCCGGGGTGAGGACCACGGCGTCGCAGGCGATCCGCTCCTGGTCCGTCACGACGGCCGTCACGCGCTCACCCGAACGCTCCAGTCGGGTCACTTGCTGACCGAAGCGGAGATCGGCGCCCGCCTCGGCGGCGGCGTCCGCCATGGCCTGCGGCAGCGCGTGCATGCCGCCGCGCGGGAAGTACACACCGGCGACCGTGTCCATGTAGGCGATCACGGCGTACGCGGCGAGGGCCCGCTCCGGGGGAACACCGGCGTACAGCGCCTGGAAGGAGAACACCCGGCGCACCCGCTCGTCGCGCAGGTACCGGCCGATCCTGGCGTCCAGCCGCCCGAACCCGCCGAGTGCGGCGAGGCGCGCCAGGTCCGGGGTGAGCAGAGAGAAGGGCGAGTCGAAGTTGGCGTCGATGAAGTGCCGCATCTGGGTTCGGTACAGGTCGGTCAGCCAGGTCCTCAGCCGCCGGTAGCCCGCGGCCTCTTGGGGCCCGGCGAACCGTTCCAGCTCCGCGGCCATGGCGTCCTCGCCGGTGTGCACGTCGAGGCTGGAGCCGTCCGCGAAGAGCGCGCGGTATGCCGGGTGCAGCGGGATGAGGTCGACGCGGGCGCGCAGACTGTCGCCGACCGCGGCGAACGCCTCGTCCGCGAGGTCCGGCATGGTGAGCACGGTGGGGCCGGTGTCGATGCGGTACCCGTGGTGGTCGAGTCGACCGGCCCGGCCGCCGGGCAGCAGATCGCGCTCCACCAGCGTCACCCGCCGGCCCGCACCGAGCAGATGCAGCGCGGCGGACAGGCCGGACAGGCCGGCGCCGACCACCACCACGTGATCGGTGCGTCCAGGAATGGTCGTCGTCATCGTGTCGCCCTCTCGACGGCCGCGCTGAGCACCAGGGAGACGGGCAGGCCGTCGTCGGCTCCGGCGTGGTCCGGCTCGGGCGGGCAGCGGAGAGAGTACCGGCCGCGGCGATGAGCAGCTCCCGCAGCGGCAGCCGGCCTTCCGGCTCCAGCGGGACCGATTCCAGATATCGGGTCGCGTGACCGGCCAGCCGCTCGATCCTCGCCTCGACGACGTCCCGCGCACCAGTGGCGACCAGCACGTCGCGGACCTCGGCGAGACGGCTCTCGGACAGGTCGGCGCGGCCGAGCGACCGCCGCAGGACGGCCAGGGCGTGCCGGTCGCCCGCCGCCTCCGCCCGCGCCTGCGCCACGGCCACGAGATACGTCGGCTTGCCCGCCCGGATGTCGCCTCCGACGGGCTTGCCGGTGTGCCGGGGGTCCCCGAAGACGTCGATGAGGTCGTCGCGGAGCTGGAAGGCGATTCCGACGCAGCGGCCCGCCGAGCACAGCGCCTGCGTGCGCGCGGCGTCCGCGCCCGCCAGGGCCGCGCCGAGTGCCAGCGGGCGTTCCACGGAGTACAGAGCGCTCTTGAGGCAGGCGGCGCGGATCGCGCGGGCCATGGACCGTGAGGAGGTCGCCTGCCCCTGGATGTCGAGATACTGCCCGGCCACCATCTCGGTGCGCATGGCACTCCACAGATCGCGCACGGCACGGACGCGGGACCGGGGCGCGTCGAGGTCCGCGACGATGTCGTCCGCCCAAACCAGGGCGAGGTCCCCGGCGAGGATCGCCGCGGACTCGCCGAACCCCAGTCCGGCGTCGGCGGGCACGCGGTCGGCGTACTGGGCGGCGAGGTCCGCATGCAGCGCCGGCCGGCCGCGGCGCACGGCGGAGCCGTCCATGACGTCGTCGTGCACGAGGGCGCAGGTCTGGATGAGTTCCAGCGCGGCCCCCACCCGCAGGGCCGCCTCGGCCTCGGCGGGTCCTCCCCCGCAGGCGCGCAGCGCCCACCACACGAACCGGGACCGTGTGCGCTTGCCGCCCCCCAGGGTGAAGCGCGTGACGCGCACGGCGATGTCGCGGCCGAAGTCCGGGTCCAGGGCCATGGCGCGCTCCACCTGGTCCGCCAGCACGCTCTCCAGCACCCGTCCCACGGCCGCGGGCACGTCGCGGTCCACGACCCGCAGCCCCCCGTCGTCCGACGGGAATGGCAGGGGAACGGGACCATGGCCGACTGCTGTCGTGGCCACGGGGTGATCCTTCGCCTCGTTGCGGCGCATCCCGGTTCCTCTCCTGTTGCTCGCGCATCCTCCTGATGGAAGACCTTCCGCGCGGAACGCCCGCGCGGATGCGCCCAGGACGACAAGAAGCGATCTTTCGCGGCGTCCGATGTCCACGAGTGGAGCCCGATACCGGCACCACCGCACGTCGCCCGCGCCGCGCCCTGCGCCAAATGGCCGCCCGCTGTCCGGCTCTGCCTGCATCCGCCGCGGCCGCTCGGAGGGAAGCAATCCGTCGGGTCACTGGCCGGACCGCCCCCGCGAGGAGCCGGGGTGCGCACAGGGAGGGAGAACGCACGTGTGGGAGGCCGAGGTGGCCATCGTGGGCGCGGGGGCCGCAGGACTGTCCCTGGCCCACCGTCTCGCGCGACCCGCTCCCGGTGCCTGCCGGGTGACCACCGTCCTGCTGGACGCCCCGCCAGGCCCGCTCCGCCCGCCCGAACGGACCTGGTGCTTCTGGGAGCAGGGCCCCGGCCGCTACGACGCCGCGCTGACCGCGTCCTGGCCGCGGCTGCGCGTCCACCGTCCCGATGGGCGCCCGATGGACCACTCCATCTCCCCCCTCGTGTACAAGATGATCCGCTCCGCCGACTTCGAACGCCTCGTCGCACGCGAGGTGGCGGAGAGCCCGGACGTGCGCCGGCTGGAAGCCGTCGTGGAGTCGGTGGACCCCGTCGCCGAGGGAGCCGTGATCCGTGCGCGGGACGAAGGGGGGCGCCCCGTCACCGTGCGGGCCCGCTGGGTGTTCGACTCCCGGCCGCTGGGCAGCCTTCCCGCGGCACGGACCACGCTGCTCCAGCACTTCCACGGCTGGTTCGTCCGCACCGAGCGGCCGGTGTTCGACCCGGGCGCAGTGGAGTTCATGGACTTCCGGGTGCCCCAGCCGCCCCGCGGCCTCGCGTTCGGCTATGTGCTGCCCACCGGCCGGCGCGAGGCACTGGTGGAGTACACCCGCTTCTCGCGCTCCGTGCTGCCCCTGCCCGCGTACGAGGAGGCGTTGCGGCACTACACCGCGGACCTGCTGCGTCTGGGCGACTTCGAGGTCGTGTCGACCGAGACCGGCGTCATCCCCATGACCGACGCGCGCTTCGCCCGCCGCTCGGCACCCTCGGTCTTCCGGATCGGAGCAGCGGGCGGCGCCACCCGGCCCGCGACCGGCTACGCCTTCTCCGCCGTCCAACGACAGACCACGGCGATCGCGCGGGCCCTGCACGCGCGGCGCACCCCGGAGCCTCCGCCCGCCCACTCGGCCCGCGCACGCGCCATGGACGCGGTCCTGCTCCGGGCGCTGGACAGCGGACGGGTCGACGGGGC
The DNA here is from genome assembly GCA_002027195.1 of Streptomyces sp. GKU 895. Classification (GTDB taxonomy): domain Bacteria; phylum Actinomycetota; class Actinomycetes; order Streptomycetales; family Streptomycetaceae; genus Streptomyces. The sequence goes on along the minus strand of MWJO01000030.1, from coordinate 58,757 downwards.
GGAGTTCTTCACCCGTCTCTTCTCCCGGGTGCCGACGGTTCGGCTGCTGCGCTTCCTCGACGGCCGGACCCGGCTCGCCGAAGACCTCGGCCTGGGCCTCCGCACGCCCGTGCTGCCGATGCTTCACTCCGCCGCGGAGCTGCTCTGGTTGCCCCGCACCCCCTTTCCCCCACCCGTGATCCCGGCACGAAGGAGTCCCGTGCAACCCGACCGAGGCGACCATATGACCCTGCTGCGCGACGAGGATCTGGCCGTGGCCTTCGACCACGCCTCCCGCAGTTACGACACGCTGGTGGCCGCCAACCCCGGCTACCACGCCCACCTGCGCCGCTCCGCGCGCCGTCTCGGCCTCTCCGACCGGGCCGAAGGGCTGCGCGTGCTGGACCTCGGCTGCGGCACCGGCGCCTCGACAGCCGCGCTCGCCGAGGCGCTGCCCGGCGCGGAGATCGTGGCGGTGGACGCGTCCGCGGGGATGCTGGAGCGGGCGGCGGCCAAACGATGGCCGCAGGGGGTGACCTTCGTGCACTCCTCCGCGGAGCGCTGGCGCAGGCCGGTGTGCGCGGGCCGTTCGACGCGGTCTTCGCCGCCTATCTCTTCCGCAACGTCGCCGACCCGGATGCCGTGCTGGAAGCGGTGCGCGCCGCACTCGTCCCCGGGGGGCGACTGGCCGTCCACGAGTACACGCTCAGCGGACGGGCCGTCGACCGCGCGGTGTGGACGGGCGTGTGCCGGGGCTTCGTCCTGCCCGTCGCGACCCTGCTCGGCGACGGTGACCTGTACCGCCATCTGTGGCGCAGCGTCGTGGAGTTCGACACGGCGGGCCACTTCGCCCGCCGGGTCCGTCGCGCCGGTTTCACCGACGTCCGGGTGCTGCCCCTGCCGGGCTGGCAGACGGGCATCACCCACACCGTCGTCGCCCGCCGCCCGGGCGCGGGTACCGAGGTGGGCCGGTGAGCGCGCTCGGACGGCCGCCCGTCGCCCGGCGCGGCAGGACGCCGCGCCCGCACCTCCTGCCGGTGCCCGGCGCGCCGCGACTGACCGAAGACCGGACCCTGACGACCGCCGTCATCGGCGGCGGCATCGCCGGTCTCGCCGCCGCGACGGCCTTGGCCGAGCGGGGCGTCCGGGTCACGCTCTACGAACGCCAGCCCGCCCTGGGCGGGCGGCTCGCGGGCCGGCAGACCGGCCTCGCGGACGGCTCCACCGTCACCATGAGCCGCGGCTTCCACGCGTTCTTCCGCCAGTACTACAACCTCCGCGGACTGCTCCGGCGTACCGACCCGGGCCTGGAGCGCCTGCGCGCGCTGCCCGACTACCCGCTGTGGCACGCCGACGGTCTGCAGGACAGCTTCCGGCACGTCCCGCGCACCCCACCCTGGAGCGCCCTCGGATTCGTCGCCCTGAGCCCCACCTTCACCCTGCGCGACCTGCTCCGCATGAACCCGCTCGCCGCCCTGCCGCTGCTGGACGTGCGCGTCCCGGACGTCCACACCCGGCTCGACGACGTCAGCGCCCACGACTTCCTGGCGTCGATCCGTTTCCCGGAGGCCGCGCACCACCTGGCGTTCGAGGTGTTCTCCCGCAGCTTCTTCGCCGACCCGCGCCACCTGTCCGCGGCGGAGATGGTGCTGATGTTCCACATCTACTTCCTCGGCTCGTCCGAGGGACTGCTCTTCGACGTGCCCGACGAACCCTTCCCCACCGCCCTGTGGGATCCCCTCGCCGGCTATCTCGACGGCCACGGCGTCGACCTGCGCACCGACACCCCCGTCGAGTCGGTCGAGCCCACCGCGACGGGCGGCTTCCGCGTCGCCACCGGCACGGGCGAACACCACCACGACACGGTCGTCCTCGCCCTCGACGCGGCCGGCCTGCGCACGCTCGTGGAGCGTTCCCCGCGCCTCGCCGATGCCGCGTGGCGCGAACGCATCGCCCGGCTGCGCAACGCGCCGCCGTTCCTCGTCTCGCGGCTGTGGCTGGACCGTCCCGTGTCCGCCGGCCGTCCTGGCTTCCTCGGCACCAGCGGCTACGGCACCCTCGACAATGTCAGTGTGCTGGACCGCTGGGAGGGCGAGGCGGCGCGCTGGGCCTCGCGCACCGGAGGTTCCGTGGTGGAACTGCACGCGTACGCCCGTGGGCGAGGGGGGCTTCCCGGGACGTCGAGCAGAAGCGCCTGATCGAGCAGCTGCACCAGGTGTACCCGGAGACCCGCACGGCCACCGTCGTCGACGCTCGGCACGAATGGCGGGCCGACTGCCCGCTTTTCCCGGTCGGCGGATACACGGACCGGCCGACGGTGCACACGAGCGACCCCGCACTGGTGGTCGCCGGTGACCTGGTGCGCACAGAGCTGCCGGTGGCTCTCATGGAGCGGGCCGCCACCAGCGGCTTCCTCGCGGCCAACGCGCTCCTGGAACGGCGCGGGGTCAGGGGCCAGACCCTGTGGACGGTGCCGGACGGCGGTCGCGGCGCCCTGCTGCGGCGCCTCGCGCGCACGGCCTCCGTGCACCGGACGTAGCTGGGCAGCGCCATTTCGGCGGGCAGAGCCGGCATACAGGGACCTCTCGCAGGCGTCCGAGGCGCCGGGCTGTGACGGACGGTCTGGAACGGGAGATCGCCCATGAGGCATCTGACGACGACTCGGCACAGCCATAGGTGACCGCACCGAGCTCACCACGAGGCGCGCCCTCGCGGACACCACCCGACTGATGTGCCGTACCGGTGGCTCGACCGCCCCCGAGGCGCTCGCGCTTGGTGGCGACAGTGCGTGAGGGCCGTCACCTGCATGCCGCACGACGCGCGGCCGGGTCGGCGCAGCCGTACGAGGAGCCGGCTCAGTCCCGGGAACGGCGAACTGGCCCGCCCCCATGCGAAGACTGAAGGACGCTCGCGCGGGGCCAGGTGGGTGATCGGCGCATCCGGGCGAGGTGTGCGGAGGGAAGAAGCTCGGTACCCGTAGGTGGCTGCCGCTCCGGCCGCCCCGGCGCCGCCGGACTCGCCAAGGAGGCTTCTGTGCCCGCGTCCCCGAACATCCCCGACGCCCTGGTCATCGGCGCAGGTGTGGCCGGACTGGCCTGCGCGCGGGACCTCCTGGCGGCCGGGCTGGACGTCCAGGTCGTGGAGGCGTCCGACGCCGTGGGCGGCCGGATGCGCTCCGACCAGGTGGACGGCTTCGTCGTGGACCGGGGCTTTCAGGTGTTCAACACCTCCTATCCGCAGGTGCGCCGCAGGCTGGTGCTGCGCGAACTACGGCTGCGGCCCTTCACGGCCGGCGTCCTCGTCCACACCGCCGGGCAGGGCACCCTGCGCTTTCAGGACCCCACCCGGCGGCCACACGCCTGGTCGACGCTGCTGCCGGGACGGCTCGCGGGTCCCCGCGACCTCGCGGCGGTCGGCCTGCTCTCGGCCCGCGACCTGTTCGGCCCGGTCAGCCGGGTGAAGGCGGGACGGGACCGCACCACCCGCACCGCCCTGGCCGACGCTGGATTCTCCGAGGAGTTCGTCGAACGCTTCTTCCGGCCGTTCCTGTCGGGGGTCTTCCTGGAGGACGAGCTGGAGACCTCCAGCCGCTTCTTCCACCTCGTCTGGCGCAGCATGCTGCGCGGCACCCTGTGTCTGCCGAGCGCCGGCATCGGCGCCGTCCCCGCGGCGCTCGCCGCCGCGCTGCCCGCGGGCACGGTCCGCCTGGAGACCGCCGTGAGCGCCCTCACCGACGACGGCGCCGTCACGGACACCGGGCAGGAACTGCCCGCGCGGGCGGTCGTGGTGGCCACCGGCCCCGGCCCAGCGGGGCGGCTGCTCCCGGGCCTGAAGGTGCCCGATTGCCGCGTGGTGACCACGTACTACCACGTCGCACCGCGGTCACCGCTCGCTGAACCGACTCTCCTCGTCGACGAAAGCCGCCGGTTTCTGAACACATGTGTCCTGAGCGAGGTGGTGCCCGAACACGCCCCGGGCGGCTACGTCCTCGTGGGCACCTCGGTGCTGGGCGCAGACACCGACGGACGGGAAAAGACCGTGCGCGCCGCGCTGGCAGAGGCGTACGGAACGGACACCTCGGGATGGGATCTCCTCACCGTCCGTACGATCGTCGACGCGCTGCCGGTCATGCCGCCGCCGCTGCCGCTGAGCCGGACCACCCGGGTGGGGCCGGGACGTCACGTGTGCGGCGATCACCGGGCCACGGGCTCGGTCCAGGGAGCCCTGGCCTCCGGCGCCCGGGCCGCCCGCGAAGTGCTCCGGGAACGCTTCCGTCACTGACTTCGGTCGTCGAGGGCGGTGACGCCGAGGCGGCCTCACACAGGGCGGCGACGGCGGCCGGGGCGGTGGTTGCGGGTACCCGCAGCCGGACCGTGCGCAGGTCGTCCTCGGTGAGGGTGAATTCCTCGATCGCCGGTTCCTGTCCCGGCTCGGTCTGCCGGGCGGCCCACCGCAGTCTGGTGTGGCGGGACTTCAAGGGGGCCCTCTGGTCGAGCAGTGGGTGGCGAAGCAGGGTGGTGAGGGTGCCGTCGGCGATCAGGCCGAGATCGAGTTCGCCGCCGCCTGCCCCGTCGAGGACGCCTTGGGCCGCTTCGTGCTCGGGAAGCCGGCCCAGCGGTTCGAGCACTCCGGGATGGATGAGGTAGTGACCCCAGGGGCGGCGCCGTTCGGGGCCTCGGGCGAGGGCCCGGACATGGGCACTGCTCTGCAGGATCCGGCCCTCGGTGAGGGCGGCGCTGGTGGCGACGGTGCCGACGACGCGCACCTTGGCCCCGTTGGAGGTGGGCATCCGGCAGTCGACGCCGGTGAGAGTCTGCGGGGAGCGCACGTAGAGGTTGGGGCGTTCGGAGACCAGGACGCGTTCGTCCGGGCGCAGCCGCAGCAGCTGGGTGGCGGCTCGGGCGTCCAAGGGGTTCAGCGAGGGCAGCACGCAGGTGCGGATCTCCCCGCAGGCGAGGACCGGGAGGGCCGGCGGCGTGTCCGGTAAGGCCGTCACCTCGACGGCTCCGCGCAGAAGACGTACGAGACCCGGTCGGTCGACCGGGATTCGGCTGATGGCCGAGCACGACTGGATCGGCAGCCCGCGACAGTGGCACTTCGACTCAGAAGGAGTGCTTCGAGCGAGGACACGAGGACACCGGCCTCCTAGTGGGGTGCAGCGCGCCGCTCATGACGCCGGCTCAGGATCGGGAGCGACCTCCTGAGCCCGCACCCAAAGGGCGTTGAACCATCTGACCTGGCGGTTGACCCTCTCGCGCTGCGCGTCGAGCGTGGTCTTCACGTTGACTCCCAGCTGGTCCGGTTCGAACTCCAGATACACATCCGCGTCGAAGATGACGACGTCCCGCGAGGCCAGCCTGGGATGCGGCTGCTCCACCGGAGAGGGTGGGAGGACGAGGTAGCGCACGGCGATGCCGACACTGAGCTGAGCCTGGCACAGCCAGGTGAACCGGGCCATGACCACGGGGTCGTTCGCCTCGGATTCCCTGACCATGAATAGACGGCGGATCGTGACCTGGCGAGCCCCCATCGCCTCGGTCTGGGCGTCCAGATACGGTCCAGCTGAGTCCGTGCCCCAGAAGCGCTGGTCGACAGAGCTGCTCGTGGCGTCGATGGTCCGCTGGGCGCACTGCGTGAGCCGGATGAGCCACTCATTGTTGTCCCGTGGCCAGTGCGCGCTCATCCCGGTCAGGTCGGTGACGACGGAGGCGAGGCTCTCGACCTCCGACCGGGCGAACGCCTTCACGATCTCCGGGCCCTGCTGTCCGACCCGCCTCAGATTCTTGATCAGGCGTTTGGCATCGCTGGTGCTCATCCCGGCATCGTCGAGATCGCTCAGCAAGGCGGCTGCGTCACTGAGGTGGTCGAAGTGCTCCTCCAGCCGGCGGCTGCGTTCCATATGACCGGTCTCGAGCGTGCCCAGCCGCTGCTCGAAGTCGACCATGTACTGGACGATGAGCGCGGACCCACCGATGACGACGGCCACCGCGATCTTCCACAACTCGTCGCCGGATTGGTTCACCAGATTGGTCAGCACGTACGCGACCAGGCTCACGACAACGGTGATGAGGATCTTGAGTACGAGCGGCGCGATGTGCATCCCACTGGTGGCCGGTCGTGGTGTGCCAGGCTCTCCCTGCACGGTTCTCTCCCCCCGTCGGACGCTCACCGGATGATGCCCGCTCGGCCCGACGCCGGCACCTCCCGGCCCGAGCCGAGCCGCAGAGACGCCAACCGGTCCCGGATGCGCAATGCGGCAGCGCTGTGCAGCCCGTCCGGGGGGCGTGGGTGAGCCGGCCGCCGTGCGGAGAGCCTTCGGTTCGGACCAGTGCACGCCGCTGCTGGTGAGCCTTTGAGTCGTCGCCGACACACAACTGCCCTTGTGTTGGCTGGGTACTGTGCCGGATGGCAGGCCGGGGCGGCTCAGATGTTGGCGTCCGGTGCCGTGTCCCCGTGCGTGACTGCGGCATCGGTGTGGGGCGTTGCCGTGAAGTACTCAAGCGTGCCGGTGAGGCTGAGGAGCCTGTCGAGCTGCACGGGCCGGTCGTCCAGATGCAGACGTACCCGTGCGGCGGCGGTGCGGCGGCCGATCATCAACAGGATCGACAGCCCCATGGAGTCGACGAGGCCGATTCCCGCACAGTGCAGGTGCAGGTCCTTGAGACCCGGTCGGGCCGAGAGCTGGGCGGTGGCCTTCTCCAGAAGGAGGTCGGCGGTGTCGTAGTCGAGATCTCCGGTGATCTCTATGCGGACCGTGTGCTCGGTCTCGACGGTGGTCAGGTGGAGTGCGCGAGGCGAGATGGTCATGCGGGCGTTCCGGTTGTGGTGTGGTCGGTGGAGAGGGCTTCGATGCCGCGTTTGAGTGTGCGCGATGCCCGGGGGAAGTCTTTGAGCTCACGGGCGAAGAGGTTCAGGGCCGGCGGCAGGGACTGCACCGCCACGTTCCTGGCCCGGAGAACCCGGGCTGTCCAGGTGATGAACCGCGTGAAGAGGTCGTCGTCGCCGAGGTAGAGGGCGGCGGCGAGGAACTCCACTATGTGAGCGAGGTCTTGCGCCGTGCGCTCGCGCTGCACGTCGTCGTAGGCGCGCATGGCGGGGAACGCGTCCTGGAGGGCGAGGAGGACGGTCCGTACGAGAGAGGCGCTGCTGCGGGCGACCAACGTGTATTCCTGGTCGGCCAGGTGGGGCAGGTCGTCCAGCTGCTGGTGGTCGGTCCTCGGGCGCGGCAGCGGCGCCTCGGCGAGGCGGTCGGCGGCGGCACGCGCGTCCGGGGCCCACGCCTGAGCGCCGAGCAACTGTGCGTAGCGGCCGTCGGATCCGAACGCGGCGCCGCCGACCAGGACGGGGACTCCGATGGCCTGGCACGCGGTGATGGCCGCATGAGCGGTGGGGAGCCTGGTCGGCATCGAGCTGGACAGAGCGACCGCATCGGCCTCAGGTGGTGTGCAGGTGGGAGATTAGGTGCGGTGCGGGCACCTGCGCACCGAGGTAGTCGACGTGCCAACCACGCAGCCTCAGCACCTCGGCCAGCAGCCGGGCGGGCAGCGCGTGCCATTCGCCGTCCACGCACGCCACCGTGATCCGACCGCGGCAGGACGCCCGGCGAGCGGTGGGATGCAGGGCGAGTGCAGTCACGGCGCGTTCGTTGATGGCCGTCGCGGCGTGTTCCTGCGCGACGCTGATGCGGTTCGAGGCCCATTCCTCACCGACTCTGACCTGAACCCTCGCGATCACGTCCAGGAGGACGGACTCGGCGTCCAGGCCCTCGTCCAGGGCCCGCAGGACGACGTCGGTGGCGGTGTGCTCATCTCCGGCCGCCACCGCGTTCCACAGCCGGCCGGCCAGCTCGTGGGTGGGGGCGGGTGTGGGGAAGAGGGGCGAAGTGCTCGTGCTCATGCGGTGTACCTGCCCCGGGTGTGGCCGTCCACCGCGCTCAGATGGTGGGTGCGTGGTGCAGAGATCGCGACGACGGCCATGTCGTCGTGGCCGCCGTTACCCAGCCACTGCGAGGCGAGCATCTGGACATGTTCCACGATGCCCTCCGCCGCCATACCGGCGCACTCGGCCAGGACGCGCTGGAGGCGTTCCTCACCGAACAGGGTGTCACCCAGCGGGCCGCCCCTGGCATCGGTAATTCCGTCGGTGTAGAGGATGCAGGACTCCCCCGGGGCGAGCGTGACGGTCGTGGTGTGCACTCTGATGTCCGGCAGGACCCCGATCAGGGTGCCGCGGGTGTCGGCTTCCTCAACCGTTCCGTTCGCGCGGATGATCAGAGGGTGCGGATGGCCCGCGCTGGTCAATCGCACACGCACTTCGTTGTCCTTGCGCACTGCGGAAGCCAGGACCAGCGTCGCGAACCGGGTGTGATGCGAATTGCGCAGTGCGGTGTTCAGCAGGTTGAGCATCTGCTGGTGGTCGTCGGCCAGAGGCAGCAGAGCGTGCAGGGTATTGCGGATCTTGCCCGTGAGGACGGCGGCCTCCAAACCCTTGCCGCACACGTCCCCCAGCGCCACCAGCGACGGCTCCCCCTCCGCGGCGCCGGGGTGCACGTCGTAGAAGTCCCCGCCGACCCGCTCGTGATCCGCTGAGGGCCGGTAGCTGCCGGCGAAGTCCACACCGGAGATCTGGTGCAGCGCGGGGGGCAGAAGGTCCCGCATGAGGACCTCGGTGATGGCTGTTTGCTCCGCGTATAGGCGGGCGGCTGACATCGCCGCTCCGGCACGTGCGGCGAAGAGACGGGCGAAGACCTCTTCCTCTTCAGTGAAAGCGGCTCGCCCCTCCTTGCGCAGCAAGACCAGTGCACCGGCCGGAACGCCGTGCCCCGGCAACGGAGTGATCACTATCGCCCCGATGGGACCGAAGCCCTCGGGAATCATCCATTGCGGCGCCGCGGAAGCGTCGATCCACCGCGAGGGAACCGGCGGGAACCCGCGCAGGGCCTCACTCAGACCGGGAACCTCGTCAGGATCGACCACTTCCTGTGAGGCGAAGGGGGTGCCGCCACGCAGGCAGGACACCACGGGCAACCAGCGGCCGCGGGAGGGTGCGATCGCCAGGGCCGCGTCGGCGAGGTGATCGGACGCCATCTGCGCGGTCAGGTCCATGCACCGCCCCAGATTCAGCGAGGACAGCAGGGCGGTGGACGCCGCCGCGAGGAACGCCGTCTGCTCCCGCTCCATACGCAGGGCTTCACGGACCAGTTGGTGGTCGGTGTCGTCCACCAGCCACCACGCCACCGTGCCGTCGTCCCGCACGCTGGAGTGCGCCTCGAAACGGCGTCCTTCGATCAAGCCCGACAGCGGCACCTCCGGCTCCCGCGCACCCTGCGGGTCGGCCGGGCACGTGGAGCGGTGGGCCGCGGCGAGCCATGCCGGTACCACATCGGCAAGAAGCGCTCCGGGGCAGGCTGCGGGCAGCACGACCTGAGCGGCTTCGTTGCGCTTCACCAGGATGCCCGCCGCGTCAGCGACCAGCACCGGGTAGGGGGCCCTGCCCCAGGGGAAGTCCGGCTCCGCGCCCGCGTGCGCCTGAGTAGAAATCAAACATCGAGGACCCGCTGCGCGAGTCCCTCACCTCGCCAACCCCAAAGAGATCATTGTCGTCAGGCAACGATCCCTCGCAAATGCCCGTCTGGCAAGTAGCTTCCCACCAGGCCTTCTACCCACCCTCACGCGAAGGTTCCGTGCGCCAAATCCCCCAGAGGCGCCTCGTAATGGAGGTCGAACCACAGAAACAGCAGGCCACCCGACAGCTGTCCGACCCGATCTTCACAAGGGTGCAGATCTCGTGGCCAAGGGGGCAGGCCCTGCCGTCGGCGCGCCGCAGCCGTGGCGGCCCGGGAATTCACTCGTCGGCGTGACACAAGGGCGCTCTCACTCGCACGGATCTGGTGGCGGAGATGTCCCGGCGCGCCGCGTCAGACCACGACGGCCGCAACAGCGACAGACCTTGACTGCTGTTCAGGGCGCCCGGGCGCTCCCTCCTGCCGGCCGGGCCGACGGAGATCGGCACGGGGTGAAGTGGCCAACCTCACCAAGCCGCCGGCAGAAGTACTGCCGTTTGAAATCGACGCCCTGCCCAGATCGCCATCGCGCGGGAGCACCTCCGCAGCAAGCGCGAGCGCCACGTCTGCAGACAAGCGCCAGGTCTACAGATAAAAGACCCGGGCGAGAAAAAACGCGGCGAACAGGGCGGCGCCGGTGATGACGAGCCACATCCAGAAACGCGGGTGTTCCCAGATGCCGCCATCCGGCCGTTCCTCGTGGGCCTCGGCTGTCGAGCCTTCGACCGGGGGCGTCTCCTCCGGAGGTACCAAAGGATCGGTCATGCGATCAGGATCATGCACCTACGCCCAGTACGCATCCCGTGCCTGTGCCTATGGGCCCACCGTACGGGTGGGCGAAACGGCCTGCCCTTTCACGGCGGGCTACTGGGCCTTCCTGCAACGCCATCCCACCCGCTTGGAGCGCAATCCGCGAATGGCCCAGGCCGTTCGGGGGCTGGACCGCCTCACCGACCTCCAAGCCCTCCTGGAACAAGAACAGGGACGCGGCGACGGCCCACCGTGACTCATCCGGGTCACACGACGCATAGCCGAAGCACTGGCGAAGACATAAAACGGGCGAGGAGCACCTCATGAGCAGTACGGACATCGGCCTGCGGGCGGGCGGTCCGCAGGGGCGCGATGCAGCAGACAGCCGGGCCGGTGCTCAGCGATGACGAGATGGACGCCCCGACACGATGGCGGACGACCGTCCGGCAAGCACTGCACCCACACGTGGACGGCCGATCCCACGCCGCTGAGTGAGACGTGCCTGCCCTGCGCGGCGCGCGGACGCGTGCCGGGTGACCTGCTGCTGTGCCTGACATGCGGGCACATGGGGTGCAGCGACAGCTCCCCCGGCGCCCACGCCACAGCACACTTCGACTCCAGCGATCCGAGTGCTGGAGACCAGTCATCCCCCGGTCTTCTACATCCCTGCCGAGGACATCCGCACCGAGTTCGTGATCCCCGCCGTCTCGGGCCGGACCTGGTGCGAGTGGAAGGGAGCCGCCCGCTACTGGGACGTCATTGTCGGAAACGACGTACGGGCTCGCGCCGCCTGGAGCTACCCCACCCCGAACCCGGCCATCACGGACTACCTAGCCTTCTATCCAAGTCGCATGGACCGGTGCACCGTCGCCGGAGAAGACGTCACCGCCCAAGAAGGCGACTTCTACGGAGGCTGGATCACCGCTGAGGTGCGAGGACCCTTCAAGGGCCCACCCGGCACCAACCAATGGTGATCCGGCAAGGGCCTCGTAGTTCGCGTCTGCGGAGATGCACAGCTCAGAGCCTTGTACACACCCTCAAGGGCGCTGCAACGCGGCGTACTCGGCGGTGAGTTCGTTCGCCATGCGGGTCACCGAGAAGCGCTCCGTCACCAGCTTCCCGCCTGCGGTCGCGTACCGGCGGCGCTCGTCGTCGCCGACGCGCGCGAGGCGGCGCAGGCCGCGTTTGAGGCCGGTCGGGCCGGAGGTGTCCATCAGGACTCCGTTGACCCCGTCACGCAGGTAATGGGCGACACCCCCGTTCCGCGGCCCGGCGGCGGGAAGGCCCGCCTCCATCGCCTCGAGTATCGCGATCCCGAACTCCTCCTTGGCGCTCGGGCACACGTACCAGCAGGGCGCCTGCTGCGAGCGAGCCGCCAGGGCCCGCTGGAGACGGCGAACGTCGGTGTTGGACAGGGCCGGCATCAGGGCGAACCGCCGGGACGCCTGGGGGAAACCGGCAAGCAGGGTGTCGATGCGGCGCCGCATGTCGGTCTCGGCCTCGGTGGCGGTGTGCGGGCTGCCTCCGATGAGCAGCAGCGTGCTGGTGCCGTACCCGCCGGTCTCCAGCCAGGCCCGCACCAGGAGGTCCTGCTGTTTGACCGGGTGAAGGCGACCGACGGACAGCAGCAGCGGGAGGTCGCGGTCCTCCGCGTCGAGAGCGTCGGGGCGTGCGCCGTCCTGATACAGGTTCGTAAGTGCCTGGCGCTGCCGATCGTGCTCGTCGGGGGCGGGCCGGTAGGGGGCGATGCCCTCGGGCGGGGCGCTGGGCCCCTTGCCCCCTCCGAGGCGTGCCAGGTGGGGGTAGTGGCGGACCAACTCCCGGGTCCCGCCGCGACCGGGGATGCCCACGACCGTGTCCGCGCGCTCCACGAGGCGGTCGGCCACAAACACCCGATGCAGGTCATGCCGCAACGCCTCGGCGGCCCGCGGGTCGTCTTGGTCGCGTGCGGCGTGGCGGTCGGCGAGTCCGCGATGCGGGTCCGGGGTGGCGGTGAACACCGAGGCGGCCCCCAGTCGTTCGGCGGCTTCGGCGAGTGCCAGGCTCGCGTCGTCGGCGTATCGGACGTGCAGGACGTCCAGGGGCCGCGGCATGCCGCCCAGCAGTCGCACCGCCCACCAGGTCAGCGCGGTGCGATGTCGATGCGTCTGTGTCGGGGCGAGTGACCGGGGCGTGTCGACGGGCAGCTTCAACACCCAGTGCCCAGGACGCCGTTCGAGAGCCAGTCGGTCCTCAGCCACCAGGTCCTCGTGTCCCGCCGTCACGACCGTGATCACACCGGCGATCCCCTCGGTCTCGGCGAGTGTGTCGCCGAGACCGCCGAGCAGGACCGCCATTCCCCCGCTCAGGCCCTGTCCCGGCGTGTCCAGGCCGCCCAGCAGCATGGTCTGCGCGACCACCCGGCCCTCGCGCTCGCCTTCTCTCGGCCCCAGCACAGGTGCCGGCGGGTCCAGAAGCACCCGCTCGTAGGCGTCCGAGGCCACGGACAGGTCTGGCAAGTAATGCGTACCGCCGGGGAGTTGGTGCAGGTAACGCCACGCGGCGTGACGTACGGCCCGGTCGGTGTGGCGCCCCGCGCGCGCGGCCTCGGCCGGTGCGAGGGGGGCCAGGTCGGTGGCCACGGCAAGGTCCAGGAAGTGACCGGTCGTGGAGGTGTCGGGTGCTTCGGTGAGCGCCGCCCGCAGGGCTTCCTCCGCATGGCGGTGGCCGTACCAGCGCACGGTCTCCGGCCACAGCTCGGCCAGCACCGCCCACAGCCACGGGCCCCCCTCGCGGTGGGCGAGCAGTGCCTCCGGGGTCAGCGGCACGCCGAGACGGGCGGCACGGCGCAAGGCCGCAACGACCGCGTCCTCGCGTCCGGCGCCGAGCCCGTCACCGGGTGGTAGCGCGCGTGGCCGTACCCCGTACTCGGCCTCCAGCAGCCGGACCAGGTCGTCCTGCGGATATCCGGCGGCGTTCGGCCCGTCGGTGTGTCCGCTCCATCGGGTACCGCTGAAGAAGGCGGTCCGGGCGGCCACCAGGGGATCACGGGCGCGCGTGCCGACGGCGGCCCGTCGTCCTGTGCTCTCGGTCGCCCGGGTAGGTGCGAAGGCGGCGGCGGTCACGCGCTCTCCTGTCTCAGGAACGGCTCTGACCTTGGTGATTCTCGAAGCGAGGCGCTCACGGATGCACCCCGCTGCCGTGGTGATCGTCATGCCGTCCGCACCGACCCGACGCGGCTAGGATGCGCTGGCCCGGTCCGGACGGACCGCGGCCGCAGGACATCTGGCCGAAGGGTTCGCATGCCGCGTGTCGTTGTCGTCAGCCCCCCGTTCCTGTCCCACGCCCAGCCCTTGTCCGTTCTGGCCGGTGCCCTGCGCGGCCGGGGCGCGGAGGTCCACTTCGCGTGCGCGCCGGCGTTCGAGCACCTGGCACGACAGGCGGGAGCGGGGTTCGTACCGCTGTCCGTGACCCGCAACGCCAACACCGGGGTGGCCGAGGCGACCCGGCAGGACGCCCGGGAGGCGGAGCGGCTGCGCGAGTTCCTCGACGCGACCCGGGAGGGCGCCGTCGCCGCGCTGCTCGCCCAGGCCCGACACCGGCGCGCGGACATGCTCGCCGACCCCGAGGGAGTGCTGGAGGCGCTGCGCGCGACAGACCGGCGCCTGCGGCCCGACTGGTACGTCGTGGACCAGCTCAGCTACCCGGTCACCCTGGCCCTGCACTGCCTGGGCCTGCCGTACGCGACGTTCTGCCCCGGGCACCCCAGCTATGTGCTGTCGGGGCCCGACGCGTGGTTCGGCGTCCCGTACGCCTGGCCGGACGCCGTACGCCCCGATCCGGCTGGCCTGGAGGAGCTGTCCGGGGCCGCCCAGGCCAACGACGAGGCCTTCACGGCTCTGTTCGCCGCCTTCGCCCGCGAGCACGCCCCCTCCCGGCCCGCTCCGGGCAGGGCCTTCGCCCTCACCTCTCCGCACGCCGTCGTGCACGCCTATCCGGAGCTGCCCTGGCTGCCCACGCCGCCGCAAGGGCCCGTGCGGCTGTTCACGGGGCACATGGCCGCACCCCCGGCGGCACTGGACGCGCAGTGGGAGGCGCGGCTCAAGGAACTGCGCGGCGCTGCCTCGCGGGTCGTTCTGGTCGCGCTCGGCACGTTCCTGTCCGCGCGCGACGACGTCCTGCGCACGGTGGTCACGGGGGTGCTGGAGGGCCTGCGGGACACGGCGGTCGTGGTCGCGGCGGGTGAGCGCACGGCGTCCCTGGCCGATCTGGCGGGCGGCCGGGCCGTGGTGGTCCCCTCGGTGCCGCAGCAGGCGCTGCTGGAGCACGTGGACGCCATGGTGCATCACGGGGGCGGCAATTCCTTCACCGAGTGCCTCCGGGCGGGTGTGCCCGCGCTGGTGCTGCCGTTCTCCAGCGACCAGTTCTCCGTGGCCTACGACGCACAGCGCTCGGGCGCGGGCGTGGTGCGCGACCCGAACACGCTGGCCTCCGATGACGTGCCCGCCGCCCTGGAGACCCTGTGGGCGGACGCGGGCCCACGTCTTCCCGGGCTGTCCGGCGCGGTACGCGGACGCGGGCCGGGCTGGGCCGCCGAAGAGCTGCTCGCCGCAATGGACGCGCGCGGGGCGGGGAGCTGAGCCCGCCGCCGCGGACGCGGCCGCCGCTCGCACGGGGGTGCTCAGGGAGTCGGGAGACGCAGCGGCGTGCCGAAGCACACCGGAAGACCCGGGGCGTACAGGACGCTGACCGGCTCACCTTGCGGCTTGGGCAGTCCCGCCGCCGGGACCAGACCGTCCTCCCAGTCCAGCAGGGTGCAGGTACGGAAGGTCCAGGCGGGGTGGGCGTTCGGGAGGTAGTAGGTGCGTCCGCCGAGGCGTTCGTGCAGTCCCCAACGGCAGGTGAGGAACTCCTCCAGTGGTCCGGGGACCACGGGCGTGTCCTCGATGTGCAGCCACGCCCGTGCTCCGGGGCGACCGTCGCCCCGGCGGCTGGTGGTGTACAGCAGACGTTTGTCGAACCACCGGGTTCTGATGCGGGACCACTGGTAGGGCAGCCCGAATCCGGCGCGAGCCGTCAGGACCGGCAGCAGTCTGTCGCAGTCGAGGGAGCGGAACACCACGCCGCGGCGGCCCAGGGCGTCGCGACTGTAGAGGCGCACGTTGACCTCTCCGAAGGAGCCCAGGTAAGGAAAGGGCGGCATCCCACCGAGGGCAAGGTTCTCCATGCGGAAGAAGACCAACCCGACATAGGTGCGCCCCTGGTGGAGGTCGGGCACGGTACCGGGAGGCAGCAGCCCGGCCACCCGGAACGGGTCGGCGGGCCAATGCAGAAATACCAGGTCACGCCAGTACTGACGGAACAGCACCCGTCGCAGTGGCCTGGGCGGCAGCGGGGTCAGGTCCTCGACCGGGCGCTGCCGGAAGGCGCGGCGGGGCGGCGGGGTAGCAGCGGAGCGTCTTCCCGGCATGTCCTACCGGACCACTTCGAGCGGGGTTGCGGTGCCGGGCCGGACCAGGCGGGCGCCGTCGGACAGTGCTGTGACGACCGCCCGTACCGCTTCCTCGACGGGCAGTCCTGGCGCCAACCCCGGTGGTTCACCCTGTACGGCCCGGTCGGCGAAGTGCGTGTCCATGTGCGGGAGGTTGATCTCGAGCACGTTCACGCCCCGGCGCCGCTGTTCCCGGCGGACCGCGGTGAGCCAGGCGGCCAGGGCGGCTTTGGCGGCAGCGTAGTCCGCCATCCGGGCCGGAGCCGCCTCGGCGACGACACCCGTGACGGCGGCGAGGACCCCGCCCGTGTCGACGCGCGGCGCGGCGGCCCGGAGGAACGCCATGGGGGCAAGCGCGTTGACCGTGGCCAGATGTTCGGCGACCGCGTCGCTCACCTCGGGGGCCGGACCGAACGCGGCGACGCCGACACACACCACGACGCCGTCCAGGCCGCCCAGCTCGCTCGATGCCCAGTCGACGGTCTGCGCGCAGGCGTCGAGGTCCCACGCGTCGAACGTCCTGGCGGGCGCGCCCGCGCAGGACGCCGACACCTGAGCCAGCCGGTCGGCGTCGCGGCCTGCGAGTGCCGGGCGGGCGCCGAGCGCATGCAGGCGGGTGACCAGCGCTGCACCGATCTGCCCGGTGGCCCCGGGGACCAGGATCCGAGCACCACGCAACTCCATTGCGCACCTCCGCGACTCCGACTCGGACTCCCACGACGGTGATCGTTCGTCTCGTGACTGCTTCGGTGGCCGGTGGCCGACCGGATGCAGGTCACGAACTGCTCCGCTTCGGAGGGAGCAGCGAGCGCGGAAGTGGAGGGCTGAGAAATACGTACTGCGAAGCTCGCCTGGGCGTGCATCCATCGGGCGCGCCATCAGGGAAGTACGCGCTGGGAGAAGCGGTCGAACGACCGGAACGGAGGGCCTTGTGATCGAAGTCGAGCGTTTGATGGTGCTGGATCATCCAGTGACCGACGTCGTGGGTTTTCTCTCCGACTTCGCGAACACCGAAATGTGGGACCCGGGAACGGTCACGTGTGACCGCGTCGACAGCGGACCGGTGGCCGTGGGATCCGAGTGGCGCAACGTCTCCGTGTTCCGGGGGCGCCGCACCGAACTGCGGTACCGACTGGCCCTTTTCGACCCCGACCATCTGATCTTCGTCGGACAGAACAAGACAGCCACCTCCACAGACGACCTGCGCTTCGAGAACGACGGTGGGCGAACCCGGCTCACCTACCGGGCGCGGATCGAGTTCGGGGGCCTCGCCCGGCTGGCCACTCCCCTGCTGAAGCGGGAGTTCGAGCGGCTCGGCGACGAGGTGAGCGAGCGACTGCCCCTGGCTGTCGCCCACGCCCTCGGTGCCTCGCCGTCGGGAGGCACCCGCTCCTGGTGAACCCCAGCTGTGCGTTCGACGGGGTGGCCAGGAGCCACGCCCCGGACGACTGGAACTTGCGGGACGGCAAGCGGCACGTGAAGGCGACGCGCACTGCGGCGGCAGCGGTCGCCTTCACGTGCGGCCCTGACGGCGGTGGGATGGCAGCCTGGTGAGACGGATGCGGGTACCGCAGGCAGCGGCGTCACCGCGCCCGGAACCGTCAACACGGCAACGGCTTCGCTCCTCCCCGGCGCTGCAAACCCAGGTACCTCCACTCCCTGACATGCACCGCGGGCAGTCTGAACGCGACCGCCCGACAGACTGCCGTGCCACCGGCCGGCAGGGGAACCGGGGCAGCCGTCGTCCAGTTCACCAACGTGTCTGCGCAGGCATGCGTCCTCAACTCAGCTCCTTCGCCGACACGCCACGGCAGGCACGGTGGGGCAGCGCCGCGGATGACGGGCCCCCGCAACGGCCCCTCGTTACCCCGGCAGGTGCAGGGACGGGGCGATAGGGTGGCCGCACTGGTGATCGAGACGGGTGAGGGCGATGGAGTGGCGGGAATTCGCCGAGGCGATGGCCCAGCTCGCACGGAACCTGCTCGCGCAGGATTCGCTGCAGGGGACACTGGACGAGATCGCGGCGTCGGCGGTGCGGCTGGTGGAGGGCTGCGACGCGGCCGGCATCCTGGCCATCCGCAAGGGCCGGGCGGTCACCCTGTCCTCCTGCGGCGAGATGGTCGAGGCGTCCGACCGGCTCCAGGGCGAGCTGGCCGAAGGGCCGTGCTTCGACCTGGCCCGCCGCAAGAAGGGCGCGGACGGGGAGCGGGTGTTCCGCATCGCAGACCTCACCGCACCGCAGCCGACCTGGCCGCGGTTCGCCGCGGCGGCCCTCGATCTCGGCATCGGCAGCATGACCGGGGTCCTGCTCTACACCCATGACGACGACTTCGGTGCGCTGAACCTGTACGCCCGCCGCCCCGGCACCTTCGGCAAGGACATCGAGACCGCCGGCTGGCTGCTCGCTTCGCACGCCGCCGTGGCCCTGGCCGACGCCCACACCATCGACCAGCTCGAAGACGCCATGCAAACCCGGCACGCCATCGGCGAGGCCATGGGCATCCTCATGGAACGCCACAAACTGTCCGAGGACGACGCGTTCAACGTGCTGCGCCGCATCTCCCAGCAGCACAACATCAAACTCCGCGACGTAGCCCAACGGGTCCGCGGCCAGAAGTGATCGACCGGCCACCGCGCTTCCCGGGTGAGCGGAGGGCAGACCACACGGACCCTCGGCTGTACTGCGGGAACACCGCACAAGCGCGTCTTCGCCTGGGTATCGATGATCACTGTGGTGCAGGGGGCCGTCGCCTCCGCCGACGACGCCCGGTCAAGGGTGTTCGCGCCGCTCGGCCTGCTGCGCCGCATCGCTCCGGTCCGGCCCTCCGCCACCCTTGCGCGTGGTGTGTCCTGGCGCGTGGCCGGCCGCCTTCGTCTTACCCGGGGCGGCGGGTGTGTGGGCATGCTTGGGGGGGGCGCCGGGATTGCGCGGATTCGGCGGCCGGCAGCCTGCCGGCGTCGGCCGCACCCTGCCCCGCCGCGGTGTCCGTGGGTGTTTGCGGCGCATCCGGCTGTTGCTCGGCGGACGGGGCGCCTGCCGCCGTGGGGGGTGTCCTCGACCTGCGTGTGCGGCTTCACCGGGGCGCTCTGTTCACTCCCCGTGGTGAATCCGGCGGTGCCCTCGGTGACGGCGACCGCGCAGACTGCCGCGGCGAAGACTACGGCCGCCCCCGCCATCCGCACACGGCGGCGCACGGGTGCGGCCGCCGGCCTCGCGGACACGGCCGTCGGCCTGTTGTCCGACTGCGCAGCCTCCGGTGCCGGGACGAGGTCTGTGCCGCTCGCCAGCACGGGCGCCGCGACTCCTCGCAGCCCCGACACAGGCGAAGCTGCCTCTGTCGCGGGGCCCATGCTCGCGGCTATGAAGGCCAGCTGCCGGGCGCAGTGCTCGGCCGGGGGCCGCGCGTGCTCGTCCAGGTCGGTCATGTCCCTCAGCAGGGCCACGACATCCGCGGGCACATCGGCGGGTATGGCGGGTGGGCGGTACAGCCGCGCGATGGCGGCCTCCAGCGGTCCACCGTCGTACTCAATTCTGCCGGTGAGGCATTCAAGGAGCACCAGACCCAGGGCGTAGACGTCCGCGGGCAGGCCGACCGGCCTGCCCGTCACCTGCTCGGGGGACAAGTAGGCAGCCGTGCCCGTCAGGGTTCCGGTGGCGGTACAGGTGGTGGCGTCCAGCAGGCGGGAGATGCCGAAGTCGCTCAAGTGGGGACGCCCAGAAGCGTCCAGGAGGATGTTCGATGGCTTCACGTCCCGATGGAGGACCCCCGCACCGTGCGCGTGGGCGAGCGCGTCGGCCAACCCGGCGCCCAGCACCGCAACCGTCCGGCAAGGCAGGGGGCCTTCGGCGATGCGGGCCTTCAACGTCGGACCGTCGACCAGTTGCATGACGAGGTAGCCGTCGCCGCCGTGCCGCCCGGCGTCGTAGGCGCTGACCACTCCCGGATGCTCCAGCCGGGCCAGGATCTCGGCTTCACCGCGGAAGTCCTCCTCGGTGTCGAAGCCGGTTCCGGGCCGGAAGACCTTCACCGCGACCGGGCGGCGCAGTCGTAGGTCGAAGCCTCGGTGGACGTCGGCGGCGCCACCGGTTCCGATCACCGCGTCCAGACGGTAGCGGCCCGCCACCACTGGAGCGTTGCAGTGGGAGACCAGGGCAAGGCCCGACTCGACGAAACCCACTTGTATGCCCCCTGCCTCATCGGACCTGTCCGGCCGCCGCCGTCGCGACCACCCGCACCCGTGTACCCAGGGAGGCCTCTCCTATCTCCCACGTCCTGGTACGCCGACCCGGCGCTCGGGAGCCAATTGGTGATGACTTCTCCGTCACCCGGCCAACAGGCCCTCGACACACGGCCGGAAGGACCGGACGACGCAGGCGGTGCCTCACGTGGTGTCACCGCCCGGCACCACCTCCGCCAGTACGCGCAGGGCTCTCCTGCAGTGACTCTTGACCGTACCGAGGGGCAGGCCGAGGAACCGCGCGATCTCGGGCTGGGTGAAGTCGAGGTAGTAGGCCAGGAAGAGGATCTCGCGTCGTCGGTCGGACAGGCACGAGAGGAAAGGCGTAAGGCACAGTCGCTCGCCGGTTCCGGCCCAGGCGTCGGGGCTGTGCCGGGTGGCCCGGGCGGCGAGCTTCCGGGATGCCTGGTTCCGGCGGATCGCGGCGTTCGTGGCGTCCGCCGCCTTGTGCGCGGTGATGCCGTAGAGCCATGGGCCGAGTCCGCCGCGTAGTTGGCAGTATCTGCGGGAGTGCAGCCAGACATCGGCAAAGACCTGTTGCGCGACGTCTTCGGCGTCCTCCGGGTCGCCGCACCGTCGCCGGGCCCAGCGCACCACGATCGGAAACCAATGACGGTAGAGGACGTCGAAGGTTTCACGGACGGTGTCGCCGTGGGGCGGGAAGTCGGCCGACGCGTCGGTTCTTCGGCTCTGGCACTGCGGGCATGCGCAGGCATGCGGGGGCGGTTGCTCGGCCACCGGTCGTCTCCAGAACGCACATGAAGATGGCGGGGGTCGCGATGCCGTCGGCCTATTGGCGTCCCTCGGGACGAAACCGCGGCAAACAGGTGCCCACGGACGCAGTCGACCACGCCGACGCCGGGTGTGCCACCCGGCCCGGGCCGTGCTCTACGACGTCATCCGGCTCTCGGGCCGTGCATCAACCGGCGTACGGGCCGCGGACGACGCTGTCCCCCGAATGATCGGGCTTGCCGTTGTAGGGCTGCACGGACACGTCGACGACGGAGTACTCACGCAGGTCGATGTTGGACGGTACGGGCAGGGAGGCGCGACCGTCGGGGCCCAGGACGCCCATGGACACGAGCTTGCTGTGGGTGCGGTCCATGAGCCACACCTCGAAGTAGCCCGACGTGCGGGGCAGGCCCTCGACGGTGATGGTGAGCGTGCGATGGCCGCTGCCGCCGCTGAGCCGGGCATACCCGGCCGAGTCGGCCCGCAAGGAGTCCAGCCGCCGGCCGTCGGCCACCGACACGTTGGCGTTGTCCCTGGTGATCCACCAGGTGATGGTGCTGCCCGCCGCGGCCCCCAGGAGCGCGGCGCACGCGGCGAGAGCCACACTCAGCCGCCCCAGGCGTCGGTGCCCGCGGCGACCGGTCCGCACCGGTGTGTGAGGCCGCGGGCTGTGTCCCCCGCTGTCGGCCGCCTGCTCGACGGTGCTCGGCGCGGGAGCGGACTCCTGCTGCGCAGGCTCCGGAGTCAGGCGCAGCTCGCGCGAGATGGAGTCCCACAGATCGTCCGGAGGCGTGAGCATCTCGTCCTCGTCCGGCGGCTGGGCCTTCATGGTCAGCACGACGTGGCGCAGGGCATCAAGTTCACGCGCGCAGTGTGCACAGGTACGCACATGGTCGTCATCCGGAGAGGACGGGCTTTCGCCGAGCGCGATCTGCACCAGCGCTTCTTCGTCAGTGTGCTCCACCGTCCACCTCCAATCGCTTCTTCATTCGCATCAGCCCGCGCCGTGCGTAGCTCTTGACCGTGCCCAGTGGAAGCCCGGTGCGCTGGGCGATCTGTGCTTGGGTGAGATCCTCGTAGAAGGCCATCTCGAGTACGGTTCGCTGTTGTTCCGGGAGCCGGTCGAGTTCCTCGGCCAGCAGCAGGAAATCGTCTACGGAGTCCGTCGGAGTCTCGTGCCGGGGCTCTTCCGAGACGCCGGCGACGATGACCGCTTCCACGTCTCTTTGGTGCCGGGAGCGTCGGATGAGCGCATCGGCGACTTTCTTGTGCGTGATACCCATGAGCCATGTCTTGAGCGATCCACGCTGCGGATCGTAGCCCTTTCGACCGCGCCATGCGCCGACGAAGACCTGCTGAGCGACGTCCTTCGCTTCTTCGGGGTCTCCCAGCTTTCTGGCCGCCACGGTGAAGACGAGCGCGCCCCAGCGGCGGTACGCCTCATTGAGGCAGGACTCGTCGCCGTCGGCGAACCCCCGCCCGAGTTCTTCGTCCGAGTCGGTCCTCACGGCCGCAACAGTAGCCGCAAGAACCTGGGAGCCGCCCCACCTTGTCGTCACGTCGGTGCCTCCACGGCCGTGACGACCAGATTGTTCTGGTAGCCGCCCTGGTTCGCGAGATACGGCCCCGCGCACGTGATCAGCGTCAGGACCGCCGGCCCGTCCCGGCGGAACACTCCGGATGCTGCCAGGTCGCGTTTGCCGATGGTGCGGCGCGAGCTGACGCGGTACGTCACCACGCCGCCGTCCTTGTTCCGTACGAGCACCCGGTCGCCCTCGCGGAGGTCGCTGAGGGCGACGAGCACTCCCAGTCCGCGCCCCTTGGAATCGACGTGGCCCACGATCACCGTCGAGCCCTGCGCCGATCCTGGCTGCGGTGAGTATCGGTACCAGCCGACCTCGTTGGGGTCGTCGGGTATCCCGACCTGGCCGTCAGCCGCGACTCCCACCGGTTCGACGACCGCCCGGACGTCGAGGCGGGGCAGCGACAGCGAAGCGGGCTCGCCTGCCGTTGCCGGGGCTGGTGCCGCGTCGCCGGCCGACATACCGGCGGACGGCGGCTGCGGCGAGGTGAGCGGCTCCTTCGGTGTCCGGGCGGAGGAGGCGGAGCGGGTACCCGGTGCCGCACCGAAATCCTCGGCACCGGCCTTCGCGCCTTCCCGTCGGGCATCGACGATCAGCAGGGCGGAGACGACGACCCCTATCAGCGCAACGGCCAGTCCCATGACCAGCAGACGCCGTGACCAGGGCGTGCTCATGCAGAGTTACCTCTCCAGCGAGAGAAGGGACGGGGCGCCGCCGGTCCGACGGTGACGGCGCCCCCGGGGATGTGGGCCTCAGCGCGCGGAGTGACGAAGCCGGAACAGCAGTCCCGCGGCGCCCAGAGCCGACACCGCGCCCAGCGACAGGGCGCCGAGCGGGAGACCTTCGTTGTGCCTGGCCGCCGCTCCGGTCTCGCCGGCCGGGACGCCGCCCGGCGCCGAGTGCATACCGGTGATGCTCTGAGTCTTGAGCTGCAGGTTCTTGTCGTCGGCGCTGCCCCAGGCGTAGACCACCGTGTTCGTGCCCTCGGCGAGGTCCAGCTTCGCGGGGCCGATCGCCACCGTGTCGGTGCCGGCCAGTACCACGTCGGCGGAGACCGTCCCCGCAGCGACCTCGCCCTTGGCCTCCTTGGGGTTCACGAGGCCTTCGAAGACAGGCTTCCCCTCGGCCCGTACGTCGACCGCGGGGGCCGCGGCCACGTGTCGGACGGTGAGCCTGGCCTTTCCTGCCGGGATCTTGGATGTGTCGTTCACGAACGCGTCGAGGGCCGGCTTGCCGTCGGCCGTCAGGTGGGCGACCAGCGTGGCGTTCGCGCCCGCAGGGACGTCCACCGTCTTCTCGATGGCCGGCGAGCCGTCCGGTCCCTCACCGTCCTTGAAGATCTTGATGTCGTAGGAGCCCGCGTCCAGCTTCATCGGGTCCGTCAACGTGCCCGGCTTGAAGTCGGGGATCAGCTCCTTGTCGCCGGCGTAGACGTCCACGGTCAGGCCGGGCACGCCGTGCAGCACCGACACCGTGGCCTGATCGTCGGCGGCCCGCTGCTGGGCCGACGCCGCCCCGGCGGTGACGGACAGGGTGACGGCGATGCCGACGGCTACGGAGGCGCTCGCAACGCGAGTGTTCATGGCTGTCGTCCCTTTCGATCGAGACCTGCTCGGGTCTGTGTGGGGACGCATTCCGCCGGCGGGCGGTACGTGGTTTCACTCGGCGCCCACTCTTTTCGGCTCTGCCGGCGCGGTCCTGCTTCAGGCGACGGGAATGACGTCCCAGACAATCTCGATGTCGCGCGTCGGCACTCCGCCGTGTGCTTCGAGCGCGTGGGCCCGGGCCTCGACGCGGACATCACCGCCACAGTCTTGTCGGGTTGCGTGCGATCGGACTGTTCCATGGTCAACCTCCCGTGCATCATTCGACGGTGCACACCGCTTCGGATGCGGGCGGTGACTCCGGCTGGTCACGGCGCGAATGCGGGCGTGCGGCGGCGTCACCCCAGCAGGACCCACGCCTGCCAGGCCGAATGAGCGCTGAGGTGCAGTCGGTGCCGAAGTCCCGCAGGGCAGCGAACCTTTCGTTGACCCAGCGCGCCAGGGTCACCCCGGGCACCATGGTCTCCACGAGGAAGGTGCGGTCCTCATGGTCGAAGAGCTCGACGAGGCCGGGGCCCAGCCCGGCCAGTCCGGCCAGCGCCGCCGCCTCCGCGCGCAGTCCGTCCCGTGCGTCAAGCCCCGTGTACCAGCTACCGACATGCGCGCGGGCCTCCTTGACGATGACCTCGTCACCGGTCTGCCGGTCCACCGCGCGGTAGACACCGCCGCGGGCGGAGTGCCGGATCGCGTCGTGGACGGCGTAGCGGTCCCGCAGCAGCACTTGACGGGGCGCCTTCGGTGCCTTCGCGGGCCTGCCCGGTGCGCCGGGGAACGGCAACTCCGCCCAGGGAGGCGGTGAGAACCAGGGATTGCGCAGATCCTCGACCGCGTTGCCGTCGGGGTCCTGGAGTCTTGCCTGGTGCACGCCCTCATTGCTCACGTGAGGGACTCCGCGGAACGCCCCGTAGCGGTAGTGGACCAGGCTGCCTGGGCGGTAGGGGCGATCGGACAGGATGCGGGGGCCCGGCAACCCGGCAGTGGCGTGGTCCAATTCCTCGGCCAGGGCCCGCAAGTGGTCGTCGTCACGGGGGTAGGCGGTGATGAACTTGCCGCACTGGGCGCGGTCGTACCGTATGCCCGTCAGTTCCTCGACATACTCGGCGCGCGCGGCGAACTTGAACGGACAGCGGTGACGTACCAGCACCCGCGTCGCCCGGATCAGAACCTCGGGCGCGAGAGCGGGGTCGCGGACACATGCAGCTTCCAGCCCTGCACCCGGCGCTCCTGGGCCACCGGCCCGACCCGGCACCAGAAGCCGCTCTCGGCGGTCTCCCAGTCCGGCGTGCCCGCGTCGTCGAGCACGCAGCGCACCAGTGCCTGCAGAGGAAAACCGGTCTCGCCGGTCACAGGGTTGCCCAGTGCCACAAGGACTCCAAGATCGAGCGTGCGGGGAAGGCCGGAGGAAGGGCGGGAGAACCGTCTCCGGCCGCCCCTTCCTGCCAACACGATCGATTCTTCGTACTGCCGCCTCCCACAGCATTGGGGAGATCCCTATCCCCGAGTTGGTAGGTCAGCCGTAGTGCGTCCACGTCCAGCCGGCGTGGCTGCTCCTACTGGTTCACCGGAAGGTCGTGCCCAAACGGTCGGCCCAAGTCATGGTGGGTGAGGGGAGTCCGTAACACCGCCCACCATGCACAAGGGCTCATCCGAACGCGATGCGGAGACCGTGCCAGGTTCCGTGGGGCTTGGTCAGCTCCGTCTTGTGGAGACCGATCCTGGACTCCACGAGCGCGTGGTCCAAGGCGTCGCCGAAGTACCGATCGCGGCGTAGACGCCTGCCGCCAGGGTGGTGCGCGGTGAACGCGAACGAACGACGCGCACTGCCCGCATCCGAGTGATGAACCGAACCCGACTCAGGGGGACTTCCGGCCCGGGCCAGGCGTATGAGCCTGGGGTTGCTCGGTTCGTCGGACTCGGGGCTCCGGCCGGGCCGCCGCGCCTTGCCGATCTGACGTTGGCGGTCGGACAGAATCGAGCCAGACCGAGGTGTCGGGGCTGCGGTGGACGCGGGGCAGATGTATCTCCACGGCGCAGGGACTGCGGAAGAGCCGCTCGGCGGACGGAACGCTGGACACGGCGGAGTCGGCAGCGGTCAAGCGGCGGTATGGGAGCGCCCTTTCATCGCGCTCGCGTCCGACCACGGCGGCGCTCTTCGACGACAGGGAGTAGCACCTCCACATCGGCGGCGGGTCTGATGCTGCAGGGTCGCTACGGTGGGGCAGGAAGGTCTCCGGCACGGGTACCGACAGCGATCACCGACCCAGACTGGGCACTCGCGTGTTGGTGGGGGCGTGACCGGTGGCGACCGGCTGCGGCAACGATGTTGGTCCAGCGCGACACAGACGACGTATGCCATCCTGCTCCGGTTGGGTGCAGATGCTGCAAGCCGGCACAGCGTCGGTAGAACTACGCAATCGTCTACGGACATGTGCGGCAGCATGCCTGTGATGGGCGGGTTGACGTTCGTGGGGCATCTAGCATTTCGACATGTCCAAGTGGACAGTCATGGCTGGTCGGAGGAGGACCTGGTAATGGCGGGGGAAGTCACCGACTGGCCTGTCCGTGCGCTTCCGGTGCTGGGGACTGCTGCGCTGACGGTCACAACAAAGGTACTTGGCGGGCTGCCCATCACCGACATGTCCAGCCGGGAGTGCGACGCGCCCAGATCCGGAGGACGAGGGGCCGATTGGCATGCCTCCCTCGAGGACAGGCAACGATCGCTCCACACCCACCGCACCCCACAGCCCGCTCTGGGAATCGACGGTGGGAGAGACGTGAATGCGGATGGAGGCTTGCAGTGATCAAGGGGTTGCTCCAAGACCTCATGTCGACCACGTTCGGTGCCTGGACTCCACAGGACGGATGCCCTGATGACGAGATCACGGCTGCCGAGGACCGCTTGGGGATCAGTCTGCCGGACGCCTTGCGCGACTACTACGCCACGGCGGGCAGGCACCCGGAGCTGATGGGTACGGGCGGTCACGAGCACACTTTCCGGCTGAGCGCTCCCCGGCACCTGAGCCTTGAGGGCGGACAACTGGTCTTCTGCGGGGAGAACCAGTGGCCCGCGCAGTGGAGCGTGCGCCCGGACGATGTCGGCTGGCCCGATCCCAGAGTCCACGGGCGGGCCGCGCCGGGCAAGAAGTGGTACAGCGAAGCCCGGAGACTGTCGGCCTTCCTGATCAATGTCGCCAGCAGGCAGGCGGTCGGGGTGCTCCCGTGCCAAGCCACGTGCCGGCTACGCGAGGATCAGTTGCAGGTTGTCGAGCCACTGCTGGGCTACATCGGATCTCGCGAGCTGCACCAGGGCGGTCACTGGCTGAGCTTTATCGACCGATCGAGCCGCACAGTGGCCCACTATTCCTACCACTCCTCGACACTGCGCGTCGGGGCAGTTTCCCCCAGCGCACTCGAATCCCTGCGCGAGCATTCAGGACTTCCACTCAAACCGGCGTGAGGCCAACGCAGCCGACGCGGTGACCCCACGCGAGTGGGACGCTGCTGCTGTCACGCAACGGAAGGCTTTTCAGGCGCATCTACGGCAGGCCGTCACCAGCCTCCTGGAGCGCGTCCCCGAGCAACTGAAGCCTGAACCATGCGTCCTGGCCTGCAGCGTCTGGCGCGTCGGCGCCGACAACCGTCACCCGTCTATGGACATCGGCTGCATCAGGGAGAGCCAGTAGGCGGATGAGATGCGCCGATATTCCGATCCCTGGGAGGTGCGCTGGAACTGTGCCTTGTGGATCCTCAAGGGCTCGCGGGATGTACAGCTCACGGTCTACCGCCGCGTGCCCCCGGGAGCCCGCGTAGACAAGGTAGACGGCGACCTGCGTGTTCTCGATCCTCCCGGCGGTGCCGGTGTACTGCGCTGGACCCCGACGGTGTGGATGCCCTTCTTCACGTCGCCTGTCTCGTCGACCGCCAGCACCGCATCCTCGTCGCGCAGATGCTCCAGTACATACTCACGCACATCGTCACGCACCTGGTCGGCGTCCCACCGGGCCCGGCCGAGCAGGTGCTGCATGCCGTCCGGAGTGGCCTCCCCGGGCCCACTCGGCGATCGACCAGCAGTTCTTGCGTGGCAGGTCCGACAGCAGCCCCCGCACCAAGTCCCTCACCCGGCGCCGGGGCTCAACCCGCGCGAACCGGCCCGCTATCCGGCCCATCAGGGCCTCGAACGCCTCCTGCCAACAGGCAGGTTCCACGCTGTGACCCACGCCACCGCATGATCTTCAGTCTTCACGGACCGATGATCAGCGGTGGCCGTACCCATGTCCGCACCAGAGCCACCAGCGCGATCGACTCGTCCAGCCCACGCCGGCAAGCGAACCCGAGGGTGCCCCTTGTCAACAGGAACGGGCAGGACCAAGCGATTCGATCCAGGACGCGAAGTCTGCGGACACGACGTCGAAGTCCGCCGGGTCCAGATCACCCAGCCCGGAGGAGAACACGGCGGAGTCCGAGTCGTCGGTACGCAGGAGGAATCCGCGGCCACCACTGTCATCGCCGACGAGAAGGAAACCCGGTGCATACTGCGCGACTTCGTACGTGGCGTTGCGTTCACCGATGTCCCCCGCCGCGTACACCGCGACACCGGACTCGGTGAGAAGGCCGTCCCTCACGCTCCACAGTGCCACCAGCTGAGCCGGAAGGTTCACCTCCGTCTCGGCCCGCGCCCGCATCACATCGGCCGACGTTGCCGCCGACGGCCTCGAAACCGACCCCGTCACCCTGCAACCCTCCGAACAGACTCCGTTGCCCCGACAAGCACCGGCACAGCCGCTCCCACCAAGACCGCTCCCCAGTAAACCACTACAACCGAACAGGCGGCGGGATCGGCTCTGGGAACTGGTAGAGCCACTGATCCCGGAATGGCCGCCACCAAAGGGTCCAGGGGGAAGGCCACGGATCGATGATCGTGCCGCGCTGGAAGGGATCGTGTTCGTGCTCAGCACCGGTTGCCGTTGGCGCGACCTGCCTCAGAAGTTGGGCTGCGGGTCCGGACACACCGCGTGGCGACGATTGCGGGAGTGGCAGGATGCCGGGGTTTGGGATCGGCTGCACCAGGTCATCTTGATCAAGCTCCGCGAGGCTGAGGTGCTGGATTGGACCCGCTGTTGCGTCGACGCGGTCGCCGTCCGGGCGAAAAAGGGGGGCGAGCTTACCGGTCCGAGCCCTATCGATAGAGGCAAATCCGATTCGAAGTACCACATCTTGTGCGACCGCAACGGACTTCCCCTGCACGTACTTGCCTCGGCGGCCAATACCCACGACAGTCAACTGTTCGTCCCGCTGTTGGAGACCAACCCGGGCGTACCCCATGGTCGTGGCCGACCGCGCCGGCGCCCGGACAAGCTGCATCCCGACAAGGGCTACGACCACCGCCGCTGCCGCAGCTACCTGCACCGCCGCGGAATCGGTGTCCGCATCGCCCGACGCGGCGTGGAAGGCCCCGCCCGGCTCGGCCGGGTGCGCTGGGTAGTCGAGCGCGCGGTCTCGTGGCTGTTGCGGTTCAAACGCCTCGGGCTGCGCTACGACCGTACCGAGGCCACCCTACGCCCGCTGCTGACTCTCGCCGCCTCGATCATCAACCTCCGGCGCCTGCTGCAAACCGAATCCTCATCGCCCATCACCCCAGCCGCATGAGCAACGACGACACGGTTAGCCCCGGGTCACTGAGAATCAATGCGTACCAGGAATCCGAGACGACGCGGGTCAGCCTGGCGTACAGCTCGACGGGGTTGCCGCCCGGACTCAGCTTCTGTCCGATTGGGGTTCCTCAGCGGACGCCGTTCATGTTGCTGCTACCAGTGTCGTTCTCCGAACCTCGCTGGCAGCCGGATGCTCGGGCAAGAGCGGCTCGATCGCCGCATACACGGCGTCTACAACCTCGCGCTCGAGCGCGCGCAGGATGGTGGGGACCTCCCCGGTCGTCGGCTATGGATCGCACTCGGCACGAAAACCGAGCCAACCCGCCGACCGGCGGATGGTCACCTATCCGCGCGAGTCCTTAGTTCGCTGCTGGCGTCGTTGACGACTTCTCGAAGGTGAGTCCGTGCGCTGGCTGCCCAGTTGACGAGCCCGCGGCAAGATCCGCGTCATCGGACCCCCCGTCATGGGGAAGGGATCCCAGGCTGCAGATCGCGTTCGCGCCAACACGCGGCGAGACTCCGGAACTCAGGAGTCGCCGCTCACCGACCGATGCTGACGTGGCCGATGGGCCTGCGTTCCGAAGCGACCCACGGTCACGACCTGATCAGTCGACGGGTTACTGGTCGAAGAACGTCTTCAGTACACGGGCCATGAGTTCGGGGGCGACGACGTGTCCCTGCCCGTCGAGCGTGTGTCGTTCGGTCTGGGGGGTGGCAGCGGCTATCGCTTTGGCGGCGCGGTCGAAGAAGTCGGTCGGGAGGCCTGCCATCTGGGGCTCGGTGATCGGACCCTCGGTGGTCACCAGGACCGACTGAGTGATGCGGGCAAGTCGGTCCGTGGGGATCTTGTAGTCATTGAGGACCATGGCGTCCTTGACGAGCGTGTGGGCGAGCGCGACGGACAAGGCCCAGTACGGGTGCTGTTTGCCAGCCGCGATGTCCGCGTCGGGTCCGCCGGTAAGCCTCATGAACAGTTCCAGCATCTCCTCGTCCCGCCCGGCTTTGTATGCCTCGTGGGTGTCCGCGAGGTACTGGTTGAACCTCGGCCACAGGTCGTCCCCGATCACGTACGGCACATCCCACACCGCGATCTTGTCGATCGCCGAACCTGCCGCTGCTGCCTCCAGCGCGAGGGCGCCGCCAGATGAGGCGCCGTACAAGTGAGCTGAGCCGCCGGCTGTCGCAATCAGCGCGTCGAGGTCTTCCACCTCCCGCGCCACGGCGTACGGCGGCGTATTGCCGCTGTCGCCCCGGCCGCGTCGTGCGTAGTTGTAGACCGTGAAATGGTTGGCAAGGAGCCGGGCCAGCGGCGCGTTCTCAGCGCCGTCGTCCAGGGTGCCGCCGACGAGGATCACTGCCGGGCCAGTGCCTTTCCGGTCGTAGGCGATCCTCGTACCGTCGGCGGACGTCACACGAAGTGTCATCTCGTTCACTGCTTCTCTCCATATCTCGATGCGTGGTCGTCACCGTCGGAGCATGTTGACCCGCGCCGTGTGTAGCCGATGACGGTGCCATCGGCTCAGGTCACGATTCATACTCCTAATTTAGGAGTATTCACTCCTGTTGTCTAGTACACTCGGGTGCATGAGCAAGAAGCGGGTGTTCGACGACCCCTGCGGCATCGCGCGAGCGCTGAACGCGGTCGGCGAGCGGTGGGCGTTGCTCGTCGTGCGGGAGCTGGTCTTCGGCCCGAAGCGCTACTCCGACCTGCACCGCGGGCTGCCGCAGATGAGCCAGAACGTCCTCGCGCAGCGGTTGCGCGAGCTCGAAGCCGACGGCCTGGTGCGGCGAAGGCGCCTGGGACCGCCTGCGCCCGCCGCCGTGTATGAACTCACCGAGCGCGGGCAGGAACTGGAGCCCGTGCTCCGCGCGCTCGCCCACTGGGGCAGCCGCGCACCGCTGCCCGAGGACGGCGCGGCGGAACTGAGCGTCGACGCGCTGCTGTTCGCCCTGCGCGCGACCTTCGATCCGGCACTGGCGGGTGAGCTGTCGCTGCGCTGCCAGCTGGACGTCGCGGGCGACCGGTTCCGCGCCACCGTTGCGGGCGGACGCCTCGAGTTGGACCGCGGTGAGCACGCCGAACCCGATGCGTGGCTGACCGTGCCGGAGGCGGCGATATTGCGCGATCTGGTGTTCGCCGGTGCGGCGCTGCACGACGCCGTCGAGCGGGCAGACACCGAAGTGGCGGGCGATACCGAGCGGCTCGCCGCGCTGCTGCGCTGCTTTCCCGCAGCCGTGCGGTATCCGGCGCCACAGGCCTCCGGGCCGCCTCCCGTGTCGCCGGATCCCGTATCACCTGACCCCGGATCACCGAACGCCGAACTCTCGGATCCCGCCGTCAGCGCAGGAAGTCGTCGGGGGTGAGCGGCAGTCCGCGGACCCCGGACACCGGTGGCGAGGTTACGCCGGCCGACAGTTCAGACTCCGTGGGCTCGCGGAACTCATCGCCGAGACGACAACGCACCACTTGGATAGCGACCCGCAGCTCAACGCCAGGCGCTGGTCCACGACCGAGCATGATCGACTTGTTGCAGTAGCCCATCCCCATAAGAACGAGCCGAGCAGTTCTGAGACCAAGTCTTGGTGAGGGCTCGGTGGAACCACGTATCTGCCTACGTAATGCTGTGGTGAGGCTCCCAGGTTCGGGGGGTGTGTCGGTGGGGTCGGAAATGATGGAGCTCATGACTGATGAGCCATACTCCCGGCTTGCTGCCGAGCATCTTCCGGGCGATCTCGTTCAGCGCTGGACAGCGCTCCTGCGCCCGTGCGCGTGCCTGCGCCCGGCCGAAGCCGGCGAGCAGATCGTGGCTGTCCTCGGCGGGTCCCCGGAGCTTCCGGCCGGGGCCGCCTGGCCCGAGTGGCCCGGACACGGCCCCTTGTCCTTCGTCGCTTCAGTGCGGTGTGCCGCACTGCCCCGATACGGACTTGCCGAGGAGTTCCCCCAGGACGGAACTCTGCTCTTCTTCTACTTCGATGGCCAGGTGGACGAAGACGCCTTCGTGTCCGTCGACGATCCTGAGACCTGGGCCGGGGCCCGGGTGCTGCACATCCCGGTGAACACCCCGGTCTTGCCGGCAGACACGCCCCCTGTCCTGGAGGCGTTCCCGCGCGTGGAACTCACTGCGGACACCGGGCAAAGCGCCCCGGACTTGTGGCTGCCCCAAGCCCGGCGCGCCCTTCTCGGCGACACCCGACGCTGGCCCCACCCCCGCGACACCCCGGCCGAGATCAAACCGTTCGTCCGCGCCTTCGGGCAGCTGCGAACCCGGATCGACCACCACATCGGCGGCCACGCCGTGCCCGTCCAGGGCCCCGTGGAGTACGAGATCGCGAACGCGACACTCGGCGGCATGTACGCGTGGGGAGACCAACCGCTGGACCAGGAAGCCGAACGCTGGGTTCTCCTTGCCCAGTTCGGCAGCGACAGCGAGGCAAAGATGACCTGGGGCGACGAGGGCGCCCTCTACTGGCTCATCCGCCCCGAAGACCTCGCCGCCCACCAATTCGACGAGGCACGGCTCATCGTGCAGGGCTAGCACCCGTGCATCGGGAGCATGTTGGGGCCGCCACCTGCTCGGTTGCGGTGGCTTGCTTCGGAGCGGCCCTGGTGGCTGTGCCGCTGCTGGTCAGGGCGGCCGGGGTCTGTGGGGAGGGGTGCAGGGTGCCGGGGTCGGTTTCGAGGCCGTCGCCGGCAACGCCGGCCGATGTGATGCGGGCGCGGGCAGAGACGACGATGAGCCTTCCAGCTCCGTTGGCGGCATTGTGGGGGATGAGGGACGGCCTTCGCACGGAATCCGGTGTCGCGGTGTACTCGACAAGCACATCGGTGGACCCAAACACCGACGAGCTCGTCTTCCCGGGCCCCGTCGACACGGTGGCCGTCGCCCCGGAGGACCGGCTCGTGATCGGCTTCGGCCGCGGCCACGCCGTACTGTCGCGCCGCTGACCTCGACGGCATCCGCCCCGTCAGAGGCCTCCAAGCCAGCATTCCACGAAGGACACAAATGGGTTCGGAGAATCACATGCAGGCTTTCGATACCGCCCTCCCGGACTCGCATGACCAGGAGGCATGGATCGCCTACGCCGACGTGCTTAGCCGCGGGTGATCCGCATGGAGAGGCAATTCGGCACCTGGACGCGCGTCTTCACCGACGGGGCGTAATTCCAGCTCGGGAAGGAGACCCGACCGCACCGGCTCTCATCTCGTGTCCTGACCGGGCAGGTTCACCGGGTCGCTGGTGTGTTGAAGGGCCTGGCCAGCGAAAAGCTGCGTGCGGGGGCTGGGCCGACCCTGACACCGCGCAAGTTTCCGTCACACCTGTGAGGTTCTCATGACGATCTACTTCTACGGCGCCGATGAAGTCCCTTATGGATGCTTCTCGAACTTCTCCGATCACGGCTTCGAAGTCGACGGGGTCTGGTGGCCGACCTCGGAGCACTACTTCCAGGCGCAGAAATTCAAGGGCACCCGCCACGCGGATCTCATTCGGCGCGCACGCACGCCGCTGCGAGCGGCAGAGTTGGGCCGTGACTCGTCCGAATCTCTGCGGAGGGACTGGGAGCGGGTCAAAGACGACGTGATGCGTCGTGCGGTGGCATGCAAGTTCCGCGCACATGCCGATATCCGTGACATTCTACTTTCCACCGGTAACGAAGAAATCGTCGAAGACACCACCACCGATCACTACTGGGGTCGGGGCAGGACCGGGAACGGAAAGAACATGCTCGGGCGGATCTTGGTGCGCACCCGTCACCAATTGCGCGCAGAACTCGCCGAAGGCCTCGACGCCGATAGCCGCCGCCCAAGACCGTGAACCGGGACACCCGTGCGCTGGGCCAAATGCGCTCCATGGCGTCGCCGTGAGTCCCCGACAACCAAGGTGTGAGGCCAAAACCAAGAAAGGAAGCAACACTGGTGGACGAGGACGAAAGCCTACGCCGTTACGGTCTCCACCCAGTCGGCACCGACCTCCATGAAGTGCGCGAACTGCTGAGAGGTCAGACGGAGCGTGAGCGACGCTGTCAGGGCGCGGGCGACACCGAACTGATGAAGCTCTGCTGCGTCCAGTTGTTCAATGCCGGCGTCATCGAGGACGTACTCCTCATCTGGGGCGCGAAGACCGCGAGTATGGACGCCGCTTGCTCGATCGACGTTCAGCTGCTGTGCGGACGGGGACTCACCGAGACAAAGGCGTATCTCTCGCTCCTTCGTACGCCGGAAGCGGAGGCGGCCCGTCAGCGGCTGATTGAGTCCGAAGAGGCGGGCGATTTCGAGGGCTTCCGGGTCGAGGAGTACTCCGCCCAGTACGCCGACTACTACGAGCGAGACAGCTGATCATGATCCGGATGTCCTCGCCTCAGGTGGTTTGTCTGTGGCCGATATCGAAGCCACCCTCTCGCACAACGTCCGCGCCCACAGCCTGCGCTACTCCCGCTACCGCGGCCTGGCGAAAGCAGACGTCCAGCCCGTGGTCACCGCGCTGGCCTGCAACGTCGCCCGCATCGCCGACTGGATGACCACGAGGCGCTGTGGGCGTGGTGCACCCCGCTGTTGCCGGTCCGGCAACAGCGGGGTGTTCAACTTGCGTGCCCGCGGACCGGCGCCTCGAGCCCGATCAGGTCCCATACCCGCACTGTCTCGTCGCGGCCACCGGTGACTACGACGGACCGGCTGTCCAGCAAGGTCGTCGCCGCTCCCCAGACCATGCCCTTGTGGCCTTCCAGGGGTTCGCCGATTGGCTGTCCGGTGACCGGGCCCCACATTCGCACCGCCCCGTCCCCACTGCCGACCAGGACGAAGAGGCGGCTTCCCATCACCGCTGTCGTACCGCCCCCACCTCCGAGCGCGCTTCCAAGGGCTTGGCTGAGGGCCGACGCGCGGCCAGGTCCCAGACCCGTACCGTCCCGTCGAAGTCGCCAGTGACGGCAAACGGGCCGCTCGCTTACCGCGGCCGTCACTACGGCGCGTACCTCAGTAGTGTGGCCTGCCAGAAGCTCACCGATCTGTTCGCAGCCGGCCAGGTCCCAGACCCATACGTGCCATCGGCATGACCGGCACGGCAACAGGGCGCCTGTCCAACACAGTCGTCGCCACCTCGCACATGCGGCCGATGCTGTGATCCAGTGGTGCCAGCGACCAAACTTCGCCGGTGCGGATGAGGCCGTTTGGGTCGACCAGGAGCCCACCCACGCGTCGGCCGTCGATGAAGTCCCAGATACGAACCGTCACGTCGCGGCTGCCGGCAACAGCGACGGCGACGGGACGGCCCTCCACCACGGCCGTCGCCAGGAACCAGATGCTGTGTTCGGGGCTGGTCAAGGTGGATCGGAGTCGGGAGGTCATGGCAGCACGCGCGCTACCGGACATGAACGGCACGATAGAGCCGCCATCCTTGCAGCTGAACCTGCCCCAAGCTGCCTTGTCTGTGCTGAGCGGCTAAGGGATGTCCCGTAATGATTTTTGAGGGGCCATGTCAGTTGCGCGGATTGCTCGTCGGGACCGTCTATCCGGCGGAGGCGAGGTTGTGTAGGCGGGCGATGCCGAGCATGGCGTGGTGGATGCCGTCGCCTTTGAGGCGACAGTCGCGCAGGATCTTCCATGTCTTCATGCGGGCGAAGGTGTGCTCGATGCGGGCGCGAACCTGTTTGTGGGAGCGGTTGTGTTCCTCTTTCCAGGCCGGGAGTTCGGCTTGCCCGGCCGGTCGCCGGTGCGGGATCACCAGTCCGGTGCCCTGGTAGCCGCCATCGGCGATCGTAGTGGTGGTGCCCACGGCGGCCTTGGCGCCGGATTCCTTCCAGCCGCGGGAGTCATGACGATTGCCGGGCAGCGGTCGGCCGACCACGACGACCAAGCGGGTGACGGCGTCGATCACGACCTGATGGGCAGTCGAGTAGCGGTAGTTCTTGGACTGTTCGGCGATCGAATGGTCGCGAGTGGGCACCAGGGTGCCGTCCACGATGAGCACGGTGTCCCTGCGGAACCGCCAACGAGGCTGGAGCGCGAGCCGAGGGCCGAGGTGGTCAATGATGCGGTCGGCCGCGGACTTCGAGATGCCGAAGAACGGGGCAAGCTGGCGCATCGTCAAGTTTGTGCGCCAGTACGTGGTCACGAGCAGCACGCGATCTTCCAGCGGCAGACTCCACGGACGGCCCCGCCGCACCGCATCCGCGCCCTCCCGTCGCAACGCGGCCACCAACCTGCCGAAGCAGCGCGGGCTCAGCCCAGTGAATGGAGCTATCCAGGACGGCTCGGACGCCGTGATCACAACTGCCACAGCCCGTCATCATCGCAAGGCAAGATCGCTTCGCCTTGAACAAGATGGGCGCCCGCGACTGCACGCTCCGTACTGCAATGCCGGCTCAAGCTGCGATGTCGGATTCGGGTCGGAGTGCAGGGCCGAGCAGCAGGCCCCCGTCCAGGACGAATTCCGAGCCCGTAGCGAAAGATGCGTCCTGGGAGGTGATGAAGAGCAACAGGCGGGTGATGTCAGAGGGTTCGGCGAGGCGGGGGATGGCGAAGGGATCGGGCGAGTAGAAGTCGGCGATGGCGGGCTGGCCTGCGACGGTGGGTTCGTTGATCAGCGGTGTGGAGACGACGCCGGGGTGGATGGAGTTGACCCGGATGTTGTCCCGCCCCAGCTCCAGCGCGGCCGTCTTGGTCAATCCGCGCACCGCCCACTTGCTGGCGGTGTAGGGGGCGTAGAAGGCCGTGCCGACGTGGGCCATGGTCGAGGCGATGTTGACGATGGTTCCGCCACCGCCCCTGCGCATCGACGGGGCCACGGCCCTGATGCCGAGGAACTGGCCGGTGACGTTGACGCTGAAGGTGTGCTCCCAGGTGCGGAGTTCGGTGTGTTCGATAGGGGCCGCCGGGTTCTGGATGCCCGCGTTGTTCACCAGGATGGCGACCGGCCCGAAGTGGCCTTCGACTTCTCGCACCAGTGCCGCCCAGTTGTCCTCGCTGGTGACATCCAGGTGAACGGACAGAGCCCGATGGCCGAGCTGAGCAGCGAGATCGCGGCCGGCGCCGTCGTCGCGGCCGGCGATGACGACGTTCGCCCCCCCCGGCGTGGTAGCCCCGCACATGACTGCTGCCCATACCCCCGCTGCCGCCGGTGACGATGACGGTCTGGCCCTCAAAGCGTTCCATGCTGCTTCCTTCCAGGCTTACGGTGGTGAGCCGAGTGACTCACCTCCCCTCTCAAGGTAGGAGCAGGACTAGAGGTGAGTCAAGTGACTCACCTCGTCGTGAGAGGCATACTGGAGGGCATGACGGCACAGCCTTCGGAATACCACCGGCGCGTGGCAGCGCAGAAGCGGACGTCCATCATCGAGGCAGCGACGAAGCTGTTCCTCGACTCCGGCTACGACGGCACCTCGCTGGCCCGCATCGCGGAGGCGGCCGGAGTGTCGAGGGCGACTCTGTTCAAGCAGTTCACCACCAAGGCGGCCCTGTTCGAGGCGATCGTCACCGACTACTGGAAGGTCGACGACGCGGAGGCGCCCCTCCCCGAGCCAGGGAACCTCCGCGCAGGGCTTGAGACCATCGGACGCCGATACGTGGCCCTTCTCACCCAGCCCGGCATGGCCGCCCTCTTCCGCATCGTCATCGCCGAGGTACCGCGCTTCCCCGAGCTCGGCGAGACCCAGTTCAAGCTCGGCAAGATGCCCTACTTCGAATCGGTCCGCCGCTACCTGGCAGCGGAGAACGCCGCTGGTACAGCCCGGCTCGACGATGCGGAGATGGCGGCGACCCAATTCCTCGGGATGATCTCCAACTACGTGTTCTGGCCGCGGATGCTGCTCGCACACTGGGAGCCCGACGACACCGCCATCACCAACGCGGTCGACCAAGCGGTGCTCACCATGCTCGCCCGATACGGCGCGCCGGGGACCCACGACGCCTGAGACTCGCAATCGCTCACACACAGTGCCGGAGCTCCTTGGAACTGCCACCTTCGCGATTGAGGCGCGCGCCCGATAGCCCGCGGCCCTGCAGTCGATCGAAGACAAAGGCCTATTGCGGGACAGCCCTTAGTGCTCCCTCTACCTTTCCTGGTTCGACCAGGAAAGGAATTCCGCCCAGAACACCGTCGAGGCGTCAACAACCTGCCCTCCTCTTCGATTCTGTCCTGCGGACCGCCGAACTCCCGATGCAGGTGATCGACAAGGCAATCGACGCGGCCGACAGCCGTGACGTGGCATCACGAGAGTGAGGCAAGGAGCCCGGTCCCTCCCGCCAGCACTCCAGGCTGCCCGAGGGCGCGGAAGTCGGCCTCGACCGCTGCCAGGTCGAGAGCGCCGGCGCGCACGGCCTGGCAGCGGATGACCGACCACAAGAAGACATCAAGATTGTCGAACTGCGTCTCGGCCTCAATGACCTCCTCCTCGTGGAACCACACCGCGACCCGGCCATTGGTCAGCATCACGTAGTAGTTGCCACCTCCATCGGCGCCGAGCGACCACACGTCGTCATCGGAAAGCTCCGTCTCATAGTCGGAGTCGAGGATCTGGCAGCCGTTGGCCGCGAAGTGGAAGCCGTACGACCAGTCGTATATGTCGAGAAACCCTGCGGGCATGGTTCCCGATCGAACCCTGCGGTCGAAGCCGGCCAAGGCCGTTGCGGCATCGCGTGGAAGCTTGGCGAGGAACGGTCCAACCGGGCGGATCGACGCCGGGATGTCGACCTGTGGCTCGTCGCGAAACCAGCGTGCCAGGTCGGCGTCCAGATCGCGCTCCACGTACCCGGCCAATTGATCAACGGTGAGAGGCATGCGGTGAGACTAGCCGCGGGAAGATGAGCACGGGCGCCCAGCTCACCAGTTAGGTATGCGATTGCGTGGTTTCACTGACACCTTCCGGGAATACGTCCGTGGGCGTCTGTTTGGAGGCGCTGGCAGCGCCCCGTGCACCGTGGCGGAACTCCCGCGGGGAGACGCCTACGACGCGGCGAAACGCCGTACTGAACGCGCTCTCCGACTCATACCCGGTCGCGAAGGCCAGTTCGGAGATGGACCGCGTGTCACGGCGAAGCGCGTCACGGGCGAGGCTCATCCTCCACTGGATCAGATATTCCAAGGGCGCAACCCCAACCTCCTTCTTGAACTTGGCTGCGAAAGCGGATCGAGAAAGACGGCTGATGGCCGCGAGCTCACGAAGGGTCCAGCGATGGGCGACGTCGGCATGCATGGCACGCAGCGCTGCGCCGATTCCGTCATCGCTGAGTGCTCCTAGCCATCCGGCGGGCTGGTCGGTTTGCGCGACGTGCGCCCTGAGCACCTGAACGAACATGATCTGTGCGAGATGGTCCAGGACGAGGGACCGTCCTACAGCTCTGCTCTCAACCTCGATCCCCAACAGTTCGGTTACGTAGGCGACTTGGCGCATCAGGGGATTCGTCGCCGGCAAGTGCACAAGCGGGGGAAGGATCTCCAGCAGAAGCGGAGCATTGACCTCGTCGAACCATAGCGACGCCATGCACACGTAGTTGGACTCGTCCGCCTCGGCGCCAAGCCGTGCGACGCCTTGCGAGGCACTCTCAAACAATGCTCGGCCAGGTCGGGGTGGCGCGGTCAGCGAACTGGCGAGGGTGTGGGGGCCGGGTGACTTCAGGAGGAAGAAATCGCCCTCCTCCAGATACAGCGGCTCACGCCCTTCCACTGCCAGCCAGCACGCGCCGCGAACCGCGCACCCGATCTTGACAAAGTCGAAGGCGTCAAAGTGCACCGCCCAAGGCGCTGCGGCATGCAGGCCGGGGTGGGCCTCGGTCCGAGGTCGCAAGAGACCGATCGTGTCGGCCACCGGGTCGGAAGGCGCTGCGATCGGCGCGCTGGACGATCGGTGAAGAATCTTGGACGACACGTTATGGATCGTAACATCGGGCTGGGTGAAGCTGGCGTGACCAGCAAGGTGCTGGATCACCACCAAGCGAGGAACCATGTCAGACACTGACCTGCGCACCTTCTACACGCGCTACATCGAGACCCTCAATGCTCACGACTTCGCCGGCATTCGTGAGTTCCTCAGCGACGACCTCACATACTTCGGCGACGCCGTTACTGCTGATCTGATCGTCTCGGCACTCACTGATCTTGGGACTACGGTTCCGGACCTGCACTGGGAGATTCAGGAGCTTTCCGTGAATGGCGACCACCTGGCCGCACGGCTGCTCAATACCG
Source organism: Streptomyces sp. GKU 895 (assembly GCA_002027195.1). Taxonomy (GTDB): domain Bacteria; phylum Actinomycetota; class Actinomycetes; order Streptomycetales; family Streptomycetaceae; genus Streptomyces. The sequence goes on along the minus strand of MWJO01000030.1, from coordinate 18,010 downwards.
GCACACCCGCCAAGGAGTGGCTGGGTGTGGCGCCCTCCGGCGCCTCCTTCGAGATCGTTGAGTTCGCCGTCTACCACGTCCGTGACGGCCGGTTCGTGCACATGACGAACGTCCACGACGCGGAGGCCTTGCACCGGCAGCTGGCTGCCTGAGACAGGACCGCAACCTGAAGAAGACGGCGGCACGCTCCGCCGCAGCAGCCGTTGTCCCTCAGGGCCCGGTTTGACGGTGATGCCGTGGGCAGTGAAGACGGCGTACGCTCGCTGCCAGAAGCGGCGGTTTCCTTGCGCTCGCCTGCAAGGATCTCGCTGTACGCCAAGTGGGAGTGGTCGTCGGCGGCGGAGTGGATGAGCGAGCCCGATCACCGGTCGGCAGCCGCGGCGTCGGTCGGTGTCGGCGGCGAGCCCGACCTTGTTGTCTTTCGCCCACCGCGACACCAGCCTGGCACACCATCCAGGTGGCCAAGCCCCTGAAACGGCCCCGTCCGCGTCTCGATGGTCCCTTCGTCGAGTTCGATCGCCCGGCGGACGGGGACCTGGCAGGACCAGCTGTGACTCAACGGCCGGGTCAACATGGCCGACGCCGTCTGCTACCGCCCGGTGAAGGCCCGCACTCCTCTACCAACTGCACGCCTCCCACGGCCGCAAGCGCGAGTGAGTACCGCGACGCGATCCTCACCGTCCACCAGCAACTGGGCACCCCGCTGCTGTGGTGCCGGCGCAACCTCAACGTCCACCTCGCCCAGCAACTCACCATCTTCGCCGAGGAGCACACGGACTGACAGCGAACATTCCAGATGCCGTCCTAGGCACCCGAGTTGAACCTTGCGGAGGGCATCCGGCCGCTCCTGAAACACTCCATTGCCAACTTCGCCGCGACCGACCTGAACGCCCTGGTGCGCCTCGTCAAGTGCAGGCTGAGAAAAGCCAGTACGAACCCCACCTGATCGACGGCCGTCTAAACCGATCTGGTCGCCGAGCCCTGGTGATCGCACCAACAGGCTCTACGAGTTCAACCTCAGTAACGCCAGACAGACGAAGATCGAGTCGCCATGACGGCATCCGGCCGAGTAGGTATTCGGGCCGGGTTCAGGGCAGCCTCTGTACGCCGATCACGGACAGGACCTGCAGCTTCTCGTAGCTCTCCGTGCCGGGGACGGCGGTGTAGACCATCAGGGAGTGGGCCTGGTCCGGGTCGATCAGGCGCTGGCAGGTCAGCTCCAGGGCACCGACCTCGGGGTGAACGAAGTGCTTGACCTCACGCGGGCGGATCCCGATCTCGTGATCGTCCCACACCCGCCGGAACTCCTCGTTGGAGTCCAGGAGCAGATCCGCGAGATATGCGGCTCGGGAGGCAGGGCCTCTGAGGGTGACAATCCCGCGCAGGCCTGCGGCGTACATCCGGGTCATGAACGCGTGCTGCTCCGGAGCGTACAGATCTCGGGCGCGCGGGTCGGTGAACCACCGGTAGCCAGAGCTTCGAGCAGGACCGGTGTACTGCGTCGTATCGCCGGTGAGGGCGACGCCCATCGGTGTCTGCCGCAACGTCTCGCCGAGTTCGGTGACGATTCCGCGGGCGTGTCCTGCAGTCGGTCGAGCACGCGCAGCAGCCCGGGGCTGATGTGCTCACTGGAGCTGCCACGAGGCGGTGGGTTGTGCCCGGCCAGCCGGAACAGGTGGTCACGCTCGTCCATGGACAGGTGGAGCCCCTGGGCGATCGAGGCGAGCATCTGCGGTGACGGCTGCGGACCACGCTCGCGCTCCAGACGGGCGTAGTAGTCGGCTGACATGTTGCACAGCGTCGCGACCTCCTCGCGCCGTAGCCCACTGGTTCTGCGGCGCCGTCCCCGAGGCATGCCGACGTCCTCCGGCTGTAGTGCCCCGCGACGATTACGGAGAAAGCCGGCCAGCCCTGTGCGATCGATCACGGCGCTCCCCCTTCTGGAAGTTGTTCTCTTCTCCGTGCTGCTTCACTTCTATCGCCCGTGCATTCGCGGATCCACGGCCTGCCGGTCCCCCCTTACGACCCGCGTCGCCGCGACAGGGCACCTCCGGCGGGCCTTCCCACGCGGGTCGAGTCGGTGTTGTCTGCTGCCTTGCGGGCCACCGGTCCACGTCAACTGCCGGGGAAGTGAACCCGTGTGATCTCTTGGGAGACATGCCACGTGTGTTCAGCGTTGTCGGTGCTGCACGGCGGACGGAACGACGCAGCAGACAATCAGGGCGTGAAGCCGCTGCCCCGCGCCGCGGGCCATCGGTGCACGAGGCGTTCGATCGCCGTCTGCCAAGCGTCACCGAGGGAGCCGTTGGTCTTCATTCAGATGAGGCGGCCGGAGCTGATGACGGCCCGGCGGTGCCGCGGATCGATCAGGTGGGAGATGTCCGCGAGCGGGTCGGCGTCCAGGAACAGGGCGTCGGCAACGGCACCCACTGTCACGGTGCCTACGACGTCCCGCTTCCCGATCTTTTCCGCGGCGCGGCCGGTGGCCGTGGCGATGATCTCGGACAGGGGCAGTCCGGCCTTGGCGAACAGTTGCAACTCACGCAGCAGGGCGCTGCCGGGCGAGGGCATGCCCATCGCAATGTCGCTTCCGGCGACGAGCTTGACCCCGGCTTCATGGAAGAGGGGCAGCGTGCGCATGCCATAGTCGAACCGGGTCTGTGATTCGTCGGCCGGGTGGTGGGGGAACGGCATGCCCCAGGTGGGCCGAGCCGCGATCGTCGCCGCGTCCTCGGCCGAGGAGATGCCGTCAGCGACGAGTTCGTCCAGGTAGGCGGGGTCACCGCTGCGGCCCAGCTGCTCCCAGGTCACAAGCGTTGGGCAGTAGAGCGTTCCCGTCTCGGCCAGCAGGGCGGCGATCTGCTCCGCTTCGCTCCCATCGGCGGGATCCTCCGGGACGAAGCAGTGCTCGATGCAGTCGGCTCCGGCCGCGATCGCCTCCCGCAGGTCGGTGCCTGTTGCCACATGGACCAGTACCTTCTTGCCCGCGCCGTGGGCGGTCCGGATGATCGCTTCGAGCGTGGCCAGGGGAACCCGCTCGCCGCCCCTGGGTTTTCCGTCAAAGATGCATTTGACGAAGTCGACCTGGTCGAGCAGTTTCTCGACCTGTCGATGTGCCTCGTCGACGCCCCACACTTCGACGGCCATGGAACGCTCGCCGTGGAACGACAGGGGCCAGCCTTGGACACTGGTGAAGACCGGTCCGGAGAAGAACAGCGATGCCGCGGTGCCGCGGGCCCGGTCGGCCTCACGGATCGTGCGGCTCTGCGTGACCGAGCCCCCGAGGTCGCACACCGACGTGACGCCGGAGTTCAGATAGTCGGCCATGGCCCTCTGGATGTGCGGCAGCCGCTCGGCTTCCGGCAGGGACATGGCGAACCCGGTCAGGTGGGTGTGGCTCTCCCACAGACCTGGCAGCAGGTAGCCGCCACGTCCGTCCAGAACCACTTCGCCGTCGTCGCTGCTCGGCGCCGTGGCGGTGTCCGCTGCGGAGGGACGGATGTCCTCGAATCGCCCGTCGGCGATGCGGACGTCCATGGCGGGCAGGCCGGCACCGCCGGTGCCGTCGATGACGGTCACGTTCTTGATGATCACGGTCGGTTCCCTTCGATGGTGTTGATCAAGGACTGTGCTCGTTGGCGGACAACAGAGGTCAGGTGAGCCGTGGGAAGAGGCACAGGGCGTTGCCATGTACGACGGCGTCGAGATCGCTGCCGTTGAGGTGGGCGATGCCGCGCTGGGCTGGCGCCGCGACCGTCCGTGTGGCTGCCGGGGCAACCGATCAACACTCGCTACCGCTCCTCCGGTCCGGCGTTGCCGAGGGGTCGCGACGCGCTTCGCCTCCTCGGTCGCGGAAGCTCGGTCATGGTGGGGGCCCGGTGCGAGCGCCGAGGCCACCGCCCACACCGCTACAGCAGTTTGTCGAGAGTGATGGGGAGCTTGCGTATCCGGATGCCGGTGGCGTTGAAGACCGCGTTGCCGACAGCGGCGGCCGAGCCGACGGTGCCGATCTCCCCGAGGCCGCGGGCGCCGAGGCTTCGGGTCCCGACCTCCCCGCCGTCCTCGTCGAGCGGCCCGGTGAGGTGCGGGTCGGGCCGGTCGAGGAGGTGCACGTCGATGTCGGGGATGTCGGCGTTCACGGGTACCAGATAGTCGGCGAGCGTGCTGGCGGCCAGCCGCCCCGTGTCGCGTTCGAGGTGGTTCTCCTCCAGCAGGGCGCCCGAGATGCCGAAGATGACCCCGCCGACGATCTGACTCCGGGCGGCCCGGGCGTTGATGATGCGCCCGGCATCCACGACGGTGGTGAACCGGGTGACGCGGATCTCCCGGGTGAACCGGTTGACCCGCACCTCGCAGAAGTGGGCGCCGAAGGTATGGAACGTGTACCCGGAGGGAGCGCCTGCGGGCTCGGAGGCGGTGGCGTCCACGCCCCGCGACCCGAGGGCCCTGAGCAGTTTGCCGAAGGTCATCGAGCGACCGTTCCCGTGCAGTCGGCCCTGCTTGTAGCGCAGGTCCTTGGCGTTCGCCCCGTGCCACGGCGAGCCGGAATGGGTCACCGCGAGCTGCTTGAGCGCGTCGATGGTGTCGCGAGCGGCCGCCACGACCGCCGGGACCGTGCTGTGCGTGGCGCCGGAGCCCACGGCGGGTGCGCCCGGGGGCAGCGCCGAGTCACCGATCTCGGGGGTCACCCGCTCAACCGGGAGCCCCAGGGCGTCGGCGCGGCGACCGCCACCATCGTCCACGCACCAGTGCCCAGGTCCGAGGTCCCGGTCGACACCACCGCGGTGTCATCGTCGAGCAGCCGGATCCTGACGCTCGCGGCCTGGCGGGCCGCCGGGTACGCCGCGCTGGACATTCCCATGCCGAACAGCCACTCCCCGTCGACGCGCGCACGGGGCGTGGCGCTGCGGGCCGACCAGCCGAAGCGTCGTGCGCCGTCGCGGTAGCACTCGTCGAGGTGCTTGCTCGACCACGGCCGGCCCGTGGAGGGGCTGACGGTGGCGTAGTTGCGCAGTCGCAGCTCGACGGGGTCGACACCGGTGGCGACGGCCAGTTCGTCCATCGCCGTCTCCAGGGCGAACGCACCCGGGGCCTCGTCGGGCGCCCGCATCGCCCAGCTGCCCGGCATGTCGAGGATGACCCACTGCGGCTTGATGCGCAGGTTCGGCGTGTTGTAGAGGGTGTCCGAGGTGGACTCGCCCGGGAGCATGTTCCAGCCACCGGCGGCCGGCCTCTCGGCAACGCTCTCGTGGCTGATGGCGCTGAGGACTCCGTTGCGGGAGGCACCCAGCCTGACCTTCTGGGTGAGGTGCGGGCGGTGGCCGACCAGGGTGAACATCTGCTCCCTGGTGAGGGCGAGCTTGACGGGACGGCCGAGCTCCCGGGCCGCCGCTGCGGCGAGCGGGGCCTCGCTCCACACGATGACCCGGGCCCCGAAACCGCCGCCGACGTACCTCCCGATCAGCCGGACCTGCTGCGGAAGGACGCCGAGCCGCTGGCCCAGCAGGATCGTGAACGGCGTCGGCATCTGTGCGCCGGCGTGGACGGTCACCCGGTCGCCGTCCCACTCGGCGAGGACGGTGTGGGGTTCCATCGCGGCGTGGTGCTGCACCGGCTGCTCGAAGTCGGCCTCCACGACGACTTCGCTGGCGGCGAGCGCCTCGTCGATCGACGCGACGCCGGGGGCGAGGACCGTGACGCTGCTCGGTTCCCCGCTGGACGTGGGGCCGGACGGCTCGCGGGGTCCGTCAGCGAGGGAGGCACGCGGTGGCTGCGCGTCGTAGGCGACGGTGATCAGCGCCGCGGCGTCGCGCGCCTGCTCGACGCTCTCGGCGACGACCACGGCGATGATCTGGCCGTAGTAGCGAACGGTCGTGTCCTGCAGGGGGATGTAGTTCTCGCCGAAGAAACTGAACTCGGGTGCGAGGGGGTACAGCCTCAGGCGCCCGTCCCCCGCGGCGTACACGCGCAGGACTCCGGGAGCGGCCAGCGCGGCGGCGGTGTCGATGGAGCGGATCGTGCCTCGCGCGACCGTGCTGGTGACGACGTGGGCGTAGGACATGTTGGTGGCCGGGTAGTCACCGGAGTACCGTGCGGCTCCGGTGACCTTCAATCGGCCGTCGACGCGGGCGACTTCACGCCCGACTGGAGAGACGGTCATGCTGACTCCTGACTGCTGGGAACGGCGCCCGCCTGCGGGACGCCGGGGCGGTGGATGGCACCCCGGTGCGCAGGGCTGCTCCGGTGCCGCCGTGCCGGTGGGCGACGATCTCGGCCGCGATCGACAGCGCGGTCTCCTGGGGGGTGCGAGCGCCGAGGTCGAGTCCGATCGGCGAACGCAACCGGTCGAGTTCGTGGTCGGTGAGGCCGGCCTCGCGCAGCCGCGTGAGACGCTCCTCGTGGGTGTGGCGCGAGCCCATGGCCCCGACGTAGGCCACCGGCAGTCGCAGTGCGGCGGTGAGGAGCGGCACGTCGAACTTGGGGTCGTGGGTGAGCACGCAGACGACCGTCCGGCCGTCGAGGCGCTGTGACTCCAGGTAGCGGTGCGGCCAGTCGACCACGACCTTGTCGGCGTGCGGGAACCTGGCCGGCGTGGCGAACGTGGCCCGCGCGTCGCAGACGGTCACCCGATAGCCCAGGAAGGTGCCGAGTTGGGCCAGCGCCGCCGCGTGGTCGATGGCGCCGAAGACGAGCATCCGCGGTGCGGGGGCGTTGCTCTCCACCAGCAGGGTCATCGGCTCCTGGCAGTAGCTGTCGGCCACGCCGAGCTCGATGGTGCCGGTCCGCCCGGCATGCAGGGCGGCGGTCGTGTGGGCAGCGGCCACCCGGTCGAGTCGTTCGTCGCCGAGTGTCCCCTCGTGGGGCTGCTCGGGGCGCACGACGATCGCCTTCCCGAGGTGGGCGTCCGGCCCACGGACAATCGTGGCCACGGCGACCGGCTTGTCCTGCGCCGCGTCGGTGAACGCCTGCCCGAGGTGCGGCTCGGCGTCGGGGCCGTGGTGGCGCAGGAGGAGCTCGATGGTGCCGCCGCAGGTGAGGCCGACGCCGAGCGCGTCGGCATCGGTGTATCCGAAGCGCACCAGCCTCGGCCGGTGGTCCCCGGCCAGCATCTCCTGGCAGGCCTCGTGGACGGCGGCGTCGACGCAGCCTCCGGACACGTTGCCGAGCACGGCGCCGCCCGCGTCCACGACGAGTGACGCACCGGGCCGGCGGGGGGCGCTGCCGACCACGTTCGTGACCGTGGCGGCCACGAACGGGGTTCGGCCGCGGACGCGTTCGAGGAGCTCGGCAGCGAGTTCAAGCATGACCGCCGACTCCCCAGGTCGTGAGGCGCACGGCCGTGTCGCGCCGGCCGGTCAACGCTGCTCCTCCAGGGCGGTGAGCGCCCGGACCAGCGTGCGTCGCAGCAGCGCGGGCTTGAACGCGTTGTGCTCCAACGTCCTGGAGCCGGAAGCTGCGTGACGGACCGCTGCCTCGTAGGTGGCTTCGGTGGCGCGGTGTCCGGTCAGGGCTCGTTCGACGGCGGGCAGGCGCCACGGCCTGGTGCCTATTCCGCCGACGGCGATCCTGGCCGTCGTGATGGTGTCGCCGCGCAGCTCCAGGGCGACGGCCGCCGAGGCGAGGGCGAACTCGTAGGACTGCCGGTCGCGGATCTTCAGGTAGGTCGAGTGCGCCGCCCACGCCGAGCGGGGGACGGTGATGCCGGTGATCAACTCGCCGGGGCGCAGCACGTTCTCGACGTGCGGAGTGGTGCCGGGGAGGGTGTAGAACCCGTCGAGCGGCACGGTCCGGGTGCCCTGCGCGGAGGCCAGGTGCACGTCGGTGCCGAGCGCCACCAGGGCGACGGCCAGATCGCTGGGGTGCGTGGCGGCGCAGTCGTCGCTGGTGCCGAGGATGGCGTGGCCGCGGTTCCATCCGGTCAGTGCCGAGCAGCCGCTGCCGGGCTCCCGCTTGTTGCAGGCGGTCGCTACGTCGCGGAAGTAGCCGCACCGGGTGCGCTGCAGCAGGTTCCCCCCGATGCTCGCCATGTTGCGCAGCTGCGCCGATGCGCTGAGCTCAAGCGCCCGAGCGATCACCGGATAGTCCCGGCGTACGGTGGGGTCGGCTGCGACGTCACTCATCCGCTCCAACGCGCCCACGTGCAGCCCCCTGCGGTCGAAGGTGACGCCGCGCAGCGGAAGCCCGTTGATGTCCACCACGTGGGCCGGGGCCATCACGTCGAGCTTCATCAGGTCGACCAGGGTGGTGCCGCCCGCGAGGAACGCGGTGTCCGCCCCGGCGCGCGAGTGGGCTTCGCGAACGGATCGCGCCTGGGTGAAGGTGTAGGCCCGCATCAGCGCATCGCCTCCTGGCCGTCCCGTACGGCGTCGACGATGAACGGATAGGCGCTGCACCGGCAGATGTTGCCGGACATGCGTTCGCGGATCTCGTCGTCGGTGCGCGCGGGGCCCTCGTCGACCATGGCGACGGCCGACATGATCTGCCCGGGGGTGCAGAAACCGCACTGGAAGCCGTCGTGGTCGATGAAGGCCTGCTGCATCGGGTGCAGTTGCTCTCCGTCGGCGAGGCCCTCGATCGTGGTGACCTCACGGCCGTTGGTCGTGGCCGCCAGCGTCAGGCACGACAGCACGCGCCGGCCGTCGACATGCACGGTGCACGCCCCGCACTGACCGCGGTCACAGCCCTTCTTCGTACCGGTGAGCTCCAACTTCTCGCGGAGCGTGTCGAGCAGCGTGCCCCGCGGGTCGACTCGCACCGCGTGCCGGTCACCGTTGACGGTGACCTGCACCGTCACGAGTCCGTCGCCCTCCGCTGCCGGCGATGCGTGCGCCGCAGTCGCCACCAGCGGTGCCGCGGCTGCCGCGGCGACGGCACCGGCGCCCAGGAACCCTCGCCGGGACACGCCCGACCGACCCTGGCCCGCGTCATTGTCTGGACTCATACGTTTCTCCTGGTTGTGCGCCGAGGAAGGCACCTCGACGGTCGGCGAACTTCGGCACGATCGAGCGCTTGAGGTGCTCCTCCCAGGTTGACCAAGCAGGTCGACGGCAGCCAGGACCCGCCGATCCGAGGCTGGGCGATCCGAGGCTGGGCGATCCGGGCTTACCTGGACCCGGCCGGACGGAACTCCGACACCCACGACGCCGCGCTCACCGAGCCGCGAGGTGCGGTCGTGGGTATCAGCGGAGTGACCGCGGCCCGATGACGGACAGCCGTTGCAGTTTCTCGTAGCTCTCGCTGCCCGGGACGGCTGTGTGGAGGAGCGGGGATCGAGCTGGGCCCGGAACTATGCGTGCCTGGAACGGGAGTGTGGCCCCGGCCGTCGAAGCGATGCCTCCCAGGCGTGAACGCCCGGAGCATCATGCTGAAGGACCCCCTCGCCCCGAGGGCGGGCATTCATCAGTCAGCCCGGTGCCCGGTCACCTGTGTTGTGGTTTCCCGCACGATCTGCTGCAGCCACCGGTGAGCAGGGTCACTGTCGACGCGGGGGTGCCAGGCGATGCCGTAGGGGAAGGACGGAAGCTCCTCCGGGGCCGCGGCGACGCGGTAGGCGGGGTCGTCGTCGTACGCAAGGGCGGCTCGCCGCGGGAGGGTGGCGATGAGCTCAGTGCCGGGCACGGCCGCCGCCGCCGCGGAGAAATACGGTACGCGCAGACCCGTGGTGCGGCGTAGCCCGTGCTCGTCCAGGCGGCGTTCGACCATGGTTTGGCCGCCGGCAAGGACGGTGATGACGACATGCGGGTACGCGGTGAAGTCCTCCAGGGTCAGCCGCTCGGCGGTGACGGGGTGGTCGTGGGACAGCAGGCAGACGAAGTCCTCCTCGAACAACGTCGCCCAGTGCAGCGAACGGGGCGCCACGACGCCGGAGACGAGCAGGTCCGCGCGGCCCTGCTCGACATCGGTGAAGGACTCATCTCCCAGGGGCGCCACGCTCAGTGAAATGCCGGGCGCCTCACGGAAGACGCGGCGGAAGAGCGTCGGGCCCAGCAGGGATGTGGCGTAGTCGGTGCAGTGGATGCGGAAATGACCGTTCGCCGTCGCGGGGTCGAAGGCATCGCCGCGCAGCAGCGTCTCCAGGCGGGGCAGGAGGTCGGCGAGCTCCGACTGGATCTGCTGCCCGCGCGGGGTCGGCTCGTATCCGCGTTGCGTGCGCACCAGGAGTTCGTCGCCGAACGTCTCCCTGAGCCGCTGCAGGACGCGGCTCATCGCGGACTGGCTCAGACGGAAACGATCGGCGGCCCGTGTCACGTGTCTCTCTTCGAGCAGAACTGCCAGCGCTTCGAGCAGATTGAGGTCCGCGTTCCGCAGATGCGACATAGACATACCTTACGCGTCGTCATGCATCCAACGCATAAGAGGCATTCACATTGTGCGTTGGACGAATGGCCACGTCGACGTCAGGCTCATTCCCATCTCGCCGTATCGGGGTAGACGAGGAGTTGCTGACCCATGGCACAGCACAGGAGGCGCGACGTACTGAAGTCGGGGGGTGTCGCAGCGGCCGCCGTGATGGCCCCCTTCGCGGGAACGGAACCGGCCTCCGCGGCGCCGGGCACTCCGCAGGCGGCACAGCCCCGGACGGTCGCCGACCTCACGTTGTCGGTCAACGGGACCCGGCACCGGCTTCCGGGGGTCGAGGCCCGCGTCACCCTGCTCGACGCGCTGCGCGAGCGGGCCGGGCTCACCGGTACCAAGAAGGGCTGCGACCGGGGCGAGTGCGGCGCCTGTACGGTGCTCGTCGACGGTCGGCGCGTCAAGTCGTGCCTGACTCTGGCCGTGATGCAGGAGGGCCGGTCCATCACGACCATCGAAGGACTTGCCCGGAACGGGGAACTGCACCCCGTTCAGGAGGCGTTCGTCCGCCGGGACGCCTTCCAGTGCGGCATCTGCACACCGGGACAGATCATGTCGGCGGTGGCCTGCATCGAGGAGGGCCATACCGGCTCCGAGGACGAGATCCGGGAGTGGATGAGCGGCAACCTGTGTCGGTGCAGTTGTTACCCGAACATCGTCGAGGCGGTGGCCGACGCGGCGAAGGCGGTGCGGCGATGAGGGACTTCGCCTACGCCCGCGCAGGCCGGGCGGCGGAAGCCGTACAGCTTGTCACCCGCAGCGCCGAGGCGGCTTTCGTCGCCGGCGGCACGGACCTGCTGAACCTGATGAAGGACGGCGCCGAGGACCACGACCTGGTCGTCGACATCAACCACCTGCCGCTTGCCGGCATCGAGGAGTCCGAGGGCAGGCTACGCATCGGCGCCTTGGCCAGGATGGCCGACGTAGCGGTGCACCCAGTGGTACGCAGGCGGCTGCCCGTGCTGTCCCAGGCGCTGCTCGCCAGCGCTTCCCCGCAGGTCCGCCACATGGCCTCGATCGGCGGCAACCTGCTTCAGCGCACCCGCTGCTGGTACTTCCGGGGCGAGGACTTCGCCTGCAACAAGCGCGAGCCGGGAACCGGCTGTGCCGCGCTGGAGGGCCGCAGCCGCTGGCACGCCGTTCTCGGCGGCAGCGACCACTGCATCGCCGTCCACCCCTCCGACCTCGCGGTCGCCCTACGCGCCCTGGACGCCACGGTCCACACACTCGGTCCGGGTGGCGCCCGGACCATTGCCATGACCGACTTCCACCGGGAACCCGGGGACACCCCGCACCTCGAGAACGCCCTGCGGCACGGCGAGCTGATCACCGCAGTCGAGGTGCCGCTTCCGGCACCGGACACCCGTCAGCGCTACCTGAAGCTGCGGGACCGCGCCACCTTCGAGTTCGCGGTCGTCTCTGCCGCCGCCGTGCTGCGCATGAACGGCCGAACCGTCGAAGAGGCCCGCCTCGCCTTCGGCGGCATCGCCACCCGCCCCTGGCGCTCGCTCGAGGCCGAAACCGCCTTGCGGGGCAAGCCATTGACGCAGCGGAACATCGCGGCGGCCGGACGCCTCCTGGTCCAGGACGCCCAGCCGCGCGAGGACAACGAGTTCAAGGTCGAGCTGGTACAGCGCGCGCTCCAGGACGTGCTCGGCCGTTTCACCGGAGGTTCCCGATGAGCACCGACGTCGTCGGCCGCCCCCTGTCCCGCGTCGAGTCCCGGCTGAAGGTGACAGGCGAGGCCGAGTACACCGCCGACGTACAACTTCCCCGCCTGGTCCATGCGTTCATGGCGATGAGCACCGTCTCCCGCGGCCGGATCACCCGGATCGACACGCGGGCCGCCGAAGCCGTGCGCGGCGTGATCGCCGTCTATACGCACGAGACCATGCCGCGGCTGCGGCAACCCGCCTACCGGCCGTTCTTCAAGCCGTACATCCCAATACAGAGCCCGGACATCCACCACGCGGGCCAGCCCATCGCCTTCGTCGTCGCCCAAACCGTGGAGCAGGCGCAGCGAGCGGCAGAACTGATCGAAGTCGACTACGAAGAAACGGGCGACCCCCAGGGCGAGTTGGACCTGGGTGAAGCGTTCCTGCCGCCCGACGGACCGGACGGCCCCAACACCCTCACACGTGGTGACGTGGCGGCCGGCATGGCACAGGCGGACGTTCGGATCAAGGCCGAGTTCGCCATCCCCATGCACCACCACAACCCGATCGAGCCCCACGCCACCACGGCCGTGTGGGAGGGCTCGAAGGTGACGGTGTACGAGACCACGCAGGGTCTGGGCAACATCCAGCACGTCGTCAGCGAGGCCCTGGAGATCCCGCTCGCCGACGTCCGCGTCGTCTGCCGCTACCTCGGCGGCGGTTTCGGCTCCAAGGGCCCGGTCTGGCCGCACACCGTGCTGGCCTGCGCCGCTGCCCGTGCATTGGGCCGCCCCGTCAAGCTCGTGCTGTCCCGCGCGCACATGTACACCTCCAACGGCCACCGCGCGCAGACCCATCAGTCGATCGAGCTCGGCGCCCGCCGCGACGGCCGGATCACCGCCCTGGACCACGTCATCACCCAGCAGATCACCCGCGACGACGTCGTGCTGTTCAACAGCAGCGAGCCGATCCGCATGCTGTACGACATCCCCAACCTGTCCAACGAACAGCATGCCGTGCGACTGGACCTGCCCACCCAGAGCTTCATGCGCTCCCCGGAAGCGTGCACCAGCCACGCCCAAGAAGGGGCGCTCGACGAACTCGCCCACGCCCTGACCATGGACCCGGTCGAGCTGCGAAAACGCAACTGGAGCAGCCGGAACATGGAGAACGGTCAGGAATGGGGCAGCAACCACCTGCGCGAATGCTACGACCGCGCCGCGTCGATGTTCGGCTGGTCCCGTCGCGACCCGCGCCCCGGCTCCATGCGCGACGGCGATGAACTCGTCGGCTGGGGCATGGCCACGTCCGCCCACACCGCCGGCGGCCGGCCTGGTTCCGGCGCCCGTTTGACCATCGGTACCGACGGCAAGGTGCTCGTCCAGGTCGGCACCCAGGACATCGGCACCGGCACGTACACGATCATGACGCAGATCGCCGGTGAGGTCCTCGGGAAGCCGCTCTCCGACATCACGTTCGAACTTGGGGACAGCACCTTCCCGCAGAGCTACACCTCAGGCGCCTCCACCACCGCACCCGGCGTCGGCAGCGCCGTCAATCGCGTGTGCACCGCCGCGCGCAAGGCCGTCATCGACACGGCCGTCGCCCAGCCCGGCTCGCCCCTGCGCGGCGTTCCCGCCGACCGCGTGGACACCGCGGACGGCTACCTGTACGACACGGCCGACCGGCGCGCCCGAGTGAGCTACCGCTCGGTCGTCGGCCACGGCGGCAAGCCCCTCGTCTTCACGGTGGAACCCACCAACACACCCCTCGGCTACTCGGTCGGCGCTGTCTTCGTCGAAGTCCGCGTCGACCGGCTGCTCGGCCGGGTCCGGGTGACCCGCGTGTTCGGCTGCTACGACCCGGGCACCGTGCTCAACCGCAAGACCGCCCGCAGCCAGGTCCTCGGCGGTGTGATCTGGGGCATCGGCTTCACCCTCTTCGAGCACACCCTCGTCGACCCCGCGACGGCCAGGATCGTCAACCCGAACCTGTCCGGCTACCTGATGCCCGTCAACGCGGACGTCCCCGACATCCAGGTGCAGTTCATCGACAGACCCGACCCGGCGGCCAGCGACGCCCTCGGAGCCCGCGGCTTCGGCGAAACCCCGATGACCGGCGTCACCGCGGCCATCGCCAACGCGGTCTTCCACGCCACCGGCAAGCGCGTGCGCGACCTGCCCATTACCCAGGACAAGCTGCTGTGACCGGCCACAACAACGTCTGGAACGCCCTGTACGAGGCATGGTCGGCCGGTGAGACCTCGGGGCTGGCCACCGTCGTGAGAACCTTCGGCTCGGCGCCGCGGCTCGCCGGCTTGTCGATGCTGCTCACCGCTGAGGGGCATGTGGTGGGCTCGGTGTCGGGCGGCTGTGTCGAGGGCGACGTCCTCGAGCGGGCCCGCGAGACGATCCTGAACGATACGCCTCAGCGGGCGACGTACGGCATCAGCGACAACGACGCCTTCGGCGTGGGCCTGACCTGCGGCGGCACCCTGGAGGTCTTCGTCGAACCCATCAACACCCGAACCTTCGGCGCATCCTCACCGGCCGCCGCCTCGATCTCGTCCACGACCGCACACGCCAGATCAACCGACTGCGCGAACAACTCCTGGAACTCCTCCCGGCACTTGAAGGTGCCCTGCCCCGGACGGGCCGGGGGCCGATTGTGCTGCTGACCGGCTATCAGGCGCCAGGCACGATCCGCCGCATTGGCATCCGCCGCCTTGAATCCTGACTGAAGAACCGTGACGTCAAGAACGCCACCGCGCTCGCCCAACCGCCGTCGAAGCGGCAGCAGCCCAGTCCACCGCGCTGCCGGGTGAGAAGCCGGCTGCTGCCATGGTGGCCCGGCTCGCGAAGGGCGTGCTGACCCCGGACGCGGTCGCATCCGCACCGACGAGCGGCGCAACCAGAGGCTCCCGACTGCTGCTCCTGCCCCGGGGGCTCGAAAGCGTGCCGGGGCAGGGTGCGAGACAAGCGCTGTCAGAACCGCTGATCCATGCCGTTCCACAACGGACCGCTGATGCGTATCGAGGGGAAGTCATCGAAACTCGCCCCGGCCGCACGGCGGAAGTACCCAAGGATCTCCAAGGGCGCTGATGATCGTACGGTCAGAACATCGCGATGGGGTTGACTGGTACGCCGGTCAGGCCGTGGATGCGGGGCGGGGCAACGGTGAGCAGGAAGCTGTAGCGCTTCAGCCGCGCGCACAACGCCGCGAGGTCGTCCAGTTGAGGCACGTCGATCAGAGGCATCGCCATCCGGCCGAGCGCTACCCCGTGCAACGGGGAGGGCTCGTCCGGGTTCAGGGGAGGATGCGCGTCACCCATGTCCGGGGCGACGATGGCAACCCCTCGGCGATGCATCCACCGCACCGCGTCCATGCTGATCCCAGGGCTCGGCGTGTCGTGAGGCGCGCGTCCAGTCCAGCCGAGTCGGACCACCAGCGCGTCCCCAGAACCCACCTGGGCCCCCTGCCGCTTCTCAGCCTGTTCGAAGTCGTGTGACGTCACCGCATAGCCAGGGGGAAGAGGCCCTTCGACGGCCAGATCGAGCAAGACCCCACGTGTCACTATCCCGGCGGCGAAAGCAGCCGTCGATGCGTGCGTAATCCCGAGGGGGGTGACGACCTGCTCCCTCGGCCGGCCCGGATAGACCTGGCCGGCAGTCGACCAGTGTGCGAGCGCGTCAAGGTGCGTCGACTTCCAGTGGTGGTTGTAGACCACCGACAGATCAGCTGCCACTGGTCCACCGGTGTGGGACACCATCTGCTGCACCGGCGATGCGTCGACCGTCTCGGACGAGAATGGGCTGAAGAACATCGCGCTCGGTGTGATCGGCTGTGCCAGTGACACCCACTGGCCGGTCCGCGCCTCCGAGGCGGCCCTGGCGCGTACCTCGTCGGTAATCAGGTTGAGGGTGCCGAGTTCGTCGTCCGCTCCCCATCGGCCCCAGTTGTCCGGCAGGTCCGTCTCACTCGTATCGGCCATGTCAGTAGCCCCTTTCGTCATGAATTGCTCAGCCCCGCAAGGCAAGGGCGGATGGTCAACTCCTCCGCTGTCATCCTTGCCCCGGGCACGGCTGGTAGCTGGTGGCGCTCGGCTTCACGCGATCAACCGGTCGCCGATCGGGCAGCAGCGCAGTCCGCTACGCTCGGCCGACGGCGACACGTACGCCTGGTCAAAAGTGCCGACGCCGACTCCGGGTGGGACCAACTGGTCGATCTGGTCCAGAACGCCGTCGGACAGACAGTGTTCAGTCCCGTGAGAAGGCCGTCGAACTGCTCCATAGTGCGAGGGTCGAGCAGCGCACTAGTGATCCGGTCTGCGTGATCGCGCACACCATGGCGAAGCGGGGCGCCGACAACCCTGCCTGGTTGACCGCGCGTCCAACGCTTGGTGGCACCTATCCCCAGACCCATGGCGTCGCTGGCGCCGGTTACGAGGGCGAGCTTTCCCGACAAGGCGGGGATGGTGATGTCGATGGGGGTGTGACATGGGTGCGCTCCTGGAGGTCAGGTCGTCGGTTCAACTGTCGCGGAAGTGGACTGGCTTATTCAGGGCCTGGCGATCCCCCCTTAGACGTCAGCTCAATTGGTGGCGGATGGCGTAGATAGTCGCTGGCAGGCGCCCTGTGTGGACGGTTGAATGCCTGAGTGAGCGACTACTGGACACCCGCGCATCAAGCAGTCGAGCAGGAGGATGCTGAGACCCTGGCCCGGTTGCTGGCCGCTGGTTCCGATCCTGACGAGGTCTTCGGCAACATGACGCTGCTGACGCACGCGATCGACGTCAAGGGCGACGGCTCCCTGCAGAGCGGGGAGCCATCGACTGTGCACAGCACGGCCGTGTTGCCGGCCTTCGGGGCTGATCCGGAGCTCGCAGACCCAGACGGCCGCACCCCCATGGACATGGCCAATCGCTACGGCCACGACCTGGCGATGAGTCTGCTGCAGGCCCACATCAGCAGACGAGCCGCCGATAGCAGCTGAGGGTGCAGGCGATGCTGGTGAAGGCGAGGAAGTGCCCGGGCTTGCGCTCATAGCGGCGGTGGAGGCAGCGGCAACCGGCGAGCCAGGACATGGTTCGCTCAATGATCCAGCGGTGGCGGCCCAGCCGCTGCGGCCGTACAGCATGCCCTGGCCGAGCAGCTGCAAGCACCGGACACCGGCCACCCGTGGACGGGGCGTACCTTCAGTGGTGGGGGCAACGCGAGCACCGGTCGGTGCGCCTGGTCGTGCCCGACGTCGTAGCCGAGGTCACCGTCGACGTCGCAAGGGACCAGGCGGGCCAGCGGCGCCATCCGGTACGGGCGACCCGTCTCCGCACCGACATGGAACTGGGCGACGTACCACCGTTCGGGACAGCGTGACGCCAGCCATCGGTCATTCGTTGGACCGGCTGTTCAACGAAGTGCACCACCAGACCCCGACCGGCGTGTCATGGCAACGGCCGGGGTCTCGTGCCACCACAGCCGTACGGATCACATCGACAGGCGGCGCAGGTCCAGGTCGGGGCCTCGATCGTGGACGGATCGTTCCTGCGCTGCCCTTTGTCGGCTGTCGGGGTGAACGGACGCATCGGTGGTGACCGAGGTGTCGTTGTGTCCCGGGCGGGCCTGTTGAGGGGCCTTGCCACGTCGACGACGGAGGATGCATCGTGCACGCGAAGAAGACCTGGGGGGCGAGTGTCACCGCTCTTGCGGTCCTGGCCCTGCTGACCGGCGCTGCGGAGACTTCGGCGCTGCCCTCACGGGCCGTCCATGACGACGTTCTCGCGGATTTCGACGAGGATGGCTCCTTCACCGTTCCCGACGATGTCACGGGCTTCACCGTGTCGTTGTGGGGGGCGGGCGGCGGCGGGGCTGCGGGAGGCGGCATCGGCCGCTCAGGCAACGTGGAGTGGGGAGGCGGTGGCGGAGGCGGCGCCGGCGGGGGCGGCGGAGGCGGCGGCTACTACGGTCGAGTGGCCAGCTGACGGAGTCACGACCGGGCACCCCGAT
>MWJO01000003.1 GCA_002027195.1 Streptomyces sp. GKU 895 | reverse complement strand
CCGAGCCCCCGGCCGTGTCTCCCGACTGGCCGCCGCCCGCCCCACCGGCGGCACCCCCGGACAAGGCACCCCGCTGGTCACTGCCCGCGCTGCTCGCGATCCTGGTCCTCGCGGGCTTCCTGTACGCCTGGAACCTGTCCGGCAGCAGCCTGAACAGCTTCTACAGCGCGGCGGTCTACAGCGGTACGCAGAGCTGGAAGGCGTGGTTCTTCGGCTCGCTCGACGCGGGCAACTTCATCACCGTCGACAAGCCGCCGTTCGCCCTGATGATCATGGGCCTGTCGTGCCGCGTCCTCGGCTTCGGCACCTGGCAGATGATGGCGCCCGAGATCGCCGCCGCGCTCGGCACGATCTGGATCCTGCACAGCTCCGTGAAGCGGGCCTTCGGGCACGCGGCCGCCGCGATCGCCGCGCTGGTCCTCGCGCTCACCCCGATCACGGTCGCGATCAACCGCGACAACAACCCCGACACCGTCCTGGTGCTGCTGATGGTCGGCGGCGCGGCCCTCGCCCTGCGCGCCGTGCGCACCGACCGGCTGCTGCCGCTCATCGGCTCCGCGGTCCTGTTCGGGCTCGCCTTCAACACCAAGATGCTCCAGGGCTACATCGCCCTGCCCGCCGTCTTCGCCGTGTACGTGTACGCCTCGCCGCTCGGCTGGCGGAAGAAGGCCGTCAACCTGGCCCTGGCCGCCGTCGCGCTGGCCGTCGCCAGCTTCTGGTGGGCCACGGCGTCTCGCTGGTCCCGGCCGACGAGCGGCCGTACATCGGCGGTTCGACCGACGGCTCCGCCTGGGACCTGATCATGGGCTACAACGGCCTGGGCCGGGTCCTCGGCGGCGAGGGCAACGGCGGGGGCGGAGGAGGCGGCGGGGGTGGCACCTTCGCCGGGACCGCGGGCATCGGGCGGATGTTCAACGACGTCCTCGGCGGCCAGATCTCCTGGCTGATCCCCTTCGCCTTCCTCGCG
This sequence comes from Streptomyces sp. GKU 895, assembly GCA_002027195.1. Lineage (GTDB taxonomy): Bacteria > Actinomycetota > Actinomycetes > Streptomycetales > Streptomycetaceae > Streptomyces. The sequence goes on along the minus strand of MWJO01000003.1, from coordinate 174,256 downwards.
CTCGTCGCCGGTCTGGTGCTGCGCGGCCGGGCCCCGCGCACCGACCCGACGCGGGCCGCGCTCATGCTGTGGGGCGGCTGGCTGGTGCTGCACTACCTGACCTTCGCGCTGGCCGAGGGCACCATGCACCCGTACTACACGACCGCGCTCGCCCCGGGCATCGCGGCGCTCACCGGTGGCGGCGGTGTGATGCTGTGGCGCGCCTTCCGCGGCGGCGACGCCCGCTGGTCGTGGGTGCTGCCCGCGGGTCTCGCGGTCACCGGCGTCTGGGCGATCGTGCTGCTGCGCCGGGCCACCGGCTGGAACACCTGGCTGTGGCCGGTCGTCGGCGTGGTCATGGTGCTCGCGATCGTGGGTCTGTCCGTCTTCCGTACGGCGGGTTCCGGGACCCGGGCCCGGCTGCTGGCCGTGTCCGTGGCCGCGGCGGTCGTGGCGGGCCTCGCCGGCCCGACGGCGTACGCCGCCTCGCCGGCCCTCGACTCCACGACGGGCGGCATGGGAGGCACCAATCCCACGGCGGGCCCGTCGACCGGGAACGGCATGGGTGGGCCCGGTGGCGGCGGGGGCGGCAACGGAGGCGGCCCCGGTGGCATGCGGGAGGGCGCCCGGGAGGGCAGCGGTCAGCCCGGCGGTGGCCAGATGCAGCCCGGTGGCGGTGGCGGCGAGCTTCCGCAGGGCGGTGGCGCACCGGGCGGCGCGAACGGGGAGTCGCCGGGCGGGGACACGGGCGGGGACACGGGCGGCGCTCCCGGCGGCGGCTTCGGTGGCGGCAGTGGCGGCGGCAGCGGTGGCGGCCCCATGGGCGGCGGCAGCGTCGACAGCGAGCTGATCGCGTACCTGGAGAAGCACCAGGACGGCGCCAAGTGGCTGCTCGCGGTCTCCACCTCGCAGAGCGCCGGACAGCTGATCCTGAGCACCCACAAGCCCGTCATCTCCATGTGGGGCTTCACCGGCTCCGACCAGGCGATGACCCTGGCCAAGCTCAAGGAGCTGGTGAAGAAGGGCGAGTTGCACTACATCCAGCTCGGCGGTGGCGGCATGGGCGGCAACAGCGGCCTCAACCAGGAGATCACCAGCTGGGTGCAGAAGAACGGCACGGCGGTGAAGGCGACCGAGGACAGCTCGTCGTCCTCGATCTACCGCCTGGACCCCTCGGACGTCGGCTGAAGATCTGACGCACGGCCTGACGCACGGCCTGACGCACGACCGACGTACGGCCTCAACGGCCCCCGGCCATCCGGTCGGGGGCCGTTGAGGCATGTCAACTCGCGTAGACAAGGCCTGATTTGCCGTTTCCGGTCACCCAATGGACACGCAGATTCCATTTACAGAGCCGCATGTCCATGTCACTCTCTCGCTTGCCGCCTCCATTCAACCCGCGTAGATGGGACCCTCCTCATGCTGGCGACACGCATACGACGCTGGAAGTCGGTGGCACTGGCAACGGCCGCCGTCATGGCCGGCCTCTGCGCCCCGGCGCTCACCGCGACCCCGGCCGCCGCCACGACCACCGCGTACGACTCGACGTACTACAAGAACGCGATCGGCAAGACGGGCACGAGCCTGAAGTCGTCCCTGCACACGATCATCAGCGCCAACGTCTCGAAGATCTCGTACTCCGCGGTCTGGGACGCGCTCAAGGTCACCGACCAGGACCCGAACAACACCAGCAACGTCCTGCTCCTGTACAGCGGCGTCTCGCGCAGCAAGTCCCTCAACGGCGGTGACGTCGGCGACTGGAACCGTGAGCACACCTGGGCCAAGTCGCACGGCGACTTCGGCGAGGTGGTCGGCCCCGGCACCGACCTGCACCACCTGCGCGCCTGTGACGTCACGGTCAACAGCACCCGCGGCAACCTGGACTTCGACAACGGCGGCAGCGCCGTCACCAACGGCGGCGGCTCCACCGTCGACTCCGACTCCTTCGCGCCGCGCGCCGCGGACCGGGGCGACGTGGCCCGCATGATCCTCTACATGGCCGTGCGCTACGAGGGTGACGACGGCTTCGCGAACCTGGAGCCCAACGAGAAGGTCGGCAACGGCTCCAACCCCTACATGGGCAAGCTCTCCGTCCTCAAGGCCTGGAACGAGGCGGACCCGCCGAGCGCCTTCGAGGAGCGCCGCAACCAGGTCATCTACGACACCTACCAGCACAACCGCAACCCGTTCATCGACCACCCGGAGTGGGTCGAGGCGATCTGGTAGGAGCGCCGCCCGGCTACAGGTGCGTGGGTGCGAACATCCGCAGCACCGCCGGGAGGACGACCACCGAGGGACCCGGTGTGCCGAGTGCCTTCGACAGGTCGTCCGACAGCGTCTCAGGGGTCGTACGCACCCCTGGGACGCCGAAGGACTCGGCCAGTGCCACGTAGTCGGGGCGGGACAGCTCCGTCGCCGTGGCCTGGCCGAAGGCGTCGGTCATGTACTCGCGGAGGATGCCGTAGCCGCCGTCGTCGACGATCAGCCAGGTGACGTTCAGGTCGTACTGGCGGGCCGTCGCCAGTTCGGCGATGGAGTACAGGGCGCCGCCGTCTCCCGAGACGGCCAGGACCGGGTGCGAGGGGTCGGCCACAGCCGCTCCCAGCGCCGCCGGGAAGCCGTAGCCCAGGCCGCCGGCGCCCTGGGCCGAGTGCAGGAGGTTGGGGCCCTTCGCGTCGAACGCCGACCAGGCCCAGTACGCGAGGATCGTCATGTCCCAGAAGGACGGGGAGGTGGCGGGCAGGGCCCGGCGGACGGACGCCAACAGCTCCTGTTCCAGGTTGAGTTCCTGCGCGTCGATGCGCTCCGCGACGCGCGCCAGCACCTCCCGGACCCGCTCCGGCGCCTGCGCGTCCTCCCTCGGCGACACCGTCTCCAGCAGCGCCTGCAACGCGAGGCGCGCGTCCGCGTGGATGCCCAGCGCCGGGTGGTTGGACTCCAGTTTGCCGAGGTCCGCCTCGATCTGGATCACCCGGCCGCGCGGCTTGAACGTGTGGTAGTTCGAGGAGAGTTCACCCAGCCCCGAGCCCACCACCAGGAGTACGTCCGCGTCCTCCAGGAAGTCCGTGGTGTGGCGGTCCTCGATCCAGGACTGCAAGGACAGGGGGTGCTTCCAGGGGAACGCCCCCTTGCCGCCGGGGGTCGTGACGACGGGCGCCTGCAACACCTCGGCCAGCTGCCGCAGTTTCCCGGACGCGTCCGCTCGCACGACTCCCCCGCCCGCGATGATCGCCGGGCGCTCGGCGCGGGACAGCAGGTCCGCCGCCACCGCCGTCAGTTCGACGCGCGGCGGCAGTTCCTCGGGGAACGCGTCGCCGCCCGTCACCACGGGGATCGACGTCTCGGCCAGCAGCACGTCCTGCGGGATCTCCACCCACACCGGGCCGTGCGGGGCCGTCAGAGCCGACTTCCAGGCCGCCTCGATCGCGGACGGGATCTGGGACTGGGTGCGCACGGTGTGGACCGACTTCACCACGCCCCGGAAGGAGGCGGACTGGTCCGGGAGTTCGTGGAGGTAGCCGTGGCGGCCGCCGCCCAGCCCCGCGGAAGGGATCTGGCTGCTGATCGCGAGGACCGGGGCCGAGGCCGCCGCCGCCTCCTGGAGCGCCGCGAGCGACGTCAGCGCGCCGGGGCCCGTCGACAGCAGCAGCGGGGCCGCCTCGCCGGTGATCCGGCCGTACGCGTCCGCCGCGAACCCCGCGTTGTTCTCCACCCGCAGGCCCACGTAGCGCAGATCGCTGCGCCGCAGCGCGTCGAACATGCCGAGCGCGTGCTGGCCCGGCAGGCCGAAGACCGTCGTCGTGCCGAGCGCGGCCAGCGTCTCCACGACCAGGTCCCCGCCGTTCCGGCCGGCGGGCGGGTTCAGGGCGGCGGCGGTCTGGGCCTCCGTGGGGCGGAGCACCAGGTCGTGGTCGTGGGTCACTTCGCTGCCTTCTCCTGGGCGATCTGACGGGACATGATCGTGGTGAGTTCGTACGCCGTGTGGGACGCGGCCACCGACGTGATCTCCGCGTGATCGTACGCGGGGGCCACCTCGACGACGTCGGCCGAGACCAGGTTGCAGGAGGCCAGGCCGCGCAGGATCTCCAGGAGCTCCCTGGACGTCATGCCGCCCGCCTCGGGCGTGCCGGTGCCGGGGGCGTGGGCCGGGTCCAGGCAGTCGATGTCGATGGAGATGTAGAGGGGGCGGTCGCCGATGCGCTGGCGCAGCTGGTCGGCGACCTCGTCGGCGCCGCGGCGGTAGACGTCCGCCGACGTGACGATGCCGAAGCCCAGCTTCTCGTCGTCGGTGAGGTCCTGCTTGCCGTACAGGGGGCCGCGCGTACCCACGTGGGACAACGCCGACGTGTCGAGGATGCCCTCCTCCACCGCCCGCCGGAACGGCGTGCCGTGCGTGTACTCGGCGCCGAAGTAGGTGTCCCAGGTGTCGAGGTGGGCGTCGAAGTGGAGCAGGGCGACCGGGCCGTGCTTCTTGGCGACCGAGCGGAGGAGGGGGAGCGCGATGGTGTGGTCGCCGCCGAGGGTCATCAGCCGGGCGCCCGTCCCCAACAACTCGTCCGCCGCCGCCTCGATCGTCTCGACGGCCTCGTTGATGTTGAACGGGTTCACGGCGATGTCCCCGCCGTCCGCGACCTGCGCGAGGGCGAACGGGGACGCGTCCTGCGCCGGGTTGTAGGGGCGCAGCAGCCGGGACGCCTCGCGGATCGCGTTGCCGCCGAAGCGGGCGCCCGGCCGGTACGAGACGCCCGAGTCGAACGGCACGCCCACGACGGCGACGTCGGCGCGGCCGACCTCGTCGAGTCGGGGCAGCCGGGCGAAGGTCGCGGGGCCGGCGTACCGCGGGATGCGGGAGGAGTCGACGGGGCCGCGGGGCGTCTCGTTGCTGCTCATGGGGTACTGCCTTCTTCCCTACGCTTCATCGCGTATGTGCGGAATATACGGAATGCGTTCTCGACTCTACTGGGGAGCCGGGACCGGTTCGGACACAGGTTCGGGAGCACCCCGGCCGGCCAGCCGCTCGCGCCAGGCGGTGAGGACGGCTTCGTCGGTGGCGGGGGTCGCCAGGGACACCGCCACGTAGGCGGCGAGGGAGAGCAGCAGGCCGTAGTAGACGGGCTCGTTGGCGAGGATGCCGTAGCCCGCCATCAGGCCGATGACCGCGAGGCCGCCGACGATCACGGAGGCGAGCGCGCCGTGGACGGTGCCGCGCTTCCACAGCAGGCCGCCGAGGATCGGGACGAGGAGACCGCCGACGAGCAGGTTGTACGCCACCGTCAGCGCCTCGACGACGTTGTTGAGCGCGATGGCCGTGCCGATGACACCGACGCCCATGATGAGGATGAAGGCGCGGTTGCCCGCCACCTCGTCGCGCTCGCCGCCGGTGACCTTGCCCCGCAGGCGCGACCAGATGTCGTTGTTGGCCACGGTCGCGCAGGCGATCAGCGCGCCGGAGGACGTCGACATCACGGCGGCGAGCGCGGCGGCCAGCACCAAGCCTCTGACGCCGACCGGGAGTTCGTCCTTGACGATGGTGGCGAAGGCGTCGTCGGCGCTGCCGAGCTGGGGGTAGAGGACCTTGGCCGCCGTGCCGATGACGGCGCCGGCGAGGGCGTACGCGAGACAGTAGGTGCCCGCGACCGTACCGCCCCACTTGGCCGTCCGGTCGCTGCGGGCGGTGAAGACGCGCTGCCAGATGTCCTGGCCGATGAGCATGCCGAACGTATAGATCAGGACGTACGTGAAGATCGTCTCGCCGCCGATGCCCAGCGGGTCGAAGTACGAGGTGGGCAGCTGGTCCTTCATCTCGCTGAAGCCGCCCGCCTTGACGACGGCGATCGGGAGCAGCAGGAGCAGCACGCCGACCGTCTTCACCACGAACTGGACCATGTCGGTGAGGGTGATCGACCACATGCCGCCGAGCGTCGAGTACGCGACGACGATCGAGCCGCCGAGGACGATCGCGACGGTCCGGTTCATGTCGAAGAGGACGTCGAAGATCGTGGCGTAGGCGATGGTCGAGGTGACCGCGAGCATGAGGGTGTACGCCCACATCACCACGCCGGAGATGACTCCGGCCCGGCTGCCGTAGCGGAGGTCCAGCATCTCGGAGACGGTGTAGACCTTCAGGCGCGCGATGCGGGCCGAGAAGAAGACGGAGAGGGCCAGCAGGCCGAGGCCGATGGTGAACACCATCCAGGCGCCGGAGAGGCCGTACTGGTAGCCGAGGCCGACGCCGCCGATGGTGGAGGCACCGCCGAGGACGATCGCGGCCATGGTGCCGGAGTACATCGCGGGTCCGAGCCGGCGTCCGGCGACGAGGAACTCGCTCTTGGACTTGGCGCGGCGCATGCCCCACCAGCCCATGGCCAGCATGCCGAGCAGATAGACGACGATGACTGTGTAGTCGATGGCCATGGTGGGGCCTCCTTCGCGAGCATCCCGGTGGCGTGTCGTGCAGAGGGGGGTGGGGACGACGGCAGGGGCTCGCGGGGACATCCGCCCGTACCCGCGGCTGCCGGTCGGGACTGACATTAGGTGGCCGGAAAGCGGCTGCGAAGTGTACGTTTCATCCATTGAGGCCGTTCGGAGTGAAGGAAACGCACACCATGCCGGACCCGGCGTCCCACCCACCCCACCGGTCCCGCTGGCCGCACTGCTGGCCCGCGAGGACCTCGCGCTGCGGCAGATCGCGGGCCCCGAGGACCCCGGCACCGTCATCCACTGGGCGCACACCTCGGAGATGGCCGACCCGTACCCGTATCTGCTGGGCGGCGAGCTGCTGCTGACGGCGGGCGTGCACGTGCCGGAGGCGGCGGGGTCGGGGGCGTACTTCGACGACTACGTCGCGCGGATCGTGGCGGCGGGCGGCGCGGCGCTGGGCTTCGGCGTGGCGCCGGTGCACGACACGGTCCCGCGCGCGCTGGTGGCGGCCTGTGAGGCATACGAACTCCCCCTGATCGAGGTCCCGCCGCAGACCACCTTCTCGGGTGTGGCCCGCGCGGTCTGGCAGCTGATGGCCCAGGCCCGCCTCGCCGAACTCCGCCGCGTGACGGAGGCCCAGCAGAGCCTCGCCGCGGCCGCGTCCCGCCCGGACCCGGTGCCGTCGGTCCTGCGGCAGCTGGCCCAGCGGGTGGGGGGCCGGGCGGTGCTGTTCGGACCGGAGGGGACGGAGATCGCGGCGGCGGGGCGTGCCGTCCGGGACACCACCGGGGACCCGCTCGCCGAGCTCGCCGACCTCGCCCGGGTCGTCCGTCCCTCCGGCCCCGGCACCCCCACCTCCGCCACCCACACCGCCGCCGGCGTTCATCTCGCCGCCTACGCCCTCGGTGCCGGGCAGGGCTTCGTGCTCGGGGTGGCCGCTCCGGCCCGTGACCCCGGTGACCACACCATCGCCTCCGTCGCCGCCGTCCTGCTCTCGCTGCTCACCGGCGAACACCAGAGCGGCTCGGGGGCGGCCCGCTCCTCGGCGCTGGTACGGCTGCTGCTGGGCGGGCGGCCGGAGGAGGTGGCGGGGCTGCTGGGGACGGGGCGGTGGGTGGTGGTGCACGCGATCCCGGACGCACAGGCGGGAACCGCGGCCGACGCGCCCCGACCGCACGAGCAGGATCGGGCCACCCCGACCGCACAGGCGGGGCCGCGGCCGACACCGCCCCGGACACACGGGCGAGGCACGGCCGACGCCGCCTCGACCACGGGCGGGAGCCGCGGCCGACACCGCCCTGGACACGCGGGCGCGAGGCACGGCCGACGCCGCCTCGGCCGCACGAGAAACCAGGGCCACCACCCCGACCGCACGGCAGGCCGCGGCCGACACCGCCCTGGACACGGGCGCGAGGCACGGCCGCGGCACAGCAGCCCACGCCCCTCGGCTCTCCGCCGCGGCCCACGCCCTCCGCCACCCCTGACGCCGTAGCGGCCTCCGCGCTCGGCGCCTGGGTTCACCCTCGTCGACCTCGCCGCGACGTCGTACGTGTCACCCGCCGAGCGGGCCGGCGGCCCGCACCCGGCTGGACCCTCGGCGTCAGCGCCGCCGTGGAGCCCTGCGACTGGCCGCTCGCCGACACCCAAGCCGCCCGTGCCCTCGCCCGGGCCCGCGCCACCCGTAGCGCCCTCGTCCGGCACGGCGGGCGGCCCGGGCTCGCCGCTCTCGTGCCGGCCGACGAGGCCGAGGCCCATGCGCGTACGCTCCTCGCGCCGCTCGCGGACTCCCCCGCCCTCGTGGACACCCTGCGCACCTGGCTGTCCCTGCACGGCAGTTGGGACCGGACGGCGGTGGCGCTCGCCGTGCACCGCAACACCGTGCGGCAGCGGGTCGCCAAGTGCGCGGCGCTGCTCGACGCCGACCTCGACGACCCCGACGTACGCATGGAGTTGTGGTTCGCCCTGCGTGAGTGACCCGTGTCCCAGCGGCCGGGACACCCCGCACGCGTACGGTCGCCTGCCTCACAATGGACCCCATGCCGATACCCGGGACTCCCAGCCGCGCCGAGCTCGTCGACCACCTCGTACGGACCCGCATCGCGGGCGACGTCGCGACGCCCCGAGAGAACAACCTCTCGCACTACCGCCAGCTCGCGAACGGCAACCGCCACTACTGGCTCGGCCTGGAGCTCGGTGACCGCTGGAGCGACGAGCAGGACGTGCTCGCGGTGATGGCGGAGCGGGTGGGTGTGAACGACGACCCGGAGTACCGGTACGGCCAGGACACCATCGACCCCGAGCTGACGGTCGACGGCCTCGAGCGCATGGCGGCGCGGCTGCGGAAGGCCGCCGAAGGGCAGCAGCGGGTGCTGTTCGCGACCGGTCACCCGGGCGGGCTCCTGGAGGTCCACCACTCCACGGCCGCCGCGCTGCGGGCCGCCGGCTGCGAGATCGTCGTCATCCCGGAGGGGCTGCAGACAGAGGAGGGGTACGTCATGCAGTTCGCGGACGTGGCGATGCTGGAGCACGGCGCCACGCTGTGGCACACCCACTCCGGCGAGCCGATGAAGGCCATCCTGACCGGCTTGGAGCGCGAGGGGCGTCCGCTGCCCGACCTCGTCGTCGCCGACCACGGCTGGGCGGGCTACGCGGGCCAGCACGGCGTGGACTCCGTCGGGTACGCCGACTGCAACGACCCCGCCCTCTTCCTCGGCGAGGCCGAAGGCACCGTCCAGGTGACGGTCCCCCTCGACGACCACGTCGTCAGCCCGCGCCACTACGACCCGATGACGGCGTATCTGCTGGCGGAGGCGGGGCTCAGATAAGCCCTGCGCGGCTCACGGCCAGGGGTTCAGCCCCTCCGTCCGCTGCTGCGCGTGCCCCGGCGTCGGGTCCAGGTACACCCTGGTCACGCCGGGGAACGCGGCCCGCAGCCGCAGCTCGGCCTGTTCGCAGGCCCACTCGATCTGCGCCGCCGTCGACACGTCCCGGAAGTCGACCTTGGCGGCGACCAGCGCCTCCCGCGGCCCCTGCACCAGGGTCGTCAGCTCCAGTACGGCCTCGATGTGCTCCACCGCCACCAGTTCGGCCCGGATCCGCTGCCGCATGGGCTTGGGCAGCGGGCGGCCGATCAGCAGCTCGGCGTTGGACCGCCCCAGCACCCAGGCCACGCCCAGCAGCAACAGCCCGATGAGCAGCGAGGCGACCCCGTCCCACACGCCCGAACCGGTGAGCTGGCCGCCGAGCAGCCCGCCCGCGGCGAGGACCAGGCCGATCAGCGCGGCCGAGTCCTCCAGGACGACGGCCTTCACGGCGGTGTCGGGGGTGTGCCGGAGGTAGAGCCTGAACGGCGCCTGGAAGCGGGCCGCCTCCCGGCGCGCCTGCTTCAGTCCCGTCCGCAGCGAGTAGCCCTCCAGGAGGAAGGCGACGCCGAGGACGACGTACGAGATCAGCGGGTCGCCGAGTTCCTCGCCCTCGACGAGGGTGTGGATGCCGTCGTAGAGGGAGAACACCGCGCCGCCGACGAAGGTGGCGACGGCGGCGAGCAGGGCCCAGATGTACCGCTCGGGGCCGTAGCCGAGCGGATGGTCCTCGTCGGCGGGCTTCTCGCTGCGCTTCAGGGCGGTGAGCAGCAGCACCTCGGTGACGGTGTCGGCGACCGAGTGCGCGGCCTCGGAGAGCATCGCGCTGGAGCCGCTGATGACACCGGCGACCGCCTTGGCGAGGGCGATGCCGAGGTTGGCGACGGCGGCCACGATCACCGTGAAGGTGCTCTCGCCGCCGCCCTGTTCCGCTGTTTCCGCTTCCGTCATGCCCCTCAGTGTTGCCGAGGAGCCCGGACCACGCCTTCCTGGATGACCGAGATGGCGAGCTGCCCGTCCTGGGTGTAGATGCGCGCCTGGCCGAGCCCGCGGCCGCCGTGCGCGGACGGCGACTCCTGGTCGTACAGGAGCCATTCGTCGGCGCGGAAGGGCCGGTGGAACCACATCGCGTGGTCGAGGGAGGCGCCGACGACGTCCCCGGTCGCCCAGCCGCCGCGGCCGTGCGCGAGCAGGATCGAATCGAGGAGGGTCATGTCGGAGACGTAGGTGGCGAGGACGACGTGCAGCAGCGGTTCGTCGACAGCGCCGCCGAGCTTGCCGTTGGTGCGGAACCAGACCTGCGAGTGCGGCTCGCGCGGCTCGCCGAACTTCCCGTACGGCGGCTCGTCGACGTACCGCAGGTCGATGGCCTCGCGGGCCTCCAGGAACTTCTCGATGACGTCCGGCGCGATGTGGTCGTAGCCGCGCAGCCGCTCCTGCGAGGTGGGGAGCGTGGCGGGATCGGGGGCGGGCGGCATCGGGGCCTGGTGGTCGAAGCCTTCCTCGTGCTTCTGGAAGGACGCCGACAGGGCGAAGATCGGCTGGCCGTGCTGGACGGCGACGACCCGGCGGGCGGTGAAGGAGCGGCCGTCGTTCATCCGCTCGACCGTGTAGACGATCGGCGCGCCCGGGTCCCCGGCCCGCAGGAAGTACGCGTGCAGGGAGTGGGCGAGACGGTCCTCGGGGACCGTGCGCCCGGCGGCGACGAGCGCCTGGGCCGCGACCTGACCGCCGAAGACGCGCGGGACGATGGCGGGCCGGGACTGGCCGCGGAAGATGTTCTCCTCGATCTGCTCGAGGTCGAGCAGATCGAGGAGACCCTGTAGTGCCTGACTCATGCAGTCATTTCTACTGGTCAGCGATTGCGGGGACCTTACAGACCCATGTCCTTCGCGATGATCGTCTTCATGATCTCGCTGGTGCCGCCGTAGATACGGTTGACGCGGTTGTCCGCGTACAGGCGGGCGATCGGGTACTCGTTCATGAAGCCGTAGCCGCCGTGCAGCTGGAGGCAGCGGTCGATGACGCGGTGCGCGACCTCGGTGCAGAACAGCTTCGCGGAGGCGGCCTCGGCCGGGGTCAGCTCGCCGGCGTCGAGGGCCTCGAGCGCGCGGTCGGCGACCGCCTCGGCGGCGTCCACCTCGGCCTTGCAGGCGGCCAGCTCGAACTTGGTGTTCTGGAAGGAGGCGACGGGCTTGCCGAAGACCGTGCGGTCCGTGACGTACTGCTGGGCGAACCGGACGGCGGCCTTGGCCTGGGCGTAGGCGCCGAAGGCGATGCCCCAGCGCTCGGACGCCAGGTTGTGGCCGAGGTAGTAGAAGCCCTTGTTCTCCTCGCCGAGCAGGTCCTCGACCGGCACCTTCACGTCGACGAACGCGAGTTCGGCGGTGTCGGAGGTGCGCAGGCCGAGCTTGTCCAGCTTGCGGCCGATGGAGTAGCCCTCGGACTTGGTGTCCACGGCGAAGAGGGAGATGCCGTGGCGGCGGTCCTCGGCGGTGGGCGCGGCGGTGCGGGCGCAGACGATCACACGGTCGGCGTGGACGCCACCGGTGATGAAGGTCTTCGAGCCGTTGAGGACGTAGTGCGTGCCGTCCTCGCTCAGCTTGGCGGTGGTCTTCATGCCCGCGAGGTCGGAACCGGTGCCCGGCTCGGTCATCGCCAGCGCCCACATCTCCTCGGCGGAGACGAACTTGGGCAGGAAGCGCTTCTTCTGCTCGTCGGTGGCGAGCATCTTGATGTACGGCAGGGCGAGCAGCACGTGCACCCCGGAGCCGCCGAAGTGGACGCCCGCGCGGCGGTCTCCTCGTACATCACGGCCTCGAACTTGTACGAGTCGATGCCGGCGCCGCCGAACTCCTCCGGCACGTTGATGCCGAACAGGCCCAGCTCGGCGAGCTTGTAGTAGAAGTCGCGCGGCGCCTGACCGGCCGCGAACCACTCGTCGTAGACGGGGACGACCTCGGCCTCGATGAAGGCCCGGAGGGTCTCCCGGAACGCCTCGTGATCCTCGTTGAACACCGTACGGCGCACGTCCGCCACCTCCACCTGGCTCAGGGTCGCTTGTCTAAGCGCTTGCTCAGATGACAAAGGTACCGGCCGGTAGGGAGGGCCGTCCAGGGCGTCCGGGGGAACCCCTCCGTAACGCTCGTCACTCCCCCGCCGCCCCGAACGCCCCCCGGGCCATGCAGTGCAGCAACTCCGCCGTGACCGCGCGGCCCGGCAGGGAGCCGGGGCGGCCCAGGTGCGGGGTCGAGTTCAGGAGGCCGAAGACCGAGTGCACGGCGGACCGGGCGGCGGGTTCCGTCAGCCCCGGGTACAGCTCGCGGACGACCCCCACCCACAGCTCGACGTACTGCCGCTGGAGCTGCCGCACCAGCTTGCGGTCGCTGTCGCGGAGGCGGTCCAGCTCTCGGTCGTGCAAGGTGATCAGGGGCCGGTCGTCCAGGGCGAAGTCGATGTGGCCCTCGATGAGGGAGTCGAGGACGTCCGCCGCCGAGGAGCCGTCCGCTTCGGCCAGCCGCCGCTTCGCGCCCCGCAGCAGCTGCTCGCTGATCCCCACCAGCAGCTCCGCGAGCATCGCGTCCTTGCCCGCGAAGTGCCGGTAGAGGCCGGGGCCGCTGATGCCGACGGCGGCGCCTATCTCGTCCACGCCGACGCCGTGGAAGCCGCGCTCGGCGAAGAGTCGAGCGGCCTCCTTGAGGATCTGCTCACGGCGGGTGGGGGCGTCGGTTCTGGTGGCCATGCGAGCAATTCTAGACAGGGAGGTTAGCGGTCGTTAACCTGAAGGAAATGGTTAACGCTCATTAACAGTCGACCACTGGGTGAGGGGACCGCAGGATGCACGAGGCACCGGAGCTTCACAGCGCGGCAGACCCCGCGTCGGAGGCCTGGCGGGCCAACGAGGAGGCGCACCTCGCACTCGTCGGGGAGCTGCGCGGCAAGCTGGCCGCCGCCCGGCTGGGCGGGGGTGAGAAGGCGCGCGCCCGGCACACCGCGCGCGGCAAGCTGCTGCCGCGCGACCGGGTGGACACGCTGCTCGACCCGGGTTCGCCGTTCCTGGAGCTGGCCCCCCTCGCCGCCGACGGGCTCTACGACGGCCAGGCCCCGGCCGCCGGTGTGATCGCCGGGATCGGCCGGGTCAGCGGGCGCGAGTGCGTGATCGTCGCCAATGACGCGACCGTCAAGGGCGGCACGTACTACCCGATGACGGTGAAGAAGCACCTGCGCGCCCAGGAAGTCGCCCTGGAGAACCGCCTCCCCTGTCTCTACCTCGTGGACTCCGGCGGGGCCTTCCTGCCCATGCAGGACGAGGTCTTCCCGGACCGCGAGCACTTCGGGCGGATCTTCTACAACCAGGCCCGGATGTCCGGCGCCGGCATCCCGCAGATCGCCGCCGTCCTCGGCTCCTGCACGGCCGGTGGCGCCTATGTCCCCGCGATGAGCGACGAGGCCGTGATCGTCCGCAACCAGGGCACGATCTTCCTGGGCGGCCCGCCCCTGGTGAAGGCGGCGACCGGCGAGGTCGTCACCGCCGAGGAGCTGGGCGGCGGCGAGGTCCACTCCCGCGTCTCCGGTGTCACCGACCACCTCGCCGAGGACGACGCCCACGCCCTGAGGATCGTGCGCGACATCGTCGCCACGCTCCCCGCGCGCGGGTCGCTCCCGTGGTCCGTCGAGCCGGCCGTCGAGCCGAAGGTCGACCCGTACGGCCTCTACGGCGCCGTCCCGGTCGACTCCCGCACCCCCTACGACGTCCGCGAGGTCATCGCGCGCGTGGTCGACGGCTCCCGCTTCGCGGAGTTCAAGTCCGAGTTCGGGCAGACCCTGGTCACCGGCTTCGCCCGCATCCACGGCCACCCGGTCGGCATCGTCGCCAACAACGGCATCCTGTTCTCCGAGTCCGCCCAGAAGGGCGCCCACTTCATCGAGCTGTGCGACCAGCGCGGCATCCCGCTGGTGTTCCTGCAGAACATCTCCGGGTTCATGGTGGGGCGTTCGTACGAGGCCGGTGGCATCGCCAAGCACGGCGCCAAGATGGTCACCGCCGTCGCCTGCACGCGCGTGCCGAAGCTGACGGTCGTGGTCGGCGGCTCGTACGGCGCGGGCAACTACTCCATGTGCGGCCGGGCCTACTCGCCCCGCTTCCTGTGGATGTGGCCCAACGCCAAGATCTCCGTCATGGGCGGCGAGCAGGCCGCCTCGGTCCTCGCGACCGTCAAGCGGGACCAGCTGGAGGCCCGGGGCGAGGACTGGCCCGCGGAGGCCGAGGAGGCCTTCAAGGACCCGATCCGGGCGCAGTACGACCGCCAGGGGAACGCCTACTACGCGACGGCCCGCCTGTGGGACGACGGGGTCATCGACCCCCTGGAGACCCGCCAGGTGCTGGGCCTGGCCCTGACCGCCTGTGCGAACGCCCCGCTGGGTGACCCCCAGTTCGGCGTCTTCCGGATGTGATGAGGGGTTTTACGAGGATGTTCGACACGGTACTTGTGGCCAACCGGGGCGAGATCGCCGTCCGCGTCATCCGCACCCTGCGCTCCCTGGGCGTGCGCTCGGTGGCCGTCTTCTCCGACGCCGACGCGGACGCCCGGCACGTCCGGGAGGCCGACACGGCGGTACGACTGGGCCCGGCACCGGCCGCCGAGAGCTATCTGTCGGTGGAGCGGCTGCTGGCGGCCGCCGCGTCGACCGGCGCCCAGGCCGTCCACCCCGGCTACGGCTTCCTCGCCGAGAACGCCGGGTTCGCGCGCGCGTGCGCCGACGCCGGGCTGGTCTTCATCGGGCCGCCCGCGGACGCCATCGCCCTGATGGGCGACAAGATCCGCGCCAAGGAGACGGTGGCCGCGGCGGGGGTGCCGGTGGTGCCGGGCGGCCGGGACCCGGAACTGGCCGACGCCGCCCGCGCCTTGGGCGCACCGGTGCTGCTGAAGCCGAGCGCCGGCGGCGGCGGCAAGGGCATGCGCCTGGTCCGGGATCTGGACCTGCTGGACGACGAGATCGCCGCCGCCCGCCGCGAGGCCCGCGCCTCCTTCGGCGACGACACGCTCCTGGTGGAGCGGTGGATCGACCGCCCCCGGCACATCGAGATCCAGGTGCTGGCGGACGGCCACGGCAACGTCGTCCACCTGGGCGAGCGCGAGTGCTCCCTCCAGCGCCGCCACCAGAAGATCATCGAGGAGGCCCCGTCGGTCCTCCTGGACGAGGCCACGCGCGCGGCGATGGGCGAGGCGGCGGTCCAGGCGGCCCGCTCCTGCGGCTACCGGGGCGCGGGCACGGTCGAGTTCATCGTCCCGGGCGGCGACCCGTCCTCGTACTACTTCATGGAGATGAACACCCGCCTCCAGGTGGAGCACCCGGTCACCGAGCTCATCACCGGACTGGACCTGGTGGAGTGGCAGCTGCGGGTCGCGGCGGGCGAGCGGCTCGCCTTCGGCCAGGACGACGTACGGCTGACGGGACACGCTGTCGAGGCGCGCCTGTGCGCCGAGGACCCGGCCCGCGGCTTCCTCCCTTCCGGCGGCACGGTGCTGCGGCTGCACGAGCCGCAGGGCGACGGCGTCCGCACCGACTCCGGCCTCCTGGAGGGCTCCGAGGTCGGCAGCCTGTACGACCCGATGCTGTCCAAGGTGATCGCGTACGGCCCCGACCGCGCGACGGCCCTGCGCAAGCTCCGCGCCGCTCTCGCGGACACGGTCACGCTGGGCGTGCAGACCAACGCGGGCTTCCTGCGCCGCCTCCTGGCCCATCCCGCCGTGGTGGCGGGCGAGCTGGACACGGGCCTGGTGGAGCGCGAGGTGGACGGCCTGGTCGCCACCGACGTACCGGAGGAGGTCTACGAGGCCGCCGCCGCCGTCCGCCTGGAGGCCCTGAAGCCGCGTGCCGCGGACGGCGGCTGGACCGACCCCTTCTCCGTGCCGAGCGGCTGGCGGCTGGGGGGCACGCCGAAGCCGGTCGCCTTCCACCTCCGGGTGCAGGACCCGCTGGCGTACGTCCCGCGCGGCGCGGCGACCGTCACGGACGACCGGGTGAGCGTCCTGCTGGACGGCGTCCGGCACACCTTCCACCGCGCGGCCGACTGGCTGGGCCGCGACGGCGACGCGTGGCACGTCCGGGACCACGACCCGGTGGCGGCGTCCCTGTCCGGCGCGGCCCACGCGGGCGCCGACTCGCTCACCGCGCCGATGCCGGGAACGGTGACGGTCGTGAAGGTCGCCGTGGGGGACGAAGTGACGGCCGGGCAGAGCCTGTTGGTGGTGGAGGCGATGAAGATGGAGCACGTCGTCTCCGCCCCGCACGCGGGCACGGTCGCCGAACTGGACGTCAAGCCGGGCACGACGGTCGCGATGGACCAGGTGCTGGCCGTCATCACCCCCGTGGAGGACGCGACATGACACTCCCCATGGTCGTACCGCAGGAAGGCCTGCCGTCGCGGGTCCGCATCCATGAGGTCGGCGCGCGCGACGGTCTGCAGAACGAGAAGGCGACCGTCCCGACCGACGTCAAGGCGGAGTTCATCCACCGCCTGGCCGACGCGGGCCTGACGACGATCGAGGCGACGAGCTTCGTCCACCCCAAGTGGGTGCCCCAACTGGCGGACGCGGAGCAGCTGTTCCCGCGGCTGGCCGACGTGAAGGCGGACCTCCCGGTCCTGGTGCCGAACGAACGCGGCCTGGAGCGCGCCCTGGCGCTGGGAGCGACCCGGGTAGCGGTCTTCGCCAGCGCCAGCGAGTCGTTCGCGAAGGCCAACCTCAACCGCACGCTGGACGAGGCGCTGGCCATGTTCGAGCCGACGGTGGCCCGTGCGAAGGACGCGGGCGTGCACGTCCGCGGCTACCTCTCCATGTGCTTCGGCGACCCGTGGGAGGGCCCGGTCCCGGTGCCGCAGGTCGTGCAGGTCTGCCAGGCGCTGCTCGACATGGGCTGCGACGAACTGAGCCTGGGCGACACGATCGGCGTGGCGACGGCGGGCCACGTACGGGCGCTGCTGACCGCCCTGAACGAGGCCGGGGTCCCCACGGAAAAGCTGGGCGTGCACTTCCACGACACGTACGGCCAGGCCCTCGCCAACACCTACGTGGCGCTGCTGCACGGCGTCACCACGGTCGACGCCTCCGCGGGCGGCCTCGGCGGCTGCCCGTTCGCCAAGTCGGCCACCGGCAACCTCGCCACCGAAGACCTCGTGTGGATGCTGCAGGGCCTCGGCATCGACACCGGGGTCGACCTCGGCCGTCTCGTCGCCACGAGCGAGTGGATGGCCGCCCGACTGGGCCGACCCAGCCCGTCCCGCACCGTACGTGCCCTGTCCCACAAGGAGCAGTGACCCGCGATGGACCACCGACTCTCCCCCGAACTCGAAGAACTCCGCCGCACGGTGGAGGAGTTCGCGCACGAGGTAGTAGCCCCCAAGATCGCCGACTACTACGAACACCACGAGTTCCCCTACGAGATCGTCCGCGAGATGGGCCGCATGGGCCTGTTCGGCCTGCCGTTCCCCGAGGAGTACGGCGGTATGGGAGGCGACTACATGGCGCTGGGCGTGGCGCTGGAGGAACTGGCGCGCGTCGACTCGTCGGTGGCGATCACCCTGGAGGCGGGGGGTCTCCCTGGGGGCGATGCCGCTGCACCTGTACGGCACGGAGGCCCAGAAGCAGGAGTGGCTCCCGCGTCTGTGCTCGGGCGAGATCCTGGGCGCGTTCGGCCTGACCGAACCGGACGGCGGCAGCGACGCGGGCGCGACGCGCACGACGGCCCGCCTGGACGAGTCGACGAACGAATGGGTGATCAACGGCACGAAGTGCTTCATCACCAACTCGGGCACGGACATCACGGGCCTGGTGACGGTGACGGCGGTGACCGGCCGCAAGCCGGACGGCAGGCCGCTGATCTCGTCGATCATCGTCCCCTCCGGCACCCCGGGCTTCACGGTCGCGGCCCCGTACTCGAAGGTGGGCTGGAACGCGTCGGACACGCGGGAGTTGTCGTTCGCCGACGTCCGCGTCCCGGCGGCGAACCTGCTGGGCGAGGAGGGCCGCGGCTACGCCCAGTTCCTGCGCATCCTGGACGAGGGCCGCATCGCGATCGCGGCGCTGTCCACGGGCCTGGCGCAAGGCTGCGTGGACGAGTCGGTGAAGTACGCCAAGGAACGCCACGCCTTCGGCAAGCCGATCGGCGCGAACCAGGCCATCCAGTTCAAGATCGCGGACATGGAGATGAAGGCGCACACCGCGAGGCTGGCGTGGCGGGACGCGGCGTCGAGGCTGGTGGCCGGCGAACCCTTCAAGAAGGAAGCGGCCCTCGCCAAGCTCTACTCGTCGACGATCGCGGTGGACAACGCCCGCGACGCCACCCAGATCCACGGCGGCTACGGCTTCATGAACGAGTACCCGGTGGCCCGCATGTGGCGCGACTCCAAGATCCTGGAGATCGGGGAGGGGACGAGCGAAGTCCAACGGATGCTGATTGCCAGGGAATTGGGGCTCATCAGCTGAGCCCGAGCACCTCATAGGTGGCGCACAGCTTCGAACCGAAGCCCCCCGCCCTCTGGACAAGATCTGAGGTTAGGCTAACCTTCCTTTGAACTTGTCCGGCGGGCGCTTCGCCCCGTTCGAAAGCAGCCACACACATGTCCAACGCCAGAGCCACCCACCTCACCCGCCGCGGCATCCTCGCCGCGGGCGGCGCCCTCGGTCTCGGTGCCGTGCTCGCGGCCTGCGGTGACGACGACGCGAAAAGCGGTGGCTCTGGCAAGGAGACCTCCGCCGCGGAGAAGTCCGGTCCCTGGACCTTCAAGGACGACCGCGGCACCGAGGTGAAGCTCGACAAGATCCCCGCGAACATCGTCGCCTTCACCGGCGTCGCCGCCGCCCTCTACGACTACGGCATCTCCGTCAAGGGCGTCTTCGGCCCCACCAAGACCGCCGACGGCAAGGCCGACGTCCAGGCCGGCGACATGGACATCTCCAAGGTGGAGATCCTCGGCAACGTCTGGGACCAGTTCAACGTCGAGAAGTACGCCGCCCTCGCCCCGGACGTCCTCATCACCACGATGTTCGACGACGCCGGCACCCTCTGGTACGTCCCGGCCGCCTCCAAGGACAAGATCGCCAAGCTCGCCCCGAGCGTCGGCATCTCCGTCTACGACCGCCAGCTCACCGCGCCGCTGCAGCGCATGTGGGAGCTGGCCGAGTCCCTCGGCGCCGACATGACGGCCGCGAAGGTCACCGACGCCAAGAAGAAGTTCGAGGCCGCCGCGACCCGGCTGCGCGCCGCCGCGAAGGCGAAGCCCGACATCAAGGTGCTGGCCGGTTCCGCGAGCCAGGACATCTTCTACGTCTCCGGCACCAACCTCTCCATCGACCTCGAGTACTTCAAGGCCCTCGGCGTGAACTTCGTCGAGCCGCCGGAGAGCGCCAAGAAGCAGGGTGGCGGCTGGTACGAGTCGCTGAGCTGGGAGAACGTCGACAAGTACAAGGCCGACATCATCATGATGGACGACCGGTCGTCGACGATCCAGCCGGCCGACATCACGGAGGCCACCTGGAAGAAGCTGCCTGCGGTGAAGGCCGGGCAGGTCATCGCCCGGTCGCCGGAGCCGATCCTGTCGTACGACAAGTGCACGCCGCTGCTCGAGACCCTCGCCGAGGCTCTTGAGAAGGCGAAGAAGGTCAGCTGAAAAACGGGGCTTGATGTGGTGGGTGAACCGCGGGCCCCGTCGTGGCTGGTCGCACCCACGCGGCGGAGCCGCACATCGACACAGCCCCGCGCCCCTCAAAGCACAAGCCCTGCCCCCTGCCACCTCAGGAGCGCACCCCATGACCACCGCCGTCGCCGCACCCTTTCGCTTCTTCTCTCTCCGAGTCGTGAGAACGCGGCGCCTCGGACCCTCCCTCGTCCGGGTCACCTTCGGCGGCGAGGAACTGCGGGAGTTCCACTCCCACGGGTGCGACCAGTCGCTGTCGCTGTTCATCCCCGCCGAGGGGCGGACCGAGCCGGTCGTTCCGATCGAGCTCGGTGACGGCTGGTGGCAGGCCTGGCGTGAACTCCCGGACGACGTACGGGCGGTCATGCGGTCGTACACGCTCCGCGCCCTGCGCCGGGACCCCGACGAGATCGACATCGACTTCGTCCTGCACGGTGTCGACCCCGGCGCCGACACCCCCGCCGGCCCCGCCTCCCGCTGGGCCGCGCGGGCGGCCGCCGGGGACCGGGTCCTGCTCCTGGGTCCCGCCGTCGCCGACAACCGCGCCATCCGGTTCCGGCCGGCCGACGGCAGCGACCTCGTGCTCATCTGGGGCGACGAGACCGCCGTACCCGCCGTCTCCGCGATCCTGGAGTCCCTGCCGGCCGGCGTTCCCGCCCGGGTCTGGCTGGAGGTGCAGCACGCCGCCGACATCCAGGACCTGGTGACCGAGGCCGACGCCGAGATCACCTGGTTCGTGCGGGATCACGAGGGAACCGAGGGCTCCCCCATGGCCCTCGGCGCCCTCCGCGACGCCCAACTCCCGCCCGCCGAGCGGCCGTACGTCTGGATCGCGGGCGAGTCGGGCTGCGTGAAGCAGTTGCGCCGGCACTTCGTCGGTGAACGCGGCATCGACCGCCGCAGCGTCACCTTCGTCGGCTACTGGCGGCAGGGGATGACCGAGGAACAGCTCCGCGCCGCCGAGTAGCCCGCCGAGCAGCCTGCCCGACCCACCCCCAGCCGCCGCACACCCATCCCCGCGATCGAGCAACTTAGGTTAGGCTAACCTAAGTAACGCGGACTACTGCTCCCCACCGGAGGACCCCCACCATGCGCTCGCACCTACTCAACGACACGACCGCGGAGCAGTACCGCCGCTCCGTGACCGAAGGTATCGAGCGGGTGGCAGCCAAACTCGCCGCCACCGACCGTCCGTTCACCGGCGTCAGCGTCGACGACCTCGCCCCGGCCATCGACGCGATCGACCTCGACAAGCCGCTCCTCGACACCGGCGCCGTGCTCGACGAGCTGGAGGACGTCTACCTCCGCGACGCGGTCTACTTCCACCACCCCCGCTATCTCGCCCACCTCAACTGCCCGGTGGTCATCCCGGCGGTGCTCGGCGAGGCGATCCTCTCCGCGGTCAACTCCTCCCTGGACACCTGGGACCAGTCGGCCGGCGGCACCCTCATCGAGCGCAAGCTCATCGACTGGACGACCGCCCGGATCGGCCTCGGCCCGGCCGCCGACGGCGTGTTCACCTCCGGCGGCACCCAGTCCAACCTCCAGGCCCTCCTCCTCGCCCGGGAAGAAGCCAAGACGGACAGCACGGCCAGACTGCGCGTCTTCGCCTCCGAGGTCAGCCACTTCAGCGTCAAGAAGTCCGCCAAACTCCTCGGCCTGTCCCCCGACTCCGTGGTCAGCATCCCCGTCGACCGCGACAAGCGGATGCAGACCGTCGCGCTCGCCCATGAGCTGGAGCGCTGCAAGGCCGCCGGGCTCGTCCCGATGGCCGTCGTCGCCACCGCCGGCACCACCGACTTCGGGTCCATCGACCCGCTGCCCGAGATCGCCGGACTGTGCGCGCAGTACGGGACTTGGCTGCACGTCGACGCCGCCTACGGCTGCGGACTGCTCGCGTCGGTGAAGTACCGCGGCCGGATCAACGGCATCGAGCGCGCCGACTCGGTCACCGTCGACTACCACAAGTCCTTCTTCCAGCCGGTGAGTTCGTCCGCTGTGCTGGTCCGGGACGCCGCCACCCTGCGGCACGCGACCTACCACGCCGAGTACCTCAACCCCAAGCGCATGGTGCAGGAGCGCATCCCCAACCAGGTGGACAAGTCCCTGCAGACCACCCGCCGGTTCGACGCCCTCAAGCTCTGGGTGACGCTGCGGACCATGGGCGCCGACGGCATCGGGCAGCTCTTCGACGAGGTGTGCGACCTGGCCGTCCAGGGCTGGAAGATCCTCGCCGCCGACCCGCGCTACGACGTCGTGGTCGAGCCGACGCTCTCCACCCTCGTCTTCCGCTACATCCCGGCCGCCGTGACCGACCCCTCCGAGATCGACCGCGCCAACCTCTACGCCCGCAAGGCCCTGTTCGCCTCCGGCGACGCGGTGGTCGCGGGCACCAAGGTCGGCGGTCGCCACTACCTGAAGTTCACCCTGCTCAACCCCGAGACGACGACCGAAGACATCACCGCCGTACTCGATCTGATCGCCGGCCACGCCGAGCAGTACCTGGGAGAGTCCCTTGACCGCGCGTCCTGAAAACCCGACCACGGCCCCCGCCGAGATACACGATGTCGTGGGCATCGGGCTCGGCCCGTTCAACCTCGGCCTGGCCTGCCTGACCGAGCCCATCGACGAACTCGACGGTGTGTTCCTGGAGTCGAAGCCCGACTTCGAGTGGCACGCGGGCATGTTCCTCGACGGCGCCCACCTCCAGACGCCGTTCATGTCGGACCTGGTCACGCTCGCCGACCCTACCTCGCCGTACTCCTTCCTCAACTACCTGAAGGAGAAGGGCCGGCTGTACTCGTTCTACATCCGGGAGAACTTCTACCCGCTGCGTGTCGAGTACGACGACTACTGCCGCTGGGCCGCGAACAAACTGAGCAGCGTGCGCTTCGGCACGACGGTCGCCGAAGTGACGTACGAGGACGGCGTGTACGTCGTCACGACGACCGCGGGTGAGGTCTTCCGCGCCCGCCATCTCGTCCTCGGCACCGGCACCTCCCCGCACTACCCGGACGCCGTGCGCGGCCTCGGCGGCGACTTCTTCCACAACTCGCAGTACATGCAGAACAAGGCGGAGTTGCAGCAGAAGGAGTCGATCACGATCGTCGGCTCCGGTCAGTCCGCCGCCGAGATCTACCACGACCTCCTCAGCGAGATCGACGTCCACGGCTACCGGCTGAACTGGGTGACGCGGTCGCCCCGCTTCTTCCCCCTCGAATACACCAAGCTCACGCTGGAGATGACCTCCCCGGAGTACATCGACTACTACCGCGCGCTGCCCGAGGCCACCCGCTACCGGCTCACCGCCCAGCAGAAGGGCCTGTTCAAGGGCATCGACGGCGATCTCATCAACGAGATCTTCGACCTGCTCTACCAGAAGAACCTCGGCGGACCGGTCCCCACCCGGCTGCTCACCAACTCCGCCCTGAACGGCGCGACGTACGAGAACGGCACGTACACCCTCTCCTTCCGCCAGGAGGAGCAGGAGAAGGACTACGACCTCCAGACCCAGGGCCTCGTCCTCGCCACCGGATACAAGTACACCGAGCCCGAGTTCCTGACCCCCGTCAAGGACCGGCTGCGCTACGACACCCAGGGCAACTTCGACGTCGCCCGCAACTACTCGATCGACACCACCGGCCGCGGCGTCTTCCTCCAGAACGCCGGCGTGCACACCCACAGCATCACCTCGCCCGACCTGGGCATGGGTGCGTACCGCAACAGCTACATCATCCGTGAGCTGCTCGGCACCGAGTACTACCCGGTCGAGAAGACGATCGCGTTCCAGGAGTTCGCCGTATGACCACCCCCCACACCTTCACCTTCCGCCCGCTCGACCCGATCGAGGACGCCGAGCTGCTGCACGGCTGGGTCACCCACCCCAAGGCCGCGTTCTGGATGATGCAGGACGCGAAACTGGAGGACGTCGAGCGCGCGTACATGGACATAGCCGCCGACGAGCACCACCACGCGCTGCTCGGTCTCGACGCGTACGGCGTCCCCGTCTTCCTGATGGAGAAGTACGACCCCGCCCATCGTGAACTGGTGGGCCTGTACGAGCCGTTGCCGGGTGACGTCGGCATGCACTTCCTCACCCCCGCTACCGACCGGCCCGTGCACGGCTTCACCCGGGCCGTCATCACCGCCGTGATGGCCCACCTCTTCGAGGACCCGGCCGTCGAGCGGGTCGTCGTCGAGCCGGACGTCTCCAACAAGGCCGTCCACGCCCTCAACGAAGCCGTCGGGTTCGTGCCCGAGCGGGAGATCCAGAAGCCGGAGAAGAGGGCGCTGCTCAGCTTCTGCACGCGCGAGCAGTTCACGAAGGCGGTGTCCGCATGAGCCTCGCCGACTCCGTCGCCCACCTCTCCCCCGAGCGCTGGGAGCAGGCCAACCGCCTCCTCGTCCGCAAGGCGCTCGCCGAGTTCGCGCACGAGCGGCTCATCACGCCGCAGGCCACCGCCGACGGCCGCTTCGAGGTCCGCAGCGACGACGGTCTGACCCGGTACGGGTTCACCGCCACGCGCCGCGCCCTCGACCACTGGCAGGTCGACGCCGACTCGATCTCCCGTCACCGGGACGGCGTCGACCTCCCCCTCGCCGCGCTGGACTTCTTCATCGAGCTGAAGAGCTCCCTGGGCCTGAGCGACGAGATCCTGCCGGTCTACCTGGAGGAGATCTCCTCCACCCTCTCCGGCACCTGCTACAAGCTCGCCAAGCCCCGCATCCCGGTCGCCGAGCTGGCACGCGGCGGTTTCCAGGCCATCGAGACCGGCATGACCGAGGGCCACCCCTGCTTCGTCGCCAACAACGGGCGGCTCGGCTTCGGCATCCACGAGTACCTGTCGTACGCCCCGGAGACGGCGAGCCCGGTCCGCCTGGTGTGGCTGGCCGCCCACCGCTCCCGCGCGGCCTTCACGGCGGGTGTCGGGATCGAGTACGAGACCTTTGTCCGCGAGGAGCTGGGCGCCGAAACGGTCGACCGCTTCCACGCCACCCTGCGCGCCCAGCAGCTCGACCCGGCCGACTACCTCCTCATCCCGGTGCACCCCTGGCAGTGGTGGAACAAGCTCTCCGTCACCTTCGCCGCCGAGGTCGCCCGCCGCCACCTCGTCTGCCTGGGCGAGGGCGACGACGAATACCTCGCCCAGCAGTCCATCCGGACCTTCTTCAACACGACCAGCCCCGAGAAGCACTACGTGAAGACGGCCCTGTCCGTCATCAACATGGGCTTCATGCGCGGCCTCTCGGCGGCGTACATGGAGGCGACCCCGGCCATCAACGACTGGCTCGCCCAACTCATCGACAACGACCCCGTGTTGAAGTCCACGGGCCTGTCGATCATCCGCGAGCGCGCGGCCGTCGGCTACCGCCACCTGGAGTACGAGGCGGCGACGGACCGCTACTCGCCGTACCGCAAGATGCTGGCCGCCCTGTGGCGCGAGAGCCCGGTGAACTCCCTCCAGGACGGGGAGTCGCTCGCGACGATGGCCTCCTTGGTCCACGTGGACCACGAGGGCAGGTCATTCGCCGGGGCCCTCATCGAGCAGTCGGGCCTGACCCCGACCGAGTGGCTGCGCCGCTACCTGACCGCGTACTTCACCCCGCTCCTCCACAGCTTCTACGCCTACGACCTGGTCTACATGCCGCACGGCGAGAACGTGATCCTCGTCCTGAAGGACGGCGCCGTCGAGCGCGCGATCTACAAGGACATCGCCGAGGAGATCGCGGTCATGGACGCCGACGCGGTGCTCCCGCCGGCGGTCGAACGCCTCCGCGTGGACGTCCCGGAGGACACGAAGCTGCTGTCGATCTTCACGGACGTCTTCGACTGCTTCTTCCGCTTCCTCGCCGCGAACCTCGCCTCCGAAGGGATCCTGGAGGAGGACGACTTCTGGCGGACGGTCGCGGAGATCACCCGCGAGTACCAGGCCTCGGTGCCCGAACTCGCCGACAAGTTCCGCCAGTACGACATGTTCGCCCCGGAGTTCGCCCTGTCCTGCCTCAACCGTCTGCAACTGCGCAACAACAAGCAGATGGTGGACCTGGCGGACCCGGCGGGCGCACTCCAGCTGGTGGGCAACCTGAAGAACCCGATCGCCGGGTTCTGACCCAGACAGACGGGCGCCTCCGGGGTACGGCCCCTCGAAGGCGCCCGTCAGCACAGTCGCCCTAGGGGCGCGGGGAACTGCGCGACCAGCCCCCACGCACCCGCAGCCGAAGAACTACCAAGGAACCTGCGGCGACCGGTAGTAGTTGATCCCCAACGCCTCCCACCTGGCACCCTGCGCAGCCAGCCGCACCCTGTACCGCTCCCAGTCATGCGTGGCAGCCGGCGACCACCCCAACTCGGCCACCCCCGCCAGCCTCGGAAACGCCATGTACTCGATGTCGGCGGACGTCACGATCGTCTCCGTCCACAACGGAGCCTCCACTCCTCGCACAGCCGCACCCGGCACCCCCGGCAGATAGTCCCCCGGATCCCAGTCGTAGGCCCGCTTCACCTCCACCAACCCCGCCCAGTCCTGCCCCAGCGGCGTATCCGCCGTGTACTTCATGTCGAGGTACACCCGGTCGGCCGGCGACAGAACAACACCCGTACCGTTCTGCGCGGCCTTCGCCACCTGCGCCTTCTCCTCCGCGCTGGTGTCGTCCAGCCCCCAGTACTGCGCCACCGCCCCCCGCGAGGGGTTCGCGCCGGTCAGCTGATGCCAACCCACCACCGTCTTGCCGTACCTGGCGACGATGGGCTGCACCCGGTCCATGAACTTGACGTAGTCCTCATGGCTGGTCGAGTGGGCCTCGTCGCCGCCGATGTGCAGATAGCGGCCGGGCGTGAGCGCGGCGAGCTCCCGGATCACGTCGTCGACGAAGTCGTACGTGAGGTCCTTGCCGACGCACAGCGAACTGAAGCCGACCTCGGTGCCGGTGTAGAGCGGCGGCGCGACCCCGTCGCAGTTCAGCTCGGCGTACGAGGCGAGCGCGGCGTTGGTGTGGCCGGGCATGTCGATCTCGGGGACGACCTCCAGATAGCGCGAGGACGCGTACCGGACGATCTCCTTGTAGTCGCCTTGCTGTAGAAGCCACCGGGGCCGCCGCCGACCTGCGTCGAGCCGCCGTGCGCCGACAGCCGCGGCCAGGAGTCGATCGCGATGCGCCAGCCCTGGTCGTCGCTGAGATGCAGATGCAGCTTGTTGACCTTGTAGAGCGCCAACTGGTCGATGTACCGCTTGACTTGGTCCACGGTGAAGAAGTGCCGGGAGACGTCGAGCATCGCACCGCGCCAGCCGTAGCGCGGGCTGTCGGTGATCGACCCGCCCGCGACGAGCCAGGGACCGGACTGCACGGACCTCTTCTCGACCTTCGCCGGCAGCAGCTGCCGCAGGGTCTGCACACCGTGGAAGAGCCCGGCGGGCCGGGCGGCGGTGATGGTGACGCCCTTGGCCCCGCTGACGAGCCGGTACCCCTCGGCACCGAACTCCTCTTTGGTCAGGCGGAGTTGGATTCCTGCCCGGCGCCCCGCGGCCACCGGCAGCCGATAGCCGGTGGACGGCCTCAGCACCCCCGCGAGGTACTCCCCGATCCGGCGCACCTCCCGCGAGTCGTCCACCCCGATCCGGGTCTTCGCCGTGATCCGGTACGGCGATCCGCCCGGCGTCACCTTCGAGGGCGCCGGAATCACCTGGTCGAGCGGTGTGGCCCCGGCGGGCGGCGGCGCCGCGCCCACGGTGAGCGAGCCCACCGCCACGAGCAGCAGCGCGCCCAGAACTCGGGTCGTACGGGGAGTCGTTCTGTGGTGCCGTCTCACCTGCGCCCCCTTCTCCATCAACCTTCTCCGGCAACGTTCTCCATCAACCAAGGATTGGTGCAGACCACTCTGCCGGGTGACCGGCCGGTTGCGGAAGTGCACGACGCGACGGGCACCCACGGCACCGGCGGCCCCGGTGCCAGACTTGCCCCATGGCGGAAATCATCCAGAAGGACGGCACCTGGGCCTTCGACGGCGACGCCCTGCGCCTGACCCCGGGACGCGACAAGAACGTCAGCCTGCTCCGCAAGACCCTGGGTGAACTCGTCGTCCCCCTGGGCGCGTTGGCGGGGATCTCCTTCGAGCAGGGCCGCAGGGCGGGGCGGCTCAGGCTACGGCTGCGCGACGGCGCCGACCCGCTGCTGCACGCCACCGGCGGCCGCCTCACCGAACCCAACGACCCCTATCAGCTCATCGTCGAGTCGGACCGCTACGGCGTCGCCGAGTACTTCGTGGACGAGGTCCGCGACGCCCTCCTCCTCGACCAGGTCCCGGCGACCCCGGTCACGGAGTTCCTCCTGCCCGGCCCGGCCGTCCCGCTGTCGGTCTCCGCGGGCGACGGCACCGCGACCTTCGACGGCGAGCGCGTCCGCCTGGAATGGAACTGGAAGACGGAGGACGCCAAGGCCGCCGCCGGCATCCGCACGCTTCCCCTCACCGACCTCGCCGCCGTGGAGTGGCTCCCCGCGGCCGGCCTGGACAACGGCCACCTCCGCTTCACGGTGCACCACGCGCCCACCAAGGCCCCGGCGAAGTACGACCCACACTCCGTGGAGCTGTGGGGCTTCAAGAAGGACCCGCTGATGGCCCTCATCGCGGCGGCCGTCCAGGCCAGGCTCCCCCACCCGGCCCGGACGGCCGCCGTCGACGTACGCAAGACCCTGGACGTACGACCGGAAACGCCTTCCCTCCCGGTCGCCGCACCCGTCGAGGACGGCCATGACGCCCTCCTGCGCCGTCTGCGCGAGCTCGGCGAGCTGCGCCGCACGGGTGTGCTGACGGACGAGGAGTTCGCGATGGCCAAGCAGGCGATCCTCAAACGCATGTGACGGGCCCTGCCAGAGGGCTACTTGGCCTTCCGCGCCACCGTGAAGTGGTCGATCCGGTCCCCGGTCTCGGCGATGCCCGACACCTTGAGCTTGGCCCAGTGCCCGCGCGGCGCCGGTTCCACGTCCACCCGCAGGAACGAGTAGTCGAGGTACCGCACCCGGGACCAGGCGACGGTCTCGTTGACCTTGCCGTCCTTGGTGTTGATGAAGGAGGCGACGGACTCGACCTCGTTCTGGTGCCCCTCGTAGGAGTCCGGCGCGGTGAACGCGTACAGGCTGCGGCCCGCCGCACCGGCGGTCACGTACACCACACCTTCGGTCTCGGGGTACGCCGTCTCGCCGATCGGGAGCTTCTTGGCGACCTTGTTGCCCTTGATGACGTCGGTCCGCTCGTACTGGTGGTTGTGGCCGTTGATGACCAGGTCCACCGTGTACTTCTCGAACAGCGGCACCCACTCCTGCCGGACGCCGCCCTCGGAGGCGTGCGCGGTGGAGGTGCAGTAGGCGCAGTGGTGGAAGAAGACGACGATGAAGTCGATGTCGTGCCGGGCCCGGAACTTCTTCAGCTGCCCCTCGAACCACTTGGTCTGCGTCCCGCCGGAGATGCCGAGGTTGGCGGGGATCTCGTACGACACGTCGTTCGGGTCGAGCGAGATGATCGCGGTGTTGCCGTGGACGAAGGAGTAGACGCCCGGGAGGTGCTTCTTGTCGGGCCCGTTGTCGGGGAGCGTGAAGCGGGCCTCCTCGCCGCCGTAGCCGTTGGGCGAGTACCAGGCCTCCATGTCGTGGTTGCCGTAACTCACCATCCACGGCACCGACTTGGCGACCGACTCGGTCTGCGCGAGGAACTGGTCCCACACCCGTGAGTCGAAACCGGTGTCGGCGGACTTGCCCTGCCCGGCCGGGTCGGCGTAGGCGATGTCGCCGGCATGCAGGTGGAAGGACGGGTTCTGGCCGAGGATCAGGGCGTCGTTGGCGAGGCCGTGGTAGCTGACGCCCTGGTCGCCGAAGGCGGTGAAGGTGAAGGGCGCCTTGTGGGCGGGGGCGGTGGTGAAGGTGCCGAGGGTGCCGACGAGGTGCGGGGCGGCCGGGTCGAAGCCCTTGTGGCCGACGCCGTAGTAGTACGTCTTGCCGGGCTTGAGGTGGGTCAGCTTGGCGTGGACGTAGTACTGGGTGTGATCGGCGCTCGTCCCGACGCCCGCCGGGGTGTAGAGGGTGCGGACTTCGGCGTCGATCTTGCGGGAGAGGTCCCAGGGGTGGGCGCCGATGCGGATGAAGGGCTTCTTGACGGCGACGGGGACCTGCCACGAGACGGTCATCTCGGTGCGCGGGTCGCTGCCGTAGGCGAGGTGGCGGCCGAACGGGGCGACCAGGGCCCCGTCGACGGTCTCGGTGCGCGGGGCGGCCATCGGCGTGGCCTGGGCGGTGGCGCCGGGCACGAAGGCGCCGCCCGTGACGGCGCCCAGCGTGACCGCGCCGCCCCTGATCATCGTGCGCCGGGAGAATCTGGCGCGCAGGTACTCGTGCTGCTCGGCCATGCTCATGCGGTCGGCGAGCTGCTCGGGTACGCCCATGCGAGGAATGTCCATGACGACCGAAACTCGTCCCCTCAGGCAACGAGACGCAAGACGCCGGGTGGCCAAGTCACGAACACGGCCTCATAAGAGATTCAATGTTCTCCTAAGAGTTTCTACAGACTCTCTGCCCGATATCGGGCAGGATTCTTGCGAGGCGGCCTTCGATACCTCAGGATCTACCGAGTGCACGACGACCTTGTTGATCACCTGACCCGCACCACGCCCCTCCAGCGGGGCGAGGCGCTGCGGGTGATCCAGGACGTGCTCGCCTACTTCGACGAGACGACCGAGGTGTACGTCCGTCGCCGCCACCGCGAGCTCCAGGCCCAGGGCCTGGTGAACGCGGAGATCTTCGACCGGATCGAGGCGGACCTGAAATACCGGGCGGTGGCCCCGCCGGAACTCACGCTCCGCCAGCTGCGCCGGATCGTCTACGGATAGGAATACGTATACATATGTGCGGAATCGTCGGCTACATCGGCAAACGTGACGTGGCGCCGCTGCTCCTGGAGGGCCTGCAGCGCCTGGAGTACCGGGGCTACGACTCGGCGGGCATCGCCATCACCGCGCCGAAGACGGCAGGGCTCAGGACGGTCAAGGCCAAGGGCCGCGTCCGCGACCTGGAGGCCAAGGTCCCGGCCCGCTTCAAGGGCACGACCGGCATCGCCCACACCCGCTGGGCCACCCATGGCGCCCCCTCCGACGTGAACGCCCACCCGCATCTCGACGCCGAGGGCAAGGTCGCCGTCGTCCACAACGGCATCATCGACAACGCCTCCGACCTGCGCCGCAAGCTGGAGGCCGACGGCGTCGAGTTCCTCTCCGAGACCGACACCGAGGTCCTCGTCCACCTCATCGCCCGCTCGCAGCAGGAGAAGCTGGAGGACAAGGTCCGTGAGACCCTGCGCGTGATCGAGGGCACGTACGGTATCGCCGTGCTGCACGCCGACTTCCCGGACCGCATCGTCGTCGCCCGCAACGGCTCCCCCGTGGTCCTCGGCATCGGCGAGAAGGAGATGTTCGTCGCCTCGGACATCGCCGCCCTGGTCGCCCACACGCGGCAGATAGTGACGCTGGACGACGGCGAGATGGCCACCCTCAAGGCCGACGACTTCCGCACGTACACCACGGAAGGCACCCGGACGACGTCCGAGCCCACCACGGTCGAGTGGGAGGCCGCCTCCTACGACATGGGCGGCCACGACACGTACATGCACAAGGAGATCTTCGAGCAGGCCGAGGCGGTCGACCGCGTCCTGCGCGGCCGCATCGACGACCGCTTCTCCACGGTCCACCTCGGCGGCCTCAACCTCGACGCCCGCGAGGCCCGGCAGATCCGCCGCGTGAAGATCCTCGGCTGCGGCACGTCGTACCACGCGGGCCAGATCGGCGCCCAGATGATCGAGGAGCTGGCCCGCATCCCCGCGGACGCCGAGCCGGCCTCCGAGTTCCGCTACCGCAACGCCGTCGTGGACCCCGACACGCTCTACATCGCGGTCTCCCAGTCGGGCGAGACGTACGACGTCCTCGCGGCCGTCCAGGAGCTCAAGCGCAAGGGCGCCCGCGTCCTCGGCGTGGTCAACGTGGTCGGCTCGGCGATCGCCCGCGAGGCGGACGGCGGCATCTACGTCCACGCGGGCCCCGAGGTCTGCGTCGTCTCGACGAAGTGCTTCACCAACACGACGGTGGCCTTCGCGCTGCTCGCCCTGCACCTGGGCCGCACCCGCGACCTCTCGGTCCGCGACGGCAAGCGCATCATCGAGGGCCTGCGCAGGCTGCCCGCCCAGATCGCCGAGATCCTCGACCGTGAGGAGGAGATCAAGAAGCTGGCCGAGCAGTACACCGACGCCCGCTCGATGCTCTTCATCGGCCGCGTCCGGGGCTACCCGGTGGCCCGCGAGGCCTCCCTGAAGCTCAAGGAGGTCTCCTACATCCACGCCGAGGCCTACCCGGCCTCCGAGCTCAAGCACGGCCCGCTGGCCCTGATCGAGCCCGCCCTCCCCACGGTCGCGATCGTCCCCGACGACGACCTGCTGGAGAAGAACCGCGCCGCGATGGAGGAGATCAAGGCCC
Source organism: Streptomyces sp. GKU 895 (assembly GCA_002027195.1). Classification (GTDB taxonomy): domain Bacteria; phylum Actinomycetota; class Actinomycetes; order Streptomycetales; family Streptomycetaceae; genus Streptomyces. The sequence continues at coordinate 141,791 of MWJO01000003.1, read as the reverse complement.
GCAGCGGCAAGATCCTCGCGGTCGCCCACCAGCCCCAGGAGAAGGCCGACCACACGATCGTCGTCCCGAAGAACGAGGACGAACTCGACCCGATCCTGATGGGCATCCCGCTGCAACTCCTGGCGTACCACACGGCTTTGGGCCTGGGCAGGGACATCGACAAGCCGAGGAACCTGGCGAAGTCGGTAACGGTCGAGTAGAGGCTTTTGTCTTCAGGGGCGCGGGGAGCTGCGCGAGCAACCCCCACACACCCGCGGAGGCCAACGAAACAGGAACGGACCCCCACGTGATGCCACCACTCACGGGGGGTCCGTTCTCAACACCGGGGAGCCGCCCAACCCCCCGGCCTGCGCAGCTACCCGGTGGCCGTCACGCCACGTCCGGCAGCACGCCCACGAAGCGACGTCGGCCAGTGAGCCAACGCCGCAGTGGCCGCATACCAAGCCACCGCCCCCGCCGCGACCGCGAACCAGCCGCCCACCTTGGCGAGTCCGTCGTTGTCGGCGAAGGCCGCGATGGCCATCAGCACGAGGGACACGAAGAGCAACCCGTAGGTCCCCTGCCCCAGTTGGTCCCCGCCCGCGAGCGTGAGAGACAGCGCCACGAGGGCGAAGAGCAGGAAGAACAGTCCGGCCGCGTTGGCGGAGCCGGCGTCCGAGACGGCCCACGTGAACCACAGCGCACCCAGCGCCGCGAACGCGGTCCCGTTGGCGGTGTCGCGGTCACGGAAGGCCATGAGCCCGGCGACGAAGAGGGCGATGCCGCCCACGTAGTGGGCGATTGACACGGCGTCAGCCGCTGACACGCCGTCGATCACGTCGGTGTGGCCGAGCCCGAACGCCAGGAGGGTGATCCCGAGGGCGAGTCGGCCGACGATGGTGGTGGTTGCTCCCGCGGAGACGTCATTGTCCACGGCGGGCTCCCTTCATGCTGTGCAGTTGTGCGGTGTGCGATATATGCCCTTCACAAGGGCACAAACACCTCTACGCGCCAGTAGATTTGGGCGCTGCACAAAGGGGGCGGGGTGTTCCCGGTTCGCATCTCACCTGGGAGAACGCGGAGTTACGGAATCACAACGACGGGGCGCTTGGCACGCTTGGCGAGCCGCCCGGCGACGGAGCCGAAGATGCGTCCCACGATGCCGTGGGTGGAGCCGACGACGATCGCGTCCGCCTCGTACTCCCGCCCGACCTCTTCGAGCTCGTGGCAGATGTCGCCGCCGCGCTCGACGAGGATCCAGGGCACCTCGGCCAGATAGTCGGCACAGGCCAGCTCGAGACCGAGCACCTCGGTGCGGTGGTCGGGGACGTCCACGAAGACCGGCGGCTCGCAGCCCGCCCACACGGTCGTGGGCAGCCGGTTGGCGACATGGACGATGATCAGGCCCGAGCCGGAGCGGTGGGCCATGCCGATGGCGTACGCGAGGGCGCGCTCGCTGGACGTGGAGCCGTCGAAGCCGACCACGACGCCGTGCTTGAAAGCGGGGTCGCAGGAACGGCGTGGCTCTTCCGCCGCCTGGGGCTCGGCCGCCGTGGGATCGGCGACGGGCCGCTTGCGGTCCGCAGGTTCGAAGAATTCGTGACCGGCCATGGCTGTCTCGGCGTTGTGATCCTTAGTGGGAGGGACGACCGTGTGCGGCGGAGCTGTGTCCGGGAATCATCTTCCCAACCCCATACCCCCAAGGGTACGGCGGCACGCCTCCTTCGCCCAGATCCCGCTCACGGTCGGTAAGGGGTTCCAGGGAGCATGCACGAGGGTGCGCCCGTAACGCAATGGTTGCTGCGCTGTACAGGCGGTTTGCACAGGATTCAAGGAACCGCCGCCCCGCGTACGCCCCCCGAAGGGCCCTGCACGCAGTGACCGACCCGTCGAACAGGCGTTGAACCCCGCGAGTCACCCCCAGGGAGCACGCCATGTCCGGACACCGACCGCCCTCCGATTCCGCCGACTCCGCCACGGACGTGGTCCGCTGGGCGGCCTTCAGCTGCGTCCTCGTCCCGGTGGTCCTCGTCTGGTACGGCTCCTCGCTCGCCGGCGCCGCCGGCACCGCCCTCGGTCTCGCCGCCGTCACGGCCGTCTGCCGGGTGCTGCTGCGCCAGTCCGAGCGCGGCGCGGCGCGCTTGCTCGCGGAGGAACACGCACCCCATCGTGGCCGTCGTCACAGAACCGGAACGGGGTCTCATCGAGGCGGTCGTCACACCGGGGGGAAACTCACCGGTCGCTTGACCGGTTTCCGTGCACGGACCCGTATCTTTTCAGCCAACTTCTCGGCCCCGCACATAGGTTGCCGGTGACACCCCCCACCCCCCGTTCGACCTGCACGGAAAGGGTCCCGGGGCCCCCTCGCACCCTACGTGGATTGGCCACTGCGACGAGGCGCACTTCCCTGCACGGCCCCTGAGTGCAACGCTTCGTGATCGAATGCTTCACGCCAAGTTGCCATGTCGACAATGTGCCGGTTGCCGAACTGGTCACCCCGGCACCACGGGACACAGTAGATTCGATCTTGACGTCTTACGGCGGGGGACTCGTGCAGGACCGAGGGGAAACGTGCAGGAGCGACACAACCGAGGAGCCGCGACCACCGAGGGGGGCTTAGCAGTATGAGCCACGACTCCGCTGCCGCGCCGGAAGCCGCGGCCCGGAAGCTTGCCGGGCGACGCCGCAAGGAGATCGTCGCGGTGCTGCTGTTCAGCGGCGGCCCCATCTTCGAGAGTTCCATACCGCTGTCGGTGTTCGGGATCGACCGCCAGGACGCCGGCGTGCCGCGCTACCGCTTGCTGGTGTGCGGCGGCGAGGAAGGCCCACTGCGGACCACAGGGGGCCTGGAACTCACCGCGCCACATGGCCTGGAGGCGATCTCACGGGCGGGCACGGTCGTCGTGCCGGCCTGGCGATCGATCACCTCGCCACCGCCCGAGGAAGCGCTCGACGCCCTGCGTCGCGCGCACGAGGAAGGCGCCCGCATCGTCGGGCTGTGCACGGGTGCCTTCGTCCTCGCCGCGGCAGGCCTGCTGGACGGCCGCCCCGCGACCACACACTGGATGTACGCACCGACGCTGGCCAAGCGCTATCCGTCGGTCCACGTGGATCCGAGAGAACTCTTCGTCGACGACGGAGACGTGCTGACCTCCGCCGGTACGGCGGCGGGCATCGACCTCTGTCTCCACATCGTGCGGACGGACCACGGCAACGAGGCGGCCGGCGCGCTGGCCCGGCGTCTGGTCGTGCCCCCGCGCCGGTCGGGCGGGCAGGAGCGCTATCTCGACAGGTCTTTACCTGAGGAGATCGGCGCCGACCCGCTCGCCGAGGTCGTCGCCTGGGCGCTGGAGCACCTCCACGAACAGTTCGACGTGGAGACGCTCGCGGCCAGGGCGTACATGAGCCGTCGTACGTTCGACCGCCGCTTCCGCTCGCTGACCGGGTCGGCCCCGCTCCAGTGGCTGATCACGCAGCGGGTGCTGCAGGCACAGCGTCTGCTGGAGACATCGGACTACTCGGTGGACGAGGTCGCGGGCCGCTGCGGCTTCCGTTCGCCGGTGGCGCTGCGCGGGCACTTCCGCCGCCAGCTGGGCTCGTCGCCCGCCGCGTACCGGGCCGCGTACCGCGCGCGCCGGCCGCAGAGCGACAAGCCGGCCGAGGCCGACGGCAGCGGGGCCCCCTCCGGGCCGCCGCCGCTCCTCCACCCGGAGGCCGGTCCGGTCCCGCTCCAGACCCGCCGTACGGCGGCGGCGAGCGCGGTCGGTTCCGGGGCGCAGCTGTCGGCGAGCCTGCCGGGGCAGCGCAGCGGGTCGTAGCGGCGCGGCTGCTTGATGACGCCGGTCGGGCATCTCAGCCCGTCCGGCGTTCAGCCGTGCCGTTGTGCCGGTGGGGAGACTGGCTGCACCACCGGTCCTCCCAAACCGCGACGCCAGCTTTAGGGTGTTCGCATGAACGATCGCATGGTGTGGATCGACTGCGAGATGACCGGCCTCTCGCTGTCCGACGACGCTCTCATCGAGGTAGCCGCCCTCGTCACCGACTCCGAGCTGAACATCCTCGGCGAAGGAGTGGACATCGTCATCCGCCCGCCGGCCCGGGCGCTGGAGACGATGCCGGAGGTGGTGCGTCAGATGCACACCGCGTCCGGACTGCTCGACGAGCTGGCCGGCGGCACCACGCTGCCCGAGGCCGAGGAGCAGGTGCTCGCCTACATCCGGGAGCATGTGAAGGAACCCGGCAAGGCCCCCCTGTGCGGCAACTCGGTGGGCACCGACCGCGGCTTCCTCGCCCGGGACATGACGGAGCTGGAGAGCTACCTCCACTACCGCATCGTCGACGTGTCGTCGGTGAAGGAGCTGGCCCGGCGCTGGTACCCGCGGGCGTACTTCAACAGCCCCGAGAAGAACGGCAACCACCGCGCCCTCGCCGACATCCGCGAGTCCATCGCGGAGCTGCGCTACTACCGCGAGGCCATCTTCGTACCGCAGCCCGGACCCGACTCGGACACCGCGCGGACGATCGCCGCCAAGCACGTACTGCCTGCTCAGTAGGCGGGCAAGGGTCCTCCGGAAGGGCTCTGGAGGGGCGCCGTAAAAGCCGTGCGCGAGCACCCCTTCGGACCCTGTACACTTTTTCTCGGCCGGTAGGGAACACCACAAAGTCCCACGCCGGTCATGGTGGGTGTAGCTCAGCTGGTAGAGCACCTGGTTGTGGTCCAGGATGCCGCGGGTTCGAGTCCCGTCACTCACCCTGGTTGATCAGCCGGTGACCTCGCAAGAGGTCACCGGCTGATCGCGTTGCGGGCGTTGCTCACCCCGAACCCGTCCATGTAGTCGCGGACATGGACCAGCAGCCCGTCCCGCACCCGCAGGACCAGCAGCCCCGGCACGGTGAAGCCGTCCGCCCCGCCCGGCACCGCCGCGACCACGGTCTGCTCGGCGACGATCACCTCCGGGTCCCGGGTCTCGTGGACGACCACGTCCCTGATCTCCACCACCCGCACGGGACTCGCGCCCCACGCGGCCCGGTATCCCGCGCGGATCTCCTCCCGGCCGGTGTAGCGCGGCGGGAAGCCGGGAGCGGTGAACGGGAACTCGTGCACCGCGTCCCGCGCGTACAGCTCCGCCAGCTCGTCGGCCGACTTGTCCCGCATGGCCCGGTGGTAGCGCGCCAGCACCTCACGAGGGTTCAGCATCTCGGTCACCCCACTCGCTCAACACTTGTTGAGTGAGTGAGCGTAGTGCTGCCCTCGCACTTCGGTCAACGCTTGTAGAGTGAGCCGATGACCGACTATCCGGACCCCGCCCCGACAGCCCCGACCCGGGTCGAACGCCGTCGGGCCACCCGGGCGCGCATCCTGGACAGCGCCCGTGCCCTGTTCGCCGAGCGCGGCTTCCAGCGGACCACCGTCCGGGCCGTGGCCGCGGCGGCGGGCGTGGACCCGGCGCTGGTCATGCAGCACTTCGGCACGAAACGGCAGCTGTTCACCGAGGCCGTCCAGACCACCGCACCACCGCCCGGGGGCGGCGACCCTGACGCGCTCGTCGACCAGCTCCTCACCTCGCTGGACATCAAGCTCGGCGGGCTGCCCGACGGCACCCTGGCCACCCTGCGCTCGATGCTCACCGATCCGGACGCGGCGGAGCATGCGCGCCGGGCACTGGGCGGGCAGATCGACTCCCTCGCCGCCGCGCTGCCCCACTCCGACGACGCCGAGCTGCGCGCCGCGCTGGTCGTCACCGCGATGGTCGGCATCACCATCGGCCACCAGCTCCTCGCCCTGCCCGCCCTCCGCGACGCCCCCGCCGACCGGATCGCCGCGGTGCTCCGACCCGCCTTCAAGTGCCTGACGCGGGAAGCGACTTGAGACGCACCGGCGCGTCCGTCGTACGCCAGGGGCCGGACCGGCGCCTAGACTCCCGACGGTGACCGAGCCCGCTCCCGCGCCCACCGGTGCGATCCACACCCCCCGCCTGGACCTCCTGCCCCTCAGCGTGGCCCACGCCGAGGAGATGGCCGTCGTCCTCGGGGACCCGGCGCTGCACACGTTCATCGGCGGCGCGCCCCTCACGCCCGAGGAGCTGCGGGAGCGCTACGAACGCCTCGCGGCCGGTTCCCCGCATCCGACCGTCTCCTGGCACAACTGGGTGCTGCGCCACCGCGCCGAGGACCGCCTCATCGGCACCGTCCAGGCCACGGTCACCGGAAGCCGCGAGGCCGAGATCGCCTGGATCGTCGGCACCCCCTGGCAGGGCCACGGCTACGCCGCCGAAGCCGCCCGCGCCCTGGTCACCTGGCTGATCCGCCACTACGTCCGCACGATCACCGCCCACATCCACCCCACCCACACCGCATCGGCCTCGGTGGCGAGAGCGGCGGGCCTGTCCCCGACGGAGGAGCAACACGACGGGGAGACGGTCTGGCGGCTGTCGCTGAAGGCGTGAGGCGTGAGGGGGCCGCAACTCCCGAGCCTCTTGGGCAGATACGGGCGTATTGTCAAGAGATGAGCCGTTCGCACGTCTGGGAGGCTCGTCATGGCGGACCATCGCCACCAGGGATGGGCACCCCCGCCGCCGAATCGGCCGCCGGTCTCCAGAAGACGTCGATTTCCACGATGGCGGCCGCTGACCTGGGTCGTTCTGGCGTTCAATCTGCTGATGCTCGTGTGGCTCGTCGTCGGGGTGAACGCGGCTTCCGACCAGGGCAAGAGCTGTGTCGACCAGGTCTGCGAGGACGCCAACGACGTCGGCACGGCCATCGGCGCCGGCGTCATCCTGTTCGTCTGGGCCGCCGGAGCCGTGATCCTCGGGGTCATCTGGCTGGTCACCAACCGCTCGTTCCAGCGAGGACCGACCCGGCAGCCGCCGCAGAGGTGGTGACCCGCTCTACGACGAAGCCCGCTCCACCAACTCCGTCACCAGGACCACCTGCCGGCGGTCCAGCTCGCGGGATGCCGTGGGGCGGCGGTCTGCGATTTCAGTCAGGAGGAGGTTGATCATGTGGCGGCCCATCTCCGCGATGGGCTGGCGGACGCTGGTGAGGGGCGGCTCCATGTGGCGGGCTATCGCGGAGTCGTCGTAGCCGACAAGGGCGACGTCCTCGGGGATGCGGCGGCCCGCCTCGCGCAGGGCCTGGCGGGCGCCGGCCGCCGTGACGTCGGAGGCGGCGAAGACCGCGTCGAGGTCGGGGCAGCGGGACAGCAGCGCCGCCATCGCCCGGGTGCCGCCCTCCTCGGTGAAGTCGCCCGGCTCGATCAGGGCCTCGTCCACCGTCTGCCCCGCGTCCCTGAGGGCGTCGCGGTAGCCGTCGACGCGGCGCTGGGCGCCGTACACGTCGAGGCGGCCGGTGATGTGGCCGATGCGCTGCCGGCCGCGGGACAGCAGGTGCTCGACGGCCTGGCGGGCGCCGCCGTAGTTGTCCGAGTCCACCGACGGCAGCGTCTCAAGCGCCGAGCGCGGGCCGCTGATCACCGCCGGGATCTCCAGCTGGGACAGCAGGTCGGGCAGCGGGTCGTCGGCGTGCACGGAGACCAGCAGGACGCCGTCGACGCGGTGTGCGGCCAGGTACTGGGCCAGCCGGCGGCGCTCCCGGTCGCTGCCCGCGAAGATCAACAGCAACTGCATCTCGGTGTCGGACAGTTCCGCCGCGACACCCTTCAGCATGTCCGAGAAGTAGGGCTCCGCGAAGAAGCGGGTCTCCGGCTCGGGGACGACCAGCGCGATCGCGTCCGTACGGTTGGCCGCGAGGGCGCGGGCCGCCGTGTTCGGGACGTACCCGAGCTCCGCGACCGCGGCCTCCACCGCCGCCCGGGTCGCGTCGCTGACCCGCGGCGAGCCGTTGATCACCCGGGAGACCGTGCCCCGCCCGACACCGGCGCGTGCGGCCACCTCTTCGAGCGTGGGTCGGCCACCGCTCCGAGCTCGCGCCCCGTGGCTTGCCATGTGGCCCCGCCTCCCGCCGTCGAACCTGTGTTGGCCTGGAATCTAACAGCCGTGATCGCACCCGGATCCCGCGGCGAACACCTCGCTCCGGGTGCGACGGGACGTGCCGCCCGCTTCCGCTCCGGTTCCGCTTGCCGGAACACTGTGCGTTCAGACTCGCACGCAGCACTGTGCACGGGGAGTTCGCTAAGGCAACCTCGGACGCCCCCGCGCTCGCGTGGAGGGCCGTCGCACCAAGGAAGCCGTCCGCTCACCGGACGCATCGCATACGAACAGAGCAGCCTCGTAAGCTCAACCGGATCGACCTCCTCCGTTCAGCGAAAGAAAAGTCTCGAAGCGATATCGCACTGTCCGCACCCTTGACACCCCCGCCGAGACCGACGACTCTTCAACTCATCACTGGTGGGAGCGCTCCCACAGTACCTGACACATACACATCCCGCACGTTCCCCGCCCGAGCCGCCGCGAGAACTAACGGGCCCAACAATGCAGTTGGCCGGGGGGTCGGCACGTCAGGGCAACAGGAGGACTCAATGCGAGCACGTACCCGAACCGCCCGTCGCAGGGTGGTGGTCCTGGCGGCCGTGGCGTCGCTGGGCGCCGGGCTGCTGGCCGGCTGTGCCGACGACGGCAAGGACGACAGCAACGAGTCGTCGGGCGGTGGTGGCGGCAAGACCACGATCACCCTCGGCCTCTTCGGGACCGCCGGCTTCAAGGAGTCCGGCCTGTACAAGGAGTACGAGAAGCTCCACCCCAACATCCACATCGAGCAGACGGTCGTCGAGCGCAACGAGAACTACTACCCCGCGCTCATCAACCACCTCACCACCAACAGCGGTCTCCAGGACATCCAGATGGTCGAGGTCGGCAACATCGCCGAGGTCGTCCAGACCCAGTCCGCCAAGCTGCTCGACCTGTCGAAGTACGGCAAGAAGAGCGACTACCTGGACTGGAAGTGGCAGCAGGCCACGACCAAGGACGGCCAGACCATCGGCGTCGGCACGGACGTCGGCCCGATGGCCATCTGCTACCGCAAGGACCTGTTCAAGGCCGCGGGCCTGCCCACCGACCGCGAAGAGGTCGGCAAGCTGTGGGCGGGCAGCTGGGACAAGTTCGTCGACGTCGGCAAGCAGTACCAGAAGAAGGCCAAGGGAACGACCTTCCTGGACTCCCCCGGCGGTCTGCTCCAGGCCATCCTCAGCAGTGAGACCGAGCGGTTCTACGACTCCTCCGGCAAGGTCATCTACAAGACCAACCCGGCCGTGAAGTCCGCCTTCGACCTCACCGCCGACGCCGCCGAAGCCGGCCTGGTCGGCAACCAGACGCAGTTCCAGCCCGCCTGGGACACCACCATCGCCAACAGCAAGTTCGCGGCGATGTCCTGCCCGCCGTGGATGCTCGGCTACATCAAGGGCAAGTCGAAGGCCGACGCCAAGGGCAAGTGGGACATCGCCCAGGCGCCGAAGTCCGGCAACTGGGGCGGTTCCTTCCTGACCGTGCCGAAGTCCGGCAAGCACACCGAGGAGGCCGCCAAGCTCGCCGCCTGGCTGACCGCCCCGGAGCAGCAGGCCAAGCTCTTCGCCGTGCAGGGCAGCTTCCCGAGCACCCCGGCCGCGTACGACTCGGCCGCGGTGAAGAACGCGAAGAACGACATGACCGGTGACGCGCCGATCGGCACGATCTTCGCCGAGGCCGCCAAGAACATCCCCGTGCAGACGATCGGCCCGAAGGACCAGATCATCCAGCAGGGCCTGACCGACAACGGTGTGGTCCTGGTGACCCAGGGCAAGTCGCCCAAGGACGCCTGGGACAACGCCGTGAAGACCATCGACAACAACCTGGACCAGTGACCCGTATGACCACTGGGCACGACACCGCCGCCGCGTCCCCCGCCAAGGAGGGGGGCGCGGCCCCGGCCCGCCCGTCCGCGGGCCCCGGACGACGAGCGCCGCCGCGCGCGGCTGTCCCGCCGCTGGCAGCGGGACGTGCGCTGGAGCCCGTACGCCTTCGTCTCGCCGTTCTTCCTGCTGTTCCTGGCGTTCGGCCTGTTCCCGCTGATCTACACCGGGTGGGCCTCGCTGCACCAGGTGGAGCTGACCGCGCCCACCGACATGCACTGGGTGGGTTTCCGGAACTACACGCGGATCTTCGACGACGACTTCTTCTGGAACGCGGCGAAGAACACGCTGACCATCGGGATCATCTCGACGGTGCCGCAGCTGCTGATGGCGATGGGCCTCGCGCACATCCTCAACTACAAGCTGCGCGGTTCGACCTTCTACCGGGTCGCGATGCTCGCGCCGTACGCGACCTCGATCGCCGCCGCCTCGCTCGTCTTCGTCCTGCTCTTCGGCCGTGACTACGGCATGATCAACTGGGCGCTGAACCACGTCGGCATCGACAACATCGACTGGCAGAACGACAAGTGGCCGTCGCAGATCGCGGTGTCCTCGATCGTCATCTGGCGGTGGACCGGGTACAACGCGCTGATCTACCTGGCCGCGATGCAGGCGATCCCGCAGGACCTGTACGAGTCCGCGGCCCTGGACGGGGCCAGCCGCTGGCAGCAGTTCTTCCATGTGACGCTGCCGTCGCTGCGGCCGACCATCCTGTTCACCGTGGTCGTCTCGACCATCGGCGCCTCCCAGCTCTTCGGTGAGCCGCTGCTGTTCGACGCGAACAAGGGTGCCTCGGGCGGCTCGCAGCACCAGTTCCAGACGCTCGGCCTGTATCTGTACGAGCAGGGCTGGGTCAACCAGCACCTGGGCCGCGCCTCCGCGATCGCCTGGACGATGTTCCTGATCCTCATCGTGGTCGGGATCATCAACTACGTCATCTCGCGCCGGCTGCGCGCCAGTAGTTAGGAGAACCGGCCGTGACGACGACACTCACCAAACCGCCGGCCGACGAGGCCAAGCGCCCCCGGCGCCCCCGCTCGGCCCGCGCGGGCGGCACGCTGCACGCCGGTCCGATCGCCTACGTCATCCTCGCCCTGTTCACGATCGGCTCGCTGTTCCCGCTGGTGTGGACGGCGATCGCCGCGTCCCGTGACAACCAGCGCCTCGCGCAGAACCCGCCGCCGCTGTGGTTCGGCGGGGGCCTGTTCGACAAGCTGGAGATCGCCTGGAACGACGCCAACCTGGGCGAGGCCTTCATCAACACCACGTTCGTGGCGGGGGTCTCGGCGCTCACCATCGTCATCCTGTCGACGATCGCCGGGTTCGCCTTCGCCAAGCTGCGCTTCAAGGGCCGCAACGCCCTGATGCTGATCGTGATCGGCACGATGATGGTGCCGCCGCAGCTGAGCGTGATCCCGCTGTACATGATGGTGGCCAAGCTCGACTGGTCCGACCAGTTGCAGGCGGTGATCCTGCCCTCGCTGGTCAGCGCGTTCGGCGTGTTCTTCATGCGGCAGTACCTGCTCCAGGCGCTGCCGGACGAGATCATCGAGGCCGCCCGGGTGGACGGCGCGAGCAGCTGGCGGGTCATCTGGCACGTGGTGTTCCCGGCCGCGCGGCCCGCGATGGCCGTGCTCGGGATGCTGATGTTCGTGCAGACCTGGAACGACTTCCTGTGGCCCTTCCTGGTGCTGACCCAGAACGGCAACCCGACCGTGCAGGTCGCGGTCGCGGGCCTGGGCCGCGGCTACACGCCCGACCAGTCCCTGATCATGGCGGGCGCGCTGCTCGGCACGCTGCCGCTGCTGGTGGTCTTCGCGATCTTCGGCAAGCAGATCGTCGGCGGCATCATGCAGGGCGCCGTCAAGGGCTGACCCGCTGTTCTTCTCGGGGGCCGGGTCACCGCCGCCCCGGCCCCTGTTCCTCCTCCCCCTTCACCCGTCGGTCTCCACGACCTCCATTGGGAGCGCTTCCATGCCTGAACCCGCCACGCCGGCGACCCCGGTGACCTTTCCTCCCGCCTTCCTCTGGGGCGCCGCGACCTCCGCGTACCAGATCGAGGGGGCGGCGCGGGAGGACGGCCGTACGCCCTCGATCTGGGACACCTTCAGCCATACGCCCGGCAAGACCGCGGGCGGCGAGCACGGTGACATCGCTGTCGACCACTACCACCGCTACCGCGACGACGTGGCGATGATGGCGGACATCGGGCTCAACGCGTACCGCTTCTCCGTCTCCTGGTCCCGTGTCCAGCCGACCGGGCGCGGCCCCGCGGTCCAGCGCGGCCTGGACTTCTACCGCAAGCTGGTCGACGAGCTGCTGTCGAAGGGCATAAAGCCCGCCGTCACGCTCTACCACTGGGATCTGCCGCAGGAGCTGGAGGACGCGGGCGGCTGGCCGGAGCGGGACACGGCGTACCGGTTCGCGGAGTACGCGCAGATCGTCGGCGAGGCGCTCGGCGACCGGGTGGAGCAGTGGATCACCCTCAACGAGCCCTGGTGCAGCGCCTTCCTGGGCTACGCGTCCGGCGTCCACGCGCCCGGCCGTACCGACCCGGCGGCCTCCCTCAAGGCCGCGCACCACCTCAACCTGGCGCACGGGCTGGGTGCTTCGGCGCTGCGCGCGGCGATGCCGGCCCGCAACTCGGTCGCGGTGAGCCTCAACTCGTCGGTGGTCAGGCCGCTTTCGCAGGACCCGGCCGACCTGGCCGCCGTCCGCAAGATCGACGACCTGGCCAACGGGATCTTCCACGGCCCGATGCTGCACGGGGCGTACCCGGAGTCGCTGTTCGCGGCGACGGAGTCGCTCACCGACTGGTCCTACGTCCAGGACGGCGACCTCGTCCTGATCAACCAGCCGTTGGACGCGCTGGGCCTGAACTACTACACGCCGACGCTGGTCTCGGCCGCCGACCCGGAGGCCGCCGCGCCGCGCGCCGACGGCCACGGCTCCAGCGACCACTCCCCCTGGCCGGCCGCGGAGGACGTCGCCTTCCACCAGACGCCGGGCGAGCGCACGGAGATGGGCTGGACGATCGACCCGACCGGCCTGCACGACCTGATCATGCGCTACACGCGTGAGGCCCCGGGCCTGCCGCTGTACGTGACGGAGAACGGCGCGGCCTACGACGACAAGCCCGACCCCGAGGGCCGGGTGCACGACCCGGAGCGGATCGCCTACCTCCACGGCCACCTGCGCGCGGTCCGCCGGGCGATCGCCGAGGGCGCGGACGTGCGCGGCTACTTCCTGTGGTCCCTGATGGACAACTTCGAGTGGGCGTACGGCTACGAGAAGCGCTTCGGCGCGGTGTACGTCGACTACACGACCCTCGCGCGGACACCGAAGTCGAGCGCCCTGTGGTACGGGCAGGCGGCCCGGACGGGGACGCTGCCGGCGATCGCCGAGATCTGAGGCCGCGCCGAGTCGGGGGAGCGGGAGCGGGGCGCGGCATCCGAGGGGGATGCCGCGCCCCGCTTTTCCCGTGGGGGACGGTCAGTTGTAGGCCGCGAACGCCTTCGAGAAGGCGTGTGCGTCCTGGACGATCGAGCTGCACGTGGCGTCGGCGTAGTTCTTGGCGCCGCCGGAGCACTGCTTGTCGCGGGTGGCGGACCACATGGAGAGCCAGCCGAGGCCCTTGGACTTGGCGAAGTCCACCAGCTGGCCGGCGTCCTCGACCTTGAAGATCTCGCTGGTGACGTCGTTGACGCCGATCATGGGCGTGACGGCGACGGTCTTCCAGGCGGCGCTGTCGCTCAGCCCCAGCACGCTCTTGACCTGGGCCTGCGTGGCCGTCGCGGCCTGCTCGGCGTACGTGCCCATGTCGCCGCTGTAGGCGGGGCCGTAGTCCATGGCCATGATGTTGACGGTGTCGAGGGCGACGCCGTTGCTCTTGGCGTTCGACAGCAGGTTCACGCCGTCCTGGGTGAGGCCCTCGGGCATGACCGGGAGGGTGAAGGAGACGTCCAGGTCCGGGTGCTGGGCCTGGAGCTTGGCTATCGCCTTGGCGCGGTTGGTGTTCGCCGTGGTGTTGGGCAGCGCGCCGCCCTCGACGTCGAAGTCGACCTTGGTGAGGTCGTAGGCGTCCACGACCTTGCCGTACGCCGCCGCCAGCGCGTCCGCCGACGAACACGTCGTCGCCAGTTCGCTGCCCGCCGCGCCGCCGAAGGAGACCCGGACGTCGCCGCCCTTGGCGCGCAGGGCGCCGATCTGCGCGGCGACCGCGTCGCTCGCGAGGTCGGTCACGCCGCCCCACTTCGGGGTGCAGCCGCCGCCGTCGGTGACGAAGGCGAGGTTGTAGTCCTTCACACCGGTGGCCGCGGCGCTCGCGACCAGGTCGAAGGCCGGGTAGAGGGAGGTGTCGACGTAGGGGGCGAAGCCGGCGCTGGTGGTGGTGCCGGTGCCGGGGCTGCCCGTGGGTGTGGGGGTGGCGGTCGGGGTCGCCGTGGCGGTGGGGGTGGGCTTGCTGGTCGGCGTCGGGGAAGCCGTTTCCGTGGGCCGGCCGGTCGGTTCCGGCGTCGCGGTGGTGTCGGCGGAACAGCTGGCGCCGTCGATGCGACAGCCGGTCGGCGCGCCGGTGCCGTTGACGACGAAGCCGACCGTGACGGACTCGCCCGCGGCCAGGCCGTCGGTGTCCCACTTGGCCGACGTCACGGTGACGTGCTGTCCGCTCACGCTCGACTCGGCGTTCCACAGCGAGCTCAGCTTCGAGCCCGCCGGCAGGTCGAACTCCAGCTTCCAGTCCTTCTTCGCCGCGCCGTCGTTGTTCGTCACGACGTACTGGGCGGTGTAACCCGTCGACCAGTCACTGGTCCTGGTGTACGCGGCGCCGATCCCGGCGGCCTGGGCGGTGCCGGTGAGCAGGATCGCGCCGCCACCGACCACGGCCGCGGCGACGGCCCCGGCGATCACCTTGTTCCTGCCGCTCACCTTGCGCCGGTGCGTGCTCATGGCGTGCCTGCCTTCGTTGTTCGGGGGTGGGGTGCGGCAGCACGCTAGCGAGCCGGAAACGGGCAAAGTGCCTGATCCGGACGGCGGTTGGCGATCTTAGGGTGCGCTTAAGGATGGGATCGGGGCCGGTTAAAGGTAGAGACCAATCTGCCCGTCCGGCGCCTGCGCACCCGGTGCCCCCGGCGCTCGGGCACCCGCCCGTCCAGCTGGATCCAGATCCGCACCTCGGTGCCGCCGAGCACCGAGGACCCGATCCGCACGTCCCCGCCGGTCCCCTCCGCGAGCCGGCGCACGATGTCCAGGCCGAGCCCGGTCGACCCCGCGCTGCCCGACCCCCGCCCACGGGCCATCGCGGCCTCGGGGTCGCGGATGCCGGGCCCCGCGTCCGAGACCAGCACGATCACCGCGTCCTCGCCGTTGTGGACGTCGACCGCGAAGGCGGTGCCCTCGGGGGTGTGCCGGAAGACGTTGCCCAGCAGGGCGTCCAGCGCGGCGGCCAGGTCGGCGCGGCCACGGGGTATCCGCACCGGCCGCTCGACGCCCGCCACCCGCACCTTGCGCCCCTCGTCCTCGGCGAGCGCCGACCAGAACGCCATCCGCTCCCGCACCACCTCGGCGGCGTCGCACCCGGCGCCCGGCCCGGCGGCCGCGGTCTGCGGCTTGGCCTCCCGCGCGGTGCGGATGATGGTGTCGACCTCCCGCTCCAACTGGGCGACCGCGGCCCGCGTCTGCTCGGCGGCGGGCCCGTCGCGAGCGAGGCCGCGTTGAGCCGCAGCACGGTGAGCGGCGTCCGCAGACGGTGGGACAGGTCGGCCGCCAGCTCCCGCTCATTGACCAGCAGTTGGACCACCTGGTCGGCCATGGAGTTGAACGCCACCGCGGCCAGCCGCAGTTCGACGGGCCCTTCCTCGGGCACCCGCACGCCCAGCTTCCCCTCCCCCAGCTCATGCGCGCCCTCGACCAGCTTCTGCGCCGGTTTCACCATCCGTACGCCCAGCCGGTCGGCGACCGCGACCGAGCCGACGATCAGCGCGACGCCGACCCCGGCGAGCACCGCCCACGCCGTGCCCACGCCGTTGCTGACCTCGGCCTCGGGGACGTACACCTCGACGACCGCGATCTCGCCGGAGCTCAGCGCGACGGGCTGGAGCAGCGTGGAACCGCCCGGCACCTCGGTGGTGGAGGCCCGGCCGAGCTTCCGTACGGTCGCCACGTCCCCGTCGGCGGCACGCTGCCGTCCGATGTCGACGGCGGCGCTGTCTCCGCTCGCGGGTATGTGGACGGCCATCCCGTCCTCCGAGCCCGCGGAGGCGACGACCCGCTCCAGCTGGTCCCGGTCGGTGGTGATGGACAGCGCCGGGGCGACGGCGGCGGCCTCCCGCTCGGCGTTGGAGAAGGCGCGGTCCCGGGCCATCTCCTTGATGACGAGGCCGAGCGGGACCGCGAAGGCGACCACGACCATGGTGGTGACGGCGAGACAGACCTTGACCAGTGCCCATCTCATAGCGGTGGCTCCAGCTTCACTCCGACACCCCGCAGGGTGTGCAGATAGCGGGGACTGGCCGCGGTCTCCCCCAACTTCCGGCGCAGCCAGGACAGATGGACGTCGATGGTCTGGTCGTCGCCGTAGGACTGCTGCCACACCTCGGCGAGGAGCTCCTTGCGGGGGACGACGACGCCGGGGCGGCCGGCGAGGAAGGCCAGCAGGTCGAACTCGCGGCGGGTGAGGTCCAGGCGGACGCCGTCCAGCTCGGCCTGGCGGCGCAGCGGGTCGACGGTCAGTCCGCCGACGCGCAGTACGGACTCCGGGGCCGCCTCCCCCCACGACGGCCCGGGAGCGCCGCAGCACGGCGGCCATCCGGGCGGAGAGGTGCTCCACCGAGAAGGGCTTGGTCAGATAGTCGTCCGCGCCCGCGTTCAGCAGCCGGACGATCTCCGCCTCGTCGTCCCGGGCCGTGGCGATGATCACCGGTACGTCCGTGATCCCGCGCAGCATCTTCAGCGCCTCGGACCCGTCCAGGTCGGGCAGACCGAGGTCGAGGATGACGACGTCGAAACGGAAATGGGCGACCTCGCGCAGCGCCTCCAGCGCCGTGCCGACACTCCGCACCGTGTGGGCGGCGTCGGTCAGCTGCCGGATCAGCGCCGAGCGTACGAACTGGTCGTCCTCGACCACGAGCACACTTGCCATGCGCCGCACCGTACGCCATGCGGGCGAGCCGCATCGGGGCCTGTGGATAACTCCCCACGCATGCGGCTGCCGGTGCTCGTGAGGCAGTATGACCGGCGATGCGCAGAGGACTCGTACACGTACTGGCTTGGTCGCTCGCCACGGGCGCGGCGGTCACGCTGTCGTGGTGGGGTGTCCACACGGTGATGGCGGGCACCGCCTACGACCCGCCGCGCGCCCTGCCCATCACGGTGGCCGAGGCCACGACCCAGGACTCCAAGCCGCTGGCGTCGTCGACGGCCCGCCCGTCCGCATCCGCTTCCGCGTCCCCGTCGAAGACTCACCCCTCGCGAAGGACTTCGCCCGCGCCGAGCCCGTCCACGACCCCGAGCCCCTCCCCCACGGCCTCCGGTGAGGTCAAGAGCTACGACACCGACGGCGGCCGGGCGGTGTTCTCGCTCGGGAAGTCCTCCGCGACGCTGGTGTCGGCGACGCCGGCCGCGGGCTGGTCGATGCAGGTGTGGAAGACGGAGACGTGGATCCGGGTGGAGTTCGCCTCCGGCGCGGACCGGGTGACGGTGTTCTGCACGTGGCACGACAGTGCGCCGCGGGTGGACGTGGGGACGTACTGACCGGGGCCGTTCAGCGGAACACCGAGGGCGGTGGTGCGGGTGACGCGACCGCCGCCACGTCCGTGACGGGGGCCGCGCCGCCGGTGAAGTCCAGGAGCGCGCGGCCGTGTTCTAGACGGCCGGGGTGCGGGTCGGAGGCGGCCCTGCGGGTCAGTTCCGCGATCGGCAGCGGGGTGTCGGAGGCCACCAGCACCGCGTTGCCGAAGCGTTTGCCGCGCAGGACCGTCGGGTCGGCGATCAGGGCGAGGTGTTCGAAGCGGGCGGCGGCGGTGGCGATCTGGCCGCGGAGGTGGGCGAGCGGGGGTCCGTCGGCGAGGTTGGCGGCGTAGACACCGCCGGGCCTGAGGGCCCTGCGGACCTCGTCCAGGAATTCGGTCGAGGTCAGATGCGCCGGGGTGCGCGCGCCGCTGAACACGTCGGCGACGACGAGGTCGGCCCAGCCGTCGAGCACCTTGGCGAGCCCTTCGCGGGCGTCCACGGAACGCACCCGGATGCGGGCGTTCGGGTCCAACGGAAGCTCGCGGCGGACCAGTTGGACGAGGGCCGCGTCGCGCTCGACGACCTGCTGGGTGGAGCGGGGGCGGGTCGCGGCGGTGTACCGGGCGAGGGTGAGGGCGCCGCCGCCGAGATGCACGGCGTGCACCGGTTTGCCGGACGGGGCGACGAGGTCGATGACATGGCCGAGGCGGCGCTGGTACTCGAAGGTGAGCCGGGCGGGGTCGTCGAGGTCGACGTGCGACTGCGGGGCGCCGTCGATGAGCAGGGTCCAGGCCCGCGGGCGCTCCCGGTCGGGGATCAGCTCGGCGAGCCCGCCGTCGACGGGTTCCACCACGGGTTCGACGGTGGCGGCTGCGCGCCGGGAGCTACGGGACCTTGCCATGCGCCCATTGTCGCAAGCCGGGGGGCGTCAGGCTCGCCCAGCTCGTCGGGCGCACCTCAGCGGCAGTTGTCCGCCGCCTCGATCAGCCGGGCCGCCTCCCCCAGCGCCGCCCGCAGCACCGCCGGGTCCGTCGCCAGGTCGGCCTCGCCGGGCGGCAGCAGCCATCCCGAGCCCTCCACCGGCGGCTCGGGGTTCAGCCGCAGCCCCCGCCCGTCGGTCTCCGTACAGGTGCTGCCCGGCACGTCCCACGCGGCCGCGGTCCCCGGCGGGACCACGAAGCCGAGGGTGCCTCCCCCGTCGTCGTGCAGTACGGGCCCCACCGCGTCCCCGGCGCCCCGGCGCAGGATGTCGACCGCCTCCAGCCCCTGCCGGGTCGGCACCGTGACGAGGTCGCAGCCGACCTCCGGGACCGGTGGCGCGCTGCACTCCGTCAGCGGCGTGCACACCTCGATGCTCTGGCTGGTCTCCATCCCGGCCTCCACCACGGAACCCCTCCTCGGACAGGCGGCTCGGGAGTCGGGCGGCTCCCGGTCCATGGAGTTCAACGCGCGGGCGCGTCAACGGCTACGGCGCAAGTCAGCCGCAAAGGATGGCAGTTCATGGCAGATCGTGGATGAGATATCCGGTTTGTAGCCAAACACTGCGTGGCGGGTCCGCTACAGCAGGTACGTTCTTGCCCGCCGGAACCAGGGTGACGACAGTGACATACCACTCAACTCACCACGGCTCCGGCATGGTTCGACGGTTCGCACGAGAGGACCCGGCCATGGCGACGTCAAAGGTGACCTCGTCCCAGTCCCCCAGGCCACCGCGGCCGAATCTCGCGTTCCGGGAGTTGCGCGGACAGCGCTCCCCGGCCGAGTTCGCCGCGGCGGTACGACGGGCCGCGCGCGAGATCGGCGAGCGGGTCAGCTGTGACGCGCGCTATGTGGGCCGGGTCGAGGCGGGCGAAATCCGCTGCCCCAACTACGCGTACGAACGGGTGTTCTTGCACATGTTCCCCGGCCGCACGCTCACCGACCTGGGCTTCGCGTCCCGGGCGTCCGTACGCGGACGCGGGGCGCGCGCCGCCGAGGGCGCGCCCCCGACGCACGTCACGAGCCCCGCGTGCGCCGCGGGTGGCGCGACGGGTGAGACATGGGGGGCGTACGAGCCGTATGACCCGCAGGACCCGTACGAGACGCACGACAACTACGAGGAGAGCGACGTGCTGCGTCGCGCATTCATGACCGGCGGGGGCGCCACCGTGGCCGTCGCCTCACTGGGCACGATCGGGCTCCACCCCGCCGCCGCGGCGGCGGACCGGCGCGTCCGGCGCGCGGGAGCCCCCGACGCGGACGCCCTGGAAGAAGCGGTACGCCGGATCCGGCTGCTGGACGACCGGCACGGCGCGGACGGCCTGTACCGGCGCGCGGCGACCCCGTTGCGCGCCGCCTACGCGCTGCTGGACGCCGGTGCGACCCGGCAGACCACCGCCGACCGGCTGCACTCGGGTGCCGGTGAACTCGCCATCTCGGTGGGCTGGCTGGCACACGACTCGGGCCGGTTCGACGACGCGCGCTCGCACTACGCGGAGGCGCTCGCGACCGCGCGGATGACGGGTGACGCCGGTCTGGAGTCGCACGCCTTCTGCAACACGGCGTTCCTCGCGCGCGACGCCGGGCGGCCGCGTGAGGCGGTGCGGGCGGCGCAGGCCGCGCAACGGGTCACGGGCGGCCGCTCGGGTCCGCCCGGCTGATGTCGCTGCTCGCGCTGCGGGAGGCGGGCGGCTGGGCGGGGCTCGCCGACCGCGCCGGCTGCGAACAGGCGCTGGTCCGGGCCCAGGCCCTCTTCGAGCGAGGCCCCTCGGACGCCGACCCCGAGTGGATGAGCTTCTACGGGGAGGCAGAACTGGAGGGCCTGGAGGCGCAGTGCTGGTCGACGCTGGGCGACTGGCCGCGGGCGGCACGGCACGCGCATCGGGCGGCGCAGCTCCAGGACCCGCACTTCACCCGGAACATCGCGCTGTACACGGCCGAACTGGCCGACGACCTCGCGCGCGGGGGCCGTCCCGACGAGGCGGCCGCCGCCGGGATGCGGGTGCTGGATCTGCTGAAACAGGTCCAGTCGTCACGGATCCAGTCGATGCTGGCGGGGACCACGCGCGTGCTGCTGCCGCACCGGCGGGCGTCAGGGGTGGGTACGTTCCTGGAGCGGCACGCTTCCCTGCCGCGCACGGCATAGGGGGCGGGTCAGCCCGCCAGGTGGCCCGTGTCGTTCCAGCTCTCGACCGCCGGCTCCCCGTACGCCCAGCCGAGGACCGACAGCGACGTCGGGTTCAGCCTGATCCGGGCGGCGAAGCCGAGCGGCAGACCCAGCCACCGAGCCCCTATGGAGCGCAGCATGTGGCCGTGGGCGAAGACCAGGACGTCCCGGTCCGCCTCGCGGGCCCAGGCCACCACCTCGTCCGCGCGGGCGGTGACCTCCGCCAGGGTCTCGCCGCCGGGGACGCCGTCGCGCCAGATGAGCCAGCCGGGGTTCACGGCCTGGATCTCGTCCGGGGTCATGCCCTCGTAGGCGCCGTAGTCCCACTCGACCAGCGCTTCCCATTCACTCGCGCGCTCGCCGAACCCGGCGAGTTCGCACGTCTCACGCGCGCGTGACAGCGGGCTGGTGCGCACCTCGACGCCCGGGAGGCCGTCCAGCGGCGGCCGGTGCAGGCGCTCGCCGAGGAGTTTGGCGCCACGCCGGCCCTCCTCCAGCAACGGCACATCCGTCCTGCCCGTATGTTTGCCCGCCAGAGACCATGCGGTCTGGCCGTGCCGGGCGAGCAGGATGCGCGGTGCCATGAGATGAAGGACCTTTCGAGGAAAAAACCGGGCGGGCCGCACCCATCATCGCGCACCCTGTCCGGGGGCAACCCGGCGGTCGATCTCTGCGTCCTAGAGAGCCGGGGGCCGCGCGCGAGGTCGAACACATACACCGTAAAGTGGTAAGACCGGGCAACCGGACGCCGCAACGAGAAGGGGGAGGCGATCGGATGCCGCACGCCGAGACACCGGGCAGTGAGACGGCCCCGAGTACCCGGCTGCGCTGGTGGACCGAGCTGCCGCTGATCCTCCTGGTGTACGCCTGCTATTCGGCAGGCCGGCTCCTGGCCCGAGGTGATGTCACGCACGCCGTGGACCACGGCCTGGCGATCCTGCGGGTGGAGAAGTTCCTCCACCTCAACGCCGAGCACCCGCTCAACCGGCTCTTCACCCGGGAGGCGTGGCTCGGCGTACCGGCCGACTTCTGGTACGCGTCGCTGCACTACCTGGTCACCCCGGCGATCCTGGTCTGGCTGTTCCGGTCGCACGCCGTGCGTTACCGCGCCGCCCGCACCTGGCTGATGACGTCCACGTTCATCGGTCTGATCGGCTTCACCCTGCTGCCCACCTGCCCGCCCCGCCTCCTCTCCCCGGGCCACGGCTTCGTCGACACCATGGCCCAGTACAGCTCGTACGGCTGGTGGGGCGGCGAAGCCAGCGCACCCCGTGGCATGGGCGGGATGACGAACCAGTACGCGGCCATGCCGAGCCTGCATGTGGGCTGGGCGCTGTGGTGCGGAGTCATGCTGTGGCGGTACGGCGGGACGCGTATCGCGAAGGCCGCCGGTGTCGCCTACCCGCTGATCACCACGATCGTGGTCATGGGCACCGCCAACCACTACTTCCTCGACGCCGTCGCGGGTGCCGCCGTGATGGGCGTCGGGCTGCTGCTGGCGCCGCTCGTGCTGCGGGCCGCGGACGGCGTCAAGGGGCGTGTGGCGACGGTTCTCACGCCTGCCACCGCGGGCACTGAGGCCGCACAGGCCTCAATTGTCAGTGGCGGATGCCAGACTTCCGCGGGTGAGCGAATTCCACGGCAGCGCGAGTCACGGATCGGAGCGGGACCCGAGCCGAGTGCCGCCCCCACGGACGCGGGGGACGGCGCTCCGGCAGCAGCTCGCTGAGCTGCGCGGCCCCGACGTACCGGCCAAGGCGCTGGATGCCCGCGCCCTGGCCGCCCTCGCCGCGAACCCGGGCTGCAGAAGGCGCGCGATCCTCGACGGCGCGGGGGTGAACAAGGCGACCCTGGCGAGTGCGCTGGGCTCCCCGTCGGCGTTCGGGCAGTCGCAGTTCGCGCTCACCCGGGGCAACGCCTTCGAGGCGAAGGTCAAGGCCGACGGCGGCGCGGAACTGCTGCGGCTGGTGCACGAGAAGCTGGACCGCCACGCCGAGCCCCCCGTCGACGCGCGCGTGCCCGACCTCACCGCGATCGGCCCCGAGGGCCGTACCGCCCGCACCGCGCTGGCCCTGCGCGAGGCGACCGAGGCGACCGGCTCGTGGACGCTGCTCGACCACCCGATGCTCGCTCTCGACGTGGCGGGCTCCCCCGCCTTCCTGGAGCCGGACGCGGTGGTGGTGCACCCGGACGGGGGCTGGACGGTCGTGGAGATCAAGTCCTTCCCGATGCTGGACGGCTCGGCGGACCCGGCGAAGGTGGGCGCGGCGGCCCGCCAGGCCGCGGTCTACGTGCTGGCGCTGGAAGAGGTCGCCGCCCGCATCACCGTGCCGGACGCCCCCGCCCCCGAGGTGGGCCACCAGGTCCTCCTCGTCTGCCCCAAGGACTTCTCCAACCTGCCCACCGCCTCGGCCGTCGACGTCCGCAAGCAGCGCGCGGTCACCCACCGCCAACTGGCCCGTCTCACCCGCATCCAGGACATCGCCGACGCCCTCCCCGAGGGCATTTGCTTCGACCCCGCGCGGCCCGCCGAGGAGCTGACGGCCGCCGTCGAGTCGGTCCCGGCGACATACGCGCCCGAGTGCCTGTCCGCCTGCGAGCTGGCCTTCCACTGCCGCGACCGCTCCCGCGCGGCGGGCGCGGTGACGTCCCTGGGCCGGTCCGTACGGGCCGAGCTGGGCGCCCTGACCACGGTGCCGGACGTCCTGGCGGCGGCCCGCGGGGAGACCGGCGACCCGGCCGATCCGACCGTCGCCGCCCTGCGCAGGGCCGCGGCCCTGCGCGCGGAGGCACTGGGAGCCGCCGCATGTCACTGATCTCCACCCTCGCCCGTCTGGAGGCCGTCAGCACCGGCCGCGCCCAGCCCGCCGCGACCGTCCGCCACCGGCACCTCGCCGACCGCCCCCTGGTCTTCGTCCCGCTCACCACCGCCGGTGAGGCCGGTGCCCCGCTCGGCGCGCTCGTCGGCACCGACCGGGACGCCCCGCGCCTGCTCGTCGTCCCGCAGCCGCGCGACCGTGACCTCAGGTTCCAGTTCCTGGCGGAGCTGGCGGACGTCGTCCTGCCGTACGTGGACTCCTACGCCGAAGCGGTGGAGGCCGCCGAGCGCAACGAGACCGATCCGGAGACCGGCAAGCGGGTCAAGGTCGAGGTCGAGCTGTGCGCGGACGCCCCGCAGCTGATCGTGCCGAGCCGCGCGGGCATCGATTTCGTACGGCTGCTGGGGCGCTCCATGCGCTTTCGCCGTACGGCCGAGCAGGACCCGGAGGCCCCGCATCCGGCGCCCCCGCGCGTGCCGTTGCTGGGCCGGTGGCTGACCCATTTCGGCGAGCGGGCCCGCGTTCCCGGCTCCGCCCTGCTGCTCGCCGCGACCGAGCTGCTGTCCCGGCACTGGGCGACCGGCCAGTCCACCCTGGAGGACCAGCACCTGGGCGCGCTGCTCGCCTGGATCGACCCTCCGGAGGGCATGACCGGTGCGGAGGCGGCCCGCGCGGCCGAGCTCGCCCGGGACGCCGAGGGCCAGCTGCTGCACCCGCCGGCCGGACCGGCCACCGACCCGGCGTTCGACAACAAGCTGCTCGCCCCCGCCATCGAGCGCTACGACCGCGCGCGTACCGCCCTGGCCGCCGCCGAGGACGGCCTGGAGGCGGACGACCGGCTCGGTGAACTCACCGCCGCCGAGCGCGCGATCAGGGACCTCGTCGAAAGCCGGACCCGTCCCACCTGGGACGCGGTGTGGCGCGGCCTGGACCTGCTGCGGGAACTGCCCGAGGGCGCGCGGGTGGAGGAGCGCTGGACCCGCGACCGCTGGTCGTTCACGTCCCACCGCGACCGGATCACGGCGGGCGAGCCCCCGCAGCCGCGCCGCGACGACGCGGTGACCGCCGCCAACAAGCTCGCCACGCGCGAGCGTGAACAGGCCCGCCTGGAGGCGCAGGAGGCCCTCGACGACCCGCTGGTGATGGCGGGGCGGCGGCTGTCCGGGGAGGCGTTCGCGGGCGAGGTCACGGATGTCGTGATGACGTACAGCGAGGGCAAGCGCCCCAGCCCGCGCCCGCTCGTCACGCTGCGCACGGACGACCGGCCGCATCTCGGGGAGCGTGTGAAGGTCTACCGCTCGCTGGGCGGGAAACCCCAGTCGGCCGAGTTCGTCGGCCACGACGGCGACTGCGTCGTCCTGCGTGTCCTCGACAAGATGGGCCGCGGCAAGGAGCCCGAGCCGGGGTCGGTCCCCGAGAAGGGCGACCGGCTCTGCTTCACGCTCTTCGAGCACGAGCAGCGGGGCGGCGCGAAACTCCCCGACCCGGAGAACACCCCGTGGACGCACGGCGGACCGCCCGGTGAGGCCACCCATGAAACCGCCGACCCGCTGACCGCGGAGGACGTCCTGTGAGCACCGTCTCCGAGCTCTTCGACCCCGGTGCGGTGGCCGCCGCGGCCACCGACGCGATCCTCGGCAGCACGCTGCACGGCGCGGCGCGCGGGGTCGTCGTCGACTCCCCGCCCGGCGCCGGCAAGTCCACGCTCGTCGTCCGCGCGGCCCTCGAACTGGCCGACGCGGGACGTCCGCTGATGGTCGTCGCGCAGACCAACGCCCAGGTCGACGACCTGGTACTGCGGCTCGCCGAGAAGAACCCGGACCTCCCGGTCGGCCGCCTGCACAGCAGCGACACGGACGCGTACGACAAGGCACTGGACGAGCTGCCCCACGTACGCAAGTCGGCGAAGGCGGCCGAGCTGACCGGACTGCCGGTCACGATCTCCACGGCCGCCAAGTGGGCGCACGTCAAGGTCGACGAGCCGTGGGAGCACGCGATCGTCGACGAGGCGTACCAGATGCGCTCGGACTCCCTGCTCGCCGTCGCGGGGCTGTTCCAGCGGGCGCTGTTCGTGGGCGACCCGGGCCAGCTGGACCCGTTCGCGATCGTGGGCAGCGAGCAGTGGGCGGGCCTGTCCTACGACCCCTCGGCGTCCGCGGTCACGACCCTCCTCGCGCACAACCCCGAGCTCCCGCAGCACCGCCTCCCGGTGTCCTGGCGGCTCCCGGCCTCGGCCGCGCCCCTGGTCTCGGCCGCCTTCTACCCGTACACCCCGTTCCGCAGCGGCACCGGCCCCGGCGACCGCGCCCTGTCCTTCGCGATCCCCTCGGACGGCTCGGGCCCCGACCGGGTCATCGACGAGGCGGCGGAGTCCGGCTGGGGCCTGCTGGAGCTGCCCGCCCGGCACACCCCGCGCACGGACCCGGAGGCGGTACGGGCGGTGGCGACGGTCGTACGACGCCTGCTGGACCGGGGTGGCGCGGCCACCTCGGAACGCTCCCCCGACCCAGCCCCCCTCACCGCCGACCGCATCGCCGTCGGCACGGCCCACCGCGACCAGGCGGCGGCGATCCGCGCGGCCCTCACCGAGCTGGGCGTCCAGGACGTCACCGTCGACACGGCGAACCGCCTCCAGGGCCGCGAGTACGACGTCACGGTCGTCCTGCACCCCCTGTCCGGCCGCCCCGACGCCACGGCGTTCCACCTGGAGACGGGCCGCCTCTGCG
This sequence comes from Streptomyces sp. GKU 895, assembly GCA_002027195.1. Classification (GTDB taxonomy): domain Bacteria; phylum Actinomycetota; class Actinomycetes; order Streptomycetales; family Streptomycetaceae; genus Streptomyces. The sequence goes on along the minus strand of MWJO01000003.1, from coordinate 115,553 downwards.
TCCTCGCCTCTCGCCACCGGCACGCGTGCATCGTGGTCTGCCGGGCGGGCGTGGGCGACCTCCTGGACGACTATCCGTCGACGGAGCCGGTGCAGTTGGGGACGGTGGTGAAGTTCCCGGACGGGTGGGAGGCGAACCACGCGGTGCTGGCGCACCTGGCGGAGCACCGGGTGGTGTTCGAGCCCTGATCCCTATGGGGCCCTTGCGCGGGCGCGCGACAATGGACGGTGGCCCGCTTCCCGACGGAGGGGGCATCAGCGACGTACGAGGAGGAGAAGACATGGCGGAGCCCACGCCGCGTCGGAACGAACCGCGGCTACGCCCCGCGCCTTTGCTCTTCGAGCCCGCGCAGGCGGCCGCCGACCCGGAGCATTTCTTCGACCTGGAGTCCATCGACGACCCCAGGGCGCTGCTCGCCCGGGCGACGGAGCTGACGCAGGCCTTCCGTGCGGCGACGGACCGTGCCGTGGAGTTCCAGGCGATGGCCGCGGCGCAGCTGGCCGACCCCCGGCGTTTCGACCGGCTGACGCCGGCGGACATCGCGGAGCGGGCCGAGTGGACCGAGGACTATGCCAAGAAGATGGTCGAGTTCGGGCGGGACCTGATGCGCGGGACGGCCGAGGGTGCGGCGGAGAAGGGGCTCGCCGACCCGGCGTGAACCCACCCCGCGTTCTGGCATATGCCAGGCGGGCAAGATACCCCTCCCCACCCCCTCCTGTCCCGATTTCCGGCAACCGTCCGAGACGGAACGTTCACGCCCGGTACATCTGGATGCATGAGCGACACACGCATCGAACCGTTCTCCGACCGTTCCGACGTCTGCGGGGTCACTGCGGACGGTGCGGCCTGGCTCGCCTCGGCAGGAACGTATCCGCGCAGCACGCTCGCCCTCTGGCGGGAGCGCCCGGACGCCCCCGTGGTGCTGCCGTGCGGCGCCTCGTTCGACGTCGTGAGCGCGCCCGCCATCTTCGGGCGCCGGATGCTCGACCGGTTATGGGGCGACGGGCCGGGCTCGGGGCCGGTGGCGATGTTCCGGGGCCGGATGCTGCTGTTCGCGGCGCCGGGCAGCGCGTACCGGCTGCCGTCGCTGCTGCGGTGGGAGGAGTGCGGCCGCACGGGCGCGATCCCGCCGCTGCTGTGCCACGGCAACGGCGACGCGGTGACGCTGCCCGCACCCCTGCCGACCCGCACCGCGCCGACCCCGTTCGACAGCCGCTGGCTGGTCGCCCCCGACACCCGTCACCCCTGGCTGCCGGGCCCCGAGATCCTGCTGTGGGCGGCCGTCCGAGCGGCACGCGCGGCCGTGCGGATATCGATTTTTCCTCCCGCCGATCAGGATGCTAAGGTCTACGACGTCAGCAGGCGCCGCTAGCTCAGTTGGTTAGAGCAGCTGACTCTTAATCAGCGGGTCCGGGGTTCGAGTCCCTGGCGGCGCACAGACGAACAAGAAGCCCCTCGCGGAAGCGAGGGGCTTCTTGCGTGCCACCGTCTGTCCGCTACGGCGTGATCTTCACCGTCCACGCCCCGGCGACCGTCCGGCCCTCGACCTCGACCCGTACGTCGTCCCCCGGCACCGTGAAGCTCTCCCCGAGGGCGACCGGGGCGTCCGCGAGGGGTGGGTAGACCGAGGCCTCCCAGCAGGCCTCGGTGTGCGGGTGGGCGTCGATGACCTGGATCGGGCCGCCGCCGGACGCGGCGCCGGCGCGTACCCGGTAGACCAGGACCCCTTCCTTGCAGGTCCCCGCGTCGTTGCCGGCCGGGCTGCGGGCCTCGAAGGCGAGGGCGGTCTCGGGTCCGGTGCGGACCACCGCCAGCTTGGTGCCGCGTCCCAGACCGAAGGCCGGGCGGCCCGCGACCGGCGTCCCCGGCCCCGCCCCCAGCGGTTCCAGCGTCAGCCGCGTCGGCTTGCCCACGCACGTCACCTGCCGCGGATCCAGCCACCCCAGCTTCCACTTGTGCCAGCCGAACAGGTCCGGGGCCAGCCCGAACTGGCTGCCCATCAGGTCCCAGTCGCCGACGTACGTGTCCCAGTCGCCCTTGCCGTCGACGGGGCGGTGGTAGAGGTCGGGGAGGTCGAAGACGTGGCCGGTCTCGTGGGCCAGGACCAGGCGGTCCGGGGGGTGCTGTTCGAAGACGGTGACGACGCGGCGGATGTCCGTGCCGTCGGCCCGCATCGGGGTGTCGAGGTTGACGACCTTCGTGGCGTCCGAGTCCACGCCGGGCGCGTCCGGATCGGCGACGAAGTAGACGACGTCGTAGCGGGAGAAGTCCACCTGCCCGTCCGCCGCGGCCAGCGCGTCGCGCAGATAGTCGGCGCGATGCGACGCGCTCCAGTCACGCTCTATGACGTACGACGTCGACGGCCGCGGCATCCGGATCCAGTTCCGCAGCGGATGCGGGCGCAGCGTGAACCTGCCGTAGGAGGCCTGTTCGAAGAAGCGGCTGGTCGCGGGGAAGTGGTCGGCGGCGAGCTGGTCGGGGGTGGTGCGCGGGGTCGCGTCCGGGAAGGACAGGAACACCATCACCGCGTCCAGCGTGCGGGTGGGCTGCGGGTAGGCGGCGTTCCAGGTGTCGACGCCCTCGGAGTGGTGCGCCTCGGTGCGGGTGAGCGCGCAGGCGGCCGCGGAGAACGGCTCGGCGGCCGACGGGCCGGTGATGAGGGAGGTGGCGGCCAGCGCCGACATCGTGGTGAACACCGCCGCGGTGCTGCGCAGTCGGGGGCGCGGAAAGGGGCGCGGCACGGGGACCTCCGGATGCGGTTCACGGGACACCGCACCCAGCCTGTGTGAGATTGTCGTACTACGCCCTGTTTGTCTGCACCAGAAGAGTGAGTCAGCCGAAGAACCGTCAGAATCGACACCCCGAATCGCTCACGGAACGTCACACCTGGTCGGGCGGGTCAACAAGCCGTCCAGGTGCGGGCAGAAACGATCTGTCAGAAGGGCCCGTTGTTCCGGGACACTGGGCAGTGGCTGGAAGGGGTGGGGGCCAGCCTCTATGATCGGCACACTTTCCTGCACGGACAGAGATCGAGTGCACTGCGGGAGCGAACGGTGAGCGGAACCTCCGAAGGGCCGGCGCCCGCGACAGACCTCGACCGGGCGGCCGTCACAGACAGTGACTACAACACGTCTTCTCGTACCGATTCCCCGGCGTACCGGTCGGCCTTCGCGGCCGCACCGCTCGCCATGGCCGTCGTCGACCGCGAGGGGCTCGTCGTCAGCGCCAACGGCAGCCTCGGCGACCTCCTCGGCAGCGCGCCCGAGGCGCTCGCCGGGCGGCTCGCCGCCGATCTGGTGGACCTGGCCTCCGACGCCCGTACCTGGCACGCCTACCAGGAGGTGCTGCGCGGCCGGCAGGCCCGGCTGCGCTGCACCCGGCGGCTGAAGAACCCCGACGGCCAGTACCTGTGGACGCAGGTCACCGTCGCGCCGCTCGGCACGGGTGAACCCGGGGTGCTGCTGTCGGTCGCCGACGTCAGCTCCCAGCGTGAACTCCAGGCCCGGCTGCGGCACTTGCAGATGCACGACCCGGTGACCCGGCTGCCCAACCGCACGCTGTTCTTCGAGCGGCTGTCGGCCGCGCTGGAGGCGGAGGCGTACGAGCAGGGCGGCACCGGCCGGATCGGCCTGTGCTATCTGGACCTCGACGGCTTCAAGGCCGTCAACGACACCCTCGGCCACCGGGTCGGCGACCGGCTGCTGGCCGCCGTCGCGGAGCGGCTGACGCGGTGCGCGGACGAGGCGGGCGCCACCCGGGGCAGCACGCCGCTGGTGGCCAGACTCGGCGGCGACGAGTTCGCGCTGCTCGTCGAGGACTCCACCGGCACCGACCAGCTCGCCGATCTCGCCGAGGCCGTGCTCAAGGCGGTGCAGAGCCCCTTCGACATCGCCGGGCACCGGCTGTCGGTCTCCGCGTCGATCGGCGTCGTCGAGCGGCACGCGGCGGGCACCACCCCCACGGCCCTCGTGCAGGCCGCCGACACGACGCTGTACTGGGCGAAGGCCGACGGCAAGTCCCGCTGGACGCTGTTCGACCCGGAGCGCAACGCCCACCGCATGACCCGTCAGGCCCTCGCCTCCACCCTCCGGCCGGCCATCGAGCGCGGCGAGTTCACGCTCGAGTACCAGCCGCTGGTCGGCATGGAGGACGGGCGGCTGCGGGGCGTGGAGGCTCTGGTGCGCTGGAACCACCCACAGTTCGGGATGCTGACGCCGAATCGGTTCATCGCACTGGCCGAGGAGGACGGTTCGATCGTGCCGCTGGGGCGCTGGGTGCTGGCGACGGCCTGCCGGCAGGCCCGGCAGTGGCAGCTCGACCACCCGGGCGAGCCGCCGATCTTCGTCAGCGTCAACGTCGCGGTCCGCCAGGTGTGGGACTCCGACCTGGTCGCCGACGTGGCGGAGATCCTGGCGGAGACGGGCCTGGCGCCGGGGCTGCTGCAGCTGGAGCTCACGGAGTCCGCGGTGATGGGCTCGGCGGGCCGCCCGCTCCAGGCGCTCCAGGCGCTCAGCGACATGGGCGTCCACATCGCCATCGACGACTTCGGCACCGGCTACTCCAACCTCGCCTACCTCAGCCGGCTGCCGGTCGCGGTCCTGAAACTGGACGGGTCCTTCGTCCGGGGCTTCCAGTACGAGGGGACCGGCGCCCCGCCCAACCCGGCCGACGAGGTCGTCGTCGAGGCGATGATCCAGCTGGCCCACCGGCTGGGGCTGACGGTCACCGCGGAGTGCGTGGAGACGTCCGCGCAGGCTTCCCGCCTGCGGCGGATCGGGTGCGACACCGGCCAGGGGTGGCTGTACTCGCGGCCGGTGCCGCCGGATCGTATCTCCGAGCTGATGGCGGGTCAGGCCGCCGGCAGGCCGTAGGCGTCGGCGATCAGTTCGTAACTGCGCAGCCGCAGCGCTCCGCTGTGCGCGTGGGACGTGATCATCAGCTCGTCGGCGCCGGTGCGCTTCTGGAGGTCGTCGAGGCCGGCGCGGACCTCGTCGGCGGTGCCGTGGACGACGTTGGCGTTCCAGGAGGCGGCGAAGTCGCGTTCCACGGCGCTGAATTCGTAGGCCTCCGCCTCCTCGGGGGTGGGGACGAGACCGGGGCGGCCGGTGCGCAGCCGGATCATGTTGAGGCTCGCGGCGAGCACCTGGCGGCGGGCCTCCTTCTCGTCGTCGGTGGCGAGGGCGGAGACGCCGATGAGGGCGTACGGCTCGGCGAGGATCTCACTCGGGCGGAAGGTCTCGCGGTACAGGTCCAGGGCCGGAATGGTGTTCTGGGCCGAGAAGTGGTGGGCGAAGGCGAAGGGCAGGCCGAGCTCGGCGGCGAGGCGGGCACTGAAGCCGGAGGAGCCGAGCAGCCAGATCGGCGGGCGGTGCGGGGACTGGACGCCACCGGGGGACGTCGACTGGACCGGGCCGGGGACCGCGTGGATACGGCGGTAGGGGTGGCCGTCGGGGAAGTCGTCGTCGAGGAAGCGGGTCAACTCGGCGAGCTGCTCGGGGAAGTCGTCGGCGCCCTCGTGGAGACGGTCGCTGCGGCGCAGGGCGGCCGCGGTGGCGCCGTCGGTGCCGGGGGCGCGGCCGAGGCCGAGGTCGACGCGGTTCGGGGCCAGCGCCTCCAGGGTGCCGAACTGCTCCGCGATGACCAGGGGGGCGTGGTTGGGCAGCATGACGCCGCCCGAGCCGAGGCGGATGCGCTCGGTGTGGGCGGCGAGGTGGGCCAGGATCACGGCAGGGGACGAGGAGGCCACGCCGGGCATGGAGTGGTGCTCGGCGACCCAGTACCGGTGGAACCCGCGCGACTCCGTCAGCTTGGCCAGCTCGACGCTGGTGCGCAGCGCCTCGGTGGCGGTGTGCCCGGCGCCCACCGTGACCAGGTCCAGTACGGAGAGGGGGACGGGGGCGGTGCCGTGTGCGGTGCCCCGGGTCTCGTCTGCCGCCACGTGTGCCTCCTGCTGTGTGCCGTGCGGTGTCCTTCGGCGCACAACAGGAGGGTGTCTCCGCTTTATTCCCCGGGGGCCTCACACCTGATGCCCCGGGGTCTCACACCTGCACGATCGGTTCCTTGGTGAACAGTGCCCCCAGGCTCGGTGCGTTCACGCGGCGGTCGGTCAGGCGCAGGCCCTCCCAGACCGTGACCTGGTTGGCGGTGAGGACCGGCTTGCCGAGTTCCTTCTCCAGGGCGGGGAGGTGGGCGACCGTGTGCAGGGCGGTGTCGGGGAGCAGGAGGGCGTCCGCGTCCGGGGTGTCGGCCTGCCTCGCCAGGGCGAAGACCTCCGCCTCGCCCCAGGTGCCGACCTCGGCCGCCGTGACGATCCCGGCGCCCTTGACCCCGGTCACCTCCAGGCCGCCGGCCCGCAGGAAGTCCGCGAACATCGCGGCCACGTCGTCCGGGTACGTCGCCCCGACCGCGACCCGGCCGGCCTTGATCTCCTGGGCCGCGTGCACGAAGGCGAAGGACGTCGAGGAGGCCGGCATGCCGGCCGCCATGGCCAGGGCGCGGACCTGGTCGTGGGCGCCTTCCCAGCCGCGTACGAAGCTGCCGCTGGTGCAGGCCCACACCACGGACTCGGCGCCCGCCATGCGCAGCTCCTCGACGCCGGCCGCGAGCCGTTCGGGCGAGCCCATCTCCCGCAGGGCGTCCTCGCGGTGGGCGTCCTCGCCGATGTCGGTGTGCACCACGTCGACCCGGATGTCGCTGCCCAGGAGCTGCTCGATGCGTGGATAGTCGTCCTCGGCGGAGTGGCCCGGGTAGAGGAGTCCGAGTGCGGTCATGTCCAGCCTTCCTGCTGCTGTTCTTCGTCGGGCAGTACCGGTCGCAGGGGGCCCGGACGCGCCGCCGGATCGATCAGCGCCTGATAAGGCCCCATGGCCCGGGTACCCAGTCGGCGCAGCGCCGCCCACATCGTCACCTGGTTGGCCGAGATCACCGGCAGCCGCAGTTCGGCCTCCAGTTGCGGGATGACGTCGTACGTCGGGAGGTTGGTGCAGCTGATGAACAGGGCGTCGGCGTCCCGGCGGACGGCCTTGTGCGCCATGGCGACCACCTCGCGGTACGGCACCTTCCAGATGTGCCTGGTCAGGCCCATGAAGGCGCAGCCGGTGACGGTGACCCCGGCCTCGGCGACGTACTCCTCCAGTGCGCGGGTGACCGACACGGTGTACGGCGTCACCAGGGCAAGGCGGCGCACGCCCAGCTCGGTCAGGGCTTCGAGGAGGGCCCCGGAGGTGGTGACGGACGGGACCGCGCCCGCCCTCGTCATCGCCTCGCACATCGCGCGTTCGCCCGCGATGCCGCCGACGAAGCTGCCGGAGGTGCAGGCGTAGGCGACGACCTCGGGGGCGATGGCGTGCAGGGTGCGGACGGCGTCGTGCAGGGTCTCGTGCTCGCTGACGAGACGGGCCAGGTCGAGGCTGACCTCGACGGGCACGTACGGCGTCCGGGTCAGATGGAGCGAGATGTCGTCCGGGACCCAGCGCCACAGCTCGCGGTCCAGGGCGAAGTCGAAGGGTGCCACGACGCCGACACCGCGCTGGGGGCGCGGTCCGCCGAGAAAGGAGAGGTCCATGGCAGACACCGGCCTCACGGTGAGAGACGGGGGGACAACGGACCGTGCGCGCGCCCGTGTTGACGAAGGTAGGTTCGGGTGCGAGCGTGGTCAATCCGCGCATGTCAGACGCCCGTGGAGGAACGGCTTCGCATGACCTCCCCCACCCTCCTCGTCCTGGACGCCGATCCCCTCCCCCCGCCTCGGCCGCCTCACCGGTCGCGCCCGCGTCGAGCACGCGGACGCGTCGACGCTGGCCGAGCGGCTGCCGTCCGCCGATGTGCTGCTGGTGTGGGACTTCACCTCGCACGCCGTACGGCACGCCTGGCCCGGCGAGGGTCCGCGGCCGCGCTGGGTGCACACGGCGAGCGCGGGCGTGGACCATCTGATGTGCCCCGAACTCGCCGCGTCCGACACGGTGGTGACCAACGCGCGCGGGATCTTCGACCAGCCGATCGCCGAGTACGTCGCGGCCCTCGTCCTGGCGATGGCGAAGGATCTGCCGAGGACCTTGGAGTACCAGCATGAGGGCGTCTGGCGGCACCGGGAGTCCCGCCGGGTCGCCGGGACGCGGGCCGTGGTCGTCGGCTCCGGGCCCATCGGTCGGACGATCGCCCGCACGCTCAAGGCACTTGAGGTGACGACGGCGCTGGTCGGCCGCACTCCGCGCACCGGCGTCCACGGTCCCGACGATCTCGACCGGCTGATCGCCCGCGCCGACTGGATCATCGCGGCCGCTCCGCTGACCGAGCAGACGTACGGCATGTTCGACGCCCGGCGGTTCGGGGTGATGCAGCCGTCGGCGCGGTTCGTCAACATCGGGCGGGGCGGCCTGGTCGTCGAGGACGCGCTGGCCGAGGCGCTCCGGCGCCGGTGGATCGCGGGCGCCGCCCTGGACGTCTTCGAGCACGAACCCCTGGGCCCCGACAGCCCGTTGTGGCAGGTGCCCGACCTGATCGTGTCCCCGCACATGAGCGGGGACACGGTGGGCTGGCGGGATGAACTCGGGGCGCAGTTCCTTCAGTTGTACGAGCGGTGGGAGGCGGGCAAGCCACTGCTGAACGTGGTCGACAAGAAGCGTGGATACGTACCCGGACACTGACCTGGGGGTGTGCATGAGGGACCTCACCGCACTCGGCGCCGTGGAACTCGTCGAGGGGTACCGCAAGGGCGAGTTCAGCCCGGTGGAGGTGACCCGGGCGGCGCTGGAGCGGGCCGAGGAGATCCAGCCGGAGGTGAACGCGTTCGTGCGGCTGACCGCCGAGGAGGCGCTCGCGCAGGCGCGGGAGTCGGCGGACCGGTGGCGGCGCGGTGAGCCGGCCGGGCTGGTGGACGGGGTCCCGGTCACGGTGAAGGACATCCTGCTGATGCGCGGCTCGCCGACCCTGAAGGGATCGAAGGCGCTGCCGGAGAAGGGCGGTTGGGACGAGGACGCGCCGTCCGTCGCCCGGCTCCGGGAGCAGGGTGCCGTGTTCCTCGGCAAGACCACCACCCCGGAGTTCGGCTGGAAGGGCGTCACGGACTCGCCGCTGTCCGGCGTCACCCGCAACCCGCACGACCCCACCCGCACCGCGGGCGGCTCCAGCGGCGGCGCCGCGGCGGCCGTGGCCCTCGGCGCGGGCCCCCTCGCGCTCGGCACGGACGGGGGCGGCAGCGTCCGCATCCCGGCCGCGTTCTGCGGGATCTTCGCGCTGAAGCCGACGTACGGCAGGGTGCCGCTGTACCCGGCGAGCGCGTTCGGGACCCTCGCCCATGTCGGGCCGATGACCCGGGACGCGGCGGACGCGGCGCTGCTGCTGGACGTCATCGGGACGCCGGACGCCCGGGACTGGTCGGCGCAGGGGCCGAGTGCCGTGTCCTACCGGGAGGTTCTCCAGGAGGGCGTCCGCGGTCTGCGCATCGCCTACTCCCCCTCCTTCGGCGGGCAGGTCCGGGTGCAGCCGGGCGTCGCGGCGGCGGTCCGGCGCGGTGTCGAGGAGCTGGCGCGGCTCGGTGCCTATGTCGAGGAGGCCGACCCGGACTTCGCCGACCCGGTGGACGCCTTCCACACCCTGTGGTTCAGCGGGGCGGCCCGGGTGACCCAGCAGTTCGGGCCGCACCAGCGGGAGTTGCTCGATCCCGGACTGCGGGAGATCTGCGGGCTCGGCGCGCGCTACAGCGCGCTGGACTATCTCGCAGCCGTCGATGTCCGCATGGACCTCGGCCGCCGGATGGGCCGCTTCCACGAGTCGTACGACCTGCTGGTGACGCCCACCCTGCCGGTCACGGCGTTCGAGGCGGGCGCCGAGGTGCCGAAGGGTTCGGGTTACCGGCGGTGGACGGGGTGGACGCCGTTCACCTACCCGTTCAACATGACCCAGCAGCCGGCCGCGTCCGTCCCGGTCGGGGTGGACGGCGACGGGCTGCCGGTGGGACTCCAGCTCGTGGCCGCCCGGCACCGGGACGATCTGGTGCTGCGGGCGGCGCACGCCCTGGACGGCTTCACGCCCTCCGGAAACTGAGGGTCTCCCCGGCCGCTCCCGTCCGCCAGAGGTCGTTGCAGGCCTCGGCCATCCGCTCCAGCCCCTCCGTCACCTGCCCCCAGACGATGCCGGGAACCCAGCCCACGTCACCGTTGAGGAGGAGGTTGTTGCGCTCGTAGAAGAGGGCCAGGTCGACGAGGGTGGTGCCGGCGCGGACCTCGCGGTCGTAGCCGTAGGACGTGGTGCCCAGTTCGGTCCCGGCGAAGGAGAAGTAGCAGAGGTCGCCGGGGATGGGGGTGACAGTCGGGTTCTCCAGGGGAGGTTCTGTGGAGGCGAAGGGTGGGAAGAGGGCGTAGATCTCGTTGCGGGCGTACTTCGCGTGGTAGACGTCACCGGCGAGCGGAAGCGCTTCCCAGACAGCCGCGCAGGTCAGCGGCGCGCGGTCGTCCAGCAGCTTTGCCGTGACGCTGATTCCCCGCTTGACCAGCGAGACTTCTATGTAACGGTCAGCCATGCGATCCATGGTGCATACATCGCATGCGGTCGGGTAGCCGCGCCGCCATGGCTCCACCAATAGGGAACGAGAAACACACACCCGGAACCACCCGCCGATCGCTGCTCGCGGGGGTGGCGGCGCTCGGTGCGCTGGGGGCCGCCGGCTGCACGCGGGTGGCCACGGCCTCGACGACGGACGGCGGTGATCTGCTGGACCGGATGCGGGCGGCGGGGGTGGTGCGGCTCGGTATCGCCGGTGAGATCCCGTTCGGCTACATCGACAAGAACGGCGAACTGACCGGCGAGGCGCCCGAGCTGGCCAAGGCGATCTTCAAACGGCTGGGCGTGGACCGGGTCCAGCCGGTGCCGACCGAGTTCGGCTCGCTCATCCCGGGGCTCAACTCCCAGCAGTTCGACGTCGTCGCCGCCGGCATGTACGTCAACCCTGAGCGGTGTGAGCAGGTCATCTTCGCCGACCCGGACTACCAGATGCTCGACTCCTTCATCGTCAGGAAGGGCAACCCGAAGGGGCTGCACACCTACCAGGACGTCGTCGAGAAGAAGGCCAAGTTCGCCACCGGGACCGGGTACGCCGAGATCCAGTACGCCGTGGACGCGGGGTACAAGGAGAGCGACATCCTGATCGTGCCGGACCAGGTCGCCGGGCTGAACGCCGTGGAGGCGGGCCGGGCCGACGTGTTCGCCGGTACGGCGCTCACCACCCGTGAGGTGGTGAAGAAGTCCGCCAAGGCCGAGGCCACCAAGGCCTTCGCGCCGCTCGTGGACGGCAAACCGCATGTGGACGGCGGCGCGTTCGCCTTCCGGCACACCGAGACCAGGCTGCGGGACGCCTTCAACGTCGAGCTGCGCAAGCTGAAGAAGAGCGGGGAGCTGTTCCGCATCCTGCGGCCCTTCGGATTCACGAAGGCCGAGATGACGGACCTCACGGCGAAGGAGCTCTGCGGCGGATGACTTCAGGACTGTGGGAACTGGTCCTCAAGGGCGTGTGGGTCACCGTCCAGCTGCTCTTCCTGAGCGCGCTGCTGGCGGGAGCCGTCTCCTTCGTGGTCGGCATCGCGCGCACCCACCGGCTGTGGATCGTGCGCTTCCTCGCCGGCTTCTACACCGAGGTGTTCCGCGGGACCTCGGCCCTCGTCATGATCTTCTGGGTGTTCTTCGTACTGCCGCCCGCGTTCGGCTGGCAGCTGGTCCCGCTGTGGGCGGGCACGCTGGCGCTCGGGCTGACGTACGGCGCCTACGGCTCGGAGATCGTGCGCGGGGCCCTCACCGCGGTCGACCCGGCGCAGCAGGAGGGCGGGATCGCGCTCAGCTTCACGCCCTGGCAGCGGTTGAAGCTGATCCTGCTGCCGCAGGCGGTGCCGGAGATGATCCCGCCGTTCTCCAACCTGCTGATCGAGCTGCTCAAGGGCACCGCCCTGGTGTCGATCATGGGCATGGGTGATCTCGCGTTCAGCGGCAACCTGGTACGCCTTGCGCTGCAGGAGAGCGCGGAGATCTACACGTATCTGCTGGTCATCTACTTCGTGATCGCCTTCGCCCTCACCCGGGTGATGCGCGGTCTGGAGAAGCGGCTGAAGGCGGGCGTCGGCAGGAAGCCGACGGGCGGGATCTCCCCGCAGCAGGAACTCAAGCGTGCCGAGACGACCGGCGTCGGCGCCTCGTCCTCGGGAGGTGTTCTCGGATGAAGTGGGACTGGTCAGCGGTCGGCGACTTCATGCCGCAGTTCTGGGACGGTCTGCTGGTCACCCTGCAGGCGCTGGCCCTCGGCTCGGTGATCTCCTTCGTGCTCGGCCTGGTGTGGGCGCTGCTGATGCGGGCGCCGACCCGGTGGGTGACCTGGCCGGTGGGCGCGGTCACCGAGTTCGTGCGGAACACGCCGCTGCTGGTGCAGCTGTTCTTCCTCTTCTACGTGCTGCCCGAGTGGGGCTTCACGTTCTCCGCACTGACCACCGGCGTCTTCGCGATCGGCCTGCACTACTCGACGTACACCATGCAGGTCTACCGGGCCGGCATCGAGGCGGTGCCCGCCGGCCAGTGGGAGGCCGCGACGGCGCTGAACCTGCCGGTCGCCCGGACCTGGCGGGTGGTGATCCTGCCGCAGGCGATCCGCCGGGTCGTGCCCGCGCTCGGCAACTACGTGATCGCGATGCTCAAGGACACGCCGCTGCTGATGGCGATCACCGTCCTCGACATGCTCGGGCAGGCGCGGCTCTTCTCCCAGGAGCACTTCCAGTTCACCGAGCCCCTGACCGTGATCGGCGTGGCCTTCATCCTCATCTCCTATCTGGCCTCCCTCCTCATGCGAGCCCTGGAGCGACGTCTTGTCCACTGACATACAGCCCGAGAACAGCCCCCTCGACCAGCGCGGTACCGGCGAGCTGATCCGGCTCGACCAGGTCACCAAGCGGTTCGGCGACAACACCGTCCTCGACCATCTCGACTTCTCCGTCGAGGCCGGCAAGCACGTCACCCTCATCGGGCCGTCCGGATCGGGCAAGACCACGATCCTCCGGCTGCTGATGACCCTGACGAAGCCGGACGAGGGCACCATCACCGTCGACGGACAGCGCCTCTTCCCGGCCTCCGACAAGGAGGTCCGCGAGGTCCGCAAGAAGATCGGCATGGTGTTCCAGCAGTTCAACCTGTTCCCGAACATGCCGGTGCTGAGAAACATCACCGAGGCCCCCGTCACGGTGCTCGGCCTGGCCAAGGACGAGGCGGAGGAGCGCGCCCGCGAACTGCTCGACATGGTCGGCCTGGCCGACAAGTGCGACGCCTATCCGGCGCAGCTGTCCGGCGGCCAGCAGCAGCGGGTCGCGATCGCGCGGGCGCTGGCGATGCGGCCGCAGGTGCTGCTGCTCGACGAGGTGACCTCGGCGCTGGACCCGGAGCTGGTCGCGGGCGTCCTCGACGTGCTGCGGGACATCGCCCGCAGCACCGACATCACGATGCTCTGTGTGACCCACGAGATGAACTTCGCCCGGGACATCTCGGACCAGGTCCTGATGTTCGACTCGGGGCGGATCATCGAGGCTGGGGCGCCGGAGAAGATCTTCAGCGAGCCGGAGCAGGACCGTACCCGGGAATTCCTGAGCGCGGTGCTCTGACCAAAGGTCAATTACACCTTGTGAAGGCGTCGATGCGCGAGGTAGGGGCGCTGGGTCTTGACTTTGGCATATGCCAGCGGGTCAGCGCCCCTGCTGAGAGGGATGGAATCTCGTCAACAGGCCCTCACTTCAAGCCTCTTGCCCGTTATCGTGGTAGGGATCGCTGTCCGGATTACGGCCCAACTGTAGAGCGACTTAGCGAGCGCAGGGGGAACCACCGTGGCGCTGAAGCACGAGCCGACCGCGCCGTACCACTCCGCCCAGGACGCGCTGCGCGTCCTGGAGGCGGTGGCGCGGCACACCACCGGAATCACCGACGCCCAGCTCGCCCGGCACACCAGCATCGACCCGGAGCGGCTGACCACCCTCCTTCGCATGCTGCGCCGCGAGGGCTACGTCGAGCAGGTCGCCGACGGCGCGTATGTCACGGGCGACGCCCTGACCCGCCTCGGCTCCGCCCATGACCGTGACCAGGCGCTGCGCGAGACGCTCCAGCGCACGCTGGACCGGCTGCGCGACTCGGTCGGCGCGGCCGTGTACTTGAGCCGGTACGTCGACGGAGAGGTGCGGATCGCCCAGTACGCCGACGGCCCGACGATGCCGGTGGTGAACGAGTGGGTGGACTTCCGCTACTCGGCCCACGCGACGGCGATCGGCAAGAGCCTGCTGGGCCAGCTGGACCACAACAGCCGGCGCGACCACCTGTCCCGGCACAAGATGGCCCGCCTCACCTCCCGGACCATCACCAGCGACAAGCTCCTGCTGTCCCGTCTGGAGTCCCAGCCGCCCACCGTCCCCCACCTCGACCTCCAGGAGTACGCGGTGGGCACGGTCTGCGCGGCCGTCCCCATCACCGCCGGATCGTCGGTGGGCTGCCTGGCCCTCTCGCTCCCGGTCGAGCACGCCCACCGGCTCCGTCAGGCGGCGGACGCCCTGAACCGCAACGCGGCCCCGGTCCTGCTCAGCCTGGCCATCTGAGCCCCCTACCCAACAGTGGTCAGAAGCACCCCTCGGGACCAGGTAGTATTTTCTCTGTCGCCAGCCGAGGGAACAAAACCCGAGGTCGGCGAGGGTCATGCGCCGCTAGCTCAGTTGGTTAGAGCAGCTGACTCTTAATCAGCGGGTCCGGGGTTCGAGTCCCTGGCGGCGCACTCCTGAAGGGCCTCTCGTGGGAGCGGGAGGCCCTTCCATGTTGTGCGGGTCGGCCCGGGTCAGGGGGCGGTAGGTCGTCTCGCCCGGGGGGCGCCACCACACCGGGTCCTCGCAGTGGACGCCCTCCCGTCTCAACAGGGCTCGGTGGATCTTGTTCGTGGCCGTCACCGGCATCCGGTCCACGACCCGTACGAACCGGGGTGCCATCTTCGTGCCCAGGTCGGGCTGGGCGGACAGGAAGGCCGTGAAGCCCGACGCGTCGAAGCTTCCCGCCAGCGTCGCCATCACCTGGTCGCCGGTCACCGGATCCGGCACCGCGTACACCGCGACGGCGCCGGCCCCCTCGTAGCGCGCGAGGATGTTCTCGATCATCGCGGCGGCCAGGTTCTCCCCGTCGACCCGGATGCGGTCGTCCGCGCGGCCCGCGAAGTACAGGAATCCGTCGGCGTCCCGGCAGAAGAGGTCACCGGTCCAGTACCAGCCGTTCCTGCGCCGCTCCTGCTCCGCCTCCGGGTTGCGCCAGTAGCCCTCGAAGGGGTTCGGCGCCCGGTTGACCAGCTCCCCTATCGCCTGTCCACCCTCGCCGTCCTGCCCTGGGAGCCCGGTGTCGCCACCTGTCTCGGCGAGGTCACCGACCCGGCGACCGGTGCCCCGGCACCCGAGTCCTCCCGCGACCTGCTCCGCACCGTTCTGGCCCGCTGCGCCGAGCAGGGGCTGCGCCCCGTGGTCGGCCCCGAGCTGGAGTACTTCCTGCTGGAGGCCGCCCCCGGCTCGCCCACCGGCTGGCGCCGCTCACCGGAGGCCGCCGGCGCCGTCTACACCGCGGGCCTGCGCGCCGACCCCGACAACCACCTGCTGCGCACGCTGCGGGCGCTGCGCGACCTGGGGCTCGGTGTCGTCACCGGCAACCACGAGTTCGACGGCGGCCAGTACGAGATCAACCTGACCCATTCCGCCGCCCTCGACGCCGCCGACCGCGCCTTCCGCTTCAAGGCGGCCGTCAAGGAACTGGCCCGCAAGGAGGGCAACCTCGCCACCTTCATGGCCAAGCCGTTCGGCGACGCGGGCGGCTCCGGCTTCCACCTCCACCTGTCCTGCAACGACGCCGACGGCGACAACGCCTTCGACGACCCGGCCGCTCCTACGGCCTGTCCGCCACGGCCCGGCACGCCATCGCGGGCATTCTCGCCCACGCGCCCGCGCTCGCGGCCCTGGCCAACCCCACCGTGAACTCCTACAAGCGCTTCGGCCCGGACACCCTCGCGCCCTGGCTCATCGACTGGGGGCTCGACAACCGCAGCGCCATGGTCCGCATCCCGCCGGAACGCGGCGGCGGGGCGCGGCTGGAACTGCGGCTCGGCGACGCGAGCGCCAACCCGTACCTGCTGATCGCCGGCACGATCGCCGCCGCGCTGCTCGGCGTCCAGGCCGGCGAGGAACCGCCCGCCCCGCTGGAGGGCTACGGCTACGACACCTCCCGTGCCGCCCTGCTGCCCCACAGTCTGTCGGCCGCGCTCGACGCGCTGGAGGCGGACACCGCCCTGACCGATCTGCTCGGCAAGGACTTCACCACGTCCTTCCTCACCTACAAGCGCGATGAGCTCGAACGCTTCGGGCGGCACGTCACCGACTGGGAGTTCACCGAGTACGCCTACCACCTCTGAGCCCGCCCCACCTGTAAGCCCGCTCGCCCGTCTGCAAACCCGCCCCGAGCCCTCGCCCGAAGGAACCCGCCCCATGACCAGCCCCACCGTTCCCGCCGTCCCCACCACCCGGGCCGAGCTGCGCGCAGCCCTCGACGAGCCCCTGCCGCTCGACCGGGTGGACCTCGCCGACCTCGACAACTTCGCCGACGGCATCACCCCGTGGCGCATGTTCCACACCCTGCGCCACCAGGACCCGGTCCACTGGCAGCCCGAAGAGGCCCCCAACTCCGGCTTCTGGTCGGTGACCCGCCACGCCGACATCGCCACCGTCGACCGCGACCCGGAGACCTTCACCTCCACGAGGTTCGTCAACCTCGAAGAGCTCGACGACGACCAGATCAAGAAGCGCGCCTCCATCCTGGAGATGGACGGCGTCCGCCACCGTGCCCTGCGCAGCGTGATCCAGCGGCAGTTCGGCGCGAGCGTCATCAACAGCTACAGCGACTTCCTGCGCGGCCTGACCGCCAAGACGCTCGACGCGGCCCTCGCCAAGGGCACCTTCGACTTCGTCGCCGACGTCTCCGCCGACTTCCCCATCAACGTCCTGGCCCGGCTCCTCGACGTACCCCCGGAGGACAACCAGCAGCTCATCGACTGGGGCAACCGGATCATCGGCAACACCGACCCCGACTACGCGGACGTCCTGCTGCACAGCGCGGAGAGCGAGAAGTACCGCGACCTGCCGTTCCGCTCCCCCGCGTCGATCGAAGTCTTCGAATACGGCCGCGAGTTGGCGCGCCAGCGGCGCGGCGGCGACGGCACCGACCTGGTCTCGAAGCTGGTCAACACCACGCCGCGCGACGGCATCCCGCTCTCGCCCCAGGACTTCGACAACTACTTCCTGCTCCTGGTCGTGGCCGGCAACGAGACCACCCGCCACACCATCTCCCACTCCATGCTGGCCCTCCTCCAGCACCCCGAGCAGCTGGCGAAGCTGAAGGACGACCCGTCGCTGATCCCCACGGCCGTCGAGGAGTTCCTGCGCTGGGCCTCCCCCGTCTACCACTTCCGCCGCACGGCCACCCGCGACGTCGAACTCGGCGGCAAGAAGGTCAAGGAAGGCGACAAGGTCGTCATGTGGTACGCCTCCGGCAACCGCGACGAAGAAGTCTTCGGCAACCCCTACGACTTCGACGTCACCCGGCAGAACAACGACCACGTCACCTTCGGCAAGGGCAGCCCCCACCTGTGCCTGGGCAACCTGCTCGCCCGCACCGAGATCCGCATCATGTTCGAGGAGCTCATCCCGCGCATCGCCGACATCAAGCTCGCCGGCGACGTCCCCCGCGTCCGCTCCAACTTCGTCAACGGCATCAAGCACCTGCCGGTCGAGGTCACCCTCGCCTGACGACCGCCGGCCGCAGCCACCCGGTCGGCTGCGGCCGCCCCACCCATCCGCCCTCAAACACGCCCGCCTTGAGGATCGCCACGATGACCACTCCCCGCATGCAGCTCGTCCTGAGCGAGAACTGGACCATGACCGCAGGCCGCGCGGACCTGCCCACCGTGGTCCGCTGGGCCCGCGAGGCCGAGACGCCGGATTCGACTCCGTCATGATCAGCGAACACATCGTGCTCGGCCCCGACGCGGGAGCAGGCGGCGTGATGGGCAACCCGCGCGACTACGCCCTGCCGGGCAACCAGGACCCGTACACCCCCTGGCCCAACTCCCTCATGCTGCTCAGCGCGATCGCCGCCGTCACCGAGCGGCTGCGTCTCGCCGCGTCCGCGGTCATCGCTCCCCTGCGGCATCCCCTGCTCCTGGCCCGGGAGCTCGGCACCCTCGACCTTCTGTCCGAGGGCCGGTTGATGGTGCTGCCCAACGTCAGCTGGAGCCGGGACGAGTACGCGGCACTCGGCGTCCCGTTCTCCCGGCGCGGCAAGCTCCTCGACGAACACCTGGAGATCTGGGCGAAGTTGTGGGGTCCTTCGCCTGTGTCCCACGACAGCGAGTACTACACCTTCCGGGACGTCTACTTCGAGCCCAAGGCCCACCGCCCGGACGGCCCTCGGCTGTGCTTCGGCGGCGCGGGCATGCACGACGCGATGGTCCGCAGGATCGTCCGGCACGGCCACGCCTTCAACCCGCTGGGCAAGGTGACGCCCGAGCAGATGCAGACGCTGAAGACGGCGATGGCAGCCGCGGGCCGAGACATCGCCGATCTGGAGATGATCGGCGGCACCCGCGCCGTGTTCCCCGACGACGACTCCTGCGCCGACCTCGCACAGGCCCTCGAACCCATCCCCGCGCAAATGGCCCAGGGATTCACCACCTTCTGCATCAAGCCCTCGCAGTTCACCGACGACCCGGACGCGGTGGGCGCCTTCTGCCGCGAGGTGATGCGCCGCGTGGAGTCGCTGACCGCGTGACGGCGCCGGCCGATGTCCCGCACCGCGCCCGAGCGGCACGGGGCCGCGCGAGGACGAACGAACCGAACGAGCCAAGGACCACAGCAGGCCGATCCCCGACGCAGCCGCCGACCCCCGTCCCTCCCCTCCCGGCGAAGCCACTCGCAACGCCCCCATTCCCTTCCCGATGTGTCCGGCCTGGTCGTCGGCGTCCTCGGCGGAACCGGCCTCCAGGGGCGCGGCCTCGCCCACCGGCTCGCCTCCGCGCTGCCCTCCTCGGGTGTGAGTGCGTGGGCTCCGTTCTTGTCGAAGTACGGCGGACGACTGCGCAACGCCCACCAGGTGGAGTCGCTGGTGGCCAACCTGATCTCGGTGGACCGCCGTTAAAAGGCTCGCGCCGGCCTGCGCATCACCGACGTCTGAGTATCAGGAATCGACTTCTTGCAAGGAGGTGTCGGTCAGACTCGCGGCGAGCCACTGCTCGACGGCCGTGATGTGGACGGTCGCGGCAGAGACGGCCAGCAGGCCATCGCGTGACTGGAGGGCGGCGAGTATCTGTTCATGGTCGTGGTGGGCGTTGTCCAGGGCGTGCGGGGTCTTGCTGCCGCGGACGATACGGATCCGTTGGGTGCGGGTGGAGAGCACCTGCAGCAGCATCGACAGCACCGGGTTCCCGACGGCTTCGACGATCCTGAGGTGGAAGGCGATGTCGTGGGCGACGAACTCCTCCACGGTGGTGACGGTCCGGGACCGGTCGAGGATGTTGCGCAGTTCTCGGAGGTCCTTCGGTCCCAGCAGCGCGGCGGCCAGCCCGGTGGCCTGCGGTTCGAGCAGCCGCCGTACCTGCAGCAGCTGCAGCGCGGTGCGGCCCTGGGAGACGTCCGCGGCGAAGGAGAGGCTCTCGAGCAGCAGGTGGGGCTCCAGGCCGGAGACGTACGTGCCGTCGCCCTGACGGGTGATCAGTATCCGCATGGCGGTCAGCGCCCGCACGGCCTCGCGCAGGGAGTTCCGGGACAGCCCGAGTTGCTCGGCGAGGATCTCCTCCCTGGGCAGCCGGGAACCGGGCGCGAGTTCGCCGTCGACGATCATCGTCTTGATCTTGTCGATCGCATCGTCCGTCAGTGCCACGGGCGTGCCTCTCCGTGCCGGGGATGAGGGGGACGGGCTCTGCCGGGGCCGGTTCGAGGCCGGCGGAGCCGCTTGCGGTGCGTGGCTATTCCTGCTTCTCGCCGGAGGCGAAGCGGGAGATGATCAGGGCGACGATGATGATGGCGCCGTTGAGGAACTGGTTCCACAGCGGGGGTACGCCCGCCAGCGTCATGACGTTGACCACCAACTGGAGGGTGAGGACGCCGGTGAGGGCGCCGAAGACGGAGCCCTTGCCGCCGTTGAGGCTGACTCCTCCGATGACGGTCGCGGCGAAGACCTGGAAGATCCAGCCGCTGCCCTGGGTGGCGGAGATGGAGCCGTAGTGGCCGCTGTAGAGGATGCCGGCGAACGCGGCGAGGACACTGCCGAGGATGAGGACGACCCACACGATGCGGTCGACGCGGATGCCCGCGGTGCGGGCGGCTTCCGCGTTGCCGCCGATCGCGTACAGCGCGCGGCCGTGCCGGAGCCAGGCCAGCGCGCTGCCGCCGAGCGCGAAGAGCAGGGCGCACACCCAGATGGCGGCGGGTACGCCCAGCCAGGAGGCCCTGCCCAGGTAGGTGAAGGAGGACGGGAGCTCGACGATGGACTGGCCCTCCGAGAGGGCGACTTGCAGGCCGCGGAGCATGGTCAGGGCGCCGAGGGTGACGATGAAGCCGTTGAGGCGCAGCTTGAGGATGAGGAAGCCGTTGACGGCGCCGATCAGCGCGCCGACCAGCAGACAGAGCGGGACGGCCGTCCACTCGGGCAGGAGGCCCAGCCCGTTGAACCGGCCGCCGCTGGTCGGCAGGACAAGCCATACGGCGATGACGGGTGCCACGCCGATGGTGGATTCCAGCGACAGGTCCATCCGTCCGGCGACCAGGATGAAGGTCGTGGCGAGCACCAGCAGGCTCAGCTCGGTGGACTGCTGGGCCACGCCGATGAGGTTGTCGGCGGTGAGGAAGGCCGGCGAGACGATGAACCCGATCAGGCCGAGGACGAGGATCGCCGGGACCAGGGACAGTTCGCGGAAGCGGCTGAGGTCGACCCGGCGGCGCGCGGTGTCCTTGATGGCCGGCTCCGCCGTGCTCGCTGCGGGTTCGGTGAGATCTGTGGTGGCGGACATGACTACCTTCCGTGCTCGTCCGCGCCGGATGAGGCGGGTACGGCGGATGCGGGGGACGCGGTGGCGGGGGGCGTGTCGCCGGAGACGCCCTCGATGGCGGCGACGACGGCCTCGTCCTTCCAGCCGCGGTCGAACTCGGCGACCATGCGCCCGTGGAACATGACGAGGACCCGGTCGCAGGCCTTGAGGTCGTCCAGTTCGTCGGAGACGATGAGCGCGGCCTTGCCGCCGTCCGCGACCTGCCGGATGCGCCCGAGCAGGAACTCCTTGGACTTGACGTCCACGCCGTTGGTGGGGCGGATGGCCACCAGTACGTGGGGGTCGGTGGCCAGGGCGCGGGCGACGACGACCTTCTGCTGGTTGCCGCCGGACAGGGCGGAGACCGGGGTGGTGGCTCCCGGGGTCTTGATGTCGAGGTCCTCGATCATGCGCCGGGCGAAGGTCCTGGTCCGGGCGGGCAGGACGGTGCCGAACGGGCCGAGCTGGTCGGTGACGGTCAGGGTGGCGTTCTCCGCGACACTGCGGTTGTTGACCAGTCCCTGGAGATGTCGGTCCTCGGGGACCAGACCGACGCCGGCGGTCAGCGCGGACGGCACACTGCCGGTGCGCACGGTCTTGCCGCCGACCGAGACGCGGCCGGCCCCGGCGCGGTGCAGACCGGCGATCGCCTCACCCACCTGGACGTTTCCGCTGGCCGTGGCCCCGGCGAGCCCGACCACTTCGCCGGAACGGACCGTGAGGGAGATGTCCTCGCACACGCCGGGCAGGGTCAGTCCCTCGAGCGTGAGCAGTTCGGTGGCGTCCGCCCGAGCGACAAAGGGCCGGCCGGCAGCGGCCGTGACCGTGGCGGCGGACTCGCCGGTCATCGCCTCCACCAAGGCGTGACGGCCGAGTCCGGCCACGGGTGCGGTCAGGATGTGGGCCGCGTCGCGGTAGACCGTGACCGTGCTGCACAGGTCGTAGACCTCTTGCAGGTGGTGGGAGATGAAGAGGAAGGCGACGCCCTGGTCCTGGAGGTCGCGAAGCTTGTCGAAGAGGCGGCCGATGCCGCGGGCGTCGAGCTTCGCGGTCGGCTCGTCGAGGATGATGAACCGGGCGCCGAAGGACAGCGCGCGGGCGATCTCGACGAACTGGCGCTGCTCGACCGTCAGGTCCTTGGCCCGGGCGGCGGGATCGACGGCCACCCCGTACTCGCCGAGCAACTCCGCTGCGCGCCTGCGCAGTTGCTTCCATCGGATGGGCTGCACGGCGCCGGCGCTCTGCCGGTTCAGGAAGAGGTTCTCGGCGACGGTCAACTCGCCGATGACAGTGGAGCGCTGGTAGACACAGGCGACCCGAGAGCGCCAGGCGTCGATGTCGCCGAAGGCGGGCGCCGGCTCCCCGGAGAAGCGCAAGGTCCCGGTGTCCGGCTGCTGCAGGCCGGTGAGGATGGACACGAGTGTCGACTTGCCGGCGCCGTTGCGTCCGACCAGGGCGTGCGACTCGCCCGGGGCGACGGCGATGCGGGCGTCGCGCAGCGCGACGGTCGCGCCGAATCGTTTGCTGATGCCGGTCGCCTCGGCCACCGGGGCCGGGGTGACGGGGCCGGTCGCCGGGGCGGTCGCGGACTCCGCCATGGTGGATACCGTCCTTCGTGTACGGGGCTGGGGCCGGGAGGGTGCGGGCGCGCACCCGGGCGGCGGAGAGCGCGTCGGGGACGAGGGCTGTCCGTCCCCGACGCGGCGGGCGGGAGGCGCCGTCGGTCAGCCGACGTTGTTGCCCCACAGGGACTTGTCGTCGACGTTGTCCTTGGTGACCAGCGGGGCGGCCAGCTGGTCCTCGAGACCGTTGGGCAGCTTGATGATGGTGGAGTCGTGGTCGGTCGGCCCCGGCTTGAAGGTCTTGCCCTGCGCCGCTGCCTGGGCGTAGTACAGCGCGTACTTGGCGTACAGGTCGGCGGGCTGGGAGACGGTGGCGTCGATCTGGCCCTTGCGGATGGCGTCGAACTCCTGCGGGATGCCGTCGTTGGAGACGATCGAGATGTGGCCCTTCTGCCCGGCGGGCTTGAGCAGCTTCTTCTGCTCCAGCAGCGCCAGGGTGGGCTGCAGGAAGGCACCGCCGGCCTGCATGTAGATGCCGTTCAGGTCAGGGTGCTGGGCCAGCAGCGACTGGAGCTTGGCTGACGCGACGTCGCCCTTCCAGTCGGTGGGCAGCTCGAAGACCTTGATCTTGGGGAACTTCGTCTTCATGCACTCCGCGAACGCCTCGGACCGGTCGCGTCCGTTGATGGAGTCCAGGGAGCCCTGGAACTCGGCCACCTTCCCCTTGCCGCCGAGCTGCTTGCCGAGGAACTCGCAGGCCTTGGTGCCGTACGCCCGGTTGTCGGCGCGTACCACCATGTAGACGTCGCCCTTGTCGGGTCTGGTGTCGACGCTGACCACGGGGATCTTCTTGGCCGCGAGGGTGTCGAGGGTGGAGGCGATGGCGCCGGTGTCCTGGGGTGCCATGACGACGGCCTTGGCGCCGGTGTTCTGGAACACCTGGACGTTGGCGACCAGCTTGGTGACGTCGTTCTGGGAGTTGCTGACCGGCAGGGCGTTGATGCCGTCGGTCTTGATGTCCTTCTTCAGGTACTGCGCGTAGGAGTTCCAGAAGTCGGTGTCGGAGCGCGGCAGGTCGATGCCGATGGCCGGCTTGTCGCCGCCCGAGGCGGTCGCGGCGGTGCTCTCGCGGTTGCACGCGGTGGCGAGGGACATCACCGCGAGGACGGCGGTGACGGCTGCGGCGGTGGAGCGGGTGCGAGCGAGCTTCATGGCCGTGTTCTCTCCTTAGCCAGGGGCGCTGGGCCGCAGGGCGACGGTGGGAGGGGTGGGCGCACCCGCCGGCCGGAAAGCGGCGGGTGCGCCGGCCGGGCTGGTGCCGATCCGGGCGTCGGTGTGCGCGGACCGTGCCCGAGGGGAGCGGGACGAGGGGCGGCGGGTGACCGAGGCAGCGGAGGTGGAGCGGCCGCACGGCAGCAACCGAGCTGCGCACCGATTCATGCGGCTCATTCCTCCGATGTATCTCGGACGCCGAGACGTTACGACGACGTTGCCGAGGTTGACAAGAGTCCGTCATCCACGAACTTTCCGGAGACGTCGCCCGGGACGACGAGGTGCCGCCCGGACTTGCGTAACCGCCGACCAAAACCTCAACTACCTGCGATTTCAGAGGTTCAGAAGTCTCGGGCTGATCCACTGCGACAGTTCACGATTCGGCAGCGACGGCCGCTCGCCGCCGACAGGGCACCGTTCGGGACGGCTCATCCGAGAAGGATGCGCCCTTCTGGACGGCCGGTGGCGCCGGCCGATCCGGCGCACCATCAGGGGAGACGGTCCGGCGGCTCCGGCTCGCGATTCATCGGATGGAAGCCACCTGCCACCCCTCCTGGCTACTCCCGCCTTGGCAAGAGAGGCGCTGGCGAACGCCGGGCAGCCAAGGCCGAGCAAATACATCCGAGGAATCCATTGTCAGCGAGACGTCCGCACCCTAAGGTCACTGTGCCGCCATACATCCGATGACTGTCCCCGTGGGGGCAACCGCAGGGAACCGTCCAGCTCAGGACACAGGCGGCCCGGCCCCGCGGTCGGCCTTGCCCCGGATCAATCCCGCATGACAAGGAAGCTGCCCAGTGAAACTGCTACGAGTCGGCTCCCCCGGTGAGGAACGGCCCGCTGTCCGCACCGAGGACGGTCGGCTGCTGGATCTGTCCTCGGTGACCTCGGACATCGACGGCGCCTTCCTCGCCGGGACGGTGTGCACCGGGCACGCGCGGCGGTCGCTGCCGGCGCGCTGCCCGAACTGGACCCGGACGGTCTGCGGATCGGCGCACCCGTCGCCCGTCCCGGCAAGATCGTCTGCATCGGCCTGAACTACCGTGACCACGCAGCCGAGACCGGCGCACCGATCCCGCCGCGTCCGGTGGTGTTCATGAAGGACCCCGGCACGGTCGTAGGCCCTTGCGACGAGGTGCTGATCCCGCGCGGCTCGGTGAAGACCGACTGGGAGGTCGAGCTCGCGGTGGTCATCGGCCGCCGGGCGCGCTATCTCGACGGCCCCGAGGCGGCAGGCGACGTGATCGCGGGTTACACGATCAGCCATGACGTCTCCGAGCGCGAGTTCCAGCTGGAGTACTCATCGCAGTGGGACCTCGGCAAGTCCTGCGAGACTTTCAACCCCCTCGGCCCGTGGCTGGTCACCGCCGACGAGATCGGCGACCCGCAGAACCTCGGACTGCACCTGAGCGTCAACGGCGTGAAGCGGCAGGACGGCCACACCAGCGACATGATCTTCCCGGTCGACCACATCGTGTCCTACCTGAGCCGGTACATGGTCCTCGAACCGGGCGACGTGATCAACACCGGCACCCCCGCGGGCGTGGCCCTGGGTCTGCCCGGCACCCCGTTCCTGCGCCCCGGTGACACCGTCGAGCTGTCCGTGGACGGCCTCGGCGGCCAGCGCCAGACCTTCGGCCAAGCGTGAAAGGCACCTTCGTGACTGCAACCACCGCCAGGATCATCGCGGTCGACACCTATGACGTCCGCTTCCCGACCTCACGGGAGCTGGACGGCTCGGACGCGATGAACCCGGACCCCGACTACTCCGCCGCCTACGTCATCCTGCGCACCGATGCCGCTGACGGGCTCGAGGGCCACGGCTTCACCTTCACGATCGGCCGCGGCAACGATGTCCAGGTCGCCGCGATCAACGCACTGCGGCCCCACATCGTCGGCCGGTCCGTGGACGCGTTGTGCGCCGACCCGGGCTCACTCAACCGCGACCTGATCGGCGACAGCCAGCTGCGCTGGCTCGGCCCCGAGAAGGGCGTGATGCACATGGCGATCGGTGCCGTCGTCAACGCCGTGTGGGATCTCGCCGCCAAGCGGGACGGCAGACCGCTGTGGCAACTGCTCGCCCACGCCGACCCCGAGTGGCTCGTCTCCCAGGTCGACTTCCGCTACATCGCCGACGCCCTCAGCCCCGAGGAAGCCCTCCGGCTGTTGCGCGAGGGCCGCACCGGCCTCGCCGAGCGCGAGTCGCTCCTGCTCGAGCGCGGCTACCCCGGCTACACCACCTCCCCCGGCTGGCTCGGCTACTCCGACGACAAGCTCACCCGCCTCGCCAAGCAGGCCGTCGCCGACGGCTTCACCCAGATCAAGCTCAAGGTCGGAGCCGACCTCGACGACGACATCCGCCGCCTGCGCACCGCCCGCGCCGCCGTCGGCGACGGCATCCGCATCGCCATCGACGCCAACCAGCGCTGGAACGTGGACGAGGCGATCGAATGGACCAACGCCCTCGCCGGGTTCGACCCGTACTGGATCGAGGAACCCACCAGCCCCGACGACATCCTCGGCCACGCGGCGATCCGCACGGGCGTCGGCCCCGTGAAGGTCGCCACCGGCGAACACGTGCAGAACCGCATCGTCTTCAAACAGCTCCTCCAGGCCGGCGCCATCGACATCCTGCAGATCGACGCGGCCCGTGTCGGCGGCGTCAACGAGAACCTCGCCATCCTCCTGCTCGCCGCCAAGTTCGGCGTGCCCGTCTGCCCGCACGCCGGCGGGGTCGGCCTGTGCGAGCTGGTTCAACACCTGTCGATGTTCGACTACCTGACACTGTCCGGGACCACCCAGAACCGGGTGATCGAGTACGTCGACCACCTCCACCAGCACTTCACCGCACCCGTCGTGATGCGCGACGGCCACTACACCGCGCCACTGGCCCCCGGATTCTCCGCCACCATGCGGGAGGAGTCCATCGCCGAATACCGCTACCCGGACGGGACGTTCTGGGTCGCCGACCGCACCGTCGAGGAGGATGCGGCATGACCGGACTGTCAGGACTCAGGGCCGTCGTCACCGGAGGCGCCTCCGGCATCGGGCTCGCCACGGCCCGCGCGCTGGCCGCGCAAGGCGCGGCGGTGGCCGTGCTCGACCTCGAACCGAGCGGCGTCGACGAACCGCTGCTCGGCCTCAAGGCCGACGTCACGGACGACGGCTCGGTGCGCGCCGCCGTGGAACAGGCCGCCGAGCGGTTCGGCGGCCTGGACATCCTCGTGAACAACGCCGGCATCGGCGCCATCGGCACCATCGAGGACAACCCCGACGACCAATGGCACCGGGTCCTCGACGTCAACGTCCTCGGCCTGGTCCGCACCTCCCGTGCCGCGCTGCCGTATCTGCGCCGCGCCGCCGCCGCCCGTCCGGGCATTGCGGCCATCGTCAACACCTGTTCCATCGGCGCCACCGCGGGCCTCCCGCAGCGCGCCCTGTACTGCGCCAGCAAGGGCGCGGTGCTCTCTCTGACCCTTGCCATGGCCGCCGACCACGTCCGCGAGGGCATCCGCGTCAACTGCGTCAACCCCGGCACCGCCGACACCCCGTGGGTGGCCCGGCTCCTCGACGCCGCCGCCGACCCCGAGGCCGAGCGCGCCGCCCTCAACGCCCGCCAGCCCATGGGACGCCTGGTCACCGCCGACGAGGTCGCCGCCGCCATCGTCTACCTGGCGAGCCCGGCGGCGGCATCCGTCACCGGAACCTCGCTCGCCGTTGACGGCGGCATGCAGGGGCTACGGCTGCGCCCGGCGGCCGAGTCGTGAAGACCACCAGGCTGGGTGGCAGCGCCGTACCGGTCACTGAGCTGGCCCTGGGCACGGCCGCCCTCGGCAACCTCTTCCACCCGGTCACCGACGAGACCGCCCACGCCACGGTGGACGCGGCCTGGGCCGCCGGCATCCGCACCTTCGACACCGCCCCTCACTACGGCCTCGGCCTGTCGGAACGGCGCCTCGGCGCCGCGCTGCGCGACCGCCCCCGCGATACCTACACCCTCTCCACCAAGGTGGGCCGGCTCCTCGTGCCGAACCCGGAGGACGATGCCGGCGACGACCTCGCCAACGGCTTCGCCGTCCCGGCCACCCACCGCCGCGTCTGGGACTTCAGCGCCGACGGCGTCCTGCGCTCCCTGGAGGCGAGCCTGACACGCCTCGGTGTCGACCATGTCGACGTGGCCCTGCTGCACGACCCGGACGACCACGCCGAGCAGGCGCTCCGCGAGGCCTACCCCGCCCTGGAGCGGCTGCGCGCCGAGGGCGTGATCGGAGCGATCGGCGTCGGGATGAACCAGTCCGCGCTGCCCGCCCGGTTCGTCCGCGAGACCGACATCGACGTGGTGCTGCTGGCCGGCCGCTACACCCTCCTGGAACAGGACGGGCTCGGTGAACTGCTTCCCGAGGCGGCCGCCCGCGGCCGGAGCGTGCTCATCGGCGGCGTGTTCAACTCCGGGCTGCTGACGGCGCCGAAGCCCGGAGCCACCTACGACTACGCACCCGCTCCCCAGCCGGTGCTCGACCGGGCACTGCGGCTGCTGGCCGTCTGCGAACGCCACGGCGTGCCGCTGCGGGCCGCAGCGGCACGCTTCCCCTTCGGTCACCCCGCGGTCGCGAGCGTCCTGACCGGCGCGCGCTCCCCTGACGAGGTACGCGACATGGTCGAACAGCTACGGCACCCGATCCCGGACGCCCTGTGGCACGAGCTGCGCGCCGAGGACCTGCTGGCCCCGGACACCCCCGTCCCCGCAGCCGAGGAAGCCATGCCATCACAGGAGCCGTCATGAAGGTCGCCCTGCACACCAAGGTCCGCGCCGACCGCATCGAGCAGTACGAGGCCGCGCACCGGGCCGTACCCGAGGAACTCACCGCCGCCATCCGCGCCGCGGGGGTGAGCGAATGGACGATCTGGCGCAGCGGCACGGACCTGTTCCACGTGCTGGAGGTCGCGGACTACCAGGCGATGATCGCCGAACTCGACAAGCTCCCGGTCAACATCGCCTGGCAGGCCCGGATGGCCGAACTCCTCGACGTCGTCCACGACTACTCCGCGCAGGGTGCGGACGCCTCGCTGCCGGTGGTGTGGGAACTGTGACCGCGACCGGCACCGGGCCCGGCATCGTGGACGCCCACCACCATGTGTGGGACCTGTCCGTCCGCGACCAGGACTGGATCAGGGGAGACGCACTCGCCCCGCTGCGGCGCGACTTCACTCTCGCCGACCTGACACCGGAGGCTCACTCGGCCGGTGTCACCGCCACGGTGCTGGTGCAGACGATCACCGTGCCGGAGGAGACCCCGGAGTTCCTGGCCCTGGCCGCCGGGAGCGACCTGGTCGCCGGAGTCGTCGGCTGGACCGACCTGACCGCCCCCGATGTCGTCGAAACCCTCGCCGGACTGCGCGCGGGCCCCGGAGGGGAACACCTGGTGGGCATCCGCCACCAGGTGCAGGGCGAGCCGGACCCGCGCTGGCTCGTACGCCCCGAGGTACTGCGCGGCCTCTGCGCGGTCGCCGAGGCGGGACTCGTCTACGACCTCCTGGTGCAGCCCCGCCAACTCCCGGCGGCCGTCGAGGCCGCGCAGCAACTGCCCGGCCTCACCTTCGTCCTCGACCACCTCGGCAAGCCGCCCATCGCCTCCGGCGAACCAGCCCCCTGGGCACAGCACATCCGGAACTTCGCCGCCCTCCCCAACACCGTCTGCAAACTCTCCGGCATGGTCACCGAGGCCCACTGGGACCGGTGGAGCGTCGAGGACCTCCGGCCGTACGCGGACACGGTGCTGGACGCCTTCGGCCCGCGGCGGCTGATGTTCGGCTCCGACTGGCCCGTCTGCCGGCTCGCCGCCACGTACACCGAAGTGATCGCCGTCGCCCGCGAGTTGGTCGCGGGCCTCAGCCCGGCCGAGCGCCAAGACGTCTTCACCGGCACGGCCGTACGGACCTACGGCCTGTCCGTCGCCGCACGGCCGGCCCAGCACCAGGAAACCCCACGCGCATAGCCCTGTTCATCACCTGCATCGACGACACGATGTTTCTCAGGGGCCGCCGTACAAGCGGTCGTCGCCCTCGCGGCCGGTTTCGTCGAGGCTCGGACCCAGCGTCTCGCGCAGGGTGGTCAGGGCGGGGCCGTCCAGTTCGGTCTCGGTCAGCTGCCCGTCGTCGGTCAGGGCCAGCCTCGCGTAGTAGCCCAGGGAGAACGGGTTGAGCACCTCCTCGTAGAAGAGGTCGATCGTGTCGTCCGGGTACTCGTCGATGAACCCGCGGATCAGCGGGGCAAGTCGGTCCAGCCGGTCGTCGGCCAGGTCGTCGCCGGCGAACATGGCCACCACGCGGTCCGAAGCGACGCGCCAGACGCGCAGCTGCAAGTCGAGTCGTGCTTGGGCGCCGGGCGGCCAAGGATCCTCGGTCCTGAGCAGGAAGGAAGCCGAGGACGCGGCGGCCCCGCCGTCCGGTCCCGTGCCGGTGTCCGGCGCCGGGAGCGCGCAACCGACTCCGAAGGCGTTCTCGAACAGCGCGACGGTGATGCCGAGGTCCGCGACGAAGGCGGCCACCTGTCGCCCGGCCTGTGCGATCCGTTCGGCTCGTCCTGCCTTCAACTCGTCTCGCCGGTCCTGCAGTTGCGTTGTACGGCGTTCGAGTCGCTGTCCGCCCCACGAGGTGCGGCTGCGGGACGCCCGCGCCGCCAGATCCGCGATCCGTCCGGGCAGCTCGGCGAGTTCGGCCGCGTCGGACAGCACGCCGTGGATGGCGCTGCGGGGCGCCTCCTGCGCCTCGGCGAGCAGGGGGCACAGGGGAGCCAGGGCCAGGCTGAGTGTGTCGTCGACGGTGCCGGAGCCCAGCACCTGTGCGTCCGCGGCGATGCGCGTATGTTGCTCGAATGCGGTGATGTACATGTTCCGGCCGGTGTTCTCGAACGTCAGCCGGGTCTTGAGCAGTTCGCCCGCCCGCTCGAAGTCCGGTGGATCGCCCGCCAGCGCCTCGGCGACCTGCCACCAGGTACGCCCTCCGACGGCGAGAATCCGGCCGAACCGCGCGACATTGGCTGAGGCGCCGGCCTCGGCCGGGTCGCAACCGCGCAACCGTGCCGTCGCGATGGCCGCTTCGAGAGCGGCGGCGACCGTCATGTGCGTCCTCGCTTTCCGGAGCCCGGCCCGTACGTACCGCGCACCTTGGTGACCGATGCCCGGGGGCACGATGCCCGATGCCGCGCGGGCGGGAACCTGTCGTGAGCAAGGGGCACCGGCTCGTCGGGGCGCGACCAGGGCCTCCCGCATTCCCGGACCGGGCCGCAACGGGGAATCCACCGTCCGACGTCCGACCTGGGCCGACGCGCGCGTCGCTGGTGCCGCGGGGAGAGAAGGCCGGGCTGTGTCGGCTACGTTCTCGCCTCCAGACGGCTGCCGCGACACCTTCGGGTGCCCGGTGACAAGGAGGCATCGTGCGCAGAACCATGCCCGTGGTGGGCGTTCTCATGATCCTGCTGGGGGTCCTCGTCGCGGGGCTGAGCATGCTGACGTACGCCGACAAGGGCGAGCGGATCCTGGCCGAGAAGAAACTCGCCGGCCCGCTCTCGGACCAGGAGCGGGAACTGGCGCTCGGGCAACTGCGCGGAATCGAGGACCGCGAGCGCCTGAACATCTCGATGACCGTCGGGGGGACCGTCTTCGCCGCGGCCGGTGGCGCGGTACTCGTGTCCGTCCGCCGCCGGGCCGCCGAAGCCCGCCGGGGCTGACGCGAGGTTCTAGGGAGCGGCGGCGTCCCGTTCCCCGGACCAGTCGGTGAGCAGCTGCCCGGTCTCGCGGGTGCGAGGGTGGTCGGCGCCCTGGACCCGCACCATGTCGGCGAGCACGGCGTTGAGTTGGCTCATCGCGGTGGTGTGATCCCCGGCGCGGTACAGGAGTTCGGCCCGCTGCTGCCGGACGCGCAGGGAGCGTGGGTGGTCGGCGCCGAAGACCTGCTCGACGGTGCTCTGAAGCCGCTCGAGTTGTTCCGCCGCCGCGGCGGTGTCTCCGCTCGCCCCGCGCCAGAAGGCCAGGTTGGCACGGCAGGTCAGGGTCATGGGGTGCTCGGCCCCGAGCACGCGTTCGGCGTCCTCGGCCGCCGTGACGAGTTGCTCGACCGCCAGGTCGTGGTCCCCGGCCATGCCGTGCCAGTAGGCGAGATTGTGCCGGGCGACGAGGGTGTCGTGGTGCAGTCGGCCCAGGACTCCGGTCAGTCCGTCCACCGCTTTGCGGTAGGTGGCGACGGCGGACCGCACGTCACCCGTCTCCCCGATCCACCGGCTGAGATCGGTGAGGATCCGTAGTGTCGACGGATGCCGTGGGCCGAGGCTGCGCTCGAGGTCCGTGGCGAGCACGGTGTAGGCCTCGCGGGCACCCTCGGCATCCCCGGACAGGCCGCGGCAGAGGGCGGCGTGCTCCTGTGCCGCCGTCACCAGGGGGTCGTCCGCGGCGAGCACCGACCGCGTCTCGGCGGCCAGCGTGACGAAGTCGGCCAGTGCGGCGACGATCAGGCCTGACTCCATCCGCAGGCGGGCCTCGTGCAGCCGGATGGACAGCGTGTCCGGGTCGGCCTGACCGAGAGAGTCCTCCGCCTGGCTCCGGAGCTCCGCCAGCAGCCGTACGGCGTCCGAGGTGTTCCCCAGGTCTCCTTCGGCCTGAGCGACCTGCGCCCGCAGCGTCAGCAGGTCCCGATGACCGCCGGGGAGCCGTCGCCCGGCCCGGTCGGCGAGTTCCTTCGCCATGGTCCGTGCCGCGGCGTGGCGGCCCAGGCCCGCCAGGTGCGGCCCCAACCGGCGCAGCAGTGGGTGCATCCCGCCGTCGCTCCAGAGATGATCGCCGGCGTGCGCCAGCAGGGCCTCGGCGCTGCGGTACAGCATGGTCATCGTCTCGGGCGCGCACTCGGGCGAAGACCACACCTCTTCCAGTGCGTCGGCCGCCGCCCCGGCGATGCCGGCTCGGCGGTCCCCCGGTATGCCGTCGCGGACGGCCCGCTGGACCAGGGAGTGCACCTCCACGACGGCCGGACCCGACGGTCCCCGGTGGGTGACGAGACTCAACCGGTGCAGGGCTCGCAATGCCAGAAGGCCGATGCGCGCGGGGAGTTCACCTCGCCCGGAGGGTCGGTCGCCGCCGAGCCAGGCTCGGGTCGCCGGGCCGAGCAGGACCATCTCCGGAATGCCGTCGGGCGCCAGCAGCGAGATCAACTCGAGCAGGGCGCGTGCAGCGCCGGGCGGGGCCAGTGACTCGGCTCGTTCGAGGGCGAGTTGGAGGGTGCTCGTCACCGTGCCGTCGTGCTCGTCGGCGGGGGACGACGGCGGGAACAGGCCGGCGAGACTCTCCCGCTCGTCGGTCAGCAGGCTCAGATAGGAGGGCAGGTCCATGCCGGTGTCGATGAGGAAGGCCGCCGCCTGGGAGAGGGCGAGTGGAAAGCATCCGAGCACCGTGGCGAGGGCGGCCAGGTCCTCAGGACGATGCGTCGTCGAAAGCCCCTGCGATCCGGCCGCGGATTCCACCGCGGGGCCCGCATCCAGCGACAGCCGCTCGGCCAGGTACCCGGTGGCCTCCTCGGCGGTGAACACCCCGACGGGGATCACCCGCACACCCGGGTGCAGCAGCGAGGCATCCCGCCGACGGGTGGTGACGACGGTCCGGCCGGCCTCCCCCGCCGGCCACAGCCCGGCCACTTCGCCGACGTCGTCGACGTCGTCGAGGACCACGAGCCAGGACGCCCCGGCCGACCGCAGCCAGGCGAGGAACAGGTCGGCCTGTGTCTCGTCGTCACTGCCGGGGTCGTTGCCGGGGTTGGGGCCGTCGTCGGTGACGCTCGCCCGCGAGAGTGCGCGCCAGGCGCGGGCGTAACCGTCCAAGATGGAGGCACGGTTGTCGGCGGCCACCCAGAGCAGAAGCTCGGTTCGCTGCTTGGCACGGTGGAAAGCCGCCGCGGCCAGCTGCGACTTGCCGAGGCCGCCCGCGCCGGTGAGCAGGATCCGTCGTACCGAATCATCGGTCAGGCCCGCGTCGATGCGTTCGGCGAACGCGTCACGCCGGCGCAGCGCGGCGGCATCGCTCGGCGGACGCCCGATGACGATCGGCGCCCGCGACTTACGCGGCGGCGGCGCGATCTGCTCCGGCACTTGGGTGACGGGGCCGCCGCCGCGGTGCTCCCGCGCGGCGCGCCACAAACTCTGCAAGCGCGCCACCGCCGTCCGGTCGGACGTGGCACCACCGGCCGCCTGCTCGATGGCGCGTACCAAAGCCATGACGGCCTCGAACTGGCGGGGCACCGACTGCCCGCTGGTCCATTCGCCGAGCCGACGTGCGTTGACAAGCACCCGGCGCCCGGACGGCAGCACCATCGCGCTGGCCCGCCGGGCCAGGGCCTCGTCCGACAGGTCGGGCAGTCGGCGGCGCAGCCGGGTGAGCTCCGCCGCAAAGACGAGCCGAGGATCACCGGTTCCTTGTCCGCCCACCTGCACCGCCCCTGTCGGGTGTCCCGCCCCAGACCCGTGATGATCGCAGAGACGGCCGTCGGCTGTCTGCGAGTTGGTGGCCGACACCGCGCTCGACAGGCGTGTCACAGCGAGGCAGGAGCGCCCACGTCCCGGAGTTTGCGGCGCCATGCGTACAGCGCGAGGACGACGAGTGTCATGGCGTAGCCGAGGGCGGCGAGCCCTGGGGTGCTGGCCTCCTTCCCGTCGCGCTCGACGGCGTCGGCTGCGGGGCCCGCCTCGCGCAGCACCCGGCGGAACTCTTCGCCGCGGCCGGCCTCGACAAGACTGACCGTCGGCATGCCCGCTACGGCCAGCACGGTCCACAGGGGCCAGGGGCCAGGGGCCAGGGGCCAGGGCCAGCGGTGGAGCGTCGCAGGCACGTGGGGGTGCGCGGTGACACCGTCGGCGGTTTCCAGCTCGAGCGCCTGCCGGGCCAGGGCCACGGATCGCGCGGCCTCGGCATCCGACATGCCGAAGCCTGCGCGCACGGTGAGCACGGCAGCGCGGAAGCTGTGCCAACCGGCCACGAAGGTGCCCGGGGTACCGCGCACCTCGCAGGCATCCAGTCGGCGGTTCACACGGTCCTGGTCGCCGCAGAGCGCGGCGGGGTGTGGTTTCCGAGGGACGCGGAGGGTGGCGAGGCGCGACCGGTGTGCCTTACCGGTCGCGCCTCGCCACAGGATGGGTTCCGCCCGCGTTGTCTACGATCCGGTGGCAGCCTCCGTCTGCTCCTCCGTCGCCGGAGCGTCGGGGGTGGGAACGGTGAGCGGGCTCTTGCCTCCGCTGAGGGCGAAGTAGATCACTCCGGCGACGGCGACGCCGATGAACCAGGAGTACGGGCCCAGGGTGTCCCCGTATCCGGACGGGCCGTAGACCGGCAGGATGCTGGAGAAGACCGAGCCCACCGCGGCGGCCACGAGCGCCCGGACGTTCCAGCCACCCTGGAAGCGGAACTCGCCGTCCTCCTGGTAGAGCGCGGGCACGTTCAGCTGGGTCTTCCTGATGAGGTAGTAGTCGACGACGAGCACACCGAAGAGCGGGCCCATCGTCGAGCCGATGCGTTGACGAAGCTGGGGGCGTTGTCCCAGGGATGCAGCGGGTAGAGCAGCAGCGCGATGACGGCGGCGATGAGGCCACCGCGTCGGAAGGTCACGTACTTCGGCGCCACGTTGGCGAAGTCGAAGGCGGGGCTGACGAAGTTGGCGACGACATTGATGCCGAGGGTGGCGACGGCGAAGGTCAGGGCGGCGAGCAGGACGAGGGCCGCGCTGTCGAACTTGGCGGATATCTTGGCCGGTTCGAGGATGACCTCCCCGTACACCTTGCTGGCGGCGGCCGTGGTGACGGCCGCGACGAGGGAGAAGAGGATCAGGTTGACGGGCAGGCCCCAGACGTTGCCCTTCTTCAGGGTCTTCATGTCCGGGGTGAAGCGGGCGAAGTCACCGAAGTTGAGGAACAGGGCCGCGAAGTAGGTGACCCAGGTGGCGGCGATCGCGGCGATCGCGGCGAACGAGCCGGGGCTGACGTCGAGTCCGGTGGCGCTCTTGGCGAGTGCGCCCAGGTCCTTGGCCGGCATGTCGACCGAGAAGGACAGCGCACCGGCCTTCACGGACAGCGCGATCGCCAGTACCAGCATCATCAGCCAGACCGCGGGTCCGGCGAAGTCCTGGAAGCGGCGCACCGTCTCCATGCCCTTGCTGATGATGAGCAGCTGGGCGGCCCAGACGCCGAGGTAGCACAGCACCTCGAGGCCGCTGTGGTCGAAGAGGTGAGTGGTCTCGTGCAGGTGCCTGGGGCCGTCGTAGCGGACGAGGAAGGCGACGATGGCGCCGGCCGCCGCGCTGGTCTGGGCGCCGTACCAGAAGGTGGCGACCACGGCCCGGGCGAGCGCCGGGACGTTGGCGCCGAAGGTGCCGAACGAGGCGCGGGCGAGGACGGGATAGGGGACGCCGGTCTTGACGCCCGCCCGGCCCATGAGGGTCATCAGCCAGTAGATGACCAGCGAGCCCACGGCGATGCCGATGAGGAACTTGAGGGTGTTGCCCGCGACGAGGAACAGGCTGGCGGCCAGGAAGTAGCCGTACAGACTGTGTACGTCCGAGGTCCAGACGTTGAAGATGCTGAAGGCGCCCCACTTGCGCTCGGTGGCCGGGGCGAGATCCTCGTTGTAGAGACGGGGGGAATACCCCGGCGGGGTGACAGTTCTGTCCGCGTCCGCGCTGTCCGTCGCCGTCATGTGGTGCTCCTTGGTGCTGGCGCGACATGTGCCTCCGGCATCGCACCGGATGGTTGAGGCGTCAGACAACGGCCTGTGTATTGCACCCGGATGCCCGGCGCGTAACGGACTCGTCAACGGAAAATACTTTCCAGTTCCAGCCTTGCCTGACCCGCCACACAGGGCCTGGTCGCCGACGCCCACCGGGCTGACCTGCACCCTTCACAGCAACGAGCCCGCGGCATCACGTTTCCATCACATTCGATGGGGAACATGACAAGCCCCCTGCGACCTCCGTGACACCGGCAAATACTGCCTATCGGGAGATCTCGGAACCCAATTGCCGCCCAAAACGGACTCCGCGTCACATCGGCTTGGTCCAGACCGAGTTGGGCCGACATCACAAGATGCCGCATACAAGCCCGATCATGGTGGTTTGTCAACTCGCTCTGCTGACACCGGCTTTTGTGAAACTTCCCTGTGCCGGGCGACCTTTGTCCGGCGTGAACAGGGGAGGGTCGCTGATGCGACGCAGACACAGACCCGGGCACGAGCGCAGGTCAACACACACGGCAGCCGTCACTGCGGCGATACTGGTGCTGGCCCTGACCGGTGGTGCTCTGTCCACCGTCGGACAGGCCGCAGCTGACGACACACCGTCGGACTCCACCGCTTCGGCTGCGGCCGAGCAGCGGGACCGGGGACTTGCGGAGGCCGATGACGAGGGCACGGCTCGTGTGCTGGCCCAGGCTCAGAACCGCCGTATCGAGATCCTCTCGGAGCGTACGGAGACGGGCTCCACGTATGCCAATCCCGACGGCACGCTCACCGCGGAGGCGTTCGCCGCGCGCGTGCGGGTGAAGGAGCAAGGCAAGTGGGAGGACATCGACACCACGCTGTCCGACACCGGTGCCGATCTCACGCCCGAGACCGCGGCCGCGGAAATCGCGGTCTCTGACGGGGGTGACACTGATCTGGCCTCCGTGTCGGATGACGGCAAGACCTTCGGGATCGGCTGGGAGGACAAGCTGCCCACGCCCACGGTGGACGGTGACACCGCCTCGTACGCGCTGAGCGGGGGCGAGACTCTCCAAGTGACGGCGCTGCCCGAGGGCTTCTCGCAGAACGTGCTGCTCGACCGGGCTCCGGACGGACCGGTGTCCTACCGCATCCCCCTGGAACTGCATGGGCTCCGCCTCGCCGAGGCCGAGTCAGGGCATCTCCTGCTCAGGGACTCCTCCGGCCTACTCGTGGCCGAGGCTCCCGCGCCGATGATGTGGGACTCCAGCAAGGACGAGCTGTCCGGCGAGCCGCAGAACCAGGCCCGGGTGGACGCCGACGTCGAGACCGCCGCCGAC
The DNA here is from genome assembly GCA_002027195.1 of Streptomyces sp. GKU 895. GTDB lineage: Bacteria > Actinomycetota > Actinomycetes > Streptomycetales > Streptomycetaceae > Streptomyces. Next base: position 77,548 of record MWJO01000003.1, on the reverse strand, counting down.
GGGACGCAGACCCTGGTCCTCACGCCGGACGCGGACTTCCTGGCCGCGGCCACCTATCCGGTGACGGTGGACCCGACCTCCACCCTCGCGGTGACCACGGACACGTGGGTGGCCACCAACTACACCGACTCCCAGGTGTCTTCGACCGAGCTGAAGTCGGGAACCTACAACGCCGGTGACACCAAGGCCCGTTCCTATCTGAAGTTCGACGTCTCGGACTTCGCGGGCAAGCACATCACTGACACCAACCTCGCGCTGTACTCGTACTGGTCCTCGTCCTGCTCGACCGCGGGCGCCGGCACCCAGATCCGGCGGATCACCTCCGCCTGGTCGTCCTCGACCGTCACCTGGGACGAGCAGCCGTCGACCACCACGACGGGTGCGATCACCAGCACCGCCGCCAAGGGCTACTCGGACGACTGCCCGGCCGGCACGGTCAACTTCGACATCGACGACATCGTCCAGTCCTGGGCCGACGGCTCCACGAACTACGGCATCCAGGTGCGCGGCGCCAGCGAGACGGACTCGCTGACCTGGCGCCGCTACCGGTCGGCGAACTACGTCTCCGGCGACAACTCCGTCGAGCCGCACCTGACGGTGACGTACAACTCGTATCCCAGCACGGCCGCGCAGATCCTTCCCTTCGCCTCGGCCGTCACCTCCGACGCCACCCCCACTCTCTGGGCCCGCGCGTCGGACGCCGACTCCGACCAGCTCCGCTACACCTTCGAGGTGTGGGACAGCGGGCTGACGACCCGGAAGACGACCGGCAACTCCAAGTACGTGTTGTCCGGCCGGATGGGCACCTGGACCTCCGGGACACTGGCCGCAGGCACCTACAAATGGCGGGTCAAGGCGTACGACACGACCGACCTGTCGAAGGCGTGGTCGGCCTGGCGGACCCTGACCGTCGACCCGACGGCACCGGGCGCGCCCGCCATCACCAGCAGCAGTCACGGCTCGCCGGCCAACTGGTACGCGGCGGACGACTTCACCGGCACGCTCACCGCCGACGACACCAGCGGCATCAGCGGGTACGCGGTCAAGGTCGACCAGAGCCCGGCCACCAGTGCCGGCACCACGGTCACCCAGACCTCCACGGCCGTGTCCGCCACGGATCGGACCGACGGTACCTGGTACGTCCACGCCGCCGCCCTCAACAAGGCAGGCCTGTGGTCGACGACCCAGACCTTCCCCTTCAACGTGGACACGACGGCCCCGGGCGCACCGGCCGTCACCTCATCCACGCACCCGCTGAGCGCGTCCACCTATGCGAGCCGCACGGCCGCCTTCACCTGGACCGCCCCCAGCGACACCGCCGGTGTGTCCGCGTACGCGGTCACCGTGGACCAGAGCGGCACGACGCTGCCCAGCAGCACCGCCACCACACAGAGCGCCGCGTCCTACACCGCCACGGTGAGCAGCGACGGCACCTGGTACCTGCACGTACGGGCCAGAGACAAGGCGGGCAACTGGTCGGCCACCGCTGCCCACTACGGCTTCACGGTCGACTCCACCCTGGGCCTGTTGCCGAAGATCACCTCCTCCACCCACCCCGACCAGACGGCCGCCTACAAGGCGACCGGCTTCCAGGCGGCGTGGACGACCAGTGCCGCCGCGGCCGGTTACAGCTACATCGTGGACTCCAGTGCCACCACAGTCCCGGACACCACGGCGGACTCCGCGACCGCGACCTACAGCAGCACCGTCGCGCAGGGCACCTGGTACCTGCACGTGCGTGCCGTCAACTCGGCCGGCACCTGGGGAACCGCGGCCCACTACCGTTTCACCGTCGACACCACCGCGCCTGCCGCGCCCACGGTCGCCTCGCCGGACTTTCCGAACGGCGCCTGGGCCGGTGACGCGGGCGACACCGGGACGTTCACGCTGACGTCCGCGGACAAGGGCCTGGACACCTTCACCTACGCTCTGGACGGTGCTACGGCCACCACCATCGCCTCCTCCGCCGCAGCCACTGCGATCGACCTGACCCCGACGAATGAGGGCAGCCACAAGCTGACCGTCACGGCTACCGACAAGGCCGGCAACACCTCCGCCGCCACCGTCTACACCTTCCACGTCGGTGCCGCCGGCCTGACCGCCCCCCTGTCCGGCGAGGAGATCGGCCGCTCGGTCACCCTCACTGCTGCCGGCCCCGTGGACCTGACCGGGGCCACCTTCCAGTACCGGCGCGGTGACAGCGACAGCTGGTCGGACATCCCCGCCTCGTCCGTCACCCGCGCCTCGGACGGCACTGCCGTCACCTGGCCGGTCGCCATGACCGACGGTGTCACCCCAGCGCTCACCTGGACCACGGACGCCGTCACCGACGACGGGGACCTCCAGCTGCGGGTGACCTTCACGGGCGCCAACTCCCCGGCGCCTTCCACCTCGGTCGCCGTCCTGCTGAACCGGGTCGAGGTCACCGGCGACAGCACCGACCTCGACAGCCTGGCAGCACCGACCTCCATCGAGTCGTACGCCCTTGAGGCGGCCGAGGACCGGGCCGAGGCGTCCCCCGACACCCTGGCTCCGCCCTACCTCGACCAGGGCACGGGCAAGATCGTCGCCCCGGTCACGGACAGCGCCGCGAAGGCCGAGGCCACTGCGACGATCTCACTGACCGATGTGCCGGTCGATGAAGGCGGCGACGACGGCACGGTGAATGACGCGGACGAGGCCGCCGACGGCACCACCGCGACCGAGGACGACGTGGCCCCCGCGGTCGCCACCACCGACGCCACGGTGGTTCCCACGACCAAGGTCGTCGATCACAGCCAGGCCGAACTCGATTCCATCGCCGACGAGGTCCTGCTGCTCGACGAGGACGACATCGCCGGAGCCTCCGCGCTCGCCAGCGCGGTCGTCGACGCCGAGACCAACAAGATCATCGTTGAGATCGCCACGGACAACCCGGCGCTCGCCGACGGATTGGGCCAGCGGTACGGCACCGACACCGTCACCGTCCGGGTCAACCCCGGCGTCACCCAGCTCCAGCAGACCTCGACCCGGTGGAGTGACAAGAGCCCCTACAAGGGAGGGGCGGGCTACGAGTCGCACTGGCTCGCCGGCGAATCCGCGAACAAGTTCAAGACGTGCACCACGGGCTTTGCCTGGACCTACCGGGGCCATCCGTACATCGTCAGTGCCGGACACTGCACCTACGCCGATGGCTGGATGGACAGCTGGGACAAAACAGACCCCGACCATTCGGTCACGGTCGGATTCGTCGACGTCGACAACTACGCCAACGGAAAGGGCTCGGTGAAACTCTCCGGCCAGAACTACTATTCGGGGGATCTCTCGCTGATCGAGGTCATCGAGAACAAGTACAACGTGTCCGCACGTATCTACCAGCACGACAGTGTGATGCGACGGGTGGACAACCGGTCTACCAAGCGATCATCGAAGGGGCAGAAATTCTGCACCGGAGGCGCCCGCTCCAGCGAAGTGTGCGGCTGGAAGGTGACAGAGACCACGAAGCGGTTCAAGTACCACGACGGGGACGTCGTGCACAACATGACCGTGGGCCAGAAGAACTCGGGATCATGCGTGATATCCGGTGACTCCGGCGGGCCTGTCTACACCGTGAAGTCCAACGGCCACGTCAACGCGAAGGGCATCATCTCGGGTGCGGGCTGCGACTCGGTGACCGACGACGGCGAGTGCAGCGACGCATGGGACGGCAAGTGCACCGTCTTCTTCACCGACATTGCGTTGGCGGAGAAGGCGCTCCCGGGAGGGGTCAAGAAGTGGTGAATCCTCTGAGGCATGTGCGAGCGATCGCCGGTGCCGCCGCTTTCCTCGCGGCCCTGACCGGATGCGCCGACCACGAAGCCTGCGCCGGGGTCGGTGTGGTGTCCCAGGTCGGTGTGTACTTCGCACACGAGGGCTATGGAGATCTCACCGGAGCCTTCATACAACTGTGCGCCCAGGGCAAATGTGCCGGGCACCGGCTGAAGAACGAGGGCATTTCGGAGATAAACCTGCAGCTGCCGGAGGACGTCGGCCCCGATCTCGGCACGGTCCGTCTCCGGGTGACCCCCAAGGGCAGCACCAAGCCCATGATCGACGCGTCCACCGAGAAGAAGCTCACCTTCCAGTCCGACAACTGCGACGGTGGCGCCTACAGCGGGGCACTGGCCTACACCAAGGAGAAGGGCCTGCTGCCGAGCGTCCCGAAAGAGATCGGGAAGGCCTGGGTCCAGCAGCGCAAGGCCGAGGCCACCGCGGTTCCCACCCCCACGGCATCCTCCTGATCCATGACAACCCCGTGCCCGGCCGTTCCGCGGAGCGGCCGGGCACGGGTGCGTGAAGCGGTCCGGCGGACCGCCGCCGGTACAGCACACCACCGCGTCGATCTCTCACAACCCGTCGAAGAGCGCATCCAGGGAGGAAACGTCTTCCAGATCCACTCGAGTGCCCTGTCGGATCAGCCAATGGGTTGAGCCGAACGTGCCGGAGCGCGATCCTGGTGGCACCGCCCGTGATGCGCGATGCCAACGGGGTCGCCGTCACGGCAGGAACGAGAGTGGGTCGTCCCATGGACAACCGGTCCATCGGCTCCGGTGCGACACGGGGCACCGGAGTACCAGAGGACTTCGCCGTCGTCGTCGATGCCGGTCTGCGCGTCATGGCGTGGAGTTCCGGCGCCCAGGCCCTGCTCGGACACGCGCCCGACGATGTGGTGGGCCGGCCGGTCGCGGACCTGCTCGCCGCGGACCTCCCTGACCCGGCCCGTCTGCGGTGGGCGCCGGCGAGCCCTGGACGAGCGAGGTGGCGCTGCGCCACTGCGACGGCGACCGGATCCTCGTACGGCTGAGCGGCGCGCCGCTGCCGACCGGCGGAACGGGTCCGCTCTGGCTCGTCACGGGTGCCGCCCAGACCCACGCCACCGGCCCCCGCGCCGCGGACGCGGCCGAACTGTGGGACCGGACGCTCGCGCAGCTTCCCCTGCCGGTCGCGATCTACGACCACCGCGCCCGGTTCGTGGCCTGCAACGAAGTGATGAGCCAGGCCATGGGCCTGTCCAGCCAGGAAATGGAAGGCCTGACCCTCACCGAGATCCAGCCGAGCCACAAGGAGATGGACCAGCTCCAGCGCGAGGTCCTGCGCACCGGCGAGGCGCTTCACAGCGAGCAGGAGCCAGGCCGCGGCCTGGGCGAGGTCGACGAGCACGCCTGGTCCGTGTATCTCACCCCCCTCAAAGACCAGGACGGCTCGGTCCAGGGCCTGTCGGCGCTGGTGATCGACACCACCGAGCAGTACTGGGCCCGCCGGCGCCTGGAGGTGCTCAACGAGGCCAGTGCGAGGATCGGGAGCACCCTCGACGTGACGCGGACCGCGCAGGAGCTCGCCGAGCTGGCAGTCGCCGGATTCGCCGACTTCGTCGTCGTCGACCTGCTGGAGTCCGTCGTCGGCGGGGACGAACCGGAACCGGTGTCGCCCACCGAGCCGGTCGTGCTGTGCCGTGCCGCCCACGCCTCCGTGCTGCCCGGGTGCCCCGAGTCCGCGATCGCGGTGGGCGAGACGGCCACCCGCCCTCCACGCTCCCCGGCTGCCTGGGCCCTGCGCACCGGCCGGGGGCACCCGGCACCGCATCGGCGACCCGGTGCTGCGCGAATGGGCTGGCGGAGTCCCCCGGCGCGCGCCGAGGCAGTGGCGCCGGCACGGGATGCACTCGGTGCTGCTCGTACCGCTGCGGGCCCGCGGCGTCACCCTGGGCCTGGTGTCTCTGGTGCGACACCGCACGCCGCAGCCCTTCGGTGACGACGACCTGCTGCTGGCCGAGGAGATCGCCGCCAGGGCGGCCGTGAGCATCGACAACGCCCGGCGTTACACCCAGGAACGCCGCACCGCGCTCGCCCTTCAGCGCAGCCTGCTGCCCGAGCGGCTGCCCTCCCCGACAGCCGTGGACCTGGCCTACCGCTATCTGCCGGCGGGTTCCGCGAGCGGGGTCGGCGGCGACTGGTTCGACGTCATCCCCCTGTCCGGAGGAAGGGTCGCCCTCGTGGTGGGTGATGTGGTCGGCCACGGCATCCACGCCTCCGCGACGATGGGTCGCCTGCGCACCGCGGTCCGTACGCTCGCCGACGTCGACCTCGCCCCCGACGAGCTGCTCACCCACCTCGACGACCTGGTGGTCCGCCTCGACCGGGAGGAGGGACCCGATGCCCGCGGATCGACGAGCGGCGCGTCGGGCGAGGTGGGCGCCACGTGCCTGTACGCCGTCTACGACCCGGTCTCCCACACCTGCCGGCTGGCCCGCGCCGGTCATCCGCCGCCCGCCCTGGTGGCCCCCGACGGGACGGTGCGGTTCCTCGACCTGCCCGCCGGCCCGCCGCTCGGCGTCGGGGGGGCTGCCGTTCGAAGCCGTCGAGGTGGACCTGGAGGAGGGCAGCGTGCTCGCCCTGTACACGGACGGTCTGATCGAGGCTGCCGACCGGGACATCGACAGGGGGCTCGGCCTGCTGCGGGACGCCCTGAGCCATCCGCCGTCCGGGCTGGAGGACATCTGCGACCAGGTGGTCCGCAAGGTGATACCCGCCGCTCCCGCCGACGACATCGTGCTGCTCCTGGCCCGGACATCCGCGCTGCGGCCCGACCGGGTGCACACCTGGCCGCTGCCCCCGGATCCCGCCGTCGTCGCCGAGGCCCGCCGGATGGCGAGCGACCAGCTGACCGTCTGGGGGCTGGGCGAGCTGGCCTTCGCCACCGAGCTCATCGTCAGCGAACTGGTCACCAACGCCATCCGCTACGGCAGCCCGCCCATCGAACTGCGCCTGCTGCGCAGCGACACACTCGTCTGCGAGGTCTCCGACGGCAGCAGCACCGCCCCGCACCTGCGGCGGGCCCGCTCCTTCGACGAGGGCGGCCGCGGGCTGCTGCTCGTCGCCCAGCTCGCGGAGCGCTGGGGCAGCCGGCAGACACCCACCGGAAAGACCATCTGGGCGGAGTTGCCGCTGCCGACGTGAGCGTCCCCGTTTCGTCCGTCCGGTCGGGCGGCAGTCGACGCTGTGCCGCGGGGTCGACCGGCCAGGTGACGGTCGTCGGCAACACCCTCGGGGCGTACGTCCTGGTCGGGGCCGTGGCGTGCGGGATCGGATCGATCGTGGAACGGTCGGCCGTGCTGTTCCTGTCGCTGAAACTGGCCGGTGCCGCCTATCTCGTGTACCTCGGGGTCAAGGCACTGCGCACTCGACGGTCGATGCGCGCCGCGTTCGAGGCCGACCGGGCCGCCCGAGGTGGACTGGTCACGCTCTGGGAGGGGTTCGTCGTCGGGGTGTCGAATCCCAAGACGATCGTCTTCTTCGCCGCGGTCCTCCCCCAGTTCGTCGACCGCGACCGGGGGAACGTCGTGACGCAGATACTGCTGCTCGGCCTGGTCTTCAACCTCATGGCGGTCGTCTTCGACAGTCTGTGGGGTCTGACGGCCGCGACGGCGCGGGACTGGTTCGCCCGCTCGCCCCGGCGCCTCGCGGCCATCGGCGGCGTGGGCGGGCTCACGATGATCGGGCTGGGCGTCACCGTGGCCGCGACCGGGCACACGGACTGACCGCCGCTCCCGCCTCGGCGGGAGGTGCTTTTGCGGGCAGTCGAGGCCGGAGCCGGGCGACGGCGTCGGGCCGAGCTGATCATGCCCCGACGTCGAGCTCGATGCCGCGGGCGCGGAACGCCCCGGTCATGTCGTCGGTCAGGAACCGCCGGGCGTCGGCATCGTCCTTGAGGTGTCCGCCATCGCCGCGACGGTCGTCAGAGGAAGCGTCGGATGGGCGTGACGGCTGCTTCCTTGGCGCGCTGGAGCAGCGCCCGTCGTCTCCAGCGGGTGGGATCGATGGCCACGCTGTCCTTCAGGTCCTCTTCGTAGTCGCGGTCGAGTGACGCCGTGAAGGTCTCGTCCAGGACCGCGAGCATGACCTCTTCGTCGTGGTCCATGGAGCGGCGGTTGAAGTTGGTGGAACCGATCAGGGCGGCCACCGAGTCCACCGTGATGATCTTCGCGTGCATCATGGTCGGCTGGTACTGCCGGATGTGGACGCGGCCTGCAGCAGACGCGCGTAATGGTGTTGGCCGGCCAACTGGCAGGCCCGCTGATCCGTGTGCGGGCCGGGGAGCAGGATCTCCACGCGTACACCGCGCCGGGCGGTCCGGCAGAGCAGATCGATGAAGTACGTGTCGGGTGCGAAGTAGGCGGTGGCGAGCCGGAAGCGTTCCTCGGCGGAGGTGAGCATGACGCGGATGAGTGTCTGCATGTCCTGCCAGCCGATGCTGGCCGACCCGCGTACGACCTGAACGACGGCCGAACCGCCCTGCTGGTGTTCGGTGAAGCGGTCGCGGTCGTCGAAGAGTTCCTCATGGCACTCGGCCCAGTTCTGCGCGAACGCGGCCGCGATGCCGTCGACGGCCGGACCGCGCACCTGCACATGGGTGTCCCGCCATTCGCCCGGGCCCCGGGCGTCGCCGCACCATTCCTCGGCGATACCGACCCCTCCGGTGAAAGCGGTGTGCTCATCGACGATGAGGGCCTTGCGGTGGCAGCGGTGGTTCTGTTTGAAGGGCGACAGCCACACGGGTTTGCGGAACCACGCCACGTGCACGCCCGCTCCGTCCATCAGATCGAGCAGCTGCCGTTCGATCTTCTGGGCGCCGAAGCCGTCCAGAAGCAGCCGGACCCGCACCCCCGCCCGCGCCCGGTCGGCCAGCGCACGGGCGAAGTCCCGGGCGATCTCGCCACGCCAGTACACGAACGTCATCATGTCGATCGTGTGCCGCGCCGAGCGGATCGCCTGGAGCATCGCGGGAAAGATCTCATCACCGTTGCGCAGCCGGACGAGTTCGTTTCCCTCGGTGGCAGCCACACCGATGAGCCGCTCCAGTCGACGGCGCAGGCGCTGCTTGCGTGCCTCGGACACGGCGAGTGCAGAGGCGGAAGCCGGAGCGTCGGCGGGGGATGTCGATATGCCGTCAAGAATCACGCGCTGTCTCCCGTCGGATCTTCAGGTGGGCTCAGTGGAGGCGGACCAGCGAGCCCGAGTAGCCGCTTGCCCTGCCGAGACCGTGACACTCCTCGAAACAGACACCTTCGTGCAGAAGCGGTGAATGCCGGTCACCGGCCGGTGTCCCCGCCCGCGGGCGCGTCCGCCGGCGCCCTGCACCCCGCCAAGATCGACCGCTACGCGTCTGGGCCGGGGTTCAGCGGGCATACGGCGTTGAGCCGGAGGACCAGCCTCGGCCCGGCCATCGCCGTGTCACGTTGATCAGGGGGAGCATCCATGCCGACCGCCGTATCGGGAAGACCAGCCGAGTTGCCTGGTGAGAGACCCTCGGGACGTCTCGCAGCGCTCGTCAACGGCCCCGCGGCACCGCGTGGGACGGCTTGGGCCGCCCGCTGGATCGGGGCGCTGACGATCTGCCAGGCGGCGCTGATGACAGGCATCGGTCTGCTGATCACCGGCCCCGCGTACGGCCTGTGGCCCCTGACGGTCGAGGACCAGGTCAACTCCGCCTTCGAGCGGATGCGTACGGACACACTCACCGCTGTGTCCTCGATCGCCTCCGAGGCCGGCAACACCGCGACCGTGATAGCCGTGACCGTGGTGAGCTGCCTCGGTCTGCTCCTGATGCCGAAGCTGCCCAGGTGGCGGCAGGCGACGTTCCTGGCGCTCGCCGTGTCGTTGCAGTCACTGGTCTTCCTGGCCATCACCGAGGCAGTGGACCGGCAGCGTCCCGACGTGCACCGTCTCGACGGCTCACTGCCCACGTCCAGTTACACCTCGGGCCACACCGGCGCGGCGACGGCCGTCTACGGAGGACTGGCCGTCCTCGTCCTTTCCCGCGTTCGCAGCCCGTGGCGGCGCGTCGTGGCCGGCGCCCTGTTCCTGATCCCGGTCGTGGTGGGCATCGCCCGGCTCTACCGAGGCATGCACCACCCCACCGATGTCGTGGGCGGCCTCGTGAACGGCGGCCTGTCCCTGTGGATCGTCAGGCACGCCGTACTGGCCGAGGGGTTCCTGACCGCTCCCCCGGCATCCGAGGCCGGGACGACGCCGGAGGCCGAGGCCGGGGGCCGCGGACAGCGTTCGGGCCACGTCGCGGTCATCATCAATCCCACGGTCACCGACGCCGGCGACCGCGACGCGCTCCGGCAGGTCCTCGCGCGACACGGCCACCACGCACCGAAGTTCATCGAGACAACCGCGGACGATCCCGGCGGCGGCCAGAGCAGTGAAGCGGTACGCAACGGCGCAGCCCTCGTGGTGGTCTGCGGTGGCGACGGCACACTCCGGGCAGCGGCCACCGCCTTGGCGGGCAGCGCGGTCCCTCTCGTACTGGTGCCCTGCGGGACCGGCAACCTCCTGGCCCGCAACCTGCGTCTGCCCCTGTCTGCCGCCCATGCCCTGGACGCCGCACTGCGCGGCACCGTCCAACGCGTCGATCTCGGCCGCATCGAGGCCGACGGCCTGCCCCCGACGCACTTCGCCGCCATGTGCGCGCCGGGCTGGACGCCGCCATGCTGCAACGCGCCAACGCCCATGACGGCACGAAGTCCCTCCTGGGCTGGCCCGCCTACGTGCTCGCCCTCCCCCCGCGCCTGGCGGCGCACCCCCCGCATGGCCGTGGACGTACGGCTGGACGGCGCCGCGGCTGTCCGGCGCACCGCCCGCATGGTGCTGATCGGCAACGTCGGCGCGGTGCAGGGCGGCATGCGCCTGCTCCCCGACGCGCGCCCCGACGACGGGCGGCTCGATCTGCTGATCCTCGATCCCCATGGTCTGGGCGGCTGGATCAGCGCCCTGTGGACGCTGCTGCGCGGCACAGCCTCCCCGCAGCCGGCGGTGAGCGCCCCCGGCGAGCAGCAGCCGGCCCGCGGCACCGACGCGCCGGTGTCGTTCTTCACCTTCCGGCAGGCCGAGTTCACCTTCGACCGCGCCCAGCCCCGCGAACTGGACGGCGACCCTGTGACGCCCGGGCGCCGCCTGCGCGTCGAGGCGAGCCCCGGCGCGCTGACGATGCTGCTGCCCGTACGGGAGAAGTAGATGGGTACGGCGACAAAGGTCCCCGAGACGCGCGACATGGCCGGAGAGGAACTGTCCGGCGACGAGGCCTGGGCAGCGCTGCGCCGGTACGGCGGCTGGCCCTTGCTGCGCGACGCGTTCATCCGCTTCCGCTACGCCGACGGCTTCAGCCACGCCCGGGCCCTCGCCCTGCAGACGGTGCTGGCAGTCGTCCCCTTCGCCATCGCCTTCGTCGGTCTGTCCACCAGCCTGCACACCGAGAAAGTCGGCAGGCTCGCGGAGTTGACCATTCACCGGATCGCCCAGGGGCCGAGCGCGGCCGTCGTCGACGACGCGCTCGACCGCAGCCGACGCAACTCCGGATCCGGTGCCGAGGTCGCCCTCTGGTTCGGCGCCGTCTTCTCCCTGGTCAACGTCACCACCGCCATGTGCCAGATCGAGCGGGGTGCCAACCGGATCTACGGCAACGAACGCGACCGCCCCTTCCACCTCAAGTACCTGCGCGGTCTGGTGATGGCACTCAGCGCCGGCCTCCCACTGGGTCTCGGATTCATCCTCATGGTGGCCGGCGACGACCTCGCCGCGGCGGCGGTCACCGTCTACGGCCTGAGCGACAGCACCCTGCACGCCTGGGACATCCTGCGCTGGCCCCTCGGGTTCCTGCTCGCCCTCATCTCCGCGAGCGTCGTCTTCCGCCGTTCGCCACGCCGCAACCAACCCGGCTACACCTGGCTCGCTTTCGGCGCGGCCGTGTACCTCGTGCTGTGGATGGCCCTGACCTCGGTACTGAGCCTCTACCTCAACCTCAGTGGCTCCTTCGACACCGTCTACGGCCCCCTCAGCGCGTTCATGTCCCTGCTGCTGTGGGCCTACCTCACGTCCATCGCTCTGCTGCTCGGCCTGTCCTTCGCAGCACAACTGGAAGCGGCGCGCGGCCGGCGCCCCGGACCGATCCAGGACGACCCAGGAGTCTGACATGAGCACGAACGCAGCCTTGCGAAACCCACGGGACCGGCGCCGGCAGGCCGACCGCAGGTACGGTGCCCGGCTGCTGGCCTCCGCCGGCCTGGCCGCCGTCAGCGCGGTCCTCTTCGGGCTGGTGCTCATCCTGGTCGAGGGCCGGTGGCGTCCGTTGCAACGGCTGGACACGGGAGCCGCGCGACGGCTGCACACCGCAGTCCTCGACCATCCCGCATGGGAAAGCACACTGCACGTGCTGTCCGACCGGGTCTGGGACCCGGTGACCCTGCGGGGGGCCGTCGCGGTGCTGACGGTGTGGCTGGTGTACCGCCGGGCGTGGCGTCTGGCCGTGTGGGCGGCGGTGACCGCCATCGCCGGCGGGTTCATCGGCTTGCTGGTCAAGACGGTGGTGGAACGGGCCAGGCCGGATCTGCAGGACCCGGTCGCCCACGCGCCGGGCTACTCCTTTCCTTCCGGGCACGCCATGACGGCGACCACGTCCTTCGGCATCTTCCTGCTCGTGCTGCTGCCGCTCGTTCCGCGGGCCTGGCGGGTCGTGTTCTGGTGCCTGTCCGTGCTCTCCGTCCTCGGCGTCGGCTTCACTCGAGTCGCTCTCGGGGTGCATTGGTGCAGCGACGTTCTGGGTGGCTGGCTCCTCGGCCTCACTGTCGTCGCCGGCACTGCCTGGGCCTTCCAGACATGGCGCGCCGAAACGGGTCGAGGCCACACGGCTGTGACGGACGGTCTGGAACCGGAGATCACCCATGAAGCACCTGAGGACGACGCTGCACAGCCGTAGGTGATCCGTCACGGCCCGGCACCACGGACCGTGGGTCAGAGGGCGACGACCTGCCAGTCCTGGTTGGGGCCGTCGGTGGTGGGCCACTGGATCACGTAGGCCGCGTCGCTGGTCGAGGCGTCCTTGACGTCGGCGCACCAGCCGTTGTGGACGTTGACGAGCCGGTAGTAGCCGCTGGTTCTGGAGGGGACCAGCTTCCACCACTGGTTGTCGCCGCCGTCGTCGGCCGACTGGTCGAGGATCGCGCCCTGGGCGGAGCCGTCGGGGCTTTCGAGGACCTTGCCGCTCTTGGCGCTCACCAGCCGGTAGGAGCCGTCCGCGTTCGGCTGCAGCTTCCACTGCTGGTTGAGGCCGCCGGTCCAGGGATACTGGATGATCAGGCCACCGTCGGTGGTCGCGGCGTCCTTGACGTCCAGCACCTTGCCGCTGTTGCGGTTGACCAGTTTGAAGGCGCCGAGGTCCGCGGCGAAGGGCCGGTCGTAGACCTCCAGGTTGCGGATGGAGGCCCACACGCCGGCCGGCAGGCCGGTGACCGTGACGCGCACGTACCGCGCCTGGGCCCGGAACTGGGCGACCTGCACCTGACTGGTGGCGGCCGTGGCGGTGAGGTCGGCGAGCAGGGTCCAGGTGGTGCTGTCGGTCGAACCCTCGATCTTGTACTGGTAGTTGGTCTTGTCCAGCTCCCAGGCGATGCGGGTGCCGGTGAGGGAACGGGTGGAGCCGAGGTCGACCTTCAGCCAGTGGCCGGTGTTGCCGTTGTTCGCGCACCAGCGGGTGGCGGTGGATCCGTCGACGGCCTTGGCCGCGGTGTTGCCCTTGGAGGTTTCCTCGCTGTCGGCGGTGGCGCTCTTGCCGACGGCGATGTCGGCGGGCTGCACGGACCGGTCGAGCGTGACGCCGACGACACTGTCCTGGGGGTGGGTGGTGCGGTCGATGCCGCTGATGGCGATCCGGCCGTCACCGCCGACCGTGTACGACAGGTTGGCGCCCGAGCGTACGTCGAACACGCGGGTGACCTGGGCGTCGCCGACCGGCCCGGTGGTGAAGGAGGTTCCGCTGTAGCCGGGCAGCAGGTGGACGTAGAACGTGTTGTCCTTGTACGTGTAGCCGTACTGGCCGTCGACGGGGTTCCACGGGCCGCCGCGGGTGCCGTAGACGGACTGGCCGCAGGCGGTCATGAAGGCGCCGATCTGGCGCAGCAGGTTCGCCTGGCCGGAGGAGACGGTGCCGTGCCGGTCCGGGCCGACGTTGACCATCGCGGTCATGTTCCGCACCCAGCAGTTGACCAGGATGTTCATCGCGGTGCCGTAACCCATGACCTTGTTGTCGGCGTTGTAGCCCCACGAACTGCCGACGGTGAAGACCTTCTCGACTAGGTTGCCGGTGCGGATCGCCCCCGTGGGCACGCCGGAACCCTCGTCGTTGATGTAGTCGCCCATCCAGCCGGAGCGCAGGTTGGCGACGATGTCGGGCTGGTGCTTGCGCACCATGCCCATCAGCCCCAGCGGCTTGCCGCCGGCGTCGGTTTCGCCGTAATCGGCGTCCACCGGCCACTGGTTGGCGGTGTCCCGGTACTGGCCGGGCTCCCAGAAGAACGCCGCGTCGGCGTCACTGCCCTGCTCCGCCAGCCAGCCGCCGTCCCACCACAGGTCGTCGATCACCCCGTACTGGGTGACCAGCTCCTTGACCGACTCGTACACCTCGGTCTTCATGATCCGCGCGTTCTCCTTGTGCGCGGGATCGGTGGTGTAATTCCAGGGATTGGTCGCACAGTTGGTGCCGGTGACGTCGTAGTAGCCGGGGTAGCGCCAGTTGATCGGCGAGTAGTACAGGCCCACCTTCAGCCCGGCCGCCCGCACCGCCGCCACGTAGTCCTTGACGAAGTCCCGGTTCAGTGGCGCCTGCCCGGAGCTCCAGGCATTGGGATGGTTCAGCGGCCACAGTGCGAACCCGTCGTGGTGACGCGTCGTCAGCGTCACGTACTTCGCGCCGAAGTCCTTGGCCAACTGCGCCCACGCGGTGGGGTCGTAGGCGTCGGCGGTGAACTGCTCACTTGTGGCGTCGGTGAGGTACTTCCGGTAGTCGGACGGCGTGATCGGGGCGTTGTGCATCCACCACTCGCCCTTGGCCGGCCCCGCGTACACACCCCAGTGGATGAACATGCCCAGCTTGGCGTCCTGCAGCCACTGGATCTTGGAATCGGGCTGCTGCTCGAGGCCCAGGTCGGTCTTGGGGATGCGCAGGGGCGGGAGCGGCAAGGGATCGGCGGCCGTTGCGGCGTACGCGGGTGTTGTCAGCGCGACGGACCCGACCGCGGCGGCCGCCGTCACGGCCGCCATACCGGCGAGCACCGATCTGCGTGAGAGGGATTCCGGCACCGTGGTTCCTCCTGTTGGATCGTCGGAAACTCATCCGGGTTCAGCGATCTCGGGCAGGGCCGCAGCACGACTCGACCAGTGAGTCCGGGAGCCCATGGGCGTCCTGACGCCGTCTCCCTTCGCCCGCATACATTGGATGATTAACGATGACGCATGACACGCCTGTCTAGTGTTGTGACGCATTCTTCTGACACCCAGCACAGACCGATTCAGCGAGCACCTCACCGATCAGGCCACACATGGGATGTATCGATGGAGGCGTCAGACGTGCGGACTCGAGGCCGAAACCGTCCGAAGCGTTGACGGGCCTTCCGGCGAGCCCTACCGTGCTCCAGCAGAAACGCACAGCTTCCGACATTTATCCAAGCTGCCCGAGGGATGAGCCGCCCTCTCGCAGGAGCCGAACCCGGCGCACCGGCCTCGCTCTGCCGCCGACTCTTCGACGAAGGAATCCCCATGCTCCGTCGTGTCTGCTTGCTGCTGTCTGCCGTACTCGTGTGCGTGTCCGGGCTGCTGGCCACCGGCGTACCCGCGCAGGCCGCAACCGTCACCGTGACCAACGCGACCCAGTTCACCGACACCACCGGAGCCGTGGTCCACACCCACGGCGGTGGCGTCATCAGAGTGGGCACGTACTACTACTGGTTCGGCGAGAACCGCAATCCCGACAACTCCTTCAAGTACGTGTCGGTCTACCGGTCGACGGACCTCAAGACCTGGGAGTTCCGCAACAACGTCCTCACGCAGAACAGCGCGGCCGAACTGGCCTCCGCCAACATCGAGCGCCCCAAGGTCATCTACAACAGCGCCACCGGCAAGTACGTCATGTGGATGCACAAGGAACTGGCCACCGACTACACCCAGGCCCGCGTCGCCGTCGCCGTCTCCGACACGGTCGACGGCACCTACACCTACCTGGGCAGCTTCCGGCCCCTCGGCATCACCTCGCGGGACATGACCCTGTTCAAGGACACCGACGGCACCGCGTATCTGGCCTCTTCCGCCAACGAGAACGCCGACCTCGACATCTTCAGGCTCACCGCCGACTACACCGGCGTCAGCAGCCTGGTCGCCAACCCGTGGCCCGGCACCTACCGCGAGGCACCGGCACTGTTCAAGCGGGGCAGCGTCTACTTCATGCTCACCTCGGGCAACAGCGGCTGGAAACCCAACCAGCAGCGATACGCCACCGCCACCGACCTCGTCGGCCCGTGGACGGCCATGACGGACATCGGCAACGACACCGCGTACGGCTCCCAGACCGCCTACGTCCTTCCCGTCCAGGGCACCTCGGGCACCTCGTACCTGTACATGGGCGACCGCTGGGGCAACTCGATGGGCGGCAACGTCGAGGACTCCCAGTACGTCTGGCTGCCCCTGACCTTCCCCACCAGTACGACCATGGACCTGCCGTGGTACCCGCAGCTCGCCATAGACACCGCCGCCGGCACCGTCACCGGCGTGGGCGGCGGCCCCTACGACAACCTCGTCGCCCGGCACAGCGGCAGGTGCCTCGACGTCTCCGACAACTCCGCCGCCGACAGCGCGATCATTCTCCAGTGGGACTGCAACGGCGGCCTCAACCAGCAGTGGCGGCTGAGCGACGCCGGCGGCGAGTACGTCCAGGTCGTCGCCGAGCACAGCGGCAAATGCCTGGACGTGGCGAACGGCTCCACCGCGGACGGCGCCTACGTCAACCAGTACCGCTGCACCACCGGCACCAACCAGCAGTGGCTGCTCCAGGACCAGGGCAACGGCTACTACCGCCTCGTCGCCCGGCACAGCGGCAAGTGCCTGGACGTCAAGGACGCCGCCACCGCCAACGGCGCCCGCCTCATCCAGTGGCCCTGCGGCACCGGCCACCAACCAGCAGTTCCAGCAGCGCAGCGCCTCGACGCCGCCCGCATGCCCGCCCGGGGCCCCGGGCGGGCACCCGTCACGGGATCATGAGAGCGGCGGGTAGGCGTCCGCGGCTGCTGGAACCGGGACGGTCAGCTCGTCACGCGGAAGGTGGCGTCACTGCGGGCTGTCGCGGTGGTGATCGGGTCGAGGCGCAGCTCGTAGGCGTAGTGGCGGATGTAGCGGTCGGGGTAGTTGTACGACTGGAACGACGACCAGGTCGCGTCGGCGAGGCCGTCGACCTTGCGGAAGGTGGCGTCCGCGGCGAACTGGGTGGAGCCGTCGTTGCGGGCGAGCTGGAAGTCGAAGTTGAAGTGGCGCAGGAAGTAGCCGGGGTGGTTCACCGACTCGAAGGAGACGGTGCCGGTGCCCGCCAGGCCGGAGCGCAGCCGGAACTGGGAGTCCTCGGCGGGGCTCACGTTGGGATCGATGCGCACGTCGAAGTTGGTGTGACGCACGTACCGGTCCTGGAAGTTGTACGACTGGAGCCGCTGCGCGGGGGTGTTGGGCCAGCGGGCGAGCACGCGGCTCTCCTCGGCGGCGGTCAGGTTCATGATCCAGCCGTGGCGCTTCTTCGTGCCGCCCATGTTGTAGCTGGTCGACGCCTGCGTCTGGTAGGCGGCGGGGTTGGAGGGGTCGGTCGTGGTGACGGGCATGTAGCCGCGGTTAGTGGCGTACTGGTCGAGGTAGAGCGCCCACTTGTTGGTGCCGTTGAACTTCATCCACATCGGGCCCTCGACCATCGACCCGGTCAGGCCGATGCCGGAGAGGTCGCCGAGCTTGGTCCAGGTGCCGAAGATGGAGTTGCTGCCTTCGAGGGTGATCTGTCCGTCACCGGAGGCCCGCACATAGCGGTAGTTGCCGACGCCCGGGGGCACTTCGATGATCTGGGTGTCGATGATCTCCTGGGTGCCGGGGCGGTCGATGTAGAGCTGGGGGGTGGTGACGGTGCGGAAGTCGCTGGTGTGGGCGGCGAAGATGCGGTGCTTTGTCGCGCCGTTGAAGGGGACGTTCGTGGCCCAGTACAGGACGTAGTCGTTGGTTTCGGGGTCCCAGATGGCTTCGGGTGCCCAGGCGTTGCGGCCGTCGGGTATCGCGCCGGCGACGTTCAGCAGCCACGGCTGCGACCAGGTGACCAGGTCGGTGGACTCCCACACGACGAGGTTGCGGCTGCCGTTGTTGATGGAGGAGTTCCAGTCCTGGCCGCAGCTGATGCACAGGTCGGTCGCGATGATCCAGTACTTGCTGCCGTCGGGGGATCTCACGAATGCGGGGTCGCGTACGCCCTTCGTGCCGACGGTGGAGCGCAGGACCATGCCGCCGCCGTTGAGGTCGTTCCAGTGCAGGCCGTCGGTGCTGTGCGAGAGGTACATCTGCTGGTTGGTCGCCCCCTCACCGGTGAAGTGCACCATCAGGTAACCCGGATCGGCTGCGTCGGCCTGTTGGGGTGCGGTCAGGGCCTGACCGGCGAAGAGGAGGCAGGCGGCGAGCAATATCACCGTCAGCCGGGCGCGGAGCGCGGACATGTGGATCTCCTGTCTTCGTGCAGGTGCCACCGTCGGCAGTGGGGAAGAGCGGGGGTGGCGGAGGAGCTCGTCTCGGTGGGGGTGGGACGGGACGGTTACCGCACGATCCGGAAGGGGCACGGATCCGGGGAACGGTGTGGCTGTGGCATGACGGGGTTACGACGGGTGCGACATATCGAACGCCGTTCGTAGAATCGGGCAGACATTAAGTGGGGGATTCGGGACGCGTCAATACATCCGACAGCCCAAGGGCCTGCACGGTGGGCGTCGACCGATTCGTCGGCTCTTCTTTGACCAAAGCGTTGACGTGGGCGAGTGCGTGCCTTACGTTCTGGCCGAATTCACGAACGGCGTTCGAAATACCGGAAATCGAGTGGACGGCGGTTTCTCTGCGCCGCCCGCACCAGAGGGAGCAATCCGTGAGACCTGTCCTCACCCGTCGATCGGTCCTCGGCTTGATCGCCGGCTCGGCCGCGGCCACCGTCACCGGTGTCTCGGCCGGTACCGCCCACGCCGCCGCGCCCGCGTCGCCAGGTGTGACGTACACGAACACCATCGCCGAGCAGCGGGCCGACCCGCACATCTTCAAGCACACCGACGGGTTCTACTACTTCACCGCGACCGTGCCGGCGTACGACAGGATCGTGCTGCGCCGTGCCACCACGATCCAGGGGCTCACGTCGGCCGCTGAGACGACCATCTGGACCAGGCCCGCCACCGGCACGATGGGCGGCTACATCTGGGCCCCGGAGATCCACTTCATCGACGGCAAGTGGTACCTCTACTTCGCCGCCGGTGACGCCAACAACGTCTGGCACATCCGGCCCTACGTCCTGGAGTGCGCCGACGCGAACCCGATCACGGGCACCTGGACGGTGAAGGGGCGTATCGCGCTGCCGCTGGACACCTTCTCGCTGGACGCGACGACCTTCGCCGTGAACGGCACCCGCTACCTCGCCTGGGCGCAGAACGACCCGGCCGTCGGTCCCGGCACCAACATCTACCTCGCGCGGATGTCCAGCCCCTGGGCCATCACCGGCACACCCGTCATGATCAGCAGGCCGACCGCCGCCTGGGAGACCGCCGGAGGCGAGACGGTCAACGAGGGCCCGGCCGTCCTCCAGCGGAACGGCAAGGTCTTCCTGACCTTCTCGGCCAGCGCCACCGACGCCAACTACTGCCTGGGCCTGCTCACCGCGTCCGCCTCGGCCGACCTGCTCAGCGCCTCGTCATGGGCCAAGAGCACCGGCCCGGTCTTCGCCAGCTTCGCCGCCACCAGCCAGTACGGCCCCGGACACAACCAGTTCACGGTCTCCGAGGACGGCACCTCGGACCTCCTCGTCTACCACGACCGCAGCTACAAGGACATCAGCGGGTCCCCGCTCAACGACCCCAACCGCCGCACCCGCGTCCAGAAGATCTACTGGAAGGCCGACGGCACACCCGACTTCGGCATCCCCGTCGCGGACGGCCTCACCCCGATCCGGCTCTCCTCCTACAACTTCCCCGACCGGTTCATCCGGCACTGGGACTACCGCGCCAAGATCGAGGCGAACGTAGCCCCGCTCGCCGACTCGCAGTTCCGCGTCGTCACCGGACTCACCGGAACCGGCACCGTCTCCCTGGAGTCGGCCAACTTCCCCGGTTACTTCCTGCGCCACAAGAACTACGAGGTGTGGGTGGAGAAGAACGACGGGACAGGGCAGTTCGCGTCCGACGCCTCCTTCACCGCCCAGGCCGGCCTCGCGGACTCCGCCGGGGTCTCGTACGAGGCGTACAACCTCCCGGGCCGCTACATCCGCCACTACAACTACCTGCTCTACGTGCAGGCCCCCAGCACGGCGACCGACCGGGGCGACGCCACCTTCTACACGCAGTGAGCCACAGCGATGGCCGTTGACTCTCGGGAGGCCCGAACGGGCAGCAGGTGCCGACCGGTTGGGCCTTCCACCCTGCGATAACGCGGGTTCCGCCCGCAGCCGCACGCGTGCTTCAGTGACTGCGCGCCGGATCTTCCGGTGCGCACAGCGAGGAGGACCAGCGGTGGAATCCATGATCGTGATCAGTACCCTGCGTCTGCGCGCCGACCGGGCGGACGAGGCCCGGAAGGTCATCGCGTCGGTGGTCTCGCAGACCCACGAGGACGCGGGCTGCCTCACCTACGCGGCACACGAGGACGCCGCCGATCCGCTGACCATGGTGCTCGTCGAGAAGTGGGCCTCACAGCAGGCCATCGACGAACACAGCCAGGCTCCCTTTCTCACCGAGGCGATGAGCCGGGTGGGAGAACTGCTCACCGCCGAGCCCGAGATCCGCGTCATCACCCCGCTCGGCTACGGCACGGGCGACAAGGCCGCCCTGCGCTGACCGGACCTGGGCGGGCCCGAGTCTGTCCGGGCCCGCCCACGTGGCAGGGGCAGAGCCGAATCTCATGGGTAGGACCCCACACGCTCCGCCTGTCCCACTGTGGGCAGGGCGACGCTCGCCGAGGCCACATTGCCCACGGCTCGCTTGAAGTCGGGGCAGTCGACCAGCGGTTCGTGCTCGCAGACGGCGGCATGCCGCAGGCTGTCCCGGAGCCGGGTGAGCCGGCCGATCTGCTCGTCGAGGGCGTCGGCCTTGGCGGACATACCTGTCCGCAAGTCCGTGTCGGACGGCCGTGCCTGGAGGAAGCGGCCGAGTTCGGCGACGGAGAACCCGGCACTGCGTGCGCAGGTGATGAGCGCCAGTCGTTCCAGGACGTCCGGGTGATAGGTGCGGCGCAGCCCGTTGCGGCCGGCAGGAGCGATCAGGCCCTTCTTCTCGTAGAAGCGCAGCGCCGACGGCGCGAGTCGGCTCCGCTGTGCGACCTCGGCGATGTCCAGCAGCGACGCGTCCATCAAAAGCCTCCTTGACTTGAACCGCGGTTCAAGTCGCAGCCTAGTCGCCATGCGAATCCATCACCTGAACTGCGGATCGGTCCGCACCATCGAGCCCACCTACGACGCCGCGGCCGCGTCCTGCCGTCAACCACTGTCTGCTGGTCGAGACCGACACCGACGGTCTGGTCCTGGTCGAGACCGGGCTCGGCCTGGCCGACGTCCGCGACCCGGTCGGCACGCTCGGCGCCGAATGGGTCGAGATGGCGCAGCCCGCGCTCGCCGAGGAGGAGACGGCCGTACGGCAGGTCGCCCGGCTCGGATACAGACCGTCCGACGTCCGGCACATCCTCGTGACCCATCTGGACGTCGACCACTGCGGCGGCCTTCCCGACTTCCCCGACGCCCAGGTCCATGTGCTCGCCGCCGAACTCCACGCGGCGCACGCGGAGTCGCCCAGTTTCCGCTACCGCCCGGCTCACTGGGCGCACGAACCCCGCTGGGTCACCTACGAACCGGGCCCGGGGAAGAATGGTTCGGCTTCACCGCCGTACAACCGAAAGGCCTGCCACCGCAGTTCAAGCTGGTCCCCCTGGGCGGTCACACCGCGGGTCATACCGCGGTCGCCGTGGACACCGGCGACCGATGGCTCCTTCACTGCGGTGACGCCTACTACTACCACCGCGAAGTCGAGGACGCGAAGGAGCCGCATCCGTTGATGGACCTCGTCCAGACGGGCGCCGAGGTCCATCGCGATCTGCGCCTGGGCAGCCAGGCCCGACTGCGGGAACTGCTCCGCGACCACGGTGACCGGGTCGAGACCTTCTGCGCCCACGACCCGTGGGAGTTCGCCCGCTACCAGGGCGCCGACAAGGGCTCCGGTCCCGATCGTTCCGTCTGAGGCCGGCCGGACTACGCCCCTGGACCCGGCTCGGCGGCGGGCTGCCACAGTTCGATCCGATGGCCCTCGGGATCGGTGACCCAGCCGAACCGTCCGACACCGTCCATCTCCTGTGTCTCCGCCGCCACATCCGCTCCCTTGGCGCGCAACTGCGCGAGCATCGCGTCCAGGTCGCGGACCCGGAAGTTGAGCATGGACTGCTGGGTGCGCGACCCGAAGTAGTCGGTCTCGGAGTCGAACGCCGCGAACACCGTCGGCCCGGCTTCCGGATGCCACAGCCCGTGCTCGTCGGTGTCCAGGCCCAGACAGTCGCGGTACCACGCGCTCAGGGCCGCCGGGTCGGCGCGCGCCGGAAGTATCCGCCGATTCCAAGTACACGTTCCATGCGGCCATGGTGGCAGGGCCGGCCTCGACCGGGCCGGTGCCACGCCCCGGCCCGGTCACCACTCCTCGCTGCGTGCGGTAATATTGATCACGAGCCGGTCGCCGCAACTCACGGCGCCTGTTCACGCGTTGGTGGTCCAAGGAAAGACGCCCCACTTCCTGTGGGGAAATGCAGGTGCAAGGCCTGCCCGGCGCTCCGATCGGGGCCTGTCCGCACAGTCGGACAGGCCCCGACGTGTTTCCTCGGCTCACCCCAGCCGTGGCCTGGCGCGCGGACCTCGTCCCCCAGGGAGCCGGTCTGGCTGCTCGCACTCGGCGGGGCGGTTCCCGATCTCCGCCCGCTGGTAGCCTCTGCACGCGCTGACCAGCGCAGCCGCCCTGGAATCGATCCTGCGGCTCCGTTCTTGGAAAGAGTGACGTGATCAAGCGGGTGCACATGACCGCCGGAGTGGTTCTGGCGGCAGTCATAGTTCTGTCCGGTTGCGGCGCTACGAAATCGGACGAAGCGAAGTCCACTCCGCAGCCTGCGTCCACGGCAGGGAGGTCTGACAGCGGCGGCAAGCAGAGTTCGCATCCGACCGCCCCTTCCACCCCCACGGCGTCCGCCTCCGTCACTGCTGCCCCACCTCTCAAAGACGGCACCGCCGTGCTCACGCACTGCGCGGACACGGACGACCCGTACGCGACCGTCGCGGTGCGGAATCCGAACGGACGCCAGGGTGTCTTCGCCGTGAAAATCAGCTACAAGAACGCGAACGGCTTCACCATGGCCGAGACCTACGACCAGGTGCCGGTTCCCGCGAAGAGCAAGACGAAGGTCCGGGTCGCCGTTGCCAGCGCGGGCCCCGTGGACCAGATCGCTCGCTGCGAGGTCAATCCACGGGCCACCGCCGTGCGGTGACAGCCCACCGAGCGCCTTTTGTGGAGCTGCTGAGCGGAGGCCCGCAGGACGCCCGGTCCAGACTGCCCCGCTTCGACCGGCTTGTCTCAGGCATCGCCCGCGAGCACGAGCCGAGTTCGAGACAGCGTGGGGCAGCCAGCAGGCGGCCGCGGCTACCCTCACTCCGTGATGGAGCAGTGGAAAGGCCACATAACCCGCCATCCCATCTGGGGCGCCGTGGAGTTGACGCTCGCCTGGCATGCCGTACTCCTGCTGTTCGCCAAGGTGATCCTGCCGCCGCTGGCCCCGTCATGGTTCCCGGACCTGGGCGCCTGTCTGGTCAATGCGGCCTGTTTCGCAGCTGTCTGGTGCGTGCTGTGGCGGTGGGGATGGCTGCGCGCCTCCGGTGCCGCCACCCTCGGCCGGCGGCACCGCTGGTGGCTCGCCCTGCCGATGCTGCTGATCGCCGGCTCGTACGCCCTCGCCGGCCTCGACGGCAGGACGACGGTCGTGGTCAGCTCGCTGGTGTCCCTGCTGTGGGTCGGCCTCAACGAGGAGGTCTACAGCCGGGGCCTCGTGCAGCAGACTCTCACCCCGCTCGGCCCGGTGCGCGCGGCAGCCGGCGTCGCCGTCCTCTTCGGTGCCGGGCACTTCCAGAACTACCTTTTCTTCGGCGCACCGTTGGAGGACACCCTGTGGCAGATGCTGTCCGCAGGGCTGTTCGGGTTCAGCTGCGCCGGTCTTCGTTTCGCGATCGGCTCCGTCTGGCCGATGGTGGTCGTCCATGGGCTCGACGACTTCTTCCAGGTCCGCTCTCCTGGCGCGGCCCCGGACTGGTGGCAGGTGTGTGTGTACGTGTTTCACGCCGTGTACGGCTGGTGGCTGCTGCGCCGCTACGGCACCCGAGACGTCCTTGCACCGCGCGGTGCGGCCCCCACGGACGACGACGAGCACCCCGAAGCAGCCGGGGCGCTCGATTGACACGTTGACTGCCACGGCTGCGGCCCGACGCCGCTCGCCCCCTACCATTCGGGGGCAGGGGGCTCACGGGGGCATCTCCGTCACCGGCGACGGCCATCTGCTCGGCGTCATGATGGTCTGCGGACATCAGATCGATGGCGCGACCCTCTACGTGGACAGCGACGACGTCGACAAGACGGTCACGGTCGGTTCATGGACCGCCGACCGCCCTCTGAAGGCCGGTCTCACCACCTGGACCCTCGATTCGCCTGCCGCCGGCTGGACCACGACGAGATCCCTCCCTCGCCTCGCCACCAAGACCACGTATGCCCTCTACGGCTGGACCAAGGACAACTCGTGGTCATCGAGGAGTGTCTCCTTCACCCCGAGCGACCGGGACGGGCTCTCTCCAGGGGAAGTCCGCTACGACAAGATCTCGGACGATGGTGACGCATCCGAAGTCACGGTCCCCGTAGCGGAGTTCAGAGCGAGGGCCTGCCAGGGCAGGTGACGCTAGTTCAGCGCGATGCGCCAGCGGTTGTCGGCCGTGCCGTCGTCCGCGTCCTGGATCGCGAACGCGCCGACGGCGGTGGAGTTGCCCGCGATGGCGAGCAGCTTGCCGCTGTTCACGTTGCGGATCTTGTAGGTTCCGTCGCCTTGGTCGAGCAGGGTCCATTTGTGGTCGGCGGTGCCGTTGTCGTCCCACTGGAGAACGGTCGCGCCGTCTGCTGTGTCCATGTTCAGGACGCCGAGCACCTTGCCGCTGTTGGCATTGCGGAAGCGGACCGCGCTTCCATCGGTGAT
The DNA here is from genome assembly GCA_002027195.1 of Streptomyces sp. GKU 895. Taxonomy (GTDB): domain Bacteria; phylum Actinomycetota; class Actinomycetes; order Streptomycetales; family Streptomycetaceae; genus Streptomyces. The sequence goes on along the minus strand of MWJO01000003.1, from coordinate 52,184 downwards.
CATTTCCCATTCGTGGTCGGCGGTGCCGTTGTCCGTCCATTGCAGAGCGCGGCCGCCATTGGCAGTGGACATGTTCTGGATGCCCAGCAGGAGACCGCTGCTCGCGTTGACGAGACGGATGGTGTTGCCGGTGGTGTTCCAGTAAACGGCGTAGTTGAAGCCGTGCGCGTCGTAGAACGGGCCCAGGTTGACGGTAGAGCCGCCGGAGGTGGCGGTGAAGGCGAGTGAACTGCTGGTGGTCCGTTTGATCGAGGACGTGGTCAGTGCGGGGTGGGCACTGAGTGCGGAGTCGCCGTAGTTGCCCGCGAGGACGACCGGGCCGTAGGTGATCGCGGCGACGTTCGCGTTGTCGTTGGCCGGTCGGATGCCGATCCGCATGGGCAGGCGGACGGTGACCGTGTCGCCGGAGGTCCACGAGCGGTTCAGCGTGGCGTAACTGCCGGGTGTGGTGGTGATGGTTTGCGCGACGCCGTTGACGCTGATGGTGGCCCCGGTGGTCCAGCTCGGTATGCGGATGCGCATCGCCCACGTTCCGCTGACGCTGCCGGTGACCTTCAGGGTCGTGGTGTCGCTGACCGGGTAGGTCGTCGTCTGGGTGACGGTGATACCGCGCTCCGTCCAGGTGAGCACCGACGGCACGAACATGTTCACGGTCAGCGTGGTGTCGTTGTGGAAGTAGATGGAGTCCATCAGCCTGGTGTGCATCTCCAGTCCCGTGCCCTGGCAGCACCAGAACGTGCCGTAGTCGGTGCTCCAGGTGCCACCGCCCCACGCCGGGCCCACACCACGTCGGCCTCCCGGGTTGAGCGGGGTGAAGTAGGTGACGTGGCCGTGGTCGTCGGCCGGGTTCTGCTGGCCGATCATCTGGTTCAGCCATGCCCGCTCGTAGTAGTCGAACAGCGCGGCGCGGTCCGGATCCAGCGCGAACAGCTCCCTGGTGAGGGTGAGCATGTTGATCGTGTTGCAGCTTTCGCACGTGTCCTTGTTCAGGTAACCGGCGATGGCGTTCGGGGCGCGGAAGTGCTCCGCCTGGCTGTTGCCGCCGATGGCGTAGGTGTGCGCGTTGACGGTGATGTTCCAGGCGTTGGTGGCGATGTCCCGGTAGCGGGTCGTGCCGGTGGCCTTGTACTCACGGGCGGCCCCGATCCACTTGGGCACCTGGGTGTTGGCGTGCAGCCCGTTGAGCTGGTCCTGGTTGGCCGCCAGCGGGTCGAACACCGCGGCGTGGTCGAACCGCTTGGCGACGGTGAGCCATCGCGCGTCGCCCGTCTGCTGGTAGAGGTCGGTCAGCACGGTGTTCATGCCGCCGAACTCGGTTTGCAGCATGGCCTGCATCTGCTGGCTCGTCAGCCTGCCGGTGCGCGCGTCGACCCATCCAGCCAGGGCGAGCAGCACGTCACGGGCGTGGGTGCTGCCGATGTGGCGCCATACGTCCAGCAGGCCGGCGAGGGTCTTGTGGATGGTGTAGTAGGGCACGTTGCCGTTGTTCAGGGTCCGCTGCTCCAGAGCGGTGAAGTCGGCCTCGGGGTAGCCGGAGAGGTACCCCGCGCTGAAACCGGCGGCAGTGTTGTTGGCCTGGCACTTGGCCAACTCCGCGACCATGTAGGTCGCCTTGTCCCGGCAGGTGGTGTCACCGGTCACGGCGTACAGCTGGGCCCACGCCGTGAGGAAGTGCCCCTGGACGTGGGTGCGGAAGGGGAACGTCGGCGCGTCCCAGCCGCCGGTGGCGGCCGCGCCGTTGGTGGACAGCTTGTGGTTGGCGCGGAAGTTGTACAGCAGCCGGTCGACGTCGACGAACCGCAGGTAGTTCTGTGTGCGGTTCTGGTTGTCCAGCCATCGGCTCGCGGTGAGCCGGACCTGGCCGAGTTCGAAGGGGTGCGCCAAGACCCCGATGTCGCTCCTCGCGGGGGCGACGGCCGCTTGGGCGGCCGCGCGCCGAGGAAGGATCCGGTGGCAGAGGCGGCCGCGGTGGCCCCTGCCAGTTGCAGGAGACGACGCCTGCTGACGGAGGAAGACATCTCGAACCCTTTCGATACGGCAGAGCGACTGCCTGGACTGTTGATGTGCCGGCTCACACGTCCAACGGTCGGGCCTGGCGGGTCACGGGCTTGAGTGCTGCCGACCCGGCGCCCTGCACACCGGCGACATCGCCCGCACGTGGTTCGACTTTTCAAACATCGTTCGAAATATGGAACGCGGAGCTTCACCGACACGTTGGATGGACTAGTTGGATTAACGGATACGGACGTTGCCTGTGTCCAGCCGTGTGAACACAAAATTCTGACCGACCGTCGGGTCACCCCGCAGTTCTGCGGCCACGCGCAGGGCGCAGCATCTTCTGAAGCGGCGGCTGCGGTACCCGTGGCCTCGAGTGTGGTGCGCCGGGTGATCGGTCGTGTCGTATGCATGCACAGGAGACGGACGGGCGGCGGGGAAATAACAGAAACTGAGGGACGTCGCCGTAGCCGGATCAGGAGACACGGTGAGCGCCGGAGCGCCCATCCGGACGTTCAACCAATCGGATCTGTCGGATGTATTGACGCACTCACTTTTCCAGATCTAGCCTCTGCCCGATTTCGCGAACAGTGTTCGACATATCGTCCAATATGCCTGATCGGACAGTGAGTTGGTCATGAAGACTTCCGGCTGAAGCGCCGACCACCTGAAACACCGTCACCGGCACCGAGAGGCACACACCCCGATCGGTGCCGTAACCGCCCCCACCTGGTCAGGTGTTCCTGCCCGCACGCCCTGACACGCCGTCGCCACGGCGTCCTGGGAGAAGCAGTGAAACACCGCCGCCCGGATCCGCCCTTCCGGCCCGCGAAGTGTTCGGGTCCTGTCCCGCACGTTCCGAGACCAGGCTCCCCCCGCCGCCCCGCTCCCCCTTCACCCGGCGGCGCACCCGCACCCGACAGGAGATCCGATGTCTGCGCTCCGCGCCCGGCTGACGGTGATATTGCTCGCCGTCTGCCTCCTCTTCACGGGCCAAGCACTCACCACACCCCAGCGGGCGGCCGCCGCAGACCCCGGCTACCTGATGGTGCACTTCACCGGCGACTCCGCGACCGGTCAGATGCTGTACGTCGCGCACAGCACGGACGGCCTGCACTGGAACGACCTCAACGGCGGAGCGCCGGTCCTCAACTCGAAGATCGGTACGAAGGGCGTGCGCGACCCTGCACTGGTGCGCTCCCAGGACGGCAGGAAGTACTGGATCATCGCGACCGATCTGTGCGTCCGCTGCGGCTCGACCTACCAGAACGGCAGCCCCAACTTCGTGGTGTGGGAGTCGACCGACCTGGTGAACTGGTCGGACCCGTGGCTGCTCCCCGCCGCCTCACTGGTCCCCGGCGGAAAGAACGCGTGGGCGCCGGAGGCGATCTGGAACCCCGAGACCAACGACTACGTCCTGTACTGGGCGACGAACGCCACGCTGAACGGCATCAACAAGTACCGCATCTACGCCGCCCGCACCACCGACTTCCACTCCATCACCACCCCGCAGATCTGGATCGACCCGCCCGGCAGCACCGCGGTCGTCGACACCCAGATGACCGAGGTACCCGCGGGAACCGGCCCCTACCGCTACCTCAGGGTCTCCGGCGACGGCCAGAACAACGTCGAGGGCAGCAACTCGATCCTGGGGACGTGGACCAACCTCGGCAACCTCGCCAGCATCGGCCTCACCGGCAACGTGGTCGAAGGCCCGGTCTGGATGAAGTTCCAGAACAGCAATCGGTGGGCCCTCTACATCGACTACAACAACCCGCAGGGCGTACGCGAATACCGGCCGATCCTGACGACCGACCCGTTCGACGTCAGCACCTACCAGCTCCAGCCGACGGCCGACTACGACATGGGCGGCACCGCCAAACGCCACGGCGCGATCACGCCCCTCACGGCCGCCGAGGAGAGCCGCGTCCTGGCCCGCTGGCCCAACACCCCCGCGCAGCGGCTCCAGTCGTACAACTTCCAGGACCGCTACATACGCCAGACCAACTTCGACGTGCGCATCGACCCGAACGTCACCCCGGTCGAGGACTCCCAGTTCCGGCTGCGGCCCGGCCTTGCGGGGACCGGAACCGTCTCCTTCGAGTCGGTCAACTACCCCGGCTACTACCTGCGCCACCAGAACTACGACTTCCAGCTCGTCCGCAACGACGGCAGCAGCCAGTTCGCCGCGGACGCCACCTTCCGCAAGGTCGACGGCCTCGCCGACCCCACCTGGTCGTCGTTCCAGTCGTACAACCACCCCGACCACTACATCCGCCACTACGCCTACCAGCTGCGCCTCGACCCGATCACCACCGCGACGGGACGCGGTGACGCCACGTTCCGCGTGACGAGCTGACACCGGGAGTTTCACTCACCTCCCACTCCACCCCGCATAGGAGTTCTTCATGATCAAAAACAGTGGATGCACCGCGTCAGACGCGCACTGCTGGCGGCCGGTGCCACCGCCGCCCTCGCCGGCGGCCTGCTCACCGCCACGACCACCCCCTCGCAGGCCGCCACCCAGGGGCCATGTGACCTCTACGCCGCGGGCAGCACCCCCTGCGTCGCCGCGCACAGCACCACCCGCGCCCTGTACGGGGCGTACAACGGCCCGCTGTACCAGGTCAGGCGCGCTTCCGACAACGCGACCAAGGACATCGGGCTGCTGAGCGCGGGCGGATACGCCGACGCCGCCGCACAGGACTCCTTCTGCGCGAACACCAGCTGCGTCATCACCGTCATCTACGACCAGTCCCCCAAGGGCAACAACCTCACCCAGGCACCCGGAGGCGGAGCCGCCGGCGGTCCGGACAACCTCGCCAACGCCGTCGAAGCCCCGGTCACCGTGGGCGGGCACAAGGCGTACGGCGTCTACATCGCCCCCGGCACCGGCTACCGCAACAACAACACCAACGGCATCGCCACCGGCGACCAGCCCGAGGGCATGTACGCCATCTTCAACGGCAAGCACTTCAACGGCGGCTGCTGCTTCGACTACGGCAACGCCGAGACCAACAACCTGGACACCGGCAACGGCCACATGGAGGCCCTCTACTTCGGCAACAACAAGGGCTGGGGCTGGGGCAGCGGCAACGGTCCCTGGGTGATGGCCGACCTGGAGAACGGCCTGTTCTCCGGGGTCAACCGCGGATTCAACGCGGGCAACCCCAGCGTCGACCACCGGTTCCTGACCGCCATGCTCAAGGGCGGCGCGAACCAGTGGGCCCTGCGCGGCGGCGACGCCCAGTCGGGCGGGCTGTCCACCTTCTACAACGGCATACGCCCCACCGCCTCCGGCTACAACCCGATGCACAAGGAAGGCGCCATCATCCTCGGCATCGGCGGTGACAACAGCAAGTGGGCCCAGGGCACCTTCTACGAGGGCGTCATGACCCAGGGCTACCCCTCGGACGCCACCGAGAACGCCGTCCAGGCCAACATCACCGCCGCCGGCTACAGCAGCGCCTCGACCGGTACCGGAACCCTCACCCCCGGCTCCCGGATCTCTCTGAAGGCCACCACCTCGCCCTGCTGCACCTCGCACTACCTGCGCCACAACGACGCCGACTCCAAGGTCGTCATCTCCAACATCACGTCCGCCAGCTCGGCCACCGACAAGGCCGACGCCACCTGGATCGTCCGAGCCGGACTGGCCAACACCTCGTGCCTGTCCTTCGAGTCCGTCGACAAGCCCGGCCAGTTCCTGCGCCACTACAACTACCAGCTCAACCTGAACTTCGACGACGGCGGAAGCAACTTCGCGAAGGACGCCACCTTCTGCCCCACCACGGGCAACAGCGGCACCGGCACCTCGTTCCAGTCCGCCAACTTCCCGACGAAGTACCTCCGCCACTACAACTACACGGTCTACATCGCGAGCAACGGCGGCTCCAACGCCTTTGACTCCACGACGTCATGGGCCCAGGACACCAGCTGGCTCACCGCGGCTCCCTGGAGCTGAACAAGGGACCGAACCCGTGGGCGGCTCCGGGCCGGGGCCGCCCACGGGTTCTCCATCCGCCCGCACCTTCCCACGCCCCGGAGACACCAGATGAGCGCCCACCAACCGTCGCGCCGGCTGTTCCTCGGCATGGCCGCGGCGTCCCGCTGTCCACCACCGGCGTGCTGACCCTCGGCAGCGGGTCCGCGAGCGCGGCGACGGCCTCCCCGTACGTCATGGCCTACTTCACCCAGTCACCGAGAAACCTCGGCACGGACTACGGCCTGCACCTCGCGGTCAGCACCGACGCGCTGCAATGGATGCCGCTGAACCAGAACAACCCCGTCGTGACCCCGACCGCGGGCGACCTCGGTCTGCGGGACCCCTTCATCCTGCCCAAGCAGGACGGCACCTACGTCGTCATGGCGACCAACCTGAAGGGCACCGACTGGACCAAGAAGACGCCGTACATCCACGTCTGGGACTCCGCCGACCTGCGCTCCTTCGACAACTACCGGCTGCTGAAACTGCACGACATGGCCACCCACACCTGGGCGCCCGAAGCCTTCTGGGACCCCTCCCGCGGCCAGTACGCCCTCACCTACTCGGCCGTGAACAGCAGCGGACACAACGTGATCATGGTCAACTACACCACGGACTTCCAGACGGTGACGGCACCGCAGGTCTTCTTCGATCCGGGCTACGACATCATCGACGGCACCCTGGCGAAGGACGTGAACGGCGTCAACTACCTGTACTACAAAGGCCGCAACAGCCTGGTGGGGGCGAGGTCCACCTCCCTCGCCCCCGGCAGCTTCACCCAGTTCACCTCCGGCCTGGCGCCGCAGGGAGGCATCGAGGGCCCGATCCTCACCGAGGCCTCCGGCACCTGGTACCTGTGGGGCGACGCCAACGCGCTCTTCTACGCCTACCAGACCGACGACCTCTCCACCGGCACCTGGACCCCCACCGACCGGCGCCTCTACACCCAGCCGCTGAACTCCAAGCACGCCGACATCAAGCCGATCCCCCAGACGGTGTACGACAACATGGTCGCCAAGTGGGGAAAGCCTGCCTGGAACCGGCTGAAGTCCTACAACTTCCCGGACAGGTACTGGCGTCAGGTCGATTCCCTCGGCCGCATCGACCCGTACCCGTTCGACCCGTACACGACTCGCAATGGAAGCTGGTGCCCGGGCTGGCCGACCCCTCCGGTGTCTCCTTCCAGTCCGTCACCGCCCCGACCCGCTACCTGCGGCACTCCTACTACCAACTGCGGCTGGACGCCGACGACGGCACCGCGACATTCGCCCAGGACGCCACCTTCCACAGAACCGCCGGGCTCGCCGACCCGTCCTGGTCGTCGTTCCGCTCCCACAACTACCCGGACCGCTACATCCGGCACTTCAACTACGCGCTGCGTATCGACCCGATCTCCACCGCCACCGGCAGAGCCGACGCCACGTTCTCCGTCTGGTACTGAGCCTGGCGGTCACCCGAGGGAGCGTCCGGGCTTGCTCTGCCTGCATGTCAGGTCCCGGGGCCAGGACCGTACGGTGTCGGGCCTGGCCCCGGTCCGTCAGGTCTGCAGGCGCCAGTGCTGATTGGCGCCGCCTGTGCACGTCCACAGCTGGACTTTCGTCCCGTTGGCCGTTCCCTGCCCGTTGGCGTCCAGGCAGAGCCCCGACTGTGCTGCGGTGATCGTGCCGTCGGCGTTGACGTTCCATTGCTGGTCCGGCTGCCCGCTGCAGTCCCAGATCGCGGCCGGGGTGCCGCTGCCCGCTCCCTGACCCACGCCCAGGCACTTGTTGCCGTAGACGACCAGCTGCTTTCCGGCGGAGTAGGTCCACCGCTGGTTGGAGCCGCCGTTGCAGTCCCACAGCTGTGCCTGCGTGCCGTTCGTCGTGGTCGAGTTGTTGATGTCGAGGCAGCGTCCCGACTGCTGGCCGATGATCTGCTGGTTGCCGGACTGCGGGGGCGGCTGGTTCGAGTCGAACTGGGTGAAGAACTGCCACACCGCGGCCGACGTCCAGGTGCGCCAGCCACTGCCGCCGCCGTCGACGGGGCCCGGGTCGTGCCCGCCGTCGAACGCGGCCCAGACGACGGGGTATCCGGCCCGGCAGCCGGAGTAGTTGGTGATGATGTGTGTCCGGCTGCCGGCCGCCGGCTCGGGCGGGTTCTGCTGGGTGCAGCCGTTGTTGCGGACGAAGGTGTTGCGCAGGTCCCGGCCGGACTGGATGGGCAGCACGTTGTCCTGGATGCCGTGCAGCCCCATGTAGGCGATGGGCTGGGTGCCGCCGTTGCAGCCGCTGAGGTTCGCGCCCGAGTAGACGGAGACTGCGCGGAAGACGTTCGCCCGGGAGCAGGCGATCGCGTACGACATGCCGCCGCCGTAGCTGAAGCCGCCGGCGAACACCTGGGTGGTGTCGACGCACAGACCGGCCTTGAGCTGGTCGACCATGGCGTCGACGAAGCCCAGGTCCTGGTTGTTGGGGTTGGCCCAGCCGTTGCCGTTGCCCTGAGGGGCGACGAAGATCGTGCCGTTGTTCGCCTGGTCCGCGAGGCGCCGCAGCCCGTAGTAGGACCAGTTGTAGCCGTCACTCCCGCCCGAGTCGACGTCGTTCGCCGTGCCGCCCCGCCAGTGGAAGCCGAAGTACAGCCGGTAGGCGCGGTTGTTGTCGTAGTTGGCGGGGATCCGCAGGATGTAGGTGCGGTTCTGGCCGCCGCTCTGGATCGTGCGGGTGCCGCTCGTCAGCGTCGGGGCCTTGCCGCAGCCGGAGCTGGGCGCCGCGAGGGGGCGCGCGTCCGATGCGAGTGCGGACACACCGGGGGTGCTGCTGAACGCGGTGCCGGCGGCGGACACGACGAGAAGTGCCGCTGCCGCTATGGCCATCAGGAGCGGACGCCGTTTCCTGCTCTCCCTGTGCTCCTTCTTCATGCTCTCCTTCTTCCTTGGTGGGGGGTGGTGCTTCAGACGGCGGTGATGGTCCACGCGTTGTTGGTGCTGGAGTTCGGCGTCCACAGCACCGTGGTGGAGCCGTTGGTGGTGCTGCCGGCGCCGTCGAGGGCGGTGCCGGTGCCGCGGTTGACGATCTGGTAGCGGTTGTTGCCCAGGCTGTTGAGGGACCACTGCTGGTTGTTGCCGCCGTTCCATGTCTCCTGGCGGGCGGGGGCGCCGTTCGCGGCGTTGCCCCAGCTGTCGGCGACCATGCCGTTGGTGCGGTTCACGATGCGGTAGTAGCCGGTGCCGAGGTCGATCAGCTGCCATTGCAGGTTGGTGCTGCCGTCGTAGTTCCACTGTTTGAGGTTGGAGCCGGCGGCCACGTTGCCCCCGCTGTCGAGCACCAGCCCGCTGGTCACGTTGGCGATCCTCACCCAGCTCGTGGAGCCGCCCGGCGCGCCCAGAACGGGGATCTCGCCGGAGAAGGTGAGCTTGACGGTGTATGCCAGGGCGCTGAAGGGCGCGTTGGCGGAGGGCATGGTCAGGTGCAGGCCGGACGCGTCCTGGGTCGGTGCGGGCAGGTTGATGTAGGTGCCGGCGGTGTTGCCCAGCAGTTGGGCGCCGGTCAGGCTGCTGAGGTTGATCCGGTTCGAGTTCAGCGTCGTGACGGTCATGGTGCCGCCCTGCCAGCCCAGGGCGGTGGCGTAGAGCACCTTGTTGTCCCGGCTGCGGGTGAACCGGACGTCCTGCGGTTTGCCGGCCACCGGTCCGCTGAACGAGCCTCCGCCCATCTTGGTGGGGCCCTCGCCGTAACTCGACCAGGAGCGGGTGGAGTAGACGGCCTCTCCGAAGCGGCCGAGCCAGTCGCCCATCGCGAGCAGGATGGACTGCTGCCCGGACGGGATGGTGCCGTCGGCCATCGGGGCGATGTTCAGCAGCATGCTGCCGCCCTTGCTGACCCGGTCGATCAGCGAATGCAGCAGCGCCTGCGTCGAGTAGTAGCCGATGCCCACCGTGTAGCACCAGCTGGAGGAGGAGATGCTGTCGTCGGTGAGCCAGTAGGGGGTGAGCAGATCCGCCGGGCCGCCGCGCTCGAAGTCGAAGACCTCACCCTTGTTGTTGAGGCCGTCCTTGTAGGTGGCGACGACGTCCTTGTTCCAGGCGACGGCCTGGTTGTAGTAGTGGGCGAGGAACTGGAGCCGGTAGGCCTCCTGGACGAGGTTCAGGTCGAAGTCCTGCCAGACCAGGTCCGGTTGGTAGCCGTCGATGACCTCGATCAGCTTGTCGTACCAGAGCTTGTTCTCGGCGGCCGAGCCCTGCTGGCCGTAGAGGATGCGCAGCGTCGGGTCCGACTGGTTGGGCACGTGGTCGTAGAAGCCGTTGAAGTGGTAGGCGTGGTGCAGTGAGGCCATGAACTTCAGGCCCTGCCCGCGGATGGCCTGCGCGTGCAGCCCCACCAGGTCGAGCTTGGGGCCGTGCTGGACGGAGTTCCACGGGTTGGCGCGGCTGTTCCACATGGAGAAGCCGTCGTGGTGCTCGGCGACCGGGCCGGCGAACCGGGCGCCCGCGGACTTGAACAGCCGGGCCCAGGCGTCCGGGTCGAAGTTGCCGCCCTGGGAGGCCAGTTTGGGGGCGAACTGGACGTAGTTGCCCGCCTTGTCACGGCCGCCGTCGATGAAGTTGTTGTACGGCCAGGCCGCGGGGTCGCCGTAGGTGGCCTTGTGGTGGTTGTTCTCGGCGGAGCCGCCGACATACATGTTGCGCGGGTACCACTCGTTGCCGAAGGCGGGGACGCTGAAGGCGCCCCAGTGGTAGTAGATGCCGAACTTGGCGTCCTGGAACCAGGCCGGGGCCGGAGGGTGCTGGTCCACGGAGGACCAGCTCGCGGTGTAGCTCTGGGGACCCTCGGTCGCGGCGGCCTCGGGGGCGAACCGCAGCAGACCGAGAGCCGTCGACGCACCGGCCGCGGCCAGCAGTCGGCGCCGGCTGAGCGGCAGGTGGGAGGAAGTCATGGGGGACCTTTCACAGGGATCGGGGAGGTTCAGGGAGTACGCCCACCGGTCACGGGGTCAGTCGCGGGTCCACTTCTGGTTGCTGCTGCCGTTGCAGGTCCACAGCTGCAGCAGGGTGCCGTTGGCCGTTGCTGCGCCGGTGGCGTCCAGGCACAGGCCGGACTGGTCGCCGGTGATCGTGCCGTCGGCGTGCAGTGTCCACTTCTGGTTGGCGCCGCCGTTGCAGTCCCAGATGTCCACCTTGGTGCCGGGGCTGGTGCCCTGCCCCGCGGCGTCGAGGCAGACGCTGCCGTAGACCCGCAGCTCACCGGTCGAGGTGTTCGTCCACTGCTGGTTGCTGCCGCCGTTGCAGTCCCACAGCGCCACCTGGGTGCCGGCCGTGTGCGACTGGTTCGGCACGTCCACGCACCGGCCGGAGCCGACACCGACGATCGGGCCGGTCGTGCCGCCGTCGTTCCCGCCGCTGCCGGGCGTGATGGAGAGGTTGTCGAACTGTGCCGTCTCGCCCTGGCTGGTCCCGTAGCCGATCTGTCCGGCCGCCCAGGTGCTGTCGTTCGCGGTTCCGACCGTGGTGCCGTCGACGACGGCGGTGATCGTGGTGCCGTTGAAGGTGAGGCCCAGGGTGTGCCACCGGTTGGTGCCGAGCGCGGCGGTCGTGCCGCGGGCCAGGGTGGTGACGGTGCCGTTGGTGTTGGAGTTGAGGATCGACCAGGCCCCGGTGTCGCTCACCCGCAGGCGGTAGGCGTTCTGCCCGCCGCCGTGGTCGTAGTCGTGCGCGCCCGCACGGCCGATCAGCTCGACGTATCCGGCCTGTTCGAGCAGCACGTCCGACGAGACCGTGTAGTTGCCCCAGCCCGTCTCGCCGAGCAGAGCGTGCGGATCGGTCAGCGAGTCCCAGGTGATCGGCTTCTGCGGGCTCATCTGGCGCACGCACTTTCCGCTACGGCCGCCCCCGCAGGCCACCGCCTCGAAGGCGCCCTGCCAGTCCATGAGGTACTTCGCCTCGGTGCCGGTGGCGTAGCCGTCGAAGTTGTCGCTGTACGGCAGCTTCAGCGCGCTCCGGGCGGGACCGGTGGCGGTGCCCTTGCCCTGTCCGCTCGTGGTGGTCAGGGTGTACAGGTGTCCGGGCTGGACGGTCAGGCTGAATCCGCCGCCGGACGGGGTGATGTCCGCGCTGTGCACGAAGTGGTCGGCCGGGTTGGCGGACCCACGTTCGTGGACCAGACGTGGACGGTGCCGGTGGACAGTCCCCCCGTGACATTGAAGTTCAGTGTCTGCGCGCTGCCGGCGTCCATGGTCTCGATGACCGTGGACCAGTCGGAGTTGTTCGTCGACTTGAGCGAGACATAGCTTCCGTTGGCGCGGTTGCCTCCGATGTAGCCGCTGGAGGCGTCGAGGTAGTGCCATCCGATGGAGGTGAACTGGCTGGTGTGCGCCATCACCCAGGTGTTCTTGCCGACCGAGTAGGCCCCGGACCACGGCTGGGAGGCCAGGGCCAGACCCATGGTGGGATACGGCAGGTTGGGGGTGAGCGCGGCGACCACCGGCCAGTTGAGGTAGGCGGTCATCCGGCCGTCGATGTATCCGCGGTTGATGCCGCGGGCCATGGCCTGCGCTCCCCCGTTGTAGTCGTCCGAGCCGTTCTCGCTCGCCCACAGCGGCTTGCCGGAGTTCAGGGCGGCCGCCGGCACCGTGCAGGTGGTCTGGGCGGAGCGGTAGCCGCAGGGATAGTGCGTGCCGATGGCGCTCACCGCGGAGGCGAACGCCGCGTTGGAGTTGACGTCGTTCGCCACGGCCCAGTCCGAGTCGGCCGCGACGATCTTGACGCTGCCGTAGCCGTTGCTGTTGAGCGCGCTGCGCAGCTGCTGGTACCAGGAGACGTTGTAGCCTCGCTCGTTCCATCCGCCGAGGTAGTCGATGCTCAGCCCGTGCTGTTTGGCGCAGCCCAGCCACGAGACCAGGTAGTTGACCATGTCGGTGGACCAGAAGTTCCCGTTGCCGATCCAGCCCGGGGCGCCCCAGGCGAGCCCGTACAGCTTGATGTTGGGGTTGCGGGCCTTGGCCTGCTCCATCAGCCACCACTCGTAGCCCCGGTCGCAGTTCAGGTCGGAGCGGGTGTGCTGGTGGCTCGGCTCGGCTCCCGAGGTGGAGTTGGTGTCTCCGCCGATCTCGGCCTTGAGCATCTGCAGCGAGGCTCCGTAGCCGGGCTTGAAGAGGTAGTCGAGGACCTGGCCGCGTTGGGGTTCGGGGTAGTCGATCAGGAGTCTGCTGTTGCCGCCTCCGCCGCTGATGGCGCCGACGCCGTCGAAGGTCCGTCCGCCGGAAGTGCCGTTGAGGGTGATGGAGGTGGCGCCGGGCCGGGGTGGCGGTGGTGCCGACGACGCCGCCGGCGGCCAGGACGAGGCCCGCGACGACGGCCGCCGGGACGCGCAGGCGCCGTAACAGCCGTGCGATTGCTGACACGGTGGGGTCCTTTCGCAGGTGAGGGGGTGTCCACGGCCGGTGCGGTCGGCGGACGGTTCAGAGCGGTTCGGGACGGTTCAGCGGACGAAGACGTCCTGGTTCAGGAGGCTCAGCGGACGAAGAAGTCCTGGTTGGTGCCGGGGGCGTTCTTGCACTGCCACTGGTCCAGTTGCTGGCCCAGGTTGCTGCCGCCGCCGTAGACGTCCAGGCACAGACCGCTGTTGCGGTTCTGGAAGGCGTAGGAGCCGTCGGACTGGCGGACGGGCAGCCAGAGGCCGTTGGGCGCTGTGCCGGGAGGCTGTTGGACGATGTCCGGGGTGCCCGCCGTCGTGGAACCGCCGGCAACCGCGATGTCCTGGCCGGAGCTCTGGGCGCGCAGTTCGCCGTAGCCGCCCGAGGCCGGTACGAACTGGAACTGCTGGTTGCTCTGCCCGTTGCAGGTCCACTGGTCGATCGCGGCGCCGGCGGTGCCCGAGTTGCCGTACACGTCGAGGCACAAGTTGTCGTGGGCGGCGACGAGTTGGTGGTAGCCGGTCGGGAATCCCTCGCCGCCGGAGGTGGCGGGGGTGAGGTAGACGGCGAACGCGTCGTGCGTGGCCTGGAACGTCAACGGCACGGTGATCGAGCCGCCCGAGGCGCTCACGTTCTGGTCGTAGACGGTCAGGGGCGCGGCGAGGGGTGCCTGGTCCGGGATGCGGTGCACGGTGACGTGCACGTTGCCCGCGTTCGTCAGCCAGGGCACGGACGACAGCCCGTTGAAGGTCACGGTCGAGGTACCGGAGTTGCCGTTCGCGTCGCCGATGATCGCCACCGCGCGCTTGTTGGCCTGGTCCGCGGAGGCCGAGATCGCCGTCGAGCCGACCTGCCCGGAGGTGGCGACCAGGGTGCCGGTCATGTCGGCGTAGTCGCGCAGCGCCCACCAGTTGCCGGTCGGCTGCCAACTACCGCCGCTCTGGGTGAGGACTCCGGTCAGGTTGGGGGTGATGCAGCAGACCCAGTTGCCGCGCATCGCGTTGGTGTATCCGGACTGTGCGAACCGCGCCAGGTACCAGGCCGTCACCCCTGCGGTCTGCCGGTCGGCGGGCTGGTACTCGTTCGCGGACAGGGGCAGCGGGGCGATGCCCGCTGCGGTCAGGGCGCTGTTGAGGGACTGGGAGACGGTGACGGGGTCGTCGACGTCCCCTTCGTCGTGGTTGGTGATCATGTCCGGTACCGTCCCGGCCGCCTTCACATGCGCGAGCCAGGTCCGCCATTCCCCCGGGTTGTTCTGCGGGGTGAAGGCGAGCGACGGTCCCACGATCTGCGCCGAAGGGGCGATGCGCCGGATCTCCCGGTAGGCGGTGTCCCACATCTGGAAGTACTGGGCGCTGTTGACACCCCGGGTCCAGAAGGCGGAGATGTCCGGCTCGTTCCAGATGTCGTAGGCGAACGTCAGTCCCGTGGCCTGGAGTGCGCCCACCGTGGAGTCGATGAAGCTGATCCAGTTGGAGCAGTCGCCGTTGTCGCACGGGTATCTCGTGTTGGACGGCTGCCCGCCGTTGGCGCCGTAGATGTCGCTGACCAGTACCTGGTACTGCGCGTGGTACGGCGGCTGGGTGAGGCGTTTCGCCTGCGCGACGATCGAGTCGAGGTCGGCCCGAGTCGCCGATCCGTACTGGTAGTTGTCCTTGATCCAGCCGCCGGAGAACCAGCCGCCGCCGCGGAACGCGTTGATCCCCAGCGGCTTGATGAACTGGTCCGCCGGCTGGCTGCCGTCCTGCGTGAAGCCGTAGAGGAATCCCTCGCCCACGCCGGTCGAAGGGCCCCGCGTCGAGGCCAGGTTGACGCTCAGCGCCTCGCCCGAGACGGCCCGGCTCTCGGCCGTCGCCGACAGTTGCAGCACGAACGCCAAGACGATGCCGACGGCCAGTACCAGACGGCCGGGTCGCGCTGTCGTCCTCATGCGGGTCCTCCTGCGTCACGCGTCTGGGGGTCAGCTCAGTGACCACTGCTGGTTGGATCCGCCGTTGCAGGTCCACAGTTCGACGGGGGTGCCGTTGGCGGTGGCGGCGCCGGTCACGTCCAGGCACAGGCCGGACTGGGCGCTGGTGATCGTGCCGTTGGCGTTGACGTTCCACTGCTGGTTGGTCTGGCCGTTGCAGGCCCAGGTGATGACCTTGGTGCCGGGGCTGGTGCCCTGGCCGGAGGCGTCCAGGCACAGCCGGCTGCCGCCGGAGTACACGGTGAGCTCGCGGGCGTCGGTCCGGGCCCAGGTCTGGTTCGCCGCCCCGGTGCAGTCCCGGATCTGTGTCTGCGTACCCGGGGTCGTGGATGCGCCCGGGACCTCCAGGCACTTGCCCGCGCCCACCGCGTGAAGCGCGGTCGACGTACCGCCACCGCCGCCCGAGCCGTACCCGGCCGCGGTGATGCTCGCCTGGACGGCGTTCTCCGTGGCGTCCGAGGGGTAGCCGGCCGTGATGGCGCCCTCGAAGAACTCACCGGTGCCCGAGACGCTGTTGTCGCCCCCGGTGCCGAGCAGGACGGAACTGTCGACCTTCATCGGCGAGTAGCCGTTCGGCAGGGGGCCGGAGAAGGTGGTGGTCAGCCCGCCGCTCGCGCCGTTGCCGTATTTGAGGGTGAAGTTTCTGGTGCCGTTGTTCTTCTCCCAGGCGCTGACGAACGGGTAGTGCACACCGGGGTTGTTCGGGTCCTTGTTGGAGCCGGTGTTGGTGTGGAACATGCCGTTCTCCAGGTCGGCCTCCACCCACGGCCCCGACCCGGTGCAGCCGCCGAACCAGCAGGCGTTGCCCCAGTAGATGGCGTTCATGGTGGCGTTGCCGGTGTCGGTGTGGGTGTTCTCACCGAGGCCGTAGTCGAAGCAGCACCACTGGTTCGTGTAGTTCGACGACGTCACCATGTAGATGCCCGAGGGCTGGGATCCGGTGGGGACGCCTTTCGCGTTGTCGTGCCGGTAGCCGACGCCCTGGGCGACCTTGACGCCGAAGACCTGATGGCCGGCCGCGGTCACCGGCAGGGCCATGGCGTCCGCGCCGACATCGGACCCGTTCGGCCCCGGGCCCTTCCAGTAGCCGCCCCAGGAGATCGGCATGTCGTTGTGCTGGGCGGTCTGGTCGTAGATCTTCGTGATCGTGCACGACGTGCCCGCGCAGAACGACACCTGGGACGCGCCGTCCGCGTACCCGCCCGCACTGAGCACTCCGATGTCGCGATAGCTGCGGTCGGAGGCCCGCTGGACCTGGTACAGCGGTCCGTTGTACGACGCGAAGAGCGCCCTGGTCGTGGCGTGCGCCGTCACACACGGCGTACCGCCCGCGGCGTAGAGGTCGCACGGGAGCGACGCGTCGGCAACGCGCTGAGCCACTGTTGCGGACCGGGGCGCCGTGGCGAACGCCGGGCCGCCGAACGCGGCCACGATCATCGCCAGGACGACAAGGAGCACGGCTTTCCCTCGCCTGCGGGGGCGATCACCGGCTGGTTCGAGCATGGAAACCTCCTCCGGGGTTCGAATGCGGAGTCACCCCAACGTCCACCGCTGGCTGCTGCCGCCGTTGCAGGTCTGCAGCTCGGCGAGGGTGCCGTCGGCGGTCGCCCCGCCGGCGACGCCCAGGCACAAGCCCGACTGGACGCCGGTGACCGTGCCGTTGGAGTTCAGCGTCCACTGCTGATTGCTCTGGCCGTTGCACGACCAGATCTCCACCTTCGTGCCCGGCGTGGTCTGGTTGTTGTAGGCGTCCAGGCACCTCTGGCTGCTGCCGGAGTAGACGGTGAACTGGTTGGACGCGGTGTGGGTCCAGGTCTGGTTGGCGCCGTTGCAGCTCCAGATCACCACCTGGGTGCCGGCGGTCGTGGTCGAGTTGGGTACGTCCAGGCACTTGCCCGCGCCCACGGCGTGCAGCGCGCCGGTCACGCTGGTGCCGCCGCCGCTGGTGCCACCCGCGACCCGGTACATCACCGTGCCGTGCGCCGGTACGGAGGCGCTGATCGTGCCTGCGGTGGTGGAGGTCGCCCCCGACCACAGGTCGGTAAGGGTGTAGGAGGACGCGCCGCTCTTCCCGATCGCGGCCGCGGTCGTGGAGATGGTCGCTGTCGAGCCCGTCTCGTTGAACAGGGCCACCGACACGTCCCCGTTGGCCAAGGGCTTGGCCAGCACGTCGAGGCCGCCCGAGGAGGAGACCATGGTGCCCTGCTTCCCGAGGGGGTCCTGGTCGACCGCGATCACCCGGGAGTTGGTCAGGGTGGACAGGGTCTCCGCACTGGCCGAGGGAATGTTGGTGCCCGCGATCAGCGGCGCGGCCATCTCCGCCCACAGGCTGAACTCGCTGCGGCTCTCGGTGGCCGTCATCGAGCCGTTGCCGACCTCCAGCATGTCCGGGTCGTTCCAGTGGCCCGGCCCCGCGTAGGAGGCCAGTCCGACGTTGCTGTGGAAGATCGACAGCATGCTGGCGAAGGTGGCGCTGATGTCACCGGTGGTGCGCCAGCTGTTGCCCACGTCCGCGCCCCAGGTCCACACGTTGTCCTGGCCCCAGTTGCACAGGCTGTACAGGATGGGCCGGCCGGTGGCTGCCAGGGCGTCCCGCATCGCGGTGTACCGGCTCTGCGCGGACACCCCGTTGTTGTTGCAGTTGTCGTACTTCAGGTAGTCCACGCCCCACGACGCGAACGACTGGGCGTCCGTGCTCTCGTGGCCCAGGCTGCCCGGATACCCGGCGCAGGTCGCGGTGCCCGCGTCCTCGTAGATCCCCAGCTTCAGCCCCAGCGAGTGCACGTAGTCGGCGGTGCCCTTGATGCCGTCCGGGAACTTCGCCGGGTCCGGCACCAGGTGGCCGCCCGAGTCGCGGTTGTGGGTCATCCAGCAGTCGTCGATGTTGACGTAGGTGTAGCCCGCCGCCTGCATGCCGTTGGTGTGCATCGCCTGCGCGGTCGACTTGATCAGCGACTCGGAGACGTTGCAGCCGTACGCGTTCCAGTCGTTGAAGCCCATCTGCGGGGTCAGTGCCAGCCCGTTGCCCAGGGCGGCGGCGGGCTGCGCTGTGCCGAGGGAGAGGAGAGGGACGCCCACGCTGAGCAGCGCGATGGAGAAGGCGAAAGCCAACGCCCGTTTGATCATGTGCATGTCATTAGCTCCTGGGCCGGGTTGCGGCAGAACTCGCCGTGGGGCAGAGGGACTCAGCGGTATCCGGCTGCGGTGATGTTGGCCTGCACCGCGTTGTCGGTCGCGTCGGAGGGGTAGCCGGCGACGATGGCTCCCTCGTAGAAGGTGCCGGCGCTCAGGTTGGCTCCGCCGCCGGGCTTGCAGCAGTCACCGCCGCTGCCGAGGACGATGGCGCCCTGCTTCTTCATCGGGCTGTAGCCGGCGGGAAGTGCCCCGTCCCACAGGGTGGTCAGGGTGCCGGACTGCGCGTTGCCGCCCTTGAGGGCGAACCTCGACGTCCCGTTGTTCTTCAGCATCGCGGTGACGAACTTGCTGGTGAAGGCTCGCTGATTGGTGTTCCAGGACTGGCTGCCCCCGGAGTACAGGCCCCATTCGAGGTCGGCCTGGACCCAGGGACCGCTTCCCGAGCACCCGCCGAACCAGCACTGGGTGCCGAAGTTGATCGCGTCCATCGCCCCGGCCGCGTCGGCCTTCCGAGTCGTCTCGCTGTTGCCGTAGTCGAAGCAGCAGCCGTTGTTGACATGGGTGCCGCTGGTCACCATGTACGCCCCTTCGGGCGCGCTGCCGGTCGGCACTCCCGTCAGATGGCCGTCCCGCCAGTAGCTGTTGCCGGGGTTGATGTACAGGGAGTACGCCTTGGTTCCCCCGGCGGTCAGCGACTCCGACGTCGCCTTGGCGGGACTGCTCTGACTCGATCCCGGGACCTGGGCCGATCCCTGGTACCACAGGTCGTTGCCGCGTCCGGACTGGTCGTAGACGACCGTGATCACACAGGAGGTGCCCGCGCAGAACGAGTCCTGCGCCGCCGCGTCGGCGAAGCCGCCGGCCGCCCGTACGCCGATGTTCCTGGTCGTGTTGTCCGAGGCGCGCCTGACCTGGTAGAGGCTGCCGCCGTACGACCCGTAGAGCGCCCGTACGGTGCTGTGCGCGGCCACGCAGGGAGTGCCGCCCGCGGAGTAGATGTCGCAGGGGCCCGACCCGCCGGGAGCGGGCGGAGTCGTCGAGGTGGTCCACTTCTGGTTGCTCTGGCCGTTGCAGGTCCACAGGATGACCGCGGTGCCGTTGGCCGTGCCCGCCCCGTTGACGTCCAGGCACAGGCCGGACTGGACGCCGGTGACCGACCCGTCGGAGTTCTGTCGCCACATCTGGTTCGCCTGGCCGTTGCAGGTCCAGATGATCACCGGGGTGCCCGGCGCGGTCCGGTTGTCGTAGGCGTCCACGCAGCGGGTGCCGCCCATCGTCCTCAGCTCGCCCGCCGGGGTGAACTCGAACGCCTGGTTCGGCTGGTTGTTGCAGTCCTGGATGTCGAGCGCCGTTCCCGGGGTGTCGACGTTGCCCTTGACGTCCAGACATCGGCCGGACGCCGAACTCACCAGGGGCGCCGGCGTCGCTGCCGGAGCGGACCACGTCTGGGAGGTCGCCGTCATCATGGCCAGCAGCGCCATCACGGCTACGGCGGCGAAGGCCGGCAAGCGTCGTCTGCGAGCCGTGGGACACCGACGGGAGAAGGGTGAAGACCGCATGCTGTTCCTCAGGGATGTGGGGGAAGGTGTCGAGGCTGTGCCAGGCCGAACGGGATGGTGGCTAGGGCGATCGAGAGCACCCACAGGAACCGCTCAGACATCCCATGTCCTAGTGATTCCACAGGTCTTCGAACGAGTCAATACGCTCGGCACACCCCATCGGATTCCGATCCATCCCATGTATCGTGCTTGGTCAGAGTGGTGTGAGGGCATGCCGGAAGCCGCGTCCGGCGACGGCCGCCGTACCGGACGCGGGGTGTGCGTTCCGGGTTACCTCACCTGAAGTTCCAGTGCTGGTTGGCACCGCCGTTGGAGTCCCAGATCTGGACCGGGGCGCCGTTGCCGGTCTGCCCGCTGGGG
Source organism: Streptomyces sp. GKU 895 (assembly GCA_002027195.1). GTDB lineage: Bacteria > Actinomycetota > Actinomycetes > Streptomycetales > Streptomycetaceae > Streptomyces. The sequence goes on along the minus strand of MWJO01000003.1, from coordinate 31,795 downwards.
ATCTCCAGCGCCCGGCCCGACGCGGCGTTGATCAGGGTGTAGGAGCCGTCGCTGTTCTGACTCGCCCGCCACTGCTGGTTCGCGCCGCCGTTGGCGTCCCAGACCTGCAGGGGCGTGCCGTTCGCCGTCTGGCCCCCCGGCACGTCCAGGACCCGGCCCGCTGCGACATCGGTCAGCGAGTACACCTGCCCCGAGACGATGCCTCCGCCCGGATTCCCCGTGCCTCCGCCGAGCGCCGAGAGCGACGCGTCGTAGGCCGGCTTCTTGTTGCCGTTGTTGTCGAACAGCAGCGGGTTCTCTCCCGTCCGCCACGAGTCGCTGTCCCTGATCCCCCCACACCGTGATGCCGGTGCAGCGCGCGACACTCATGCAGGCCCGCACCGTGTTGCCGTACGCGGTCGCCGAGGCCTGGGCGATGTCGAGCTCGGTGATCTGGACGTCGACGCCGAGGGCGGCGAAGTTGGACAGGGTGGTCTGGAAGCTCGAGGGCGGGCCGCCGGTGCCGAAGTGGCTCTGGAAGCCCACGCAGTCGATGGGCACACCGCGCGCCTTGAAGTCCCTGACCATGTTGTAGACGCCCTGGGTCTTGCCGTCGGACCAGTTCTCGATGTTGTAGTCGTTGTAGCAGAGCTTGGCGGACGGGTCGGCCGACCGGGCGGTGCGGAAGGCCTCCTCGATGAAGCCGTTGCCCAGCACGTCGTGGAACACCGAACTGCGCTGCTGGCCGCTGCCGCCGTCGGCGAACGCCTCGTTGACCACGTCCCAGGCGTAGACCTTGCCCTTGTAGTGGTTCATCACGGTGGTGATGTGGTTGTTCATCACGCCGCGCAGGGTGTTCGCGTCCCGGATGGAGCTGACCCAACCGGGCAACTGCGAGTGCCACACCAGGGTGTGGCCGCGCATCCGCTGCCCGTGCGCGGTGGCGTGGTTGACGATCTGGTCGGCCGGGCCGAAGTTGAAGTTGCCGCGGGACGGTTCGGTGGTGTCCCACTTCATCTCGTTCTCCGGGGTGATCATGTTGAATTCCCGGTCGAGAATCGTGGAGTACGTCGAGTTGCCGAGTTTCCCGGCAGCCACGGCCGTACCGAAGTAGCGGCCGCTGTCGGCGGCGGCCGCGCCCAGCGTGCCGGACGCGCGTGCGCGGTGAGGCCCGCCGGTCCGGTCAGGGCCAGTGCCGTGCCGGCCGCCAGGGCGGTGGCCGAGAGCAGGGCCCTGCGCAGCGGCGGCTCGTCGTTGAGCCAGGACATGAAGGATCAACCTCCTTGTGCGGGTGCGTGAGAAGGGGGTCGCGAGGTCAGGACACGGGCAGGGCGGTCCACTGCTGGTTCGTGCCGCCGTTGCAGTCCCACAGGACCAGTTGCGTGCCGTCGGTGGTGGACGCGTTGGGGTCGTCGAGGCAGCGGCCGGAGACCGGGTTGCGGTAGCCGCCGTTGTACGTCTGCCATTGCTGGTTGGTGCCGCCGTTGCAGTCCCAGATCTCGATCTTGGTGCCGTTGGCGGTGCCGCGGCCGGTGACGTCGAGGCACTTCCCGAGCGCCCGCAGGGTGCCGTCGGAGCGCGCGGACCAGGTCTGCGCTGCGGAGCCGTCACAGGTGCGGATCTCCGCGGCGGTGCCGTTGGCGCTGTTGCCGCCGGTGACCCCCAGGCACTTGCCCGCGATCCCGGAGCGCACCTGCCCGGCCGCGGAGTCCGGCGGCTTGATCCAGCCTGCCGCGTCCGCCGCCTGGATCCCCGCGTTGAAGGCGTCCGCCATCTTGGCGAAGCCGCTGTCGTTGGGGTGCAGGGCGTCGGACAGGTCCGCGGCGGTCAGGGCGCTCATGTCCACCAGCCGGACGTGCTTGCCGGCCGCCTGCTCGGCCTGGACGATCCCGGGCAACTTGGCGTTGAACGCGGGCCGGTTGGCCTCCTCGGAACCGCTGGTGGAGATGATCACAGTGCCGACGAGCACGGTCGCGTCGGGTACGGCCCTGGTGATCTGGTCGATGAGCGCGCGGAGCCGGTCGGCCGCGGTCGGGATCTGGTAGTTGCCGTTGAGGTCGTTGGTGCCGATTTCCAGGGTCACCACGTTGGGGCGGTAACGGGCCAGCACGGAGTCCGCGATGCCGGCGATCTGGTCGATCCGCCAGCCGGAGTGGCCTTCGTTGTCCGGGTCGGACATGGTGCCGTTGCGCCCCGAACCCACGAAGTCCAGGGTGTGCCCCTCGGCTGTCAGCTTGTTCCCGAGGAAGTTGCGGTAGCTGTTCCCGGACGGGCTGCCGACGCCCCAGGTGATCGAGTCACCCAACGGCATCACCCGCAAGGGCGTGGGCGCCGCGGCCCGTGCTGCGGAGGGCGGCGCCTCGGCGGCGGAGGCCGCGGCGGGCCGACGCGGCGCCCATGCCGAGGGTGGCCGCCAGTGCCGCGGCCAAGGGGGCCCAGTACTTCTTCATCTGCGTTCCTCACTGGGTGCGGGTCAGTGGGTGGGGTGAACGAATCGCCGGTCCGTGCAGGCGTTTTGGAGGCGCGAGCAGGTCAGCGGGGAGTGAAGTCCTGGTTGGTGCCGGGTGCGTTCTTGCAGGGCCACTGGTCCAGTTGCTGGCCCAGGTTGCTGCCGCCGCCGTAGACGTCCAGGCACAGACCGCTGTTCTGGTTCTTGAAGGAGTACGAGCCGTCGGACTGCTGCACCGGCAGCCACAGCGCACTGGGCGTCGCGCCTGCGGCCTGCTGCACGATGTTCGGCGTACCGGCGGTCGTGGAGCCGCCCGAGACCGCCACGACCTGTCCGGAGTGCTGCGCGCGCAGTTGCCCGTAGCCGCCCGAGACCGGCACGAACTCGAACTGCTGGTTGCCCTGCCCGTTGCAGGTCCACTGGTCGATCGCGGCGCCGGCGCTGGTGGAGTTGCCGTACACGTCGAGGCACAGGCTGTTGCTGGCGATCACCAACTGATGGGAACCCGTGGGGAACCCGCCGCCGCCCGAGGACTGGACGCCCGCCTGCTGGATCACGTCACGGGCACCCTGCGGCCAGTTGGTGCCGCTGACCTGGACGTTGCCGGTGAGGACGTTGTTGTGCGGAGGGCCGGTGGCCACATACGTGTTGCCGCCGTTGTACCAGTTGCCGGAGAACGTGTTGTCGTCGGTGTGGTTGTTCGCGTTGGCGTTGGTGAGCGCCCAGTTGCCCGCGTCCTGCACCACGTTGCCGGACACCTTCAGGTACCGGGAACCCTCGTCGAGGTAGAGCGCGGTGGTGCGGTTGTTGTCGTACATGTAGTTGTCGGAGATCACCGAGCCGGGGGCCGCGGACAGGCTGTAGATGCTGCCGCCGTCGAACATCGCGTTCTTGGTGTCGAAGACCAGGTTGCGGGAGACGGTGTTGTTCTTCAGCGTCGTGGGCGTGCTGTAGATCGGCTGGTAGTTGTACGTGCCCCGGTTGACGTAGTCCTGGCTGCCGCCCGGGTCGTTCATCCCCCAGCCCCAGCCGATGTCGATCCCGTCGTAGGGCAGGTGGTCGCACTGGTTGTGGGTGATCGTCGCGTTGGTGACATAGGTGGACAGGATTCCCGCGGTCTCCTTGTAGTCGGTGCCCACCCCACTGACCTTGTTGTTGCTGATGGTGATGTTCTGGTTGGTCATCTGCGGGTTGCTGGGATGGTGCGCGTCCGGCTGGATGCCGCCGACCTGGATGCCACTGCCGGCGAGGTCGGTGAACGTGTTGCCGGTGACGGTGATGCCGTTGGCGCCGAGGCCGGTGCCGGAGGCCGTGGCGACGCCGTCGTTGCCCACGCCCAGTCCGGCCTGCCCGAGTTCGGAGAAGGTGTTGCCCGAGAAGGTGATGCCGGTGGCGGCGGAGACCTGGACGGCCGCGGGCATCTGCTCCCAGTGGTTGCGGGTGGCCTCGAACTGCGTGCATCCCGACTTGCAGGTGCTCAGCCAGTTGGCCGGCATCGCGTAGGCGCCGGTGATGTGGGCGCCGCTCTGCTGGTCCGCGTAGCCGTCGGGTCCGCTCGGGCCGAGCCAGGAGGTCCCGGTGAACCGCAGGCCGGAGAACGCCAGGCCGGTCACGGGTGAGGCATAGCTGCCACTGATGCCCAACAGGCTCTGCAGTCGGGGCAGTTCGACGGTGAGGCTGTTCGGGTTCTGCCCCGGCTGGGCCCGGTAGTACAGGTCGCCGGCGGACGCGTCGAGGTACCACTGCCCGGCCTGCTTGAGGAACGCGTAGTTGTTCTCCAGGTATATGGTCCCGCCGGCGAACGGCGCGTTGATGGTGTCGTAGCCCCACGAGTTGTTGTTCCACGCGGGCTGCTGCATGGTGATCGTCCTGCCGCTGATCGACTGGACCGGCGCGTAGCGGTCGGTGAAGGAGTTGACGCTCTCGACTTCCATGTGGCTCCGGTCCGAGAGGCCGGCCAGGTAGTCGAGGGAGGAGTCGGTGACGGTCAGACCGGTCTGGGTGAAGGTGAAGGCGGAGCGGGGCACCTGGATCGCCGCGCGCGGTGCCTGCTTGCCGTTCACGTACAACTGACGGGTGTTCACACCGGTGCCGACGTGGACCGACCAGATGTTGCTGTTCTGATCATGCACCTGCCAACCAGATATCTGCTGGGCGCCGCTCACGACCGGTTGCTGGCCGGACATGGCCTGGTAGGTGATCGTGTGGCCGTTCTGGCCGCCGTCGCCGGAGCCGAAGGTCAGCGGCTTGGACTGCCGGTAGGTGCCACCGGCCAGGTGGACCACGACGTCGGAGTCGGCCGAGAGCCGGTGCGCGGGCTGTCGCGCCTGGTCGATCGTCGCGAACGGCTGCCCGGCGGAGCCGTTCCCGCCGGGAGCCGCGTCCGGGGCCACGTACAGATCGGCTGCCGCTGCCTGCCGCCCGGCCGGTACGGCGAACGCGGCGCCGGCTATCGGCAGGCTCCCGGCGAGTAAGGCGAACATGGCTACGGGCGCGGCCCACAGGCCGCGGAGGCGCTCTGGCTCCGGACATCGTCATCCTCCAGTGGGGGGGTGGCGCCTGGTGCGGGGGGCGCCCGGTGCGGGGACGGGGTGGCGCCGTTCGCCGTGGGACGCGCCTGTCGTCGGACGGTCGGAAGATCTCGGGGCTGGAGCCGGTCCTCTCAGCTGAGGTTCCATCGCTGGTTGGAACCGCCGTTGCAGGTCCACAGTTCGGCCAGGGCGCCGTTGGCTGTGGAGGCGCCGGTGACGTCGAGGCAGAGCCCGGACTGGGTGCCGGTGATCGTGCCGTCGGAGTTCAGCTGCCACTGCTGGTTGGCGCCGCCGTTGCAGGGCCAGGTCACCACCTTGGTGCCGGCGGTGGTCTGGTTGTTGTACGCGTCCAGACACAGCTGGCTGCTGCCGCTGTATACGCTCAACTGGCCGGAGGAGGTACGGGTCCAGCTCTGGTTGGCGCCGCCGTTGCAGTCCCAGATCTGCACCTGCGTGCCCGCCGTGGTCGACGAGTTCGGCACGTCCAGGCACTTGCCCGCGCCCACCGCGTGCAGCGCGCCGGTGCCCGTCCCGCCGGTCGCATTGGCGTAGCCGGCCGCTGTGATGTTCGCCTGGACCGCGTTCTCGGTGGCGTCCGACGGGTAGCCGGAGGTCATCACGCCCTCGTAGAACGTGCCTTGGGCGCCCTTGCTGTTGTCACCGCCGATGCCCAGGATGATGGCGCCTTGCTTGCGCATCGGGTTGTAGCCCGCGACGTTGGGACGCACACCGTCGTAGAACGTGGACAGGCCGCCCGACTGCGCGTTGCCGCCGCGGATCGCCCAGTGGTTCGGGCCGCCTTTGACGATGGCGGTCGTGTAGCGGTAGTTGATGGTCGGGTCGTTCGCGTTGTAGTGCTGGTTCACCCCGGAGAACAGGCCGTTCTCCAGGTCGGCCATGATCCAGGGGCCGTTGCCCGAGCCGTAGCCCCAGACCTTGATGTTGCCGAAGTAGATGGCCTCCATGGTGCCGTTGCCGTCGTCGTTGTTGTCCGTCTCGGCATTGCCGTAGTCGAAGCAGCAGCCGCCGTTGTAGTGCGTGCCGTCGAAGATCGCGTACATGCCCTCGGGGTTGTCCCCGGTCGCGATGCCGTTGGTGTGGTTGTTGCGGTATCCCGTCCCGGGTGCCACGAAGACGCCGTAGGCCTTGTGACCGCCCACCGTGGTGGGCGCGGCCGTCGCGTTCGCGAGGTTGTCGGGACCACCCGCGGCACCGCCGCCGGGCGCCTGGGTGAGGTGGTTGGCGCGACCTGACTGGTCGTAGATGATCGAGATCAGGCAGGTCGTCCCCGCGCAGAACGAGTCCTGCGCGGCGGCGTCGGCGTAGCCGCCCGCGCTCAGGACGCCGACGTCGCGGGTGGCGTTGTCCGAGGCGCGCCGGACCTGGTAGAGCGGCCCGTTGTACGAGGCGTACAACGCCCGCGTCGTGCTGTGGGCCGCCACACAGGGGGTGCCTCCCGCCGCGTAGAGATCACATGGTCCGGACGTGGCGGCCCGGGCCGTCCCGGTCGTGGCGCCGGCCAGTGCGCCGGCGGCGAGCACGGCAGCGGCCGCCGCCCGGGCGATCGTTTTCAACCGAGAGCTGCGGGAGCGCTCCCACGATGGCACAGATGCCTGCCCCACCTCATTTCCCGGCCGCCCGCGGCGCCGTACGACAGCGAGCAGTCCTGGGGCGCCACCGCGCCCGAACAGCACGTGGCGTCTCGTACCCGTCGTTCCCATCCGAACTCCCCTACCGTGCCGGCGGAACCCCGTCGCGTTCTGTGCTGGTGCGCTGAGAAAAGCGGAAGCGCTTGGAGGTGCCGATCTTTCAGTGGGATTGCAGAGAGGTTTCGGGGGGAGACGGTGCTCTCGTTTCCGCAGTGCTGTCAAGGGCCTTGACGCTGTCGTCCGGCCCGAATAGCGAATCGGTTCGACCGCCGATCTTCCCGGATCCACCTCCGCCGGCCCGCTCGAGCCGACCGGCGTGACCGTGGACAAGGAACGTGACAGGCCCTCACGCCGGCTCCGCTCGGCCAGTCGCGTGCGTCGGACCGGCGGCTGGGCCGCAACCGCTCGGCGCCTCCGTCACTGCCGTTGACCTGGTGCGCAGTCGCCGAACAGCTGGTGCCGAGGAGACGGTGCGCACCGCACCGGCTGGTGAGACGGCCCCCGGCCCGCCCGTGGGCGTCCTCTTCGGCGTGCGGCAGACCATTGCTCCCGTATCGTGCCGGTCGTGGCTTCTCGTCGAAGCGCTTGCGCGGAACCGATTCGATGACTGCTTCTCGCAACGCGTGAAACGCGGAAGGTGTGAGACGCAGAACGCGCGATGAACCCGGCAGGCCGACGCCTCCCCCGCGCACTCGACGGGCTCGGGGGCGTTCTGATTCTGCGCTGATCGAGATGGACGCCTTGGGGCAAGGGTCAGATCCGGCCGTCCTGGACGTGGACGTGGCCGGCTCTTCAGCAAGTCTGGGAGGTATCCGGTTTCATCAGAGATTCGAACTGACCTGTGATGCCGTCCGGGTCGTCCGGGTCACAGGCCGAAGGCGCCGCCTTCGATGAGGATGAGCAGGCCGAGGGTGATCAGGACAAGGGGCAGCAGGACGTGGCCCCAGCGGGAGAGGAGCACGGAGAGGGGGAACAAGCCGAGGACGGCGGGCCCAGCCCGCTGGAGGTCGCCGCGGTCACCTTCGCCAACGGCGGGGACAACATCAGCGTCTACGTACCCGTCTTCGCCAACTCGCCCTCGTCGCGGTGGTCCTTCCAGGCTTGCCTGGCGGCCTTGAAGCCCAGCGCGAGCGGCAGGAGCCCGAGGTAAGGGATGACGGAATCGGGCAGGAAGGTGGCGCCGAATGCGGCGGCCACCGCTACGGCGAGGATCGCGGCGAAGCCCAGGTACTGGCCCAGCACGATGCGACGGGCGGATCCTCGGTGGCCGGCGCCCTGGGCGAAGAACAGCGCCAGGACCAGGAGGTCGTCGATGTTGGTGACGGCGAACAGTCCGGCGGCCTGCCCGATGATGCCCAGGTCCACGAGTAGGTGCTGTCCTTTCGATCTCTTCCTTCTCGTGACCATCGAACACCACGCCGCCGTTGACCGTCTTGCGGCATCGGGACCGGCCTCGGTGATGGGTCCGTCGGTTCGGCGACCACGCCCGTCCCCCAGGTCCGCCTCGGCATGACCCACGGTCGACGAGCGCACCGGCACACGGCCTGCCGCCGTCCGCGTCGGCCCGGCCCGCCCTGGTCCGGCCAGTCTTGGGACACGCTTTACGCGACACATGCAACTGGAACCCGCGCCGTATCTGTCTGACAGGGGGACGGGCTCGTGAGGGCCGAAGAGCGAGAAAACGGGGGAGTTCGTGGGACGGCGCAAGGGCAGCATAGGGGTCGCATTCGTCACGGGCGTGATGCTGGTGGGCGCGAGCGCCTGCGGTGGTGGCGGCAGCGACAAGGCGAGCGGCGACGACGCAAAGGCGTCGGGAAAGCCGAGCGCGAGCGCCTCCCCGTCACCCACGAAGCCTGCGGGCCCGCCGATGCTGCTGGAGACCATCACCCCGCAGACGGGAACGACGGTCGGCGTGGCCATGCCCATCTCGGTGATCTTCACGAACCCTGTGGCGGCCAAGGCGCGAGCCGACGTGGAGAAGCACATGAAGGTGAGCGCCTCACAGCCGGTGGCCGGCGCCTGGCACTGGATGGGCGACAAGCGCGCCGACTGGCGCCCGAAGAACTACTGGCCGTCCGGTACGACGGTGAAGATCGACGCCGACATGACAGGCGTCAGCAACGGCAACGGACGCTACGGCGTGCACGGTTACACGCACACCTTCAAGATCGGTGACGACGTGCGCGCGGACGTGTCGGTGACCGGCCACACCATGAAGGTCACCCGCAACGGCGCTCCGGTGCGCACCCTGTCCATCAACGCGGGCAGCGCCGAGTACCCGACGTGGGACGGCACGATGGCCGTCATCGACAAGCAGGAAAAGGTCCACATGACCTCCTGCAGCGTCGGCATCAGCTGTGACAAGGGCAGCCCGAACTACTACGACCTGACACTGCCCTGGGACATCCACCTCACCCAGTCCGGCACCTACGTCCACTACTCGACCGGCGACCCGAATCCGGGCAGCGGCAGCGCCCGCGGCTCGCACGGCTGCGTGCACCTGTCCCTGCCGGACGCCAAGTGGTTCTACGACCAGGTCAAGCAGGGCGACCCCGTCACCATCACCGGCTCACCCCGCGGCAAAGCCCCGGCCGACAACGGCTACGCCGATTTCAACCTGGGATGGGACCAGTGGCTCGCGGGCAGCGCGACCGGCGAGCAGACAACCAGCGCTCTGTGAGCATGTCGGTGACGGCTGTGTGAGCAGGCGGTGCTCATCGTTTCGATGGGTACCGCCTTTCCCCGAGCAGCAACTGACACTCGACGATATGCCCGGAGCGTGGCACTGACGGGTCGTCAAAGCCGCTTATTCAGGGGCGGGTTGATGTCGACCCAGATGCAGGGGCAGGTTGATGTCGACCCGAATGCAAAGTACATGCCAAATGCTAGCCTCCTGCCGTCGTCCGCACAGGAGAGGCACCGCGTGAGGAAACTACTGAGTTTCGCGTCCGTACTGGCACTCTTGACCGGAATCGCCATTGTCTCGACAACGTCCGCCTACGCCGCCACAGACAGAAGCGGGGCGGAACGGCTGAACATCCCGAACAGCAGTGCATGCAGGGCGGGACGCACCGTCATGCAAGGCATGGTCGCCGGGCCGGGCGGCCAGCTCTACATCATCTTCACCAAGGCGGGCGGGGAGGACCCGGTCCTGTCCAGGTGGTTGCGTGACGGCTCGACCTGGGACGGTGCCAGCTGGACCTGCGCCGGGGCACCGACCTCCATACCCGTACTCGGCCACGGCAACGACCTCGCCTACCATCCGGACTACCGGGACCAGGGGCCCGCCTTGATCGCCACCCAAGGAAGTGAATCGGCCTATCCGAGCGCCGATGTGACGGTCATTCACCTGAACTCTTCGGGATCCATTGGCGCAAGCGAGGTGGTCCATCTGCCCATCGGCAATATCAGCGGCCTCTGCTACAGCGCGACGGCGGCCGACGGAGCCGGCAGATATGCTGCCCGGCGCTCGGGCAATCTGTGGACCCATCCCGGTGCCGGTTCGCTGACGAGCGGATGGACGCTGGTGAAGAGCAACCTGACGAGTCACGACAATCGTTCCGACCAAGGCACCGACTGCTCCGAGAACTATGTCTGGAACACCAAGTCCATCAACAGTTCAACGCCCGAAACGGGGTGGAACTGGGTGTACCAGTACAACTGGTCCGGAGGTGACGTGGAGAGCGACATCGGGATTCCGGGGAACGGCAAGACCGACGAGATCGAAGATGTCACCCACATCGGGAGCGACTTCTTCATCGGCGTCAACCGAAACAGCGGGGACCCCGACTCCGTGAAGGTCTTCATCGAGTGAAGTCCGCTTGGCGGGCGGCAATGACCTGGGCGGCGGACGTGTCAGGGGTGGACGCGTCAGGGGTGCACGTGCCATGGGTGCACGTGCACCCCTCGACGTGGCGCCGCCCCTGTTGCCCGCTAGCGCCTCCGGTCGTCGTCGAGTCCAGCAATCACTCTGACGTCCGCCTCGGACATGCCCAGAACCCTGGCGATCTCCTCGACAAGAAGCGGCTCCGGGTTATGCCTTCCGCTGCCCAGCATGTGGATCGTGGACATCGACCGAGCCGTCTCCCTGGCCATCGCCTTGACCGGAATCCCGCGTAGGTCCATCAACCCGGTGAGCACAGTGGCGAACGGATGCGGCTCCAGCTGGCCCGCGGGGGCAACTGCCGGCCCGAGGACCACATCGCCCATCTTGGCCTGGAACCGGGTCAGTTGGTCGCCCGCGAACCCGACCTTCGCGACGAAAGGCAGGCTCTCACCATCGCTGGAACCCACCGTGCCCGGCACGGACACCTCGGTGAACCGTGAAGGCCCGCTCTGGCGACCGGTGTCGATCTCCACGGGAAGTCCCGGCTCGACCTCGCGGACCTTCCAGTCAGGGTTCCACCACGGCAGTTCCCCCAACACCTCGTTGAAGAAGGGCGGCAGAACCGTGAGATCCACCGGATCCGGAGGGTTTTTCTGACCACTCCAGATGACATCGGGCCAGTACCTCAGCGCCGCAATCACCTCTACCGTCAGCGTGCGATCCGCAATCACCATCGCCACCCCTCCTGCCCGTCGACACAGCCACAGCATCGCCGATTCCAGGCCCTCCCCGAGCCGACCGACGACCCCGCGAACAACCGCCAGAGGGGTGCGGGGCACACCTTCCCGGCACCCCGCCAGGGCTTCGATCGCGCTCAGGTGCGGATCAGCCCGTCCATGCCTTGATCTGAGCGGCGACCTCACGGACCGGGAGCCCGTCCCGGGCGGCGCGGGCCAGCGGCACAACGCTGTCCAGTCCGGCGCTCACCGGCATACCGTACGCCGGCAGGTAAGCCGCGGTCACCGTGGCAGCGAACAGCAGGTTCCGCGCCTCCAGGCTCGGGTTCCGCGCCAGCTCGCACAGCAGCGCCGCAGCCTTGTGACGGGGCTCGGGATAGACCTCGTGGTCAAGGATCTGCGCTCGGTGACGCGTTCCGCCGCCACGGGGACGCCGTAGTCGACGACCTGGGGATCCCCCGGAATCTGCTGCGCCACCGCCAGGATCCATGCCAGATCGACGCGGAGGTTCACGCGGCGTCCCTCGGCTCCGGCTGCGCCGGACGGGCCGGCAGGCCCGGGTAGCGGTCCTCACCGACTTCCGCCTCGAACGCGTCCGTGTACGCCGCCAGGAACGAGGCGGCGCCCGCCATGAAAGCGGCACGGGACTGATTCAGATCGGCCTCGATGAGGTCAGCGACATACCCCTGCTGTAGCTATACATCGATACCAGTACCTAGCAATCACGCGAGCACCCGGACCGGCACCCCCGAACCCGAAGCCGGAACGTGATCATTTCCAGGGCGGAGGCAGGCCCTACTGCGTACGCGGCTGCCACTCGAGCATCATGATGGTCGCGTCGTCACGGAGCCTGCTGGTCTCCACGTCCAGGATGGAGTGGATCAGCCGCCGCAGGCTCTCCGGGGCCAGCTCCCCCGCGGCGGTCGCGCGGATGACGTAGTCGGCGAACCGCCGGAGCCCGAACAGTTCCCCGTCGTGGGTACGGGCCTCGGTGACCCCGTCGGTGTAGAGGAGTACCCGGTCGCCCGGGCGCAGGGTCACCTCGTGGATCGTGCGGCCGCGGTCGGACAGCAGGTACGGCAGACCCAGCGGAGGGTCGGCGTCCCTTTCCAGGGCGTGCTCCATCAGCCGGTGGTCCCGGATGAGCAAGGGGGCGGGATGCCCGCAGTTGCACCACCGCAGAACGCCCGAGGCCAGATCCAGTTGGGCGAGGATGCCGGTGCAGAACTGATCGGGCAGCCATTGGGCGAGGGCCTCGTCCACTGTCTGCGCCAGTTGCGGCAGTTCGGCTCCGATCCGGCGCGCGTTGCGGCAGGCCGCCAGGGCAAGGGCGCTGGTCAGGCCGGAGGCGAGGTTGTGTCCCATGGCGTCGAGGACGGTGGCGTGCAGGGCCGTCTCGGTCAGAGCGTGGTCGAAGGCGTCGCCGCCGATCTCGTAGGCGGGTTCGAGGACGGCCGTGGAGACCACGCGCGCGTTGCCGATGGTTCGGGGTGGCAGGAAGGCGCGCAGCATCTCGGAAGGCAGCTGCATGCGTTCGGTGCGGGTGCGCTGGACGTAGGAGTCCTTGAAGGCGCGCCGGGAGGTCACCATCATCGCCACGAGCGTGGCCAGGGCCTTGCCGCGGTTCAGGGCGGCAGCGGTGAGCACGGGGCCGTAGACAGCGAGGACGCCGAGGCGTTCGGCGCCGTCCAGCAAGGGGAACCAGGCCGTCATCGCGCCGGACTCCGTGGGCTCGACCCGCAGGGACTGGGTGCGGTACGTCCAGCCGGCCAGGGAGTCGTCGATGGGCAGTGTCGCGGTGACGTCGGTGAGGGGGACCAGGTGACGCTGCGTGGATGTCCGCGAGGTAGGCCACGGAGTGATGCAGCCCGAGGGCCTTGGTGCAGCGGGCCAGGGCGGTGGTGAGGTCTACGGTCCGGTTGGCCGAGTCGGCCAGGAACTGGTGCAGCGGGTCGTCACCGGCATCGGGCATCGTCACCCCGTTTCGCCTCCCTGCGTCGCCTTCCTCAGGCCGCGTGCCATCTGGGACCCGTCGTTCAGCAGTCTCACACCGCAACCACCCGAGCGCACTCGGACGGGATCCGCCCGCTGACACGGGGCGCCGGCACGAGGAGCGGCGCTCCCCCGCCGACCGCGCGACGCCGCACGCGCACGCAGACCGCTGCGCGGCCCCCGCGCCCGCCTGTGGGGCCACAGTGGTGGTCGTGGTGCCGTGACTGCTCTGGTGGGACCGGCGCTGGATAGAGTGGCCGCGGGCAGCTCGGCGAAGGGGTGGGGATGACCGGGCAGGTGGAGGACTTCGACCGCCTGGTCGAGCCGTTCCGGGCGGAGCTGTTGGCGTACTGCTACCGGATGCTCGGCTCGGCGCACGACGCCGAGGACATGGTCCAGGACACGTTCCTGCGGGCCTGGCGGGCACGTGAACAGTACGACAACACCCGCAGCTCACTTCGTACGTGGCTCTACCGCATCGCGACGAACGTCTGCCTGACCGCCCTGGAAGCGCGCGGCCGCCGGCCGCTGCCGTCGGGGCTGGTGGCCGCGTCGGACCCGCTCGGCCGCTGGTCCGCGGGGAGCAGGCCTGGCTCCAGCCGCTGCCGGACTCGATGCTCGACGCGGGCGATCCGGCGGCTGCCGTGGTCAACCGCAGCAGCCTGCGGCTGGCGTTCGCCGCCGCCCTGCAACTCCTGTCGGCGCGTCAGCGCGGCGCACTGATCCTCCGTGACGTGCTCGGTTTCTCCGCCGCCGAGGCAGCGGAGATCCTCGGCACCACGGTCGCGTCGGTGAACAGCGCCCTGCACCGGGCGCGTACCGGCGTGCGGGGAGTTCACACCGACGCGGAGCCGATGGCGGCCGAACAGCGCGCCTGGGTCGACCGTTACATGAAGGCGTTTCTCCAGGCCGACGTCGAGGGCCTCAAGCGGCTGCTCACCGAGGACGTCATCATGGAAATGCCGCCCATGCTCAACTGGTTCACCGGGCCGGGCAATTACGGCCTGTTCATGGAGTGGGTCTTCCGGGCGGCCGGAACGGACTGGCGTCTCCTGGCAGTTGCGGCCAACGGCCAGCACGGGTTCGCCGCCTACCGCCGCGTCGGCGACGCGTACGAGCTGCACACACTTCAGCTCTTCACCGTCACCGCCGAAGGCATCAGCCGGACCTCGGTGTTCCAGGACTCCGAGGTCTTCGCCTCCTTCGGCCTGGTCGCCCGACTCGATCCCGAAGAATTTCCTTCCGCGGAGGCGCACAGTTCCGGCCCGGCCGCCGGTATGTACTGACGAGTTCCCCGGAGCCCCGGGCGGACCTCTCACAAGGGAGACCCCGATGTCAGACACCCGTGCGGCGACGCAGCAGCCATCCAGGCCGTCTTGGCCAAGTCCTACGCGGCCTGGGAAGCCGGCGACGCCGACGGCATGGTCGCCGACTACACCCCGGACGCGACTGCCATCATGACCGGCTCCCTGCGCGGCAGCCGCGAGAACATCCGCGCCGGCATGGCACAGGCCTTCGCCGGCCCCCTCAAGGGCAGCTCGACCAGCAACAAGCAGCTCAGCATGCGCTTCCTCGGCGCGGACGCGGCGATCGTCGTCAGCGAGTCCGGCATCCTGTTCCCCGGCCAGACCGAGCTCCCGGACGCGGCCAAGGTGAACGCGACCTGGGTGTTCGAGCGCCGCGACAGCAGGTGGCTGATCGCCGCGTACCACAACAGCCCGGTCCTCGCGCCGGGGCAGTAAGCGCAGTGCACGGGGCGCCCCTGCGCCAGTAGGGGCGCCCCACGAGGCGGGCAGCTCAGCACACTCTCCCCCGTGGCTTCGGGGGACGTTCGGGCACCTCGGGCGCACCCAGCCGCTCATGCCCTGCTCCTGCTCAGCGCGTCGCTCCTCGCCCTGCGCCGACCACAGACCACGACCACACCCACCGCATCGACGGAACCGGAGGAAGTGTCCGCGTGAAGATCCTGGTCACCGGAGCAACCGACCGCGTCGGCAGCCACCTGGTGAGACAGTTCGCCGAGCATCATCACGTCAGCGCCACCGGCGAACCGTCCATGCACACACGCAAGGCCGCACCAGCGTGCGCCGCGGACAACTCGACAGCAGCACGAAGTCCTGGCGGGAGCGGGTGCGATAGCGGCCTCTACGTACATGGAATACGTACTCCTACCGACGCGTTCCCGGCATCCATGCCATTTCCTTGTGTTCATGACGACACCGGGTGTGAGAGCGCAGATGCCACGGAGTGTCAGGCTCGCCATGGTGGGAGTTCGGGTGCGGGCTCTGCTGAGCCTGGCGGCGGGCGCCCTGCTGTTGTCCCTGGTGAGTGACGCGGTCGGCCACGGCGGGGGCGAAGGGGCCGGGCTGCTCCGGTTAGGGGCGATGCTGTCCGTGCCGGTCGCCCTCGCGCTCGTGCTGTGCGGGGCTTTGTCCGGCAGGCAGGCCCCGAACTGGTTCGACCGGTGAGGCGCCCGGCGGGGACGAAACGTTCCGCTCTGCCTGTCGTCGCGGCGTTCACCCTGGCCGTTCTGTTCAGCGCAGGCTGCTCGGGCGGCGACGACACCTCCGCCTACGGCGATCCCACCCTGAGCCCCAGCGCCACGGAGGTCACCGAGTCGCCGACCCCCTCCCTGACACCCCCTTATCCGACCGGAGCCTCGGGCTGCCACGACAACAAGGGGTGGACGACGGCGGAGTCCGTGGACTGGGTGAAGCTCGATGTCGACACTCCCAAGCAGAACTCAGGCTCCGGCGACCTGGAGTTCTCCAGCATCCCGGGATACCTCGGGCCGCTCTGCCACAAGATCACCGTGCAGGTCGAGTTCTGGAAGCTGGTGTACGGCGTCGCGGACGGCGACGACGGCGAGTCGCTCTCGGACGGGTCGCGGCCGACTACTACTTCGACATCCGCCGCGTGAAGCGTGTCGAGGTGCGTGCCGACGCCGATAGGGAACGGAGGATTGCCCTGCCCGAGTCCCTCTACGCGGACGACCGCAGCCCGTGCGTGGGCGCCCTCCTCACGGTCACCGTTGGCAAGCCCCTCAAGAGCAAGGAACTGCCCAAGGAGGTAGAGGTCGGCGGCACCCAGGACGTCTGGGGAACCGAAACGGTCGAATTCCGTTCGAAGCGGGTCGCCGACTACGAGCTCTCCGAGCCCTCAGCACCGCAGGTGTGCAGCCCGGACGGCCGCCCCACCGCGGACCCGGCCGACGTGCCCCCGCCGAGCGCCGAGCCGACCGGCCTGTACCCGACGGATCTGTACCCGACGGACCTCTACCCGTCGCCCAGCTACAGCTGGGACCTCGAGGACATCCTCCGCTCCCCCACACCCTGACCTGCCTGCGCGGGCGTCTGAACGTGCACAGGCCTCTTCCCGTACATCAACAGACCCTGGCACAAAGCCAGTTCATCAGGACACCGACCTCACCATGGAGAACTGCATGCGCATGCGCACCACGGCCACCGTCGTCACCAGCGCCGCCGTAGTCTCGGCGCTCGGCCTCCCGGGCGCCGCACAGGCGGCACAGCACCCGGGCGCGGCGGCGCCGTTCGGAGCCTTCGTCTCCGGAGGCGTCGAACCGCAGGACGCGGTGGGCGGCACCACCTTCTCGGACGGCGTCGTCAACGGCGGCAAGGACATCGTCCTCGGCGTGACGGGCAAGAAGACCGTTTCCGTCACGTTCTCCGCCTTCGACGCGGAGGGCGTCGCCCTCACCCAGGCGTTCCTGTGGCAGGGCACCGACAGTTCGAGCACGGACACCATCACCGGCGCGTTCCAGTCGGACGACGACCCCGTCTGCACGGAGTCGCCGGCCGAGGGCGGCTGGAGCTACAGCTGCAAGACGGTCTTCACCATCGACCCCGCGACCGCCTTCAAGGACGACAACGGCACCGCCGGTACGTGGAAGCTCTTCCTCGGCGCCTACGACCTGTACGCCAACGCCAGTTACGACGACGACGTCACCAGAACCCAGTTCAAGCGGGCCGCGAAACTCACCGCCAACGCCTCCCCGGAGCCCGTGAAGAAGGGCAAGACCATCACGGTCACCGGCAAGCTCAGCCGCGCCAACTGGACGACGGGCAAGTACGCGGGCTACTCGACCCAGCCGGTCAAGCTGCAGTTCCGCAAGAAGGGCACCAGCACCTACACCACCCTGAAGACCGTCAAGACCAACTCCACGGGGAACCTGAGCACCACCACGAAGGCCACCTCCGACGGTTACTACCGGTTCGCCTTCGCGGGCACCACGACCACCGGCTCCGCGACCGCCACCGGCGACTTCATCGACGTCAAGTAGGTCGAGCAGGGCCGGATCCGGGCCGGGATCAGCCCGGATCCGGCCTGGCGTCCATGAAGCGGTTCCCGGTGCGGCGGCGGGCCATCAACGCGGCCAGGGCGGTGCGGGAGGAGACCCGGGTCTTGCGGAAGGCCCGGGAGACATGGGTGTCGACGGTACGCCGGCTGACGTAGAGCCGGTCGGCGATGGCCTGGCTGGTGAGGCCCTGGGCCACCAGCTCGGCGATCTCCAGTTCCCGGGCGGTCAGGGTGGCGAGCCGCTCGGCGAGTTCGGCGCGGTCCGGGGAGCCGTACGCGGCCTCGGATCCGCCGTCGGGCGGACGGGTGGCGTCGGCAAGGCCCACCAGCATGCCACTGCCGCCCGCCTCGGCGAGCCGCCGGCCCCGCAGCCAGGCGAGCGTGCCGTCACGGCCACGCCCCGCGGCCGCCTCCAGCGGGGCGCCGAGCAGCAGAGAAAAGGCCTCCCAGAAGACCGCCCCGCAACGGGTGCTCTCCACCGCCGCCTGGGCGAACAGGTCCGCCGCCGCTGCCGGGTCCCCCTGCGCCAGCGGCAGATGGGCGGTGCTGCGCAGCGCGGAGGCCCGCTGCATCGGCAGTCCCAGCTGTTCCGCCTCCTTTCGGGCCTGTTCGGCCCACTGCCGGGCCTCCTCGGATCGGCCCGTGACCAGGGCGGACGTGACCAGGATCTCCAGGTACAGCGGCCGCATCGAGGGCTGGATCCGGTGCAGTTCGGGGCCGCCCGCCTGGAGCAGGGCGTCCCTGGCCCGGATCGGATCGCCGGCCATGAGTGCCGCCCAGCCGAAGATGCACCAGGCGGTGGAGGCCCACCAGTTCACCCCGCTACCGGCCGCGGCCACCGCCTCCTCGGCGACGGCGAGGGGGGCGCGGATCGCCGGTCGGGCAGGCGGCGACGAGCGCCGAGGCCTTGCTCGCCAGCGCGAACGTGAGCAACTGGTCGCTGCCGATGCCGCGGGCGATGTCCTCCGCCTCGTCGGCCAGTTCCACCGCCGAGGTGACCCGGCAGGTCTGCACCCGGACGTGGGACAGGCAGAGCAGCAGATGAGGCATGACGTAGAGCTGGCCGCTGCGGCGGGCGATGTCGAGGCCGCGCTGGGCGTGCCGCTCCGCGTCCGGGTAGTGCTCCAGAAAGGCCTCGGCCCAGCCGAGTCTGGCGAGCGGTTCGCACAGGGCGGTGAGGTCGTCGTCGGGCAGCGAGTCGACCAGGGCGGCGGCCTGCTGGGCGAGTTCGTGTGCCGCGGTCATGGTGCCCTCGTACGCCTCCCCCAGGGCGGCGACCGCGAGGACGGCCGCCTCACCGGCCTCGTTCCCCATCGAGCGGGCCGCCGCGAGGGCCGCCTCGACCTCGGCTCGGACCTCGGGGGTACGAGATGCCGCTGCCCTGGGGCGCGGCCGAGCCGGAGCTCCAGGCCGAGCCGGACGACATCGGCCGGTGCGGGGCCGCGGGCCAGCTCGCGGCGCAGCAGCGCCACGGCCTCGGTGCAGCGCCCGAGGTGACGCTCCACCAGCGCGCACAGTACGACCGCGCGCACTCTGACGTCCTGGTCGTCACCGGTGGGGCGGTCACCGGACGACCGGGACGGGGTGGCTATGAGCTCCTGGAGCAGGTCACGGCTCTCGCGCAGCCCCCCGCACGCGGCCAGGGCGCGGGCTCGCCGCAGCGTCAACTCGCGTCGCCGGAAGGCGTGTTCGCCCGTGTGCGGAAGATGGCGGAGCGCCACGTCGAGCCAGTGGGCGCAACTCGCCGGGGCCGTGCGGGCCGTCCGTGCGGCGGCCTCCTCGAGCACCGCCACCGCCGCCGGGTCCCACGCGATCAGCGACCGCTCCACATGGTGGGCCCGCTCGGCGGCGGATGCACCGGCGAGGGCCAGCTCCTCGGCGGCGAGCCGGTGGATGTCGACGCGTCGCAAGAAGGGTGTGCTCTCGTGGACGAGCGTGCGGACGACCGGATGCCGCAGTGTCAGCAGGCCCTGCGGGTCGGAGCGCAGCAAGTCACGGTGGATGAGGTCGTGGACGTCGTCGGTGAAAGCGGTGCCGGAGCGGCCGGTCACCCGGCCCAGCATCGCAGGGGTGGCGTGCTCGCCCAGCACCGCGACGGCCTCGACGATGCCGCGCTGGGAGGGGGTGAGCACGGTGAGTTCCTCCAGCAGCAGGGCCCCGAGCTCTGGTGGCGACGAGGCATCGGGCGTCGTACCCCCGCGGCGAGCCTGCAGAAGCGTCAGGAAGTACAGCGGGTTGCCCTCGCTCGCGGCATGCAGTGCGGCGGTGTCGGCGGCCGACATGCCGGGGCCGGCCAGTTCGGCGCAGTCGCTTGCGCTCAGCGGCCCCAGTCCGAGTCTGGTGACCGTGCCGTCGTCGACTCCGCGGGTGAGCCTGGCCGCGAGGGACTCGGGGCTCTGGCGGTCCCGGCGCGTCACGGCCAGGACGACAGGGGCGTGCACGGCGTGACGTACGAGATGATCGAGCAGTTCCAGTGACGCGGAGTCGGCCCAGTGCAGGTCGTCGAGGGCCAGCAGCAGTCCGGACGGGGCGGCGAGCCGCGCGAGCAGGGCTGCGGTGGACCGGTGGAGTCCGAAACGGTCGGCCGCGTCGGTGTGTTGGGCGTCGCTCGGCTGCAGCAGGGGTAACACCGCGTCGGCCTCCTGGAAGCCGTCCAGGGCGTGCGGGTCGAGGTCGGCGAGCGCGTCGGTGAAGACCTGGAACGGCACCTCCCGCTCGTACTCGGTGGCCCTGCCACGCAGTACGGTCAGTCCGCGGCGGCGTGCCCGCGCGCAGACCTCGCCCAGCAGCCTGCTCTTGCCGATCCCTGCCGCACCCGTGATGTCGACGACCTGGGATCGGCCCGTGCCGCGGCTTTCCTCGCCTTTCGCCGCGCCCCGGGCGGAGCGGGCGGAGCGGTCGAGCAGTTCGTCGAACCGGGCCAGTTCAGCAGACCGGCTCAGCAACGGGGCTCTGTCCCCGGCGTCTCCAACCACCCCGTCCGCCGCCACAGTTACCCCCGTGTCTTGACATTCCCCTCACATATCATTCTCATCTGTTGATCGACATAACCGCCGCATCTGCGCCCCGGAACGGACGTATCTCACACATCGCGGCACCGTCACCGACGGTTCTTCTGAGGCTGACCACGCGGTACACCGCCCGCCGGTCCCGGCCGGTCACGTTCGCGTGGCGGTAATCAACTTGCTGCCCGCCCCGTCGGCCGGGCAGGGTCCGGATCATGCTTGAACTACGCACCTTGGAAGCGGACGACTGGCCCCTTTGGCGGGAGTTGCGGCTGGCCGCGCTCGCTGAGGCGCCCTACGCGTTCGGCTCGACGCTGGCCCAGTGGCAGGGCTCCGGCGACCGGGAGGAACGGTGGCGTGCCCGCCTGTCGATTCCTGGCGCGCACGATCTCATCGCGCTCCTCGACGGCCGCCCGGTGGGCATGGCCAGCGGAGTGCCGGGCGAGGGAGCAGGGACCGTGGAGTTGATCTCGTTGTGGGTCGACCCCTCGGCTCGCGGCAAGGGCGTGGGTGACCATCTGATCCAGTCGGTCGAGCGGTGGGCGGCGGAGCGCGGTGCCGCGACGCTGCGGTTGTCCGTCAAGCCGGACAACCGCAGGGCGACCGCGCTGTACGAACGGCACGGTTTCACGGACACGGGTGAGCCCGGCGACCTTCTGCCCGGTGGCGTGGGCAGGGAGCGGGTGATGGCGAAGCGCCTGACCACCGCTGTCTGATCTCCCCGTCCGAGCACTGCGGGATCCCCCGCGCGCCCAGGTCGCGGCGGCGAGAGGCGATCGCCCGAGCGGATGCCGTGCTCGTTGCGGATGCGGGCGCGTTCTCTGTGTGCGGCGCCGGTGGGCAGTGCAACAGCTGTATCGCCAGGTCGCATACGTAGCGAGGCAGCTCCGTGTACGCACGGGCGGCGGCCAGTGCGACTCGGATCCCCCTTGAGCAGAACCGCGGCACGGCGTTCCCCCGCGGCGGCTTCCGCTTGACACGGCCATCATATCGGTAACAGTGTATCCATTATGAGTTCCTGGTCTGAGCCCCAGTCCGATTCCCGGTTCGTCGAGGTGGACGGCCTGCGGATCCACTACAAGCGTGCTGGGCACGGCCCGGCCCTCGTGCTGCTGCACGGCAGTGCCTCATCCCTGCAGCACTTCGACCGCGCGACGGATCTGCTGTCGGATTCGTTCGATGTGATCCGCCCCGACCTGCCGGCGTTCGGACTGACGGGCCCGCGCAAGGACCGCGACTACCGCATCCCGGCGTACGCCGCGACGGTGGCGGGCTTCCTGGAGGCGCTGGGCCTGCCGCGCTACGCGTTGGCCGGCAATTCCCTGGGCGGCAACATCGCCTGGAACGTCGCGCTGGATCATCCGGAGCGGCTGACCGGCCTGGTACTGGTCAACGCGACCGGCTACCCGGAGAAGACAGTGCCCGCGGGGATGCGCCTGACCCGCAACCCTCTGGTACGGCCCCTGCTGAGGCGGGTGATGCCGCGCGGGGCCATCGAGCGCAGCCTGCGTGAGAACGTCGGGCCGCATGCGCAGATCGTCGACGACGCCATGGTGGACCGCGCCCATCAGCTCATGAGCCGCCCCGGTAACCGCTCGGCCTTCGTCGACTTCTGCAACACCGACCAACCGGACCGCAGCGCGCAGATCCCCC
The DNA here is from genome assembly GCA_002027195.1 of Streptomyces sp. GKU 895. Lineage (GTDB taxonomy): Bacteria > Actinomycetota > Actinomycetes > Streptomycetales > Streptomycetaceae > Streptomyces. Next base: position 9,657 of record MWJO01000003.1, on the reverse strand, counting down.
GCATCGCGGTACCCACGCTGGTGCTGCGCAGCGCGGGCATCGACGGCCAGCATTTCGCCCGCGACATCCCCGGCGCCCAGGAGCTCGTCCACCCCCACGGCGGACATCTGCTGCCGGAGGAGGAACCGCAGTGGGTCGCGGACGCGATCGCCAAGTTCCTCGGCTCCTGCGCCGACACCCCCACGCACTGAAGGGCAAGGAGGCCCGTTCCATGAAGTACTTCGTCGCCTCGGGCGAGGACCGCAAGCTCACCGCCAGCTCGCGCAAGGCGCTGCGCGGCAGTTTCGTCGAGCTGTCCGACGGCGTCACCCACTACGAGCTGACGGGGCCCGAGGACGGGGACGTGGTCCTGATGGCGGGCGCACTGACCATCCCGCTGTTCTACTGGGACGGCCTCGTCAGCGAGCTGCACGCCCGCGGGCTGCGCACGCTGACCTGGAGCGCCTACGGCCGCGGCTATTCCGACCGGGTACGGGCGCGATACGACGAGACGCTGTTCGCGCGGCAGCTGGCCGAACTGACGGACCGGCTCGGCCTGACGGCGCGGCCCCTGCACCTGGTCGGCACCTCCATGGGTGCGCTGGTCAGCATGACGTACGCCGCCCAGCACCCGGCGTCGGTCTCCACCCTCACCATCGTGGGCCCTGCGGGCCTTGCGAAACCCCGCCTGACCTCACCCCACCGGCTGCTGCGCAACGACTGGCTGGCCGGCCTCATCGCCCGGCGGCGCGGCCGACAGATCCTGCAAGGACACCTGGGACACAACGTCCGTGACCCCGAGCTCGGCGCGAAACTGACCGAGATGGTCCTCGACACCTTCCGCTTCGAGGGCTCGCTGTACGCGGTGTTCGACACGCTGCAGCACCTGCCTTTCAGCGGCCGTGACGACCTCTTCCGGCGGACGGGGGCCCTGGGCATTCCGACGCTGCTGCTGTGGGGCGACGAGGACGACGTCACGCCGCTGACGCAGTTCGACACGGCGCGTGCTCTGCTGAAGCCCCAAAAACATCACGTAATTAACAAATGCGGGCATATGGCACCCTTCGAACGGCCTCGCGACGTCGCCGATCAGCTCGTCCCGTTCGTGTCCGCACGCACCGGAAGGCTCGACTCATGAACAACCCGCACGCCATCGACGTACTGATCATCGGTGCCGGCCCCTCGGGCTCCGCCTTGGCGATCGACCTCGTACGCCGCGGACTCGACGTCCGGATCGTCGACCGGTCCCCCCCACGCTTTCGACGGCTCGCGCGCCAAGGGCATCCAGCCCCGCAGCCTCGAAGTCCTCGAAGACCTCGGCGCTCTGGACGACGTGCTGGCCGGCGGCGACATCTATCCCAAGCTGGGGCTCCATGCGGGACCCATCGGTGTGCCGTGGAAGATGTTCCCCCACAAGGAGGCGACCCCGGACGTCCCGTACCCGAACACCTGGCTGATCCCGCAGTTCCGCACGGACCGCGCCCTGCACGCCCGGCTCGGTGAACTCGGTCGCGAGGTCGAGTTCGGCAAGGAACTGACCGAGCTGACGCAGGACGAGGACACGGTGGTCGCCAAGGTGGTGGGCGCGGACGGGGTCGAGGAGATCGTCGCCCGCTATGCGGTGGGGGCCGACGGCGGCTCCAGTGCGGTGCGCAAGCAGCTCGGCATCGGGTTCGTGGGGACGACGGACGAGGCCGACCGCGTACTGATCGTGGACGCCTCCGTCAGTGGCCTGGCCCGCAACCGGTGGCACATGTGGCCCGGCCTCGGCGGCAAGCTCATCGGGGCCTGTCCCATCCCCGACAGCGACATGTTCCAGTGGATGATCCGGCTCACGCCCGACGAGAAGCCGCCCCAGGAGATCGGCGCCATCATCGACCGGATCCACTCCCACACCCGCAACCGGCACATCCAGCTGCATGAGATCCACTGGAAGTCCGTGTTCCGGCCCAACATCCGTCTCGCGGAGCACTACAGCCGCGGACGTGTCTTCCTCGTCGGCGACGCCGCGCACGTCCACACCCCGGCCGGCGCCCAGGGCCTGAACACCGGTATGCAGGACGGTTACAACCTCGGCTGGAAGCTCGGCCAGGTCCTCGCCGGAGCCGACCCGGCCCTGCTGGACACCTACGAAGCCGAGCGGCAGCCGATCGCCGCCGGGGTCCTGGGCCTGTCCACGGAGAAGTGGGGCGGCATCGCCAAGCTCGAACCCTCCAGCATGAAGCGCGGCAAGGACGAGCAGCAGCTCTCCCTGACCTACTACGGCGGCCCGCTCGCCCCCGCCGACAGCGGCGGCACCGGCACGCTGCACGTGGGCGACCGCGCCCCGGACGCCCGACTGCTCACCGCGGACGGCGCCGAGACCCGCCTGTTCACCCTCTTGAAGGGACCGCACTTCACCGCCATCGCCTACGGCCCCGACGCCGCCCGGGACCTCGACCTCCTCGACTGGCCGACGACGGGCGCCCAGCTCAAGCGGCTCACGATCGGATCGGCCGCGGGCTTCTCCGACGCCCGGAACACGTTGCGCAGTGCCTACGGCCTGACCGGCGACACCCTGCTGCTGATCCGTCCCGACGGCTACATCGGGCACATCGCCACACGGGATTTCCTCACCACCGCACAAGCCGCAGTGCGGGCAATGACGCCGCAGGCAAGGAGCCGCACCATGTCCCAGCCGAGCCACACCTACCCCGCTGCGGCGGCCACCGAATGAGCCGCACACTGCTACGCGGGGCGCAGGTCATCACGATGACGCCGCGCCGGCCGGACGCCGAGCATGTCGACATCCTCGTCGACGGCGAGACCATCGCCGCCGTCGGCGAATCCATCGAGGCGCCCGACGCCGAGCTCGTCGACTTCTCCGGCCGCATCGTCATCCCCGGCCTGGTCAACGCCCACCTGCACACCTGGCAGACCGCGCTGCGCTCGGCAGGTGCCGACTGGACGCTGATGCAGTACCTCACCCACCTCCACGGTGCGTGCGCCGGGCACTACACCCCCGCCGACATGCACATCAGCACTCTGGCCGGCGCCCTGAACCAGATCAACTGCGGTACGACCACCCTGGGCGACTGGTGTCACAACGCCCAGTCGCCCGAGCACGCCGAGGCAGCCGTCGAGGGACTGGTGCAGGCCGGGATCCGAGCGGTCTTCCTGCACGGAACGCCCTACCGCTCCCCGGACACACCCCACCCGCTCGGCGCGATCGACCGCCTGCTCGACGGTCCCGTCCGCGACCACGCCCTCCTCACCCTGGGCATGGCCCTCCAGGGGCCCCAGTACTCCTCACCGGAGACCGCGGTGGCCGACTTCCGAGCCGGCGCGGAACGCGGCCTCGTCGTCTCGATGCACCACAGCGGCGGCGCACCCTCACCCGGCTGGGAAGCCGTGCACGACGCCGAGCTGTTCAGCCCCCTGACCAACGTCGTACACGGAACCGACCTGCCCGCGGACTGGCTGAAGACGCTGGTCGAGGCCGGCGTCACCTTCACCACCACCCCGGAGAACGAACTGGGCCAGGGGCACGGCACACCCATCACGGGATCCCTGCTGAGCCTGGACGCGGCGCCCTCCCTGGGCACCGACATCGACACCGCCGTACCCGGCACGGTCCTCACCGCCGCCCGGATCGCCCTGGCGCACCAGCGCAGCGTGGACCACGCCCACCACCGGCAGACGACCGGCACGCACGCCGACACACCGTCCGTCACCAGCAAGCAGGCTCTCGCCTGGGCCACGGTCGAAGGAGCGAAGGCACTGGGCCTGGCAGACAAGGTGGGCCGGATCGAGGCGGGGATGCAGGCCGATCTGGTCGCGGTCGACGCCCGGGCGCTCAACCTGTGGCCGGCGCACGACCCGGTCGCCACGGTCCTGCACGCCGACATCGCCAACATCGAAGCCGTGATGGTCGCCGGCACCTGGCGCAAACGCGATCACGCCCTGCTCGCATCCGGCCTCGATCAGCTCAAGGACCGGCTACGCGAGTCCGGAGACCGGTTGCTGCGCGGCATCAGGCCCGCGGGCTCTCCCGGCTGACGGACCGCACCAGCCCCCGCCCTTGAACCGCGCGCCGACGCGCACGAGACCCCCTCCTCGTCGGCGCGCGCGCCAGCACCCTTTCAGCGTCAAGACATCGCCCCTGACGGATCAGGGGTGGGAACAAAGATCCCTTCGGCAAGGGCGCCTGCCAGAAGGTCCCGGTCACCGGTCAGGGCTGGATGTTCTCCAGGTCCTCCAGAAGGCTGGGGTGTTTGGGCTCCCAGCTGAGCGCCCGCCGGGTGTACGCGCTGGACGAGGGCTGGTCGCTCGCGAAGATCTGGCCGAGGGGACCGAAGGTGTCCGCCGGTATCGACTCGACCGGCAGGCCCAGCCGTCGGCCGATGACGGTCGCGATGTCGCGAACCTTGTCCCCCTCGTCGGCCACGGCGTGCCAGGACGTACCCGCTTCCGCCTGTTCCAGGGCGAGCCGGAAGAGGACTGCCGCGTCGAGCGCGTGCACGGCCGGCCAGCGCTGCGCGCCGTCGCCCGGGTAACCGGACACTCCGGTCCGGCGTGCGATGTCGGTCAACAGGCCGGCGAATCCACCGGAACCCTGGTGGTGAACCGTGCGCGGCAGGCGTACGGCGCTGCTGCGGACCCGCGCGCGGCCAGGCCCCAGGACCGACGTGACCGCACGGCCGCGACCGCCGACCGGGCCGTCGGTGGGCACCGGGTCGCTTTCGACGGATGCGCGGCCCGGCACGGCGGGCGTACCCGAGACAGTGACGAAGGGACGGTCGCTGCCGACGAGTTCCTCGCCGAGGGCCGCGAGGGCGGCACCTTCTTCCGCGACCGACTTCGCGAGGGCGTCGGGGCTGCTGAAGGCGTGGTCGAACGCGAGGTGGACCACCCCGTCGGCCTGTGCGGCACCGGCGCGAAGGGCGTCCAGGTCGGCGAGGGCCCCCCGGAGCGGCTCGGCGCCGGCCGCCTCTATGGCCTGCGCGGATACATCGGAGCGAGCGAGTGCGAGGACGGTGTGGCCGTTGGTGAGCAGTTCGGCGACGACAGCAGATCCGATCAGGCCGGTGCCGCCGGTGACGAAAACGCGCATGGGAAACTCCCCCAGGAGTGATGGGACTCTTGTCCCATCACTCTACCTCGATGATGGGACAAGAGTCCCATCACTTAGGATGGTGACTATGGGTAGATGGGAACCAGGCGCACGTGAACGCCTCGTCGTGGCTGCTGTCGACCTCTTCACCGAGCAGGGGTACGACGCCACGACGGTCGCGCAGATCGCCGAGCGCGCGGGAGTCACCAAGAGCACCTTCTTCCGGCACTTCCCCGACAAGCGCGAGCTGCTGGTCGCCGGACAGGAGACGCTGAGCCGACTGCTGGCCGAGGGGATCGCCGACGCGCCCGCCGGCGCCACTCCGCTCGAAGCGGTCGCTGCCGGTCTGGAGCGCGCGTCGAGCGCGATGGGCACCATGAGCCGCGAGTTCGCGCCTCGCCTGAAGGCGGCCGTCGCCGCCAACGCCGAACTTCAAGAGCGTGACGCCCTCAAGAGCGTCAGCCTCGCGGCCGCGATGACGACCGCTCTGGTCGCCCGCGGCATCCCCGATCCAATCGCGGCTCTGGCGGGCGAGCTGGGTGTCCTTGCCTTCAAACGGGGCTACGCCCAGTGGTCCGAGGGAGACGGTGACGGCAAGGACGATCTCGCCGGGTACGCCCTGGCGGCCCTCGACGAACTGCGTGCAGCGAGCGCCTCACTGGGCTGACCGGCAACCTCAGGGACGGTGGTGAAGGTCATCGAACATGAGCTGACAGCCCGCGGGAGGCGGTCCTGCGGGAACTGACCGCGTCTTCCAACACTGGGGTCGTGCCGGCGGGGTAGAGCGGTCGGGTGGATCGGCCCGGCGCCCGAACTGCCGGCAGGCCGTCCCCGTGGGGCAGTTACGGACGCACGATCCGGCCCTGCGCGCTGCCTTCCACAACTTCCACATACGCACGGGCCACCTCGGAGACGGGAGTGCCGGCGGCCGAGTCCATGCCCATGCTGTCCAGGGTCTCCTTGATCCACCCAGGGCTGATGAGATTGATCCGTAGATTCCGCGACAGCTCACCCGCCGCGTTGCGGACGAAACCCTCCAGACCAGAGTTGATGAGGGCGCCCAGCGACCCGCCGGCCAGCGGAGTGGAGAAGGTGCCCCCGGTCAGGGTGACGGAGCCGCCGTCCCGTAGATGACGCACGGCTCGCCGGGCCAGGGCAACCTGTCCCAAGAGCTTGCCCTGCACCCCGGTGGAGATCTCGGCATCGGCCGCTGACACCAAGTCCACCAGCGGACCGTTGGCGGCGCAGCACACCACCGCGTCGAGGTCTGGCACATCGTCGAAGAGCGCGTCCAGGGAGGAAGGGTCTTCCAGATCCACCCTCACCGGGCCTCTGCGCGAAGCCTTCACGACCTGATGAGAAACCTCTAACGCGCTGGTGACAGCCGTACCGACCGTTCCGGTCGCCCCGATCACAAGTACTTTCATGTCACCGATCATGCCAGTGGCGGCACCCCAAGTGCCCGTACGCCGATCCGGACGCCGAGACCTGGACCGGGGCCCCGCCGCCCACATGGCCGGTGACGGCGCTCGTCCTCAGCGTCGTCGTCACGGTGATCCTGAGCTTCGTCCTGAAGGTGGCGAGGCCTCGGAGGGCACCGACGTCGCGTCCCCGGGAGACGACACGGCGGCTGCGGCACAGACCACGGCTAGGCCGCCGCCCGGTCGGCAATCGAGTCCAGGGCGGCGGTCACCGTGGTGGTCAGCGCTGCGGCGTCGGCACCAGCACGCGAGCGCAGATTGACGCCGTAGGCGAGCAGCGCCAGCAGATCGGCGGAAGTACCCGGATCGGCGCCGGGAGCGAGCTGCCCCTGGCGCTCGGCGCTGACGAGCGCCGCGTACAGCGCGTCCCGCAATTCCTGATGGTGCTGATCGAGGACGGCGCGCACTTCGGGTTCACTGTTCTCGGCACCGGCGTGCGCATTGGAGACCATGCAGCCCCAGCGGGCGTACTCGCCCGAGCAGCGGGCCTCGATCAGGCTGCCGAAGAACTCGGAGACGGCCGGAAGTCCCCGCTCGTCCTCCGCCAGGCGCCGAAACATCGGCTGGGATCGCCGCTCCAGGTAACGGCGCAGCGCGGCGAGGTAGAGCTCCTGCTTGCCGCCGAACGTGGCGTACAGGCTGGAACGGTTGAGTCCGGTCGCGGTCACCACGTCCTGGATCCCGGTCGACGCCACGCCCTGCCGCCAGAACAGTCGCACCACGGTCTCCAGGGTGGCGTCAGGATCGAAGTGCTTGACGTCCGGCATGTTTCACCCCGTCATCTTGAAATAAGAATTCCAAGATACTCCGTGTTCACCCTGCCCCTCATGAAGAGCCAATCAGCTCTCGGGGTACCCGCGTACCGGTCGCAGATCCCTGCTCCGCCGCTGTCCGATTGACATCTCCGTGGGGGCTGGCGCGCGGCCGCGCACGCCCTTATCTTGGAACGATCGTTTCAAGATCTGCCCCGCTCCAGTCGCCAGCCAGGAGGAACCACCGCCATGACAACCCTGAACGCGGAACTGCGCACCTTCTTCGAAGCCCGTCAGCAGCAGATCCCCGCAGAGATCCGGGAGATCATGCAGCGGGCAAGCCAGGAACTCGCCGCCTCGGGCCAGGCCGACCGCGCCCTGACCGTCGGTACGCCGGCCCCGCGCTTCAGCCTCCCCTCCGCGACCGGACAGACCCTCACCCTCGACGACCTGCTCGCCCAAGGCCCGGTCGTCCTGACCTTCTACCGCGGCGCCTGGTGCCCGTACTGCAACATCGCCCTGCGCGCCCTCCAGCAGCACCATGAGGCCATACTTTCCCGCGGCGCCCGCCTGGTGGCCGTCTCACCCCAGATCCCCGACGAGTCCCTCACCCTGGCCGAGAAGCACGCCCTCGACTTCGCCGTCCTCAGCGACATCGGTTCCGACATCGCCAAGCAGTACGGCCTCGCCTTCGACCTCCCCGACGAGCTTGCCGCCGTGTACGACAAGCTCGGCTTCGACCTCCAGCGCGTCAACAACGGTCACTCGCGGACGCTGCCGTTGCCCGCGACCTACGTCATCGACCGCGACGGCACCATCCGCTGGGCCTTCGTCAACACCGACTACACCAGCCGCGCCGAGCCGGCCGACATCCTCGACGCTCTCGACGCACTGGGCTGATCCGCTGGACGCCGTCTTCTCCGGTGTCCCGCCTGTGCCTGAGTCCACGAGGCCGGGAGCGCGCCTGGTGCCGGGTCCGGGACCGATCCAGGAACAAGCCGCGATCAGGAGCGGCCGTGCACCAGCCCGCCACGCCCTCATCGACGGGCTGCTCTCCCTGGGTGGCATCGGCCGGAGCAGCTACGCCGGCCCGCCTATGCAGCCTGGGCGCATGCGCCGGCAGCGGACAGCATGGGGTCTTCACCGTTCACGGACGACCGACCTCGGTGCGCTGGGCTTCCGCTCACGCGAGGCCGTGGTGCGGCTTATCCGGGCAGACGCCCGCTCGGGGCGCCGGCGGGATCGTCGGGAAGGGCGATGCGGGCAGTGATGCGTTTGCCGACCGGCTCGCGCTGCACGGTGAAGCCCTGGGCCACGGCCATGACGATCTCCAACCCGTGCTGGCCCACCCGCCCCGCGTCCGCGGCCCGCGCCACGGGAAGCACCGGATCGGCGTCCCACACCGACACTTCGACCAGGTCGCCGTCGATCCGCAGATCGACCAGGAGCGGACCGGGCGCGTACTTCACCGCGTTCGTCACCAGCTCACTGACCACCAGCAGCGTCACGTCCATCGCCCGCTGCGACACCGGCAGACCATGCTCGGACTGCACCCGCGCCAGAAAGTCGGCCGCCAGGCGCCGGGCCTGAGCTATCTCGACGTCCTCCCCGGCCAGGGCCAGCGTGGTCCGTATCTGCCGTTCGCAAGGCAACGACGCGTCCTCGCCCACCGGTACCGGCTCCATCACGATCACCTGCACTCCCCCGCTCCCACTCCCGGTTCACATCATGCCACGTCTACCCCCGCGCCGCCCGCACAGTCCACTTTCCGGCCACCGCCGTTGCCCCGGCAGGCAGATGATCAAGAGGGTGGTGACGCGTGCGGGGGGCTGTGTCAGGATCGCTGTCATGACTGAGCGACCCGCAGCCGAACCCGCCACGCACAGCGCGCCGCAGACACTGACGGTCGCCGTCACCGACCTGGACGGCATCAACATCCTCACTCCGGCCGGAGAGATCGATTTCGCCACCCGTGATGTGCTGCGCCAGGCCCTGGACACCGCCAAGGCCACCGGCCCACACATCGCCGTGGACCTGCACCACGTGACGTTCATCGACTCCACCGGCATCAACGTCCTCATCGCCGCCCACCATGAGCTCACCGCGGCCGACGGCTGGTTGCGCCTGGCCGACGTCCCTCCAGCCATACAGCGCACCCTGGAGATCGTGGGCGTCGATACCGTCATCGGCTGCTACCCCACCGTCACCGACGCCCTCGCCTGATCCGCTGCCGCCGCCTCCCTTGGGCGGGACTGCCCCCGACCGGTGACGGGCGATCGGCACCGGGGACGGCGGGGACCAGCTCGCCGAGTGGCTGGAGCTGGACCTGCCCCGGGTGGAGCCGGCGGTGCAG
>MWJO01000029.1 GCA_002027195.1 Streptomyces sp. GKU 895 | reverse complement strand
CGACTCCGGAAGCATCAATGCGGTGCGCAGCACGCTCGACCGTCTGGTCGGCACCTCCCGCCTACGCCGAGCCGGCCACGGTTCAGAATCCAGCCCCGCCGATGCCGCACCTGCCCGAGGCGCACCGAGCGCAGAGGAAGCCACCCATGTACCAGCCGACTCCGCCCTCCACCGCCGGTGATCACCGCTCTGCCTCGGACCCGACGGCCTTACGGCAGCCGGACCCGGTCGTAGAGCCCAGTCCGCCGTCCACCGCGACGACGGACCGTCCACATCCGCCGGGCCCACTGGTGGCAGACCGGTCGCATCCCTCAAGCCCGTCGGCGTCAGACCGGTCACGTCCTTCGAGCCCGCTGGGGGCAGACCGGCCGCACCCCTCAAGCCCGTCGGCCTCAGACCGGTCACGTCCTCCGAGCCCGCCGATGACAGACCGGCCGCATCCCTCAAGCCCGTCGGCCTCAGACCGGCCATATCCTCCGAGTCGGCCGATGGCAGACCAGCCGTACGCTTCGAGCCCGTCGGCGTCAGGTAGGTACACGCCCTATTCCGCGGCGCCGACCCGCACCACGGGGCAGACACCTCGTGCCTCCGTCGCACCGCCCCCCGGTCAGTTCCCGCCGCCCCGTCGTCCCGCCGATCTGCCGTCCACCCACACCACCCTTATCTGCGTCGCCCTCCCGGGTCTCGCCATCTCCACGGAGCAAGGGCAGCTGACCGGTCGCGGACTGGAGGGGTTCTACCGGGCCGGTCGGCGTGTGCTGTCGCGCTGCCAGGTTCGGGTGGCCGGGCGTGAACCGCTCGCGGTGCATGCGCGGATGACCTCGGCCGACAGCGCTCGGTTCCTGGGCACCGTCCGCACCTCCCCGCATGTCGGCCCGGACCCGGATGTGCTCGTCGAGCGCATCCGGCACGCCGACGGTACGGAGCGGATCACCGTGCACAGCGCGGCCGTTCGCCCGCTGCGCCTGCCGGTCGAGGTGGCCCTCGGCACGGATCTGGCCGATCTGGGCGCCATCGCGGCCGGTGGCCCGGGACCCGAAGTGCCCGCGAGCGTCCATGACTCCGGCCTGCGCTGGTCCTCGCCGTTCGGGAACGCATCGGTCACGGCGGACCCGCCGCCCGCCGACGCGCTGGCCTCGGCCGGACTGCTGCGTTGGGAGTTCGTCATGCCGCCGGGCAGCAGCGCGAGCGTCGAGCTGCGGGTCCGCCCGGACGGCGCGGGACCCGTCCGGGCCGTGGGCCGGGCGGCGACGAGCCCCCTCGCTCCCGCCCGGTCGATGGGCGACGACCACAGGGCGCAGCACCTCATGCGGACGAGCATCGAGGATCTGCAGGCCTTGCTGCTGCGCGACCCCGCACACCCCACCGACATCCACCTCGCCGCCGGCGCGCCCTGGCGCTGCGGTCTGTCCCCGGCCGACGCGCTGGCCGCGGCCCGCATGACCCTGCCGCTCGGCACCCGCCTCGCCGCAGGCACCCTGCGTACCCTCGCTCGTACCCAGCTCCAGGGCCCGGGCCCGCAGTCCGGCATGATCCCCGGGCCCAGACGCGACGCGGGCACGCACCTGCCCCCGAGCTGCACCGGCACGGAAGCCACGCTGCTCTTCCCGGTGTTGCTCGCCGAAGCCCGGCGTTGGGGACTACCCGAGGCCGAGACGGAAGAGTTCCTGCCCACCGCCGAACGCTGTCTGACCTGGCTGCGGACGACCGTCGGCGACACTCCCTACCTGTGCGATCCGCAGCCCGGCGGGCCCCAGCGCTGCGAGACGCAGGCCCACGCCCATCGCGCGGCCCTGCTCGGCGCCGAGCTGCTCGACTCCTGCGGCAGACCGGGTGGTGACGGGCTGCGGCAATGGGCGCAGCAACTGCGGGCCGCCTTCCGGGAGGACTTCTGGATCGACGACCTGGGCGGCGGCCGACCCGCGGCAGCCCGTGCCCCGGACGGCCGTCCCGTCCCGCACCTCGGCGCGGCGGCCGTCCACCTCCTCGACACCGGTCTGCTGGCTGGTGGTGAGTTGGCCTCCGGGTTGCTCGACAAGGTGCAGACCGAACAGCTCGCCAGACTGCTCGGCGGGCCCGCCATGGACTCGGGCTGGGGACTGCGCGGGCTGGGTGCGAAAGAGGCGGGGTACAACCCGTTCGGCCACCGCGGGGGCGCCGTCAGAACGCAGGAGACAGCGGTCGCCGTCGCGGGCCTGGCCGCCGCCGGGTACGAGAAACAGGCGGCGTCACTCCTGCGGGGGATGCTCGCGGCGGCCGAGGCCTTCGGTCACCGGCTGCCCGAGATGTACGCGGGGGAGCAGCGCACCGACGGGAGCGCACCCGTCCCGCACCCGGCGGCCTGCCGGCCCGCGGCCACGGCGGCGGCCTCGGGGGTGCTCTTGCTGACCACGCTCGCGGGCATCCGCCCCGACGCCCCGGCGGGGACGGTCACGCTGCGTCCAGTGCGCAGTGCGCCGCTGGGAGAGATCGTCCTGACCGGGCTGCGGATCGCGGGTGCCCCGTTCTCCGTACGGGTCAGCCGCCTCGGTCTGGCCATGGTCGAAGAGGCGGCCGACGGGCTGCAACTGGGAGTGTGACCTCGTACGACGCGCTGCAGCGGCAATGCCGGGGCGGGTGAGGAGCACGTGCCGGACGGAAGTGGATCAGCCACCGATGCGGCCCACGAAGGGAGTGTTTATCGTCAGGCAGACGACTATGATCGCCGCATGCCCTACGACCCGTCAGCCTTTCCGCCCTTCGCCGTCACCGTGGACCTGGTCGTGCTGACCGTGCGCCGTCATGCCCTGTGCGCGCTGGCGGTGCGCAGGGGCGAACCGCCCTTCCAGGGGCGCTGGGCGCTTCCCGGCGGTTTCGTACGGGCCGACGAGGACCTGTCGCAGGCGGCGGCCCGCGAACTCGCCGAGGAGACGGGTCTGCACGCTCACGACCCGGCCGCCCCGGCCCAGGACAACGGTGCTCACCTGGAGCAGCTCGCGACCTACGGCGACCCCAAGCGGGACCCTCGGATGCGGGTGGTCAGCGTCGCGCACCTCGCGCTCGCCCCCGACCTGCCCGCCCCCCGGGCGGGCGGCGACGCCAGCAACGCGCGCTGGGCGCCGGTGGAGGAACTGCTCCAGCAAGGGGGCTACGGCCGGGACGGCGAACCGGTCGCGCCGCTCGCCTTCGATCATGCGCAGATCCTGTCCGACGGTGTGGAGCGTGCCCGTTCCAAAATCGAGTACTCGTCGCTGGCCACGGCGTTCTGCCCCACCGAGTTCACGGTGGGCGAGCTGCGCCGCGTCTACGAAGCGGTGTGGGGGGTGGCGCTGGATCCGCGCAACTTCCATCGCAAGGTGACGGGGACGCCGGGCTTCCTCGTCCCCACCGGCGGTACGACCACACGGCAGGGCGGCCGGCCAGCGCAGCTCTTCCGGGCCGGCGGCGCCACCCTCCTCAACCCGCCGATGCTGCGCCCCGAGGTGTGACGCGAACCTGGGCGGTTTTCGCCGGCGGTGGGGCATCGGGCGGTGTCCGCAGGGGTTGTTGGGCGCGCACGCTGGTCCGAAAGGCCTGACTACCGCCTGCGGAGCGGGCCTTGCGATACCGAAAAAACGGACATAGCGCGCTATCTTGCTACGGGTGATCCAGGCCTTCGGACTGACCAGCAACCCCCGCAAGGAGCTTCCGCCCGCGGTCGACGACGTCTCCTTCGAAGCCCGGGCAGGCCGCGTCACCGCGCTGCTCGGTGCGCCGGGGTCGGGCAAGACGACCACGCTCAGGCTCATGCTCGAACTTCAACAGGGCCGCGGGGTCACCTACTTCAGAGGCCGCCCCCTGCACCGGCTCGCCCATCCCTCGCGCGAAGTCGGCGTGCTCCTCGGCGATGTGCCGGGCCACCCGGCGCGCACGGTGCGAGGACATCTGCGGATGTTGTGCGCCGCCGCAGGGGTTCCGGTACGGCGTGCCGACGAGGTGCTGGAGGTCGTCGGTCTCGTCAGCCTGCGCGAGGAACGGCTCGGCACACTGTCACGCGGCATGGATCGCCGCCTCGGCCTGGCCTGCGCCCTGCTGTCCGACCCGCACACGCTCGTGCTGGACGACCCCGCCGAGGGGCTCTCGGCCCGGGAGAGCAGGTGGCTGTACGGCATGCTGCGCGCCCATGCGACGCAGGGCGGCACCGTGCTGATCACCACCGCCGACCCCAAAGAGGCCGCCCGCACCGCCGACCGGGTCGTCACCCTCGACCAGGGCAGACTCGTCGCCGACCAGGAGGCCGCCGACTTCTCCCGCACCCGGCTGCGCCCCCGAGTCGCGGTCCGCACCCCGCACGCCACCCGCCTCGCCGCCCTCCTCGCCAAGGAAGCACGCACGGCACACCGCTCCGTCGAGGTCATCCGCGAGGGCGGCAACCGCCTCTCCGTGTATGGCAGCACCTGCGCCGACGTCGGCGAGATCGCGTTCCGCCACGGCGTGCTCGTCCACCAACTCGCGGACGAGATCGGCGACATGGGGCCAGGGGCGGGAACGTCACCACGGGACGAAGAGCCGACCCCGGATACCGCGCGGGCTGGCGACACCCTTCCGGCGGACGCGGTCGCGACTGCCGTACCCGCGCAAGACGATGCCCCGGAGACTTCCGGCGCGCCCTCCACAGGCCTGGCCGACACCGACCGCCCCGTTCAAGCAGCCGTCGCTCAGGGGAGCGGCGGCCCTTCTCCGGAAGAGAAGCGCTCGGCGCCGTACCGCAACCCCAGACGGACCCACCGGAGCCGACGCCAACCCCCGCACCGCGGCCCTCGCCCCCCGCCGAATCCAAGGTCACGTCAACTTCCGCACGGATCACCCACCCTTCGGTGATCGCCAAGCCCGTCGCTCCGTCCGAACTTCCACCCCCCATCTCCGTCCGTTCAGCCCCCAGCCCCCTCCGCCCGCTCCGGTACGAGTTGCGGCGCGCGGCCGGGGTCGGGACCGGGTTTCTCACGGGGGCCGCCGTGCTGGTCGTGTCCGCCCTGACCGCCGTACTGCTCGCCCGCATCGGTCACACCCCGCAGCACCGGCTGCTGGCCGCGTGGCCGCGGGAGCTGCCGTTGCCGCCCGCGGCGCTCGGGGCGGGGCTGCTCGGGGCTTTCGCCTTCGGGGACGAGTTCCGCCACCCCGCTCTGGCGGCGGACCGCGGCAGCGTGCCACGCCGGCTGGGGCTGCTCGCGGCCAAACTCGTCGTCTCCGCCGCCACCGCGCTGCTGCTGGCCTTCCTCACGGTGGGCTGCGACGCCGAAGTGCTCTATCTCGTGTACGGACGGGAGCTCGCGCGAGTTCCCGCCGACTGGTTCTCGCTGGGCGCGAGTTGGACGGGGCTCGTGGTGGGCTGTGCCTGGGCGGGCGTGCTGGCCGCGGGTGTCTTCCGGTCCACCACGGCCGGGCTGGCCGCCGTGGTGGCCGTACCCGTCGTCGTCGTACCCCTCGTACAAAAGGCCTTGGAGGGACCGGCTGTGCGGACGGCCGCAGGGTTTCCCATGCGGCTGCGTCAGACGTTTCTGCTGCAGTGGCCCTTCGGCGGAGAGCGCTATCTGTCCGGCGTGGCGCGGGTGATCGGCCAACCCGTGGGCGGGGCGCTGACGTTGTCGTTGATGGCCCTGCTCTGCGCATATCTGCTCACGACCCTGCGAAGCAGGGTCCGATGACGACCGTCCGTGACCTTCCGATCCCGCTCTGTGCGCAACTCCCCGGGGAAAGCCCATTTCTTTCCGATAAGGCGTCAATTGCGACGGGGTGAGCGATCACCCTTTCGTGTGCTTTTCACCAAAGACCTCAAGGGAGTTGGGGACGGCGCCGACAAAGGATCCGTGAGTACCCTTGCGCACACCATGATGACCGCCGCCCGCTCCGCAGACTCCGGTCTCGCCGGCCCGGGCGAACTCGACCGCTACCCCTACGCGGATGCGCCCGCCGCAGACCGCCTCGGAGCCTCCGCCTGGGACGCCGCGGAGCCCGAGCTGGGCCGCGTGGGCCGACGCGCCGCGGGCAGCCGTGGACGCGGGCTGCACGGCCAACTCGTCCAGCAGCTCGGCCAGATGATCGTCTCGGGCGATCTGGGCGCCGACCGCCCGCTGGTGCCCGAGGAGATCGGCCAGCGTTTCGAGGTCTCCCGCACCGTCGTCCGTGAGTCCCTCCGCGTCCTGGAGGCCAAGGGCCTGGTCAGCGCCCGCCCGAACGTCGGCACGCGCGTGCGCCCGGTCAGCGACTGGAACCTCCTCGACCCGGACATCATCGAGTGGCGGGCCTTCGGGCCGCAGCGCGACGACCAGCGCCGCGAGCTGAGCGAGCTGCGCTGGACCATCGAGCCGCTCGCCGCGCGCCTCGCCGCCGGTCATGGGCGCGAGGAGGTGCAGCAGCGGCTCGCCGACATGGTGGAGATCATGGGGCACGCCATGGCGCAGGGGGACGCGCTGACGTTCTCGCGCGCGGACGCCGAGTTCCATTCGCTGCTCATCCAGGTCGCGGGCAATCGCATGCTGGAGCACCTGTCCGGGATCGTGTCGGCCGCGCTCCAGGTGTCCGGCGGGCCGGTCACCGGGTGCGACCGGCCCAACGAGGCCTCTCTGGCGCAGCACGGCAGGATCGTCGACGCCCTCGGCGTCGGCGACGGCTTGGCCGCCGAGTCCGCCATGCGCCAGTTGCTGACCGTCCACCCCGAGGTGGAGCGCGTGGTGCCGGCGCCGCGCGAGCACTGACCACGCACCGCGGGCGGCGCGGCCGGAGGGTGCCTCCCCCTCCTGGGCATCGTCCGGCCGAAGGGCCGCCTCCCGTCACCCGCAGGATCCTTCGGAATCCTGCGGGGTCCGACGGTGCGGGCGAAGGGTTCGCGAGGTAGTTCGCAAGATGTTTTCTTCCTCCCGGCGCCCGCAGGTGACTCCCTCTGTCCGTGTCTGACCGTTTTTGAGCGCTTACGGGGTGTGACTCGGGCCACGCAGATTGGGCGTAACGCTTGTGGAAACAACGCGATGACCTAAGAGGTGACAGCCGCGGAGGGAATACGGACGCCATGAATGGCGCTGTGCATCTTCCCGGCCCCCGCCCGCACCGTCGGCCCATCTCCACGGCCGGTGGTCGGTTCCTGTCCATCCCGGACGGGGCCGGAAGCCGTTTTCCAACGTTCCGAGAGGTTGTTCGTGTCGGCCAGCACATCCCGTACGCTCCCGCCGGAGATCGCCGAGTCCGTCTCTGTCATGGCTCTGATTGAGCGGGGAAAGGCTGAGGGGCAGATCGCCGGCGACGATGTGCGTCGGGCCTTCGAAGCTGACCAGATTCCGGCCACTCAGTGGAAGAACGTACTGCGCAGCCTCAACCAGATCCTCGAGGAAGAGGGTGTGACGCTGATGGTCAGTGCCGCGGAGCCCAAGCGCACCCGAAAGAGCGTCGCAGCGAAGAGTCCGGCCAAGCGCACCGCCACCAAGACGGTCGCGGCGAAGACGGTGACCACGAAGAAGGCCACTGCCACCGCCACCCCGGCGGCGCCCGCCGTCGAGGCCTCCGCCGAGGGCGAGGCTCCTGTGAAGAAGGCCGCTGCCAAGAAGGCGACGACCGCCAAGAAGGCCGTCGCGAAGAAGACCGTCGCCAAGAAGGCGACGGCCAAGAAGACGACCGCCGGCAAGGACGACGCGGAGGTTCTCGAGGACGAGGTTCTCGAGGACATCAAGCCCGGCGAAGAGGAAGAGGAGGGCGGCGAGAGCAAGGGCTTCGTCCTCTCCGACGACGACGAGGACGACGCGCCGGCCCAGCAGGTCGCCGTCGCCGGCGCCACCGCCGACCCCGTCAAGGACTACCTCAAGCAGATCGGCAAGGTCCCGCTCCTCAACGCCGAGCAGGAGGTCGAGCTCGCCAAGCGCATCGAGGCCGGTCTGTTCGCCGAGGACAAGCTGTCCAACGCCGACAAGCTCGCCCCGAAGCTCAAGCGCGAGCTGGAGATCATCGCTGAGGACGGCCGCCGCGCCAAGAACCACCTCCTGGAGGCCAACCTCCGTCTGGTGGTCTCCCTGGCCAAGCGCTACACCGGTCGCGGCATGCTCTTCCTGGACCTCATCCAGGAGGGCAACCTCGGTCTGATCCGCGCGGTCGAGAAGTTCGACTACACCAAGGGCTACAAGTTCTCCACGTACGCCACCTGGTGGATCCGTCAGGCGATCACCCGCGCGATGGCCGACCAGGCCCGCACCATCCGTATCCCGGTGCACATGGTCGAGGTCATCAACAAGCTCGCGCGCGTGCAGCGCCAGATGCTCCAGGACCTGGGCCGCGAGCCCACCCCGGAGGAGCTGGCCAAGGAACTCGACATGACCCCCGAGAAGGTCATCGAGGTCCAGAAGTACGGCCGTGAGCCCATCTCCCTGCACACCCCGCTGGGCGAGGACGGCGACAGCGAGTTCGGTGACCTCATCGAGGACTCCGAGGCGGTCGTCCCGGCCGACGCGGTCAGCTTCACGCTCCTCCAGGAGCAGCTGCACTCCGTCCTCGACACCCTGTCCGAGCGCGAGGCGGGCGTCGTCTCCATGCGCTTCGGTCTCACCGACGGTCAGCCGAAGACCCTCGACGAGATCGGCAAGGTGTACGGCGTGACGCGTGAGCGCATCCGCCAGATCGAGTCCAAGACCATGTCGAAGCTGCGCCACCCGTCGCGTTCGCAGGTGCTGCGCGACTACCTCGACTAGGGCGCGGTCGTACGACGTCGAAGGCCCGGTTCCCTGCCCAGGGAGCCGGGCCTTCGTGCTGGGCGCGCGCTGTCGGCGTGGCGGGCCGTGGGCTCGTCCCAGCGGGTGCGGGGCGCGGCGGCGTGGATCACTCTGGGTTTCCCAAGTCCGACCCAGAGTGAGGAATGTGCATGCGTCGTCCTTTTGCCCGGGCGCTGAACCGGTCGCTGGTCCTGGCGGCCGTGGCGGGGGCCATACCGCTGGCGTCCGCCGCCCCTGTGGCCGCCGACAGCATCGTCGTAGGCGGATTTCCCGTCGACATCTCGGACGGCCCGTGGACCGTGGCGCTGTCCAGTCGTGACCGGTTCGGGGGTACGCGCGCCGGACAGTTCTGCGGCGGCGCGGCCGTCGGCCGGACCACAGTGCTCACCGCGGCCCATTGTGTGAGTGAGGACGTCCTGGGGGCGCCGCCCGACCGGGTGCCCGACCTCAAGGTCATCACGGGCCGCACGGACCTGCTCTCGGACGAGGGTCAGGAGATCCGCGTGCAGGACACCTGGGTGAACCCGGGTTACGACCCCGCCACCAACGCCGGGGACTTCGCGGTGCTCAGCCTCGCCGAACCACTGTCGCAGGACTCGGTCATCACCATGGCCGCCGGTGGTGACCCGGCGTACGCCCCGGGTACGGACGCGACGGTCTACGGGTGGGGCGATGTCACAGGGGGTGGCGACTACGCGCACAGTCTGCGGGCCGCCCGCATCCATGTGCTGTCCGACAGTCTGTGCGAGCGGGCCTATCCGGGCGTCGGAGACGGCGCCTATGTCGCCGGGTCGATGCTCTGTGCCGGGGAGCAGCGAGGCGGTCGTGATGCCTGTCAGGGGGACAGCGGTGGGCCGCTGGTCGCCCAGGGGCGGCTGATCGGGCTGGTGTCCTGGGGGAATGGTTGTGCGCTACCGGGCAGCCCTGGCGTCTATACGCGCGTGTCCGACGTCGTACGGACGCTCGGGTGGGGCGAGGGGGCGGGAGAAAGCTCGCAGGGGCCCTTGAGGGGCCGTGACGGCCATGAACGCTTGCCGACGGGCCCGACGGGCCGCGGTGGTCGCACGAGCTGATCGTCGATACGAGCGCGGACGCGCCCGCTGGCTTTCAGGGGCGGCCGTCCGCATGTCGGCCTGTGCCGGTGCTGGCTCGTCGTGGGTGCGAGGTGTCAGCGCTCTTCTTCGGAGGCGGATGCCGGGACGGTGGTCAGCCGCTCCGTCTCGTCCTGTATCTCAGCGGCGATCTTCTTGAGTTCCGGCTCGAACTTGCGCCCGTGGTGGGCGCAGAAGAGCAGTTCACCGCCGCTGAGCAGGACGACGCGCAGGTATGCCTGGGCGCCGCAGCGGTCGCAGCGATCGGCGGCCGTCAACGGGCTCGCGGGGGTCAGAACAGTAGTCACGTCGCCTCTTCTCTAGCTCGACGAGCTGTCGTACCAGGGTCAACATCCAACCAGCCCTAAAACGTTCCCGCTCGGGGCTTTTCCTCAAAAAAATCTTTCGAGGCCGGCCGGCTGCTGCCGGTTGGCGGCGAATGTGCCGTATTGCGTGTCTATGTGTCTTACGGGTTCGCGCTGTCTGTCGATGTCGGTCCTCCCGGCTGGCTTGCCGGTTGTTCATGAGGACGTGCCCGGAGCCTAAATGGTTCATGCCCCGAAGGGAACGTGATATGTACTTCACTCCATCGAGGGATCGAACATGCATGCGACTCTGGACTAGTGTGAGTTCCGACGAGGGTGGCGTTACAACGGCTCTACCAGGCCTCGGTACCCTCTTGGCGGCGGCCGAAGCCGCGCCCTTACCCACAAGGGCCACACTTGAAATTCAGCGAGGAGCGAACCGCGTGACCGCCGAGACGTCCGTGCCGTCCACAGCGCTGCTGGCAGGAGCAGACCGGGACGGTTCCAACTACACCGCGCGCACCTGCTCGTCCTCGAGGGGCTCGAGGCCGTGCGCAAGCGCCCGGGCATGTACATCGGCTCGACCGACAGTCGTGGCCTGATGCACTGCCTGTGGGAAATCATCGACAACTCCGTGGACGAGGCCCTCGGGGGCTACTGCGACCACATCGAGGTCATCCTCCACGACGACGGGTCGGTGGAGGTCCGTGACAACGGCCGAGGCATCCCGGTCGACGTCGAACCCAAGACCGGTCTGTCCGGCGTCGAGGTCGTCATGACCAAGCTGCACGCCGGCGGCAAGTTCGGAGGCGGCTCCTACGCGGCCTCCGGCGGTCTGCACGGCGTGGGCGCCTCCGTGGTGAACGCCCTGTCCGCGCGGCTGGACGTCGAGGTGGACCGCAACGGGCACACCCACGCGGTCAGCTTCCGGCGCGGCGTTCCCGGCGCTTTCGCCGGCGCCGGACCCGACGCCAAGTTCGACGCCACCGGTGGCCTGCGCAAGGCCAAGAAGATCCCCAAGACCCGCACCGGCACGCGCGTGCGCTACTGGGCCGACCGGCAGATCTTCCTCAAGGACGCCAAGCTCTCCCTGGAGAACCTCCACCAGCGGGCCCGCCAGACCGCGTTCCTCGTCCCCGGCCTGACCATCGTCGTCCGCGACGAGTTCGGGCTCGGCGAAGGCGGCAGCAAGGGCGAGGAGTCCTTCCGCTTCGACGGTGGCATCAGCGAGTTCTGCGAGTACCTGGCGACCGACAAGCCGGTCTGCGACGTCCTCCGCTTCTCCGGCCAGGGCACCTTCAGGGAGACCGTCCCCGTCCTCGACGAGCACGGCCAGATGACGCCCACCCAGGTCACCCGCGAGCTCGACGTCGACGTCGCGCTGCGCTGGGGCACGGGATACGACACGACCCTGAAGTCGTTCGTGAACATCATCGCCACCCCCAAGGGCGGCACCCATGTGGCGGGCTTCGAGACCGCGGTGACGAGCACCATGCTCGAGGTGCTGCGCGCCAAGAAGCTGCTGCGCGTCGCCGAGGACGACATCGTCAAGGACGACGCCCTGGAAGGCCTCACGGCGGTCGTGACGGTGCGCCTCGCCGAGCCGCAGTTCGAGGGCCAGACCAAGGAGGTCCTCGGCACCTCGGCGGCCCGCCGCATCGTGAACACCGTGATCTCCAAGGAGCTCAAGGCGTTCCTGACCTCCACCAAGCGCGACGCCGCGGCCCAGGCCCGGGTCGTCATGGAGAAGGTTGTCGCCGCCGCGCGGACGCGCATCGCGGCCCGCCAGCACAAGGACGCGCAGCGCCGGAAGACGGCCCTGGAGTCCTCGTCGCTGCCCGCCAAGCTCGCCGACTGCCGCAGCGACGACGTCGACCGCAGCGAGCTGTTCATCGTCGAGGGAGACTCCGCGCTGGGTACGGCGAAGCTGGCCCGGAACTCCGAGTTCCAGGCGCTGCTGCCGATCCGCGGCAAGATCCTCAACGTCCAGAAGTCGTCCGTGACCGACATGCTCAAGAACGCCGAGTGCGGGGCGATCATCCAGGTCATAGGAGCAGGGTCGGGCCGGACCTTCGACATCGACGCGGCCCGCTACGGCAAGATCATCATGATGACCGACGCCGACGTGGACGGGTCCCACATCCGGACGCTGCTGCTCACGCTGTTCCAGCGCTACATGCGGCCGATGATCGAGGCGGGACGGGTCTTCGCCGCGGTGCCGCCGCTGCACCGCATCGAGCTCGTCCAGCCCAAGAAGGGGCAGGACAAGTACGTCTACACGTACTCGGACCGCGAGCTGCGCGACAAGCTCATGGAGTTCCAGAGCAAGGGCGTCCGGTACAAGGACTCCATCCAGCGCTACAAGGGTCTCGGTGAGATGGACGCCGACCAGCTGGCGGAGACGACCATGGACCCGCGCCACCGCACCCTGCGCCGGGTGAACCTCTCCGACCTCGAGGCCGCCGAGCAGGTCTTCGACCTGCTGATGGGCAACGATGTGGCGCCGCGCAAGGAGTTCATCTCCAGCTCGGCGGCAACGCTGGATCGGTCGCGCATCGACGCGTAGCGCTGAGGGGGCGCTGCGCTCGGCTTGGGCGGGGTGGGCTGGGCCCGCTCGGCTGGACTGGCTGGGCTGGGTTGATCTGGGCCAGGGTCGGGGTCGGGGTTGGTTCCGGGCCGGGTTCGGCTTCGGGGCTGGTTCGGTCCCGACCGGATCCGGGTCTGTGGTCTGCCTGGCCTCGACGGGATTCGGGTCTGCGGTCGGCCTGGTCCCTACCGGGTTTGGGTCTGCGGTCGGCCCGGTCCCGACCGGATTCGGGTCCGACGCCGGCTCAGTCCTCTTCCCAGCCCTGGCCCTGGCTCGGTTCCGCCCGGATCGACCTCTGCGGCTGCGCCCGGCCCGGACGCCCTGCTCCGACGTGTTCTCCGGACCCACGGTCCTTCGAGTTCTCCACCCGGGGGTGGATACCCCCGTCTCCCTGCCTCCACCTTCGATCCACCCCAGCGCCGATCCGCTGACCTGCGAATTTCCGTAGCGTCGAAGGCGTCGGCAGCGCTCGCTGTCGGCAGCGTCCCCTTTCGCTCACGGAGGCACCGATGTCCGGGCTCGTCGACGGATTCCTGATCGCGGCCGTTGTCGTCGTGGTGATCGCGCGCCAGTTCCGCGCGCAGCGGATCGACACCGAGCGGCGCTGGTGGCTGCTGCCGGTCGTGCTGGCCGTCGTCGCCCTGCGCGAGCCCGGCCTCATAGACGCCCACCACCACACCGCCTCGGCCGCCCTGCTCACGGCAGAGCTGCTCATCGGTCTCGCCACCGGCGCAGCCTGGGCCTGGACCTCCCGCGTATGGACGGAGTCAGACGGGGCCGTGTGGAGCAAGAGCACCAAAGCGAGCGGGTTGGTCTGGCTCGTCGGCATAGCCCTCCGCGTCGGCCTCTACGCCCTCGGCGCCGCGCTCGGCATCCACCAGGAGTCGTCCGCGCTGCTCCTCGCCCTGGCCGCCACGCTGCTCGTGCGCGCGGGCATCCTCGCCTGGCGTGCCCAGTCTCCGCGCCCGGCCTCCGTACGGGGTTCGGCGTACGGTGACGCCGTGCCCCGGTCCGCCTGGAAGGAGCGTGTGTGACGGAGAACGTGTGGACACGCTGGCCGTCCCGGGAGGCGCTCGGGCGCGAGGGGTTCTCACGGCCTCGGCGCCTCCTGGCCTGGGGAGTGCGGCTGCTGCTCATCTCCCTGCTGCTGTGGGGTGCCCTGACGAGCAGTTCTGCCCACGGCTGGAGAATCGCCGCGGGTGCCGGCGGATTCGTCGTCGCCGCCCTGCTGGCGTGGGTGTTCTACCGGTCCACGCTTCAGCACCGGCTCTGGCCCGCGCTGCTGTCATGGGGGCTGCTCCAGGGTGTCGCGGTCCTGGCCGAGGTTTCCGGGCTGCTGGTACCGGCCCTCGTGATCTTGTGCGCGTCCGCTGTCGCCGCGCTGGAGCGACTGCCCCTGGCTGTCGCCGCGCCGGTCGCGGTGATGGCGCTCGGTGCCTACGGAGCCTTCAATGACGACGATGTGCTGACGACCGTGGTCACGTGCCTGGGACTGGCCCTGGCGGGGTACACGCTGCGCCTCGACGCCGAGGCCCGGGGCGGCGCCCAGCGACTGCTCGCCCAGGAGCGTGCCGCGCGGGCGGCCGAGGCGGAATCGGCCGCCCTGGCGGAGCGGGCTCGCATCGCCCGGGAGATCCACGACGTGCTGGCCCACAGTCTCTCGGCGCAGCTGGTGCATCTGGAGGCCGCGCGGCTGCTGATCGAGCGGGGGGCGGACCGGGACCAGATCCTCGAGCGGGTCGTGGCGGCACGGGGTATGGCGCGGGACGGTCTCACCGAGACCCGACAGGCGTTGTCGGCCCTGCGCGGGGACATGACCCCGTTGGAGGACTTCCTCGCCCAGCTCGTGGAGACGAGTGCGGGAGCCGAGGTCACCATTACGGGTGAGCGCAGAGCGCTGCCGGTCGAGGCCTCACAGGCGGTGCGGAGGGTCGCCCAGGAGGCCCTGACCAACGTCCGCAAACATGCTCCGGGCGCCAAGGTGCGGCTTCGGCTGGCCTACGGGGAGCATCAAGTGACTCTGGACGTACGGGACTCGGGGGGATCGTCGGGCGAACTCACCGCGACGGGGGGCGGATACGGTCTGCTGGGCATGCGCGAGCGTGCCGAACTGCTCGGCGGTTCGCTGGACGCCGGGCCGGACGAGGAGGGATTCACGGTGACGCTGAAGGTGCCCGTATGACGGAGGAGTTCGACGGCAAGGTCGCGCGGGTGGTGGTCGCGGACGACCAGACCGTCGTCCGCGAGGGCATCGTGATGCTGCTCGGACTGCTGCCGGGGGTCGAGGTCGTCGGCGCCGCAGCAGACGGGGACGAGGCAGTGCGGCTGGTCGCCGAACTCGGTCCGGACGTGGTGCTGATGGACCTGCGCATGCCCCGCTGCGACGGCGTGGCGGCGACCCGGCGGATCCGTGCCGAACATCCGGGGACTCAGGTGGTGGTGCTCACGACGTTCGGCGACGACGAATCGCTCTTCCCGGCGCTGAAGGCGGGGGCGCGCGGCTATCTCACCAAGGACGCGGGAGGCGACGAGATCGTGCGGGCGGTGCACAGCGTGCTGTCCGGGGACGCCGGGTTGTCGCCGAGCGTCCAACGCCGGCTGCTGGAGCGGTTGTCGGAGCCCGAGCCCCGGCCGGCCGAGCCGGCGGAGCCCCCGGACGGGCTCACCGCGCGGGAGACCGAGGTGCTGCTCCTGATCGCCGAAGGGCTCAGCAACCAGGAGATCGCCCGCACATTGCACGTCTCCACGGCGACCGTGAAGACCCACATCAACAACATGTTCGCCAAGACCGGGCTCAAGGACCGGGCGCAGGCGGTGCGTTACGCCTACGCGAAGGGGCTTGTGCGGCCTCCCACGGGTTGAATCACCTGATGGGGTGAAGCGCGAAGGGAAGAAGAGTCGGGGATCTTCCCGTTCTGTCCATCCTTGGGCATGCAGTCAAGCAATGGTCGGCCCCGCGGCGGCAGGGGTGGTCCCGAAAGCGCGGCCGAAAACCACGACGGGTTCGACCCGGCCTACCTCGAGACGCCCGCAGCGGTGAGGTACGACGATCCCTGGTACGACGCACTCGCCTCCGGCTGGGGCGAATCGACGGGCGCCGGGGCGGGTGCGGCCGTCCCGGCGTCGGCCGTGGAGGCAGGGCAGGCGGAGCGCGTGGACCCGGCTGCGGATGTGTATCTCCAGGTGCAGCGCAGCGCGGCGTTCCAGGAGGTGCGCAGTCGGTATCGGCGGTTCGTGGTGCCGGCGTTCATCGGGTTCTTCGGCTGGTACGTGGGGTATGTCGTGACCGCGACGACCGCGCCCGGTCTGATGGCCCGGCCGGTGGCGGGCGCGGTGAACGTGGCGATGGTCGCGGGGTTGGGGCAGTTCCTCACCACGTTCCTGCTGACCTGGGCCTACGCCCGGCATGCCCGGCTGCGCAGGGACCGGGCCGCGTTGGAGCTGCGCTGGGACACCCAGGAGCTGACGCGCGGGATCCGGGGTGGTGCGTCGTGACCGGCGATCATCAGACGCTGGCGCTGCTGCTGTTCAGCGTGTTCGTCGCTGTCACGCTGGCGATCACGACGTGGGTGAGCCGCAACCGGCATGGCTCCGCGGAGGAGTTCTACGCGGGCGGGCGGCTGTTCTCACCGATGGAGAATGGTTTTGCCATCGCGGGTGACTACATGTCGGCGGCGTCGTTCCTGGGCATCTCCGGGCTGATCGCGCTCTTCGGGTACGACGGGATGCTGTACTCGGTGGGTTTCCTGGTGGCGTGGCTGGTGGTGCTCTTCCTCGTCGCGGAGCTGGTGCGCAACTGCGGGCGGTTCACGCTGGCCGACGTGGTGGCCGCGCGGATGAACGAGCGGCCGGTGCGCATCGCGGCGGGAACCTCCTCGGTCACCGTGTCCGTTCTGTATCTGGTGGCGCAGATGGTGGGTGCGGGGAGCCTGGTGGCCCTGCTGCTCGGTGGCACCGGCGAGGCGGCGCAGACGTGGACCGTCATCGGCGTCGGCGCGCTGATGGTGATCTATGTGTCGTTGGGAGGGATGCGGGCCACCACCTGGATCCAGATCGTGAAGGCGGTCATGCTCCTCGGCGGCACCATCGCACTGACGGTGCTCGTCCTGGTGCGCTTCCACGGCGACTTCGACCAGCTGCTGCTCAGCGCGGCGGAACGCAGCGGGCACGGGGAGAAGTTCCTGGCGCCCGGACTGAAGTACGGCGAGGACTGGACCGCGCGCCTCGACTTCATCAGCCTGGGACTCGCGCTGGTTCTCGGCACGGCAGGGCTGCCGCACATCCTGTCGCGCTTCTACACCGTCCCGACCGCGCGGGCGGCACGCCGTTCGGTGGTCTGGTCGATCGGGCTCATCGGCGGCTTCTATCTGATGACGATCGTCCTCGGGTTCGGGGCGGCGGCGATCGTGGGACCGGAAGCGGTGCGCGGGTCCAACGCGGCCGGGAACACGGCCGTTCCGCTGCTTGCCCTCGACCTGGGCGGCGGCGCGGACTCCACAGGTGGAACGGTTCTGTTCGCGATCGTCGCCGCCGTCGCCTTCGCCACGATCCTGGCCGTGGTCGCCGGCATCACCCTGGCCTCCTCGGCGTCCGTGGCCCACGACCTGTATGCCTCCCTGCGGCGCCGGGACGCCAAGCCCCGAAGCGAGGTCGCCGTGGCACGTGTCGCCGCCGTGGGGATCGGCGTGGTCGCGATCGCCCTCGGCCTGCTGGCCAGGGATCTCAACGTCGCCTTCCTGGTGGGCCTCGCCTTCGCGGTCGCGGCGTCGGCCAACCTGCCGGTGCTGCTGTACTCGCTCTTCTGGCGCGGCTTCACCACCCGTGGCGCGGTCTGGGCGGTGTACGGCGGGCTGATCCCGGCGATGGTGCTGGTGCTGCTGTCGCCCGTGGTGTCGGGCAGCCCGGAATCGCTGTTCCCGGGCGTCGACTTCCAGTACTTCCCGCTGCAGAACCCCGGACTCGTCTCGATCCCGCTGGGCTTCGTCGCCGGCTGGCTCGGCACGGTCACCTCTGCGGAGGTGGCGGACGAGGCCAAGCACGCGGAGACCGAGGTGCGGTCGCTGACGGGTGCGGGGGCGGCGTAGAGGCGGCGTCCTCATCGTCGTACGGCGCCCTGGTCGGCGTACCGCGTCTTCATCGCCGTAGGGCTCCCGTACAGGCGTACGGCGCGCCCTCATCGTCGTACGGCGCCTTCATCCGCGTACGACGGTCGGAGCCGCAGCCGTACGCCTACGGCGCCACCCACGCGTAGCGGTGTTCCGGGCGGCCCGTGTCGCCGTACTTGAGGGAGAGGCGGAGGCGGCCGGCCTGTTCGAGGTGGCGGAGGTAGCGCTGGGCTGTGGAGCGGCTCAGGCCCGTCTCGGCGGCGACCTCGTGGGCGGACAGGGGGTGGTCGGCGTGGTGGAGGACATGGCAGATGAGGTCGGTCGTCGGTTCCGAGTGGCCGCTGGGCAGGCCCGGTGAGGGCGGGGCGGGCGTGGTGCGCAGGGCGCCGAAGATCCGGTCGACCTGTTCCTGGCCGGCGACGCCGCGGCCGCCGACGCGGTCGACGGTGCGGCGCAGGGCTGCGTAGGAGTCGAGGCGGGAGCGCAGCGCGGTGAAGGTGAACGGTTTGACCAGGTAGTGCAGGGCGCCCAGGCGCATCGCGGTCTGGACGGTCGTGACATCGCCCGCGGCGGTGATCATGATGACGTCGGTGCCGTGGCCCTGTTCCCGCATGCGGTGCACGAGTTCGAGGCCCGTCTGGTCGGGCAGGTAGTGGTCGAGCAGGACCAGGTCGATGGTGCCGCGCTGGACGGTCGCCAGGGCTTGCGCGGCGGTGTGGGCGCGGGCGGCGACCCGGAAACCGGGAACCTTTCCCACGTACTTGGCGTTGATCTCGGCAACGCGGAAGTCGTCGTCCACGACCAGGACGTCAATCATCGGGCCTCTTTCTGTCAAGGCCTGGCGGGCGTTAAGCCCGTGTTTCGGCTCCGCTGTTGTAGCGCGAGCAAAACGAGCACAACAGGCTGTTGCAAGCAAAAGAACGGCATGCGCTCAGAAGGCTGATGCTGTGACCCGGGTCGCACCTACCGTCCCCGGCCATGAGCGCAGACACCAGCCCCGCCATCGAGCTGCGGGGCGCGAGCAAGACGTTCAGGACCCCGTCGGGGGCCCTGCACACGGCGGTCCGGGGACTTGATCTCACGGTCCGGCGTGGCGAGTTCGTGGCCGTCGTCGGCCCCACCGGCTGCGGCAAGTCGACCACGTTGACCCTGGTCAGCGGCCTCGAAGAACCCACCGACGGCGAGGTCGTGGTCGCCGGGGAACCGGTCCGCGGAGTAGGGGACAAGGTCGGGTTCGTCTTCCAGCAGGACGCCACCTTTCCCTGGCGCACGGTCCTGTCCAATGTGATGGCGGGCCCACGGTTCCGTGGTGCGCCGAAGGCCGAGGCGAAGCGGAAGGCGCGTGAGTGGCTGGCCCGGGTCGGGCTGTCGGCCTTCGAGGACCGTTATCCGCATCAGCTGTCCGGCGGGCAGCGCAAGCGCGTCGCGCTCGCCGCGACCTTCGTCAACGATCCCGAGATCCTGCTCATGGACGAGCCGTTCTCAGCGCTCGACGTGCAGACCCGGGCCCTGATGTCGGACGAACTGCTGGAGCTGTGGGAGGGCACCGGCGCCTCCGTCGTGTTCGTCACCCACGACCTGGAGGAGTCCATCGCGCTGGCCGACCGGGTCGTCGTGATGACAGCCGGGCCGGCCACCGTCAAGCACGTGTTCGACATCGACCTGCCGCGCCCGCGCAAGGTCGAGTCGGTGCGCCTGGAGCCGCGGTTCATCGAGATCTACCGGGAGATCTGGGAGTCCCTCGGCGAAGAGGTCCGCATCACGCGCGAGAGGGGTGCCGCCCATGTCGCCTGAGGTTCTCAGCACACCGGTCGTCGACACGGCCAAGACGCCGCCGGACCGCGCCCATTCACGCGCGCGTGCCGCCCGCAGACGCAAGATCGTCGTCGCGGCCTCGCGGGCGCTGCTCCTGATCACCGTCCTCGGGCTGTGGGAGGTGCTCGCGCGTGCCGACGTCATCGATCCGTTCAACTTCTCGATGCCCTCGAAGATCTGGGACCAGATCTGGACCTGGGTGACACACGGGACCGCGCTCGGGTCCTTGGGCGAACAGATCTGGTACACGCTCCACGAGGCGCTGCTCGGCTGGGTCTTCGGGGTGGCCGCCGGTGTGGTGTTCGGCATTGCTCTGGGGCGGATCACCTTTCTCGCCGATGTCCTTGGTCCATACATCAAGGTGCTCAACTCGATCCCCAGGATCGTCCTCGCACCCATCTTCGTGATCTGGTTCGGCCTCGGCCCCGCCTCCAAGGTCGCGTCCGCGGTCGTGCTCGTCTTCTTCCCGGTGTTCTTCAACGCCTTCCAGGGCGCCCGTGAGGTCGACCGCAACCTGGTGGCCAACGCGCGCATCCTCGGCGCGAGCGACCGGCGGGTGACGCTTCAGGTGGTCATCCCGTCCGCGACCTCGTGGATCTTCACCAGCCTCCACGTCAGCTTCGGCTTCGCCCTCATCGGCGCCATCGTCGGCGAGTACATCGGCGCCACGAAGGGCATCGGCCTGCTCGTCGCGCAGTCACAGGGCACGTTCAACGCGGCCGGTGTGTACGCCGCGATGGTCATCCTCGCCGTCGTCGCGCTCGTCGCCGAAGGGCTGCTCACCTTCGCCGAGCGCCGCATCTTCCGCTGGAAGCCGACGGGTTCGGACAGCTGACCCGAGCCGTTCCCGCTCCTCCCTTCGCCTCCTCCCCTTCACAAGGACGTGAACCCTCATGCGCAAGACCGCCAGATACTCCGCTATGGCCGCCGCCGGCCTGCTCGCCCTCTCCTCCCTCACCGCCTGTGCCAATGACGCGGCCAGTACCGCCTCCTCCGGCAGCAAGGGCGACGGCAAGGGGACGAAGGTCAAGATCATGGTCGGTGGCCTGGACAAGGTCATCTACCTGCCCGCGATGCTCACCCAGCGGCTCGGCTACTTCGACGCCGAGGGCCTGGACGTGGAGCTCCTGAGCGAACCCGCCGGTGTCCAGGCCGAGACCGCGCTCGTCTCCGGCCAGGTCCAGGGCGCGGTCGGCTTCTACGACCACACGCTCGACCTCCAAGTGAAGGGCAAGCACGTCGAGTCCGTGGTGCAGTTCTCGCACGCGCCCGGCGAGGTGGAGATCGTGTCCACCAAGAAGGCCGACGACATCACCTCGCCCAAGGACTTCAAGGGGAAGAAGCTCGGCGTCACCGGCCTCGGCTCGTCGACCGACTTCCTGACCAAGTACCTCGCCGTCAAGAACGGCGTGAAGGTCAGCGAGTTCACCCCGGTCGCCGTCGGCGCCGGACCGACCTTCATCTCGGCGCTCCAGCAGGGCGCGATCGACGGCGGCATGACGACGGACCCGACCGTCGCGAACATCCTGGCCAAGAAGGCGGGCAAGGTTCTCCTGGACATGCGCACGCCCGCGGGATCGCAGGCGGCGCTCGGCGGCCCGTATCCCTCGTCAAGTCTGTACATGCAGACGGACTGGGTGAATGCACACAAGGACACCGTCCAGAAGATGGTCAATGCATTCGTCAAGACGCTCAAGTGGATGTCCACGCACAGCGCGAGCGAGATCGCCGACAAGATGCCCGCCGACTACTCCCAGGGCAACAAGGTCCTCTACGCCTCGGCCATCGAGAGCACCTTGCCGATGTTCACGGACGACGGGGTGATGCCCAAGAACGGCCCCGAGACCGTCGAGAAGGTGCTCAAGGCGTTCAACCCCGCCGTCCAGAAGGCCGACGTCGACCTCGACAAGACGTACACGACCGAGTTCGTGGACAAGGTCACCGACTGAAGTCCGCGACGCCGGCATCCGTATAGAGGTAGGGCACGGTTCCTTCCCCCGCCCCCACGGGCCGTGCCCTCAGGCGCGGGTCGCCCACACGTAACGGTGTTCCGGGCGGCCCGCGTCGCCGTACTTGAGCGTGAGCCGGGCCCGTCCGGTGCGCTCCAGGAGCTTCAGATAGCGCTGGGCGGTCTGCCGGCTCACTCCCGTCCGCTCGGCGATCTCCTGGGCCGACAACGGCCCTTCCGCGTGCATCAGGGACT
The DNA here is from genome assembly GCA_002027195.1 of Streptomyces sp. GKU 895. GTDB lineage: Bacteria > Actinomycetota > Actinomycetes > Streptomycetales > Streptomycetaceae > Streptomyces. The sequence continues at coordinate 57,553 of MWJO01000029.1, read as the reverse complement.
GCCGGACGAGCTCCGCGGTCGTGGGGGAGTGGCCCTTGGGCAGGTCGGGCTCGGACGGCATGGACAGCGCCCCGAAGATGCGGTCCACCTCCGCCTGCTCCGCCTCGCCCCCGCCGTCGAGCGTGCGACGCAGCTCGGCGTACGCCTCCAGCTTGGCGCGCAGCCCTGCGAACGCGAACGGCTTGACCAGGTACTGCAGCGCGCCGTGGCGCATCGCGGCCTGCACGGTCGTGATGTCCCGGGCCGCCGTCACCATGATCACGTCGGTCTGGTGGCCACGGCGGCGCATCTCCTGGACGACCGACAGACCCGTCTCGTCGGGCAGGTAGTGGTCCATGAGGACCAGGTCGACACGGGGCAGCAGTTCCACCTGGCGCAGCGCCTCCGCCGCGCTGTGCGCCTCGCCCGCCACATGGAAGCCCGCGACCTTCTCGACGTAGGCGGCGTTGACCCGCGCGACCCGCGTGTCGTCGTCCACGACCAGGACCTCGATCATCACGACTCCTCCTCGGGGGCGGCCGGAACGGTCAGCGCGGGCTCCAGATCGTCCCCCGCCAGCGCCTCGGGAAGGACGACGACGAACTCCGCGCCCCCGCCCTCGGCCTCGCTCACGGCGGCGCTGCCACCCTGCCGTTCGGCCAGCCGCCGCACCAGGGAGAGCCCGATGCCGCGCTTGCCGTGCGCGGGCGGCTTCTTCGTGGACCACCCTTCCGTGAAGACCAGTTCGCGCTGCTCCGCCGGAATGCCGGGCCCCGTGTCCCGCACCCTGAGAACGGCGGTACGGCCCTCGGCGCGCAACTCCACCTCCACGCGCGCATGCGGCTTGCCTCCTACGGCGTCCAGCGCGTTGTCGACCAGATTGCCGACCACCGTGACGATGCCCCTGGGGTCGATCAGCCGGTCCGGGAGCCATGTGCGGTCCGAGATCCACAGGGCGACTCCGCGCTCCGCCGCGACGGTCGCCTTGCCCACCAGCAGCGCGGCGAGCAGCGGATCCTTGATCTTCTCGGTGACCTGTTCCGCCGTCGCACGGTGGTCGCCGACCACCTCCCCGACGAACTCCACGGCGTCGTCGTACATCTCCAGTTCGAGCAGTCCGAGCAGTGTGTGCATGCGGTTGGCGTGCTCGTGGTCCTGGGCGCGCAGGGCGTCGATCAGCCCGCGCGTGGAGTCGAGCTCGCGGCCGAGCTGCTCCAGTTCCGTACGGTCGCGCAGGGTCGCGACGGCGCCGCCGTCGTCGGTAGGCATGCGGTTGGCGATCAGGACCCGCTGGCCGCGGACGGTGAGCAGGTCGGTGCCCGTCACCCGGCCGGCCAGCACGTCGGCCGTACGGCCCGCGCCGAGCGCCTCGTCGGGGGAGCGGCCCACAGCCTCGTCGCCGATGCCCAGCAGCCGCTGTGCCTCGTCGTTGAGGAGCCGGACGCGGCCGGTGCGGTCGAGGGCGACGACGCCCTCCCTGATGCCGTGCAGCATCGCCTCGCGCTCCGCGAGCAGCGCCGAGATGTCGGAGAAGGCCAGGTCCCGGGTCTGCCGCTGGACTCGCCGGGAGATCAGCCAGGCGGCCAGCGCGCCGACGGCCAGGGCGCCGCCGGCGTAGGCGAGCAGGCCCGGGATGGCGTGGATCAGGCGGGCCCGGACGCTGTCGTACGCGATGCCGACCGAAACCGCTCCGATGATGTTCCCGTCGCTGTCGCGCAGGGGCACCTTGCCGCGGGCCGAGCGGCCGAGGGTCCCCTCGTCGATCTCCATGACCTCCTCGCCCGCGAGCGCCCGCGCGGGGTCGGTCGAGACCTTCCCGCCGATCTCCTCGGGGTCCGTGTGCGACCAGCGGACGCCGTCCTTGTTCATGATCACGACGTACTCGGCCTTGGTGGCCTTGCGGATCCGCTCGGCTTCCTTCTGTACCGGCCCGTCGACCGAGTAGGGCGTGGTCTGCAGGTCCTTCGCGATCTGCGGCTGCTCGGCGGTCGTCTGCGCGATGGCGAGGGCCCGGCGCATGGCCTGGTCGTCCAGCTGGTTGCTGAGCGGTGCGAGGAACAGCCCGGTCGCCAGCACCGTGACTCCCGCGGCGATCGCGAGCTGCATCAGCAGCACCTGCGAGAACATCCGCCGCGGCAGCCCGAGGCGGAGGCGTCGAGCGGGGGGAGTGGGGCGGCTCATACCCATGACGGTACGCGGAGGGGTGCGGGCTCCCGTAGGGGTGTGGCATGGATCTCTTGATCAACGCACTTGATCAGTGGACGAGACCCTTGACCACGTGGTTCGGCTGGTTCAGCTCGCCAGCGCCGAGGGGGAGGTCAACTCCCGCACCGCCACCACGTCCATCCACGCGGGCGAGCCGAGCACCGACGTCCCGCAGCTCTCGCGCGGGGCGGCAGTGACGCGCCCTGGGCCACGACGACCCGCCAGCGGCGCCCGTCCACGTGGGCGACGGTCACCTCCCAGCGCGGTGCCGCGCCCTCCGTCCGCACGACCACCAGCGCGTCCGCCGCGTGCTCGTCCGCCTCCGCACGCACGGCCAGCTCGGCGGCCTGCCCCGGTCGCTCCCAGGCCGAGCTCCCGCGGCACCCCGCCACGACGATCCGGCCGTCCTGGGCGCTGCGCAGGATCTCCTCGACGGCGTGGGCCCCGACGCGGCCGTACGCGTAGCCGTACGGCAGGACGAGCAGCGTCGGCGAGAAGCGATGTCCACCCAGATGGGTGACCTCCCAGACGCCCTCGACCCCGGAGTTGGACAGCTCGGCCGCGAGCGGCCGCCCCAGGAGGGCGCAGCAGCGGTCGCGCTTGCCGTTCGTGCAGACAAGGGCGAGCGGGGCCCCGGTGTGCGCCCGCCCCTCCAGTGCCGCGTCGAAACTGCGGTGGTCGCCGGCGCCGAGCGCGGCGAAGTCCAGGTCGAGCAGGCGCTCCGGATCGCAGATCGTGGCGCTGCGCAGCCAGGTGCTGCCGGGGGCGGTGTGGGACACGTACACCTGGCGCGCGGAGGGTGTGCCGCAGTCCGCGTGCCGTCCGGGGCGGCGGATGAGGGCGACCCGGACGCCCGTGCCCTTCGCGGCCCTCTCCAGAGCGCGGCCCAGCACGGGGTCCAGATGGCTCGACGTGAGCGCGTGGGCGCCCCAGGGGCCGGGCTGTTCCAGGAGCAGCCAGGTCCTGGCGGTGGCCGCGGTGCCCGCGATGGGCTCGTCGAGGTCCCGGGAGACGGTTGAGCACGTACTCACAGAGGTGAGCCTAACCTGACTTGCCCGACGGTGACTTCCGGGCGCGCTGGAGCGCTACTCGGGGAGGGGCTGAGGCGGCTTGGCGCCGACATAGAGCCCGCTCGGCCGCATGCGCAGCGGGCGCTCGCCGTACTCCTCCAGGGCGTGCGCGATCCAGCCCGCCGTCCGGGCGACGGCGAAGATCGTCTCGCCGGCCGTGGCGGGCATCCCCGAGGAGGCGGTGAGCACCGCGAGGGCCAGGTCGACGTTGGCGTGCAGCGGGGTGTGACGGGCCGTGGTGGCGACGACGTCGCGGGCCGCGAGAAGGGCGGGTTCGGCCCGGGGGATCTCCTCCAGCAGGCCGAACAAGGCACGCGCGCGGGGGTCTTCGCCGCGGTAGAGCCGGTGACCGAGCCCGGGGACACGGCGCCCGGCCCGCAGTTCGTCGGCGATGACGGGGCCCGCGTCGCCTTGTTCGAGTACGTCGTTCAGGAGCCGGTGGGCGAGGCCGCTGGCCGCTCCGTGGAGTGGACCTTCGAGCACGCCGAGCCCGGCGGATACGGCCGCGTAGGCGTGCGCCCGGGCGGAGGCCGCGACGCGCACCGCGAGCGTGGAGGCGGCGAGGTCGTGGTCGACGAGCAGGCCCAGGGCGGTGTCGAGGACCCGCAGGGAGGCCTCGTCGGGCGTGCGCCCGCTGAGCCGCGCCCACAGCCGCTGGGCCAGCGAACCCTCGTCGCGGTGGCCGCTCCGCACCGGCGGCAGGGCGGCGACGAGCGTGGGGATCAGGACGCGCGCGGTACCCAGCACCGCGTCCTCGGAGAGGTCGAAGCGCAACGGGTCCGCGGCCGCGGCGGCGATGGCGGCGACCCGCAACCGGTCGGTGGGCGAGGCGTGTTCGGGCAGGGCGTCCACGGCACGGCGGGCGACGGCGACGGAGGCCTCGGGGGCGGTGAACGTCGTGCCGGGCCGCATCCGCCCCGTCCAGAGCCACTCGGCGATCTCCTCGTAGGAGTGGCGTGCGGCCAGCTCTGTCGCGTCCACGCCCCGGAAGTAGTACCGGTCCTCGTCGATGAGTGTGATGCGGGTCCGCACCGACAGCTCGCCGCCGGAGCCCGAACTGCCGCCGCTCTCCCGCTTGTTGCGCCGGGCGAGGGTTTCCACCTCCTTGGCGTCGAAGGTGCTGCCGCGGCCACCGGGCACGCGTCGGCTGCTGAGCTGACCGCGGCTGACATAGGCGTACACGGTCTCGGGCTTCACGCCCAGCAGCTCCGCGGCCTCTTTGGTGCTCAGTCGCCGGTCCCCGTGGAGGGAGGGGGCGGGTTCGTGATCGCGCATGGGGCACACCGTATCCGTATGGACTGCATATTGATTCAATCAATATTGACAGCTAATGAGTCAATCATCGACAGTCGAATCAAGTCCAGGGAGGAAACATGTCCGTCAACAGGGCCGCAGCCACCCTCGTCGAGGTACCGCGAGGACTCGCGGGCGTCGTCGTCACCGACACCGAGATCGGTGACGTCCGGGGGATCGAGGGCTTCTATCACTACCGCCAGTACTCCGCCGTCGAGCTCGCGCAGACCCGCAGCTTCGAGGACGTCTGGCATCTCCTGGTCCACGGCGAACTGCCGGACACCGCGCGGAGCGCGGCCTTCACCGCCGAGACCGCGGCGCTGCGCCGGCTGCCGGAGGGCGTCCGTGCGGCACTCCCCGCCATCGCCATGGCGAGCGCGGCGTCCGGGCCGCTGGCCGGGATGCGTACGGGGCTGTCGCTGCTGGGGGCGGCGCAGGGCTTCCGGCCGGTGTACGACATCGACGCGGACCGGCGCCGCCGGGACGCGATCGCGGCGACGGCGGCCGTGCCGACGCTGCTCACAGCCCTGCACCGGTTGGGGCGGGGTCTTGAGCCGGTCGAGCCGCGCGAGGATCTGTCCTACGCGGCCAATTACCTGTACATGTTGACGGGGTCCGAGCCGGAGCTGCGGCAGGCGAGGGCGATCGAGCAATACTTGATCTCAACCATTGATCACGGTTTCAATGCATCAACCTTCACGGCTCGTGTCATCACCTCGACGGGGGCGGACGTCGCCGCTTGTCTCGTCGGCGCCGTGGGAGCTCTGTCAGGGCCTCTGCACGGCGGTGCTCCCAGCCGGGCGCTGGACACCCTTGACGCGATCGGCACACCCGACGGCATCGACCCCTGGATCCGCGAACGGGTCCTCGCCGGTGAACGCATCATGGGCTTCGGTCACGCCATCTACCGCACCGAAGATCCGCGCTCGCGCATGCTCCGTGAGATCGCGGAAGGCTTCGGCGGCCCCCGCGTCGCCTTCGCCGTCGAGGTCGAACGTCAAGTCGAGGCGATCCTGGCCGAGCTGAAACCCGGCCGCGAACTCCACACCAACGTCGAGTTCTACGCGGGCGTGGTCATGGAGCTGTGCGGGTTACCGCGCGAGATGTTCACGCCGACGTTCGCGGCGGGGCGGGTGGTGGGGTGGAGCGCCAACATCCTGGAACAGGCGGAGGACTCGAAGATCATTCGGCCGGTGGCGCGGTATGTGGGGCCGGGGGCGCCGGTGGCGGTGCCGGCGGCGGTGTGACGGTCGCGTGCGTCTGTGCGGGGCTCGGCACCGCACGATGCCGAGCCCGGTGTCGGCCTGAGCGCGAGGTCACGCGTCGGGGATGTCCTTCTTGGCCGCGATCAGGGTCTCGCGGGTGATGACGACGATGCGTTCGTAGTCCGCCCGCGAGGCGTCCGGCGGCAGTTCGGAGTCGAGTTCCGCCGTGGCCTCTCTGCCGACGACGGCGAAGCTGCCGTCACTGAGCTCGAAGATGTCGGGGCAGCACTGTCCTGACATGCTGTTGCCCCGAAGTGCCCTGCGGAGGGGGCCGCAGGGCACTGTGACTGGCGAGGGCAGACGACACAGACTGACGGAGTAAGTGAGTGCGCCCGGGGAGGGGACCGCCTCCGGCGACTATGCGTCAGGAATGTCAGCCTTGGCGTGGATGAGGGTCTCGCGAGTGACTACGACGATGCGTTCGTAGTCGGCTCTGGAGGCGTCAGCAGGAAGCTCTGCGTCGAGTTCGTCCGTGATGTCCGTGCCGATGACCGCGAAACGTCCGTCGGAGAGTTCGAAGATGTCGGGGCAATTGGCACCGGTGGTGCTCCCCCTGGCGATGGGCGGGGTACCGATCCGACGGATGATCCGGCTCACTGTTCTGGTGTTCCTTCTGGTGTCGAGTCAGGTGCGCATTGAATGCTGTGCGTTGTGATGCGGCCCGGGTGGGGTCACAGCCTCGACAACCAGCAGCGTGGACGGTGGTACGGCGGGGGTAGGCCCGTTCCGAGAGATGCGCAGTAGTCAACCTTGTTGGCACCTGGGCAAACGTCACCGTTTACAGCTTTGTTACCGCCCAACCGTGTGAAGTGCTTGGGAGGGCGGCGCCCGGGCCGGGTTTTGCGCCGGGGAGAAGTCCTATTCGCTCGGCGGGTACCCGACGACCCACCACTCGTCCGCGTCTGCTTCCTCCAACTGCACCAGAAGGTCATCGACCATGCGCCCGATCTTGGCCTCGTCGGACGAGTCGATCAGCGTAGCCCTGTGCGGTCGCGTCGCGTACCAGTACTCACGGAAGACGGGGATCTGGAGCATGCTCCGCGCATGTCCGAAGAACTCCTCGCGGGTCAGGTTGCCCATCCGGTAGTAGCAGAGCGCATTGGTGTAGAGGGCGTTGGCGAAGAGGAACTGCCGCTGCTTCCTGGGCGGGACGGTGCCGTTGTAGGCGTCCAGGACCTCGGCGAGATCAGGGTCGTCCATGGCCTTGCTCAGCAACTCCCAGTGAAGACGTTGCTGATGAGCGAAGTTGGTCTGGCGCCGCGACTGCGTTGCCTGTTCCAAGTGCTCGAGGCGGATGCGTAACCCCTGGATGGTGTTGTGCTGTGCCGCCGTCGTCACGAGGACACCGGCGGCCGCACCGAGTCCAGCCACCACCAGCCCGCGTATCCCATATTTCCGTGTGGCCATGTCAACCCCCGAATCAGGCGGCCGTCCGCCGGTCGTCGGGGTGCGGGTCGACTGTTGGGGACCGGCGAGCGGTGGGCGGCGCTTGCCGTCTCCCAGGGTGCCGAGCGGCTCTGATCGGCGGGGGAGGCGGAGAGGAGGCGCACGGAAGGAAGCGAGGGTCGCACGAACCGGCGCCATGCCCAACGTCTGCCCCGCAAGTGCTGCTAACAATCGTTCACTTCGCGGTGATTCTTCCCGCTCGTATCCTGGTCCGGCATTCAAACCTCGTACATGCGCCGGAACCGCGATCCGGCGCGCGTACCAGCGCGAAGGAGGTCGCACGTTGCGTCAGCCGAACCCCGGTCAGCGTCAGATCCCGGTCGTCGTCCTCGCCGGATTCCTGGGTTCCGGCAAGACCACCCTCCTCAACCACCTCCTCCATCGCAGCGGAGGCAGCCGCATCGGCGCCATCGTCAACGACTTCGGTGCCATCGAGATCGATGCCATGGCCGTCGCGGGCGCTCTCGGCGACTCGACCGTCTCTCTCGGCAACGGCTGCCTGTGCTGTGCCGTCGACGCGAGCGAGCTCGACAGCTACCTCGAACGCCTCGCCCGGCCCGACACCGGCATCGACGTCATCGTCATCGAGGCCAGCGGGCTCGCCGAGCCGCAGGAACTGGTGCGCATGCTGCTCGCCAGCGAGCATCCCGGCATCGTCTACGGCGGACTCGTCGAGGTCGTCGACGCCGCCGAGTTCGACGACACCCGTGTGAAGCACCCGGAGCTTGACCGGCATCTCGCCCTCGCCGACCTCGTCGTCGTCAACAAGCTCGACCGCGCCGATGACGGCGATCGGGTCATCGAGCTGGTCCACGGCATCGCCGACCGCACCGCCGTCGTCGTACCCGCCACCTACGGCCGTATCGACCCCGAGTTCCTCTTCGACTGCAAGCCCGGCGAGGAGCGCATCGGGCAGTTGTCCTTCGACGACCTTCATCACGGACATGACGCGGAGGGCCACTCCGGCCACCTGCACACCGGCTACGACAGCCTCTCCTTCGCCTCCGGAGTTCCCCTCGACCCGCGTCGGTTGATGCAGTTCCTCGACAGCCGGCCCGAGGGGCTGTACCGGATCAAGGGGTACGTCGACTTCGGGGCGTACGACGTGCGCAACCGGTATGCCGTGCACGCCGTCGGTCGGTTCCTGCGCTTCTATCCCGAGCCCTGGCCCGCCTCCGACGACCGGCTCACCCAGCTCGTCCTCATCGGCTCCGGCATCGACGCTCCCGCCCTCGGCAAGGAACTGGAGGCGTGCAAGAGCGACGCCCCGCACACCGCCGACGAGCACGGCATGTGGGGCGTCCTGCGCTATGTACAGGGCTCGGAGGAGGAAACCGCCGAAACCCCCGAGCTGTTTGAAGAAGAGGCCTGAGCGAGGCTCCGGACGAGGCCTAGACCGGTCCCGCCACCACCGACACCGGCTTCCCCAGCGACACACCCGAACCGTCACGGCGCGGGTCGATCTCCGGGAGGTCGGCCGGCGTGCCGTTCTTCTGGGCCGCCTTCGCGGGGACGGCGCCCGCCCAGGCGAAGGACAGGCAGTCCTCGCCCTTCAGGAAACGCTGGCAGCGGACGCCGCCGGTCGCGCGGCCCTTGCGCGGGTACTGGTCGAACGGAGTCAGCTTGGCCGTCGTCTGGACCGAGTCGTCCAGCGTGCCGCGCGAGCCCGCGATGGTGAACACCACCGCGTCCGCCGCCGGGTCCACCGCCGTGAAGGAGATGACCTTCGCGCCGTCCGCGAGCTTGATGCCCGCCATGCCGCCGGCCGGACGGCCCTGCGGGCGGACCTGCGCGGCCTGGTAGCGGAGCAGCTGCGCGTCGTCCGTGATGAAGACCAGGTCCTCGTCGCCCGTCCGCAGTTCCACCGCGCCGACGATCCGGTCGCCGTCTTTGAGCGTGATGACCTCCAACTCCTCCTTGTTCGAGGGGTAGTCGGGGACGACACGCTTCACGACGCCCTGTTCCGTGCCGAGCGCCAGGCCCGGGGACGACTCGTCGAGGGTGATCAGGCAGACCACCGTCTCGCCGTCGGTCAGGGACACGAACTCCGACAGGGGAGCGCCGCCCGAGAGGTTCGGGGCGGAGGCCGTCTCGGGCAGCTGCGGCAGGTCCACGACGTTGATCCGCAGCAGGCGGCCCTGCGACGTCACCGCGCCGATCTCGCCGCGCGCGGTCGCCGGGACCGCCGAGACGATCACGTCGTGCTTGACGCGCTTGCCGTCGGCGTCCGCCGGGAAGGGCTCGCCGTTGGCCGTCCGCGCCAGCAGACCCGTCGAGGACAGCAGCACCCGGCACGGGTCGTCCGCCACCTGCAGCGGCACCGCGGCCGCGGGGGCGCCCGCCGACTCCAGCAGGACCGTACGCCGGTCGGTGCCGAACTTCTTGGCCACCGCGGCCAGTTCGGCGGAGACCAGCTTGCGCAGCTCCGCGTCCGAGTCGAGGATCGCGGTCAGCTCCTCGATCTCCGTGTTGAGCCGGTCCTTCTCGGACTCCAGCTCGATGCGGTCGAACTTGGTCAGACGGCGCAGCGGCGTGTCCAGGATGTACTGCGTCTGGATCTCCGACAGGGAGAAGCGCTCCATCAGGCGCTCCTTGGCCTGCGCGGAGTTCTCGCTCTGCCGGATGAGGCGGATGACCTCGTCGATGTCGAGCAGCGCCGTCAGCAGGCCTTCGACCAGGTGCAGACGGTCGCGGCGCTTGGTGCGGCGGAACTCGCTGCGGCGGCGGACGACCTCGAAGCGGTGGTCGAGGTAGACCTCCAGGAGCTCCTTCAGGCCCAGCGTCAGCGGCTGCCCGTCGACCAGCGCGACGTTGTTGATGCCGAAGGACTCCTCCATCGGCGTCAGCTTGTAGAGCTGCTCCAGGACCGCCTCCGGCACGAAGCCGTTCTTGATCTCGATGACCAGACGCAGGCCGTGCGCGCGGTCGGTGAGGTCCTTGACGTCGGCGATGCCCTGGATCTTCTTCGAGCCGACCAGGTCCTTGATCTTGGCGATGACCTTCTCCGGGCCGACCGTGAAGGGCAGCTCGGTGATGACCAGACCCTTGCGGCGGGCCGTCACCGTCTCCACGGAGACCGTCGCACGGATCTTGAAGGTGCCGCGGCCCGTCTCGTAGGCGTCCCGGATGCCGGAGAGGCCGACGATCCGGCCGCCCGTGGGCAGGTCGGGGCCGGGGACGTGCTTCATCAGGGTGTCCAGATCCGCGTTCGGATAGCGGATCAGGTGACGGGCGGCCGCGATGACCTCGGAGAGGTTGTGCGGCGGCATGTTCGTGGCCATACCGACCGCGATGCCCGACGAGCCGTTGACCAGCAGGTTCGGGAACGCGGCGGGCAGGGCCACCGGCTCCTGCTCCTGGCCGTCGTAGTTCGGCGCGAAGTCGACCGTGTCCTCGTCGATCGACTCGGTCATCAGGCTCGTCGCCTGCGCCTGCCGGCACTCGGTGTACCGCATGGCGGCCGGCGGGTCGTCGTTGCCCAGCGAGCCGAAGTTGCCGTGGCCGTCGACCAGGGGGACGCGCATCGAGAAGGGCTGGGCCATGCGCACCAGGGCGTCGTAGATCGACGAGTCGCCGTGCGGGTGCAACTTACCCATGACCTCGCCGACGACGCGGGCGCACTTCACATAGCCGCGGTCGGGGCGCAGCCCCATCTCGTTCATCTGGTAGACGATGCGCCGGTGCACCGGCTTGAGGCCGTCGCGCGCGTCCGGGAGGGCTCGGGAGTAGATGACCGAGTACGCGTACTCGAGGAAGGAGCCCTGCATCTCGTCGACGACGTCGATGTCGAGGATCTTCTCCTCGTACGAGTCGTCGGGCGGCGGGGTCTTCGTGCTGCGGCGGGCCATCGCTGCCGGCTCCTCTTTTCTGGTCGCTCGCCTACGGGTCGCTCGCGTCCCTTCGGCTCACTCTTGCTCAAGCGTGAACGGGATCTGACGCGGACCATTGTGGACCCCGGCACTGACAACGCGGACGACGACCCGACGTCAGCTCTCCCGCCGGTGGTTCACCCGCGCCGCACGGCGGCCCGACCGCAGGCTACGGGATCTCGCTGTCGGCGTACGACCACCGGGAACTCCACCGGTGCCCCACACGCTTGCATACAGTGGCAGGACCGGCAGGAAAACGCGGTTACGGCAACCGCACCGCGATCGAAGGGACGTACATGCCCATGGGTCACACGGCCACAGACCAGGCAGGCACCGGGGGCCTGACAGCAACGGAGCACCGCCTGGCCAATGGGCTGCGCGTGGTGCTCTCCGAGGACCACCTGACCCCGGTCGCGGCGGTGTGCCTCTGGTACGACGTCGGCTCGCGCCACGAGGTCAAGGGGCGCACCGGTCTCGCTCACCTCTTCGAGCACCTGATGTTCCAGGGTTCGGGCCAGGTCAAGGGCAACGGCCACTTCGAGCTGGTGCAGGGCGCGGGCGGCTCGCTCAACGGCACCACCAGCTTCGAGCGCACCAACTACTTCGAGACCATGCCCGCCCACCAGCTGGAGCTCGCCCTCTGGCTGGAGGCCGACCGCATGGGCTCCCTGCTGGCCGCCCTCGACGACGAGTCGATGGAGAACCAGCGCGATGTGGTGAAGAACGAGCGCCGCCAGCGCTACGACAACGTCCCCTACGGCACGGCGTTCGAGAAGCTCACCGCCCTCGCCTACCCGGAGGGCCACCCCTACCACCACACGCCGATCGGCTCGATGGCCGACCTGGACGCGGCCACCCTGGAGGACGCGCGCGCGTTCTTCCGGACGTACTACGCGCCCAACAACGCGGTGCTGTCGGTCGTCGGTGACATCGACCCCGAGCAGACGCTCGCCTGGGTGGAGAAGTACTTCGGCTCCATCGCCTCCCACGACGGCAAGCCCGCCCCGCGCGACGGCTCGCTGCCCGAGATCATCGGCGAGCAGCTGCGCGAGGTCGTCGAGGAAGAGGTCCCCGCGCGCGCGTTGATGGCCGCCTACCGGCTGCCGCACGACGGCACGCGCGAGGCCGACGCCGCCGACCTGGCGCTGACCGTCCTCGGCGGCGGCGAGTCCTCCCGCCTCTACAACCGGCTCGTGCGCCGCGACCGTACGGCCGTCGCGGCCGGCTTCGGGCTGTTGCGGCTGGCCGGAGCGCCCTCGTTGGGCTGGCTGGACGTGAAGACGTCCGGTGACGTCGAGGTGCCGGTCATCGAGGCCGCGATCGACGAGGAGCTCGCCCGGTTCGCCGCGGAGGGCCCCACGGCCGAGGAAATGGAGCGCGCCCAGGCCCAGTTGGAGCGCGAGTGGCTGGACCGGCTCGGCACCGTCGCGGGCCGCGCCGACGAACTGTGCCGCTACGCCGTCCTGTTCGGCGACCCGCAGCTCGCCCTCACCGCCGTCGACCGCGTCCTGGAGGTGACCGCCGAGGAGGTCCAGGCGGTCGCCAAGGCCCGTCTGCGCCCCGACAACCGCGCGGTGCTCGTCTACGAACCCGTCGCGGGAGAGTCCGCGGAGGACGCGGACCCGCCCGAGGACCCCGAGGCCGAAGCCACCGTCGAAGCCGGCGACAAGAACGAGGAGGCGGCCAAGTGACCGAGCTCGCCACGATGGAATTCCACCCCCAGCCCCAGGCGGGCGAGGCCAAGCCCTGGGCGTTCCCGGCGCCCACGCGCGGGACGCTGCACAACGGCCTCACCGTGCTGCGCTGCCACCGCCCCGGCCAGCAGGTCGTCGCCGTCGAGGTCCTCCTGGACGCCCCCCTGGACGCCGAACCGGCGGGCCTGGACGGCGTCGCCACGATCATGGCGCGCGCCTTCTCCGAGGGCACCGACAAGCACTCCGCCGAGGAGTTCGCCGCCGAGCTGGAGCGCTGCGGCGCCACCCTCGACGCGCACGCCGACCACCCCGGCGTCCGCCTGAGCCTCGAAGTCCCCGTCTCCCGGCTGCCGAAGGCGCTCGGGCTGCTCGCCGACGCCCTCAGGGCGCCCGCGTTCGCGGACGACGAGGTCGAGCGTCTCGTCACCAACCGCCTCGACGAGATCCCGCACGAGCTGGCCAACCCCTCGCGCCGGGCCGCCAAGGAGCTCTCCCGGACGCTGTTCCCGGCCGACCTGCGCATGTCGCGCCCCCGCCAGGGCACCGAGGAGACCGTCCGGAACATCGACTCGGCGGCCGTACGCGCCTTCTACGAGAAGCACGTCCGCCCGGCCACCGGCACCGTCGTGGTCGTCGGCGACCTCACCGACGTCGACCTGGACGGGCTGCTCGGTGACACCCTCGGCTCCTGGACCGGCTCCGCGGCCGAGCCGCGCCCGGTGCCCGCCATCACCGCCGACGACACCGGCCGCGTCGTCATCGTGGACCGTCCCGGCGCCGTCCAGACGCAGCTGCTGATCGGCCGTATCGGCGCCGACCGGCACGACCGCGTGTGGCCCGCGCAGGTGCTCGGCACGTACTGCCTCGGCGGCACCCTCACCTCCCGCCTGGACCGCGTCCTGCGCGAGGAGAAGGGCTACACCTACGGCGTACGGGCGTTCGGGCAGGTCCTCCGGTCCGCGCCGGACGGCACCGGTGCCGCGATGCTCGCCATCAGCGGCTCCGTGGACACCCCGAACACCGGTCCCGCGCTGGACGACCTGTGGACGGTGCTGCGCACCCTCGCGGCGGAGGGGCTCACCGACGCCGAGCGTGACGTCGCCGTGCAGAACCTCGTCGGCGTCGCCCCGCTCAAGTACGAGACGGCGGCGGCCGTGGCGAGCACGCTGGCCGACCAGGTCGAGCAGTACCTGCCCGACGACTACCAGGCCACGCTGTACCGGCAGCTCGCCGCGACCGGCACCGTCGAGGCCACCGCGGCGGCCGTCAACGCCTTCCCGGTGGACCGTCTGGTGACGATCCTGGTCGGCGACGCGGCCGCCATCAAGGAGCCCGTGGAGGCCCTCGGAATCGGCGAAGTCAGCGTGGTGACAGCCGAGTAGAAGCACGGCAGCGGCACGCGCGCGTGAAGGGGCCCTGGTGACGGAAGCGTCACCAGGGCCCCTTAATGTCCGAATAGGAATGAATTGAAGGCTGGTTGCCTGTTTGCCCTGTGGGATGTGCTACAAACTGCCTGATCCGTTTGGGGATTGAAAGTGACCCCCCTTAGCGTCATCCCGGCTGTCCGTCAGGCAGTGCGCCGCACCCGCGGCACCGGACAGTCATCGCCGAGTCCCCGTACGGCGCGAGCCAGGGGAGCCGGGGACCCACGCAGTCCCTGGGGTGAATCGGACGCCCGCGCGTCAGCGAGGGGGTCGTAGGAGACCTTCCTGCTCCGAACCCGTCAGCTAACCCGGTAGGCGAGAGGGAAGGAAAGGATCAGCCTCCACATGGCGTTCACGCGCCCCACCGGGAAGCATCGTGCCCCGAGCCGGATGAAGCGCAGCACCGCCCGCGTGGCGGGAGTCGCGGCCCTCACCACCACCGGCGTCATCGGCACCCTCGCCGCCCCGGCCCTCGCCGCGGAGCCCGCGGTCGAGCAGACCGGCATCGTCCCGGTCATCACCATCGGCGACTCGGTCGCCGACCAGATCGACGCCCAGGCCGCCGCCCAGGAGCAGGCCGCCGAAGAGGCCGCCCAGAAGAAGGCCGAGGAGCTGGCCCGCAAGAAGGCCGCTGCCAAGGCCAAGAAGGAGCGCGAGGCCAAGGAGCGCGCCGCCCGCGCCGCCGCCGAGCGCAAGCGCCTCAACTCCTATGTCGCCCCGATCTCGGGCTCGTACATCTCCACCGGCTACAAGGCCGGCGGCGCCGTCTGGTCCTCCGGCAGCCACACCGGCGTCGACTTCCACGCCGCCAGCGGCACCCCCGTCCACGCGGTCGGCTCCGGCACCGTCGTCGAGGCCGGCTGGGGCGGGTCTTACGGCAACAACATCGTGATCAAGATGAACGACGGCACGTACACCCAGTACGGTCACCTGTCGTCCATCGGTGTCTCGGTCGGCCAGACGGTCACCCCGGGCCAGCAGATCGGCCTGTCCGGCGCGACCGGCAACGTCACCGGCCCGCACCTCCACTTCGAGGCCCGGACGACCCCCGAGTACGGCTCGGACATCGACCCCGTCGCCTACCTGCGCTCGCACGGTGTGAACGTCTGAGGCGCGGCGTGACCGTCAGAGGCGCGGCGTGACCGTCCGCCCTCCGCCGACGGACCGCAAGATCTCCCGGAACCCCGGCTCACCGAGCCGGGGTTTCACCGTTTTCGGCACCTTGCTGTCCAAAAAATATCCATGGATTCCGGTCCGCCATCGGAAATTCCCGTTCCTTGCAATAGAGTCACTGAACACACGTCAATCGTCGACGTTTCACGGGGATTAAAGCGGAGGTCGGTCATGCGTATTCCGGCGCACTCGGTATGCACCGCGATCAGGGACGACATCGTCTCCGGTGTCCACGAGCGCGGAGCCGCCTCACCGAGGAACTCCTCGCCCGCCGCTACGGCGTCTCCCGTGTCCCCGTCCGGGAGGCCCTGCGCACCCTGGAGGCCGAGGGCTTCGTGGTGACGCGGCGGCACGCGGGCGCGTGCGTCGCCGAACCGACCGAGCAGGAGGCCGCCGACCTGCTGGAGATGCGGATGCTCCTGGAGCCGCTCGGCGCCTCCCGGGCCGCCCAGCGGCGCACCGAGGCCCACCTGAAGGTCCTGCGTGGCCTGGTCAGGCTGGGTCAGGAGCGGGCCAGGCGGGGCAACAGCGAGGATCTGCGCTCCCTGGGCGGCTGGTTCCACGAGACGCTCGCCCAGGCCTCCGGCAGCCCCGCGCTGACCTCGATGCTGACCCAGCTGCGCCACAAGATCTCCTGGATGTACTCCGTGGAGGCGCCCGCCAACCCCGTGGAGTCCTGGGCGGAGCACGGCGCGATCGTCGACGCCGTGGCGCGCGGGGACGCCGAACGCGCGCGTGCGGTCACCGCGCTGCACACCGAGCGCTCGACCGCGGCGCACCGCCTTCGATTCCGCGCCGCGGGGGATCGGCAAGAGCGTGTGAGGAACTCGCAACATCCCGTAAACATGCCGAGCCTGCGGCATTAACACGAGGGCCGTATACAAAGAAGCAGTAATTCGCGGGGAAGTATTTCTGCTGCCCGCGAGAGGGAATTTGAAAGGGCCCGCCCGATAAACTCGGACGAGCCCTTCAGTGGTGCCGTGATTCAGTCGGCGCCGATTAATCAGACGGTCTCGGGGAGCTCCTCGAGCCCCTCGGAGACCAGCTTCGCCAGACGGTCGAGGGCGGCGTCCGCGCCCTCGGCGTCCGACGCGAGGACGATCTCCTCGCCGCCCTGGGCGCCGAGGCCCAGGACCGCCAGCATGGAGGCCGCGTTGACGGGGTTGCCGTCGGCCTTGGCGATCGTCACGGGGATACCGGAGGCCGTGGCGGCCCGGACGAAGATGGAAGCGGGGCGGGCGTGGAGGCCCTCGGCCCAGCCGACGTTGACGCGGCGCTCAGCCATGTGATGCTGCCCTTCGGTGTTCAGGGTTGTCTAGACCAGTTTCCCACACGTGAAGTGTCTCCGGATCGGGTCGTACGTCCCGTCCGGGGTGAGTCGCCGGACCGCGGCCTCGGTCCGGCTTCCGTCCTTCTGCGATCCTGTTGCGCTCTCCACAGACTGCCTCGCGCCGTTGTCGTACGCGAGCCGTACTCTGGGGCCCATGCAGACCTCGTCGGACCGGCACGAGTACCCCGCCCACTGGGAGGCCGACGTGGTGCTGCGCGACGGCGGCACCGCGCGCATCCGCCCCATCACCGTTGATGACGCCGATCGCCTGGTCAGCTTCTACGAGCAGGTCTCGGACGAGTCGAAGTACTACCGCTTCTTCGCGCCCTACCCTCGTCTGTCCGCCAAGGACGTCCACCGCTTCACGCACCACGACTTTGTGGACCGGGTGGGTCTCGCCGCCACAGTCGGCGGCGAGTTCATCGCCACCGTACGCTACGACCGCATCGGCGCCGACGGAATGCCCGCGTCCGCCCCGTCCGACGAGGCCGAGGTCGCCTTCCTCGTCCAGGACGCCCACCAGGGCCGCGGCGTCGCCTCCGCCCTCCTCGAACACATCGGTGCCGTCGCCCGCGAGCGCGGCATCCGCCGCTTCGCCGCCGAGGTGCTGCCCGCCAACAACAAGATGATCAAGGTGTTCACGGACGCCGGGTACACCCAGAAGCGCAGCTTCGAGGACGGCGTCGTACGCCTGGAGTTCGACCTGGAGCCCACCGACCGCTCGATGGCCGTGCAGTACGCGCGCGAACAGCGCGCGGAGGGGCGGTCCGTGGAGCGGCTCCTGAAGCCCGGCTCGGTCGCCGTCGTCGGCGTCGCCGCACCCCGGGCGGGGTCGGCCGCAGCATCCTCGACAACATCCGGGAGGCCGGTTTCACCGGCCGCCTGTACGCCGTGAACAAGGCCTTCGCCGACAAGGAGATCGACGGCGTCCCGGCGCACCGCTCGGTGCGCGACATCGAGGGACCCGTCGACCTCGCGGTCGTCGCCGTGCCCGCCGAGCACGTCCCCGAGGTCGTCGCCGAGTGCGGCGAACACGGCGTGCAGGGCCTCGTCGTGATCTCCGCCGGGTACGCCGAGAGCGGCCCCGAAGGACGCGAGCGCCAGCGCGAACTCGTCCGGCACGCGCGCGCGTACGGCATGCGGATCATCGGCCCCAACGCCTTCGGTGTCATCAACACCAACCCGGACGTCCGGCTCAACGCCTCCCTGGCCAACGAGACGCCCCGCCCCGGCCGCATCGGCCTCTTCGCCCAGTCCGGCGCCATCGGCATCGCCCTGCTCTCCCGCCTGCACCGGCGCGGGGGCGGCGTCACGGGGGTCACCGGAGTGTCCACGTTCGTCTCCTCCGGAAACCGCGCGGACGTCTCCGGCAACGACGTCCTCCAGTACTGGTACGACGACCCGGACACCGACGTCGTCCTCATGTACCTGGAGTCCATCGGCAACCCCCGCAAGTTCACCCGCCTCGCCCGCCGTACCGCTGCCGCGAAGCCCCTCGTCGTCGTCCAGGGCGCCGGCTCCGCCCCCCAAGGGCATGCCGTACGGGCCACCCGGCTGCCGCGCACGACCGTGTCCGCGCTGCTGAGACAGGCCGGCGTGATCCGCGTGAACACCATCACCGAACTGGTCGACACCGGCCTGCTGCTCGCCCGCCAGCCCCTGCCGCGCGGCCCGCGCGTGGCGATCCTCGGCAACTCCGAGTCGCTCGGCCTGCTCACCTACGACGCCTGCCTGTCCGAGGGGCTCAGGCCGCTGCCCCCGCTCGACCTGACGACGGCCGCCTCGGCGCAGGACTTCCACGCCGCGCTCGCGCGCGCGTTGGCGGACGACACCTGCGACGCCGTCGTCGTCACCGCGATCCCGTCCGTGGGGGAGGGCGCCGCCGGCGACGCGGCCCTCGCCGAGGCGCTGCGGTCGGCGGCCGAGCGGGTCCCCGGCAAGCCCGTCCTCGTCGTCCACGTCGAGCTGGGCGGACTGGCCGAGGCCCTGTCGGCCGCCACCAGCACGGCACCGCAGGCCGCGACACCGAGCGCCACCCACCCCTTCCGTGCCCTGGACCGCCTCGCCGCCAAGGCCCCGGAGGAGACCTCCGACGCCGGCCCCCGCCTCATCCCCGCCTACCCCGCCGCCGAACGCGCGGTCCGCGCCCTCGGCGAAGCGGTGAAGTACGCCCAGTGGCAGCGCGAGGCCGCCGCACCCGGCAAGGTGCCCGAGTTCGAGAACATCGACGAGAAGGGCGCCGCCCAGCTCATCGACGGCCTCCTCACGCGTGGGCAGGGCCTCACGCTCGGCGCCGACGCCACCTGCGACCTGCTCGGCAAGTACGGCATCCCCGTCCACCGCGCCCTCCCCGCACCCATCCCCGACGACGCGGCCGCCGCCGCGCGCACCCTCGGCTACCCCGTCGCGCTCAAGGCCACCGCCCCGCACCTGCGCCACCGCGCCGACCTCGGCGGCGTCCGGCTCGACCTCGCCGACGAGGATCAACTGCGCCGCGCGTACGCCGAGTTGACCGAGCTGTTCGGCTCGCCGGACGAGCTGCGTCCGGTCGTGCAGGGGATGGCCCCGCGCGGCGTGGACACCGTCATCCGGGCCGTCATCGACCCGGCGGCCGGAGCGGTGCTCTCCTTCGGGCTGGCCGGCGCCGCCTCCCAGCTGCTCGGCGACACCGCGCACCGGCTGATCCCGGTCACCGACCGGGAGGCGGCCACCCTGGTGCGGTCCATCCGGACGGCACCGCTCCTGTTCGGCTGGCGTGGCTCCGCGCCCGTGGACACCGCCGCCCTCGAAGAACTGCTGCTCAGGGTCTCCCGTCTCGTCGACGACCACCCCGAGGTCGTCGCGGTCACCCTGGAGCCGGTCGTCGTCGCCCCGCACGGCCTGAGCGTCCTCGGCGCGTCCGTCCGGCTGGCGCCCCCTCCCGCCCGCGACGACCTGGGCCCGCGGACGCTCCCGGCGTACTGAGACCTTCCTGAGCGGTGCCTCGCAGTCAGTGCACCCCCGTAGGATGGACGTCATGGCCAAGACCAGTACGACGACCCAGGGGCTGCGCGCGGCGATCGAGCGCAGCGGCTACTACCCGGCCCTCGTGGCCGAGGCGGTGGAGGCCGCCGTGGGCGGCGAGCCCATCCGGTCGTACCTGGTCCACCAGGAGACGACGTTCGACCAGAACGAGGTCCGGCGGCACGTGACCGTCCTCGTCCTCACCGAGCACCGCTTCATCGTCAGCCACACCGACGAGCAGGCTGCCGACAACACGTCCCCGACGCCGTACGCCACCACCTCCACCGAGTCGGTCAAGCTCGGCCGGATCTCGTCGGTCGTGCTCAGCCGCGTCGTCGCCAACCCTGAGCAGTACCAGCCGGGCACCCTGCCCCGCGAGGTCGTCCTGACCATCGGCTGGGGCGCCGTCTCCCGCATCGACCTGGAGCCCGCAGCCTGCGGCGACCCCAACTGCGAGGCGGACCACGGCTACACCGGCAACTCGACGGCCGACGACCTGAGTCTGCGCGTCAGCGAGGCCGGGGACGGCCCGGAGACGGTGCGCCAGGCCCTCGCCTTCGCGCAGGCCCTTTCCGAGGCGACCGCGGACATCACCCGCTGATGGCGCAGCCCACCGCCTGGGACTCCCACCCGGAACCACTCGCCGTGGACTCCGCACCCCTTCCCCAGTACGGCAGCGGCTCCCTCGCCGACCTCCTGCCCACGCTGGCCGCGGGCATGGGCGTGCCGGGCACGACCGCGACGATCACCGAGCTGGCCCCCGCCGACCGGAACTGCGTGTTCCTGGTGGACGGCCTCGGCTGGGAGCAGCTGCGGGCGCACCCCGAGGAGGCGCCCTTCATGGCCTCGCTCCTCGGCAGCTCCCGCGGCGGCACCGGCCGCCCGCTGACCGCCGGCTACCCGGCGACCACCGCGACGTCCCTGGCCTCGGTCGGCACCGGGCTCCCGCCGGGCGCCCACGGCCTGCCCGGCTACACCGTGCGCAACCCGGACACCGGCGAGCTGATGAACCAGCTGCGCTGGCAGCCGTGGACGCAGCCGCGCGCGTGGCAGCCGTACCCGACGGTCTTCCAGTTGGCCCAAGACGCGGGGGTGCACGCCGCGCAGGTGTCCTCGCCGACCTTCGAGAACACACCGCTGACCAAGGTCGCGCTGAGCGGCGGCACGTTCCTCGGCCGGCTGTCCGGCGAGGACCGCATGGACCTGGCCGCCGAGCAGCTGGCCGCCGCCGACCGCGCGCTGGTCTACACGTACTACGCCGAACTCGACGGCGCCGGCCACCGCTTCGGCGTCGACTCCGACACCTGGCGCGGCCAGCTCATGCACGTGGACCGCCTGGTCCAGCGCCTCGCGGAACAACTCCCTGCGAACAGCGCTCTCTACGTCACCGCCGACCACGGCATGGTCGACATCCCCTTCGACGAGCAGCACCGCATCGACTTCGACGAGGACTGGGAGCTGCGGGCCGGGGTCGCCCTGCTCGGCGGCGAGGGCCGCGCGCGCCATGTGTACGCCGTCCCCGGTGCCGCGAACGACGTCCTGACCTGCTGGCGCGAGGTGCTCGGCGAGCAGTTCTGGGTGGCCTCACGGGACGAGGCGATCGCGGCGGGCTGGTTCGGCCCGCACATCGACGAGCGGGTGTACGACCGCCTCGGCGACGTGGTCGCGGCCGCGCGGGACGACGTCCTGATCA
The DNA here is from genome assembly GCA_002027195.1 of Streptomyces sp. GKU 895. GTDB lineage: Bacteria > Actinomycetota > Actinomycetes > Streptomycetales > Streptomycetaceae > Streptomyces. The sequence continues at coordinate 36,109 of MWJO01000029.1, read as the reverse complement.
TCGCGTCCGAGCGGGAGCCGAAGGAGTCGGCGATGGTCGGCAACCACGGTTCGATGACCCCTGCCGAGCAGCTGGTCCCGCTGCTCGAAGTACGCTCCTGAAGCCCTCCCGATCCCACCCCTGCCGAAAGGTGCTCAACCCCCCATGCCCGAGCTGGTGTTCTTCTCCGGAACGATGGACTGCGGGAAGTCGACGCTGGCTCTCCAGATCGAGCACAACCGGTCCGCGCGCGGCCTGCAGGGCATGATCTTCACGCGCGACGACCGCGCGGGCGAGGGCAAACTCTCCTCCCGCCTGGGCCTGGTGACGGACGCGGTCGAGGTCGAGGACGGCCAGGACCTGTACGCCTACCTCGTCGACCATCTCTCCCAGGGCGGCCGCGCGGACTACGTCATCGCCGACGAGGCCCAGTTCCTGGCGCCGGAGCAGATCGACCAACTCGCCCGCGTGGTGGACGACCTGGGCCTGGACGTCTACGCCTTCGGCATCACCACGGACTTCCGCTCCAAGCTCTTCCCCGGCTCCCAGCGCCTCGTCGAACTGGCCGACCGGGTCGAGGTCCTCCAGGTGGAGGCCCTCTGCTGGTGCGGCGCCCGCGCCACGCACAACGCCCGCACGATAGGGGGCGAGATGGTCGTGGAGGGCGCCCAGGTGGTGGTGGGCGACGTCAACCAGTCGGAGGCCATCGGCTACGAGGTCCTGTGCCGCCGCCACCACCGCCGCCGCATGACATCGGCAACGGCGAGAGCAGCGGCACTGTCACCGGACGTACTGCCGGTCAACTCGGTTTAGGGACGGCCCATTCGCCCACGTCGTCGGCGAAGCCGCTGTCCATCTTGTACTGCACGGCCACGACGCGAGATCCGTCCGTGACCTCGAAGGTGAGGAAGCCGACCGCTGTGGCACCGGGGCGGATAGTGACACTGCCGGGGAGCTCGGCTCCGGCCGTTGTGGTCTGGATCAGCGAGGCGTCGAAGCGCTGGTCCTTCTGATCGACCACCGCCGCACCCAGTGCCGGTGCGTCGGTGTACGTGACTGTCCCCGTGTTCTTCATGCGGAATTGGACGGCCGCCAGATGCTTCCCCTCACCCGGCCCGAAGAGTGAGTTCTCGGCCGGAGCCGGATCTACGACCTTGGTGACGGTCACGTCAAGCTTCTCCCCGTCACGGAAGCCCGTAAGACTCACGGTGTCCCCGACCCGCGGATCGGCAACAGGTGCCAGCGCCAGCGCAGGGGCTGCCAGCAGGCAGGTCAACAACGGTGCGGTACGACGACGCATCGCTCCTCCAGGTGCTGCGGAGCGGCTGATGTCACCATCGTCCGCCCTCAGGGTGTCGTCTGCACCACCGAGAACCGTGCCCCCTCCGGGTCCGACACCGTGGCCGCGCGGCCGTGTGGGGTGTCGTGGGGGTGGTTGAGGATGTGGCCGCCCAGGGCGGTGACGAGGGCCAGGGTGGCGTCCGTGTCGGAGACCTGGAAGTACGTCATCCAGTGCGGGCCCCGGTCGCGGGGGAGCGAGGTGCCGACGCCGTGGATGCCGGCGACCGGGTGGCCGGCGAGCTGGAGGGTGACGTGGTCGAGGTCGGCGGAGACGATCGGCTCCTCGTCGTAGCCGAAGACCGTTTCGTAGAACTTGGCGACGCTCGCCGTCTCGAAGGTGAGCAGTTCGTGCCAGGCCGGGGTGCCGGGGACGCCGGAGATGCCGGTGCCGCGGTGGACGCCCGCCTGCCACACGCCGAAGACCGCGCCCGAGGGGTCGGAGCCGATCGCGAGCCGCCCGGCGTCCCCCGCGTCCAGCGGACCCACGCCCACCGTGCCACCGCACAGCCGTACCGTCTCCGCCGTCAGGTCCACGTCGTCCGAGGCCAGGTACGGCGTCCAGGCGATGGGCAGATGACGGTCCGGAGGAAGTTGGCCGATTCCCGCCACTTCACGACCGTCCAGCAGGGCGCGCACGTACGGGCCCAGCTGCTGCGGGCCCGGTTGGAACTCCCAGCCGAACAGCTCGCCGTAGAACTCCTGGGTCGTGGTCAGCCCGTGCACCATCAGACTCACCCAGCAGGGTGTGCCGTTCGGGCCGGCCGACCCCCGTGCCTCGGTCATCGTCGCTCTCTCCTCGACCCCTTGCGGCAGCCGTGTCGCCACCATGCTCCGGAACCCCGTGCCGATGCTCGCACCACCCGTGGTGCCGCGCGCTCCGGGCGCGCCGCTGCTCTCCGCTGCTTCCCGCAGAATGCCCGGTGCGCGGTGACCCGTCCTTTTCTGCGCGATTGCTGACGGATGTCGATCGGCTGTACAGCATGTGCCCGATCCCGTACGCCTCGTGATCGGGCCTGCCCGGCGGAGCAGAGTAGCCGGACATGGAGGATGCGGCCACCCCGTGCGCAAGGATGGTGGCCATGAACGCCATCATCTCCGCATCCGAACTCGCGAGCGACTTGACCGGATCGAACCCGCCGGTGGTCCTCGACGTCCGCTGGCAGCTGAGCGTGGCCAAGGCGGCCGGCGAGCCGCCCTTCGACGGCGTGCCGCGTACGCGGCCGGGCACGTTCCGGGCGCGGTCTTCGTTGACCTGGACCGGGAGCTCGCCGCGGCCCCCGGCGCGCGCGGCCGGCATCCGCTTCCCGAGGTCGCCGACTTCGGCGCCGCGATGCGCCGGGCGGGTGTCTCGGCCGGAACCCCGGTGATCGTTTACGACGGCGGACAGGGCTGGGCGGCCGCCCGCGCGTGGTGGATGCTGCGCTGGACGGGTCACCCGGACGTGCGGGTCCTCGACGGCGGGTTGCCGTCCTGGGAGGGCCCGTTGGAGACGGCCGAGCCGACTCCGGCGGAGGGCGACTTCGTGCCGCGGCCGGGCACGGTGGAACTCCTCGACGCCGACGGGGCCGCGGCTCTGGCCCGTTCCGGGATCCTGTTCGACGCCCGCGCGGGGGAGCGGTACCGGGGTGAGGTGGAGCCCATCGACCGGGTCGGCGGACACATCCCGGGCGCCGTGTCCGCGCCCACGACCGAGAACGTCGCCGCGGACGGCCGCTTCCTGCCCGCCGAGGAACTGCACGCCCGCTTCAAGGCCCTCGGCGTCTCGGACGACACCCCCGTGGGCGTGTACTGCGGCTCCGGCGTCTCCGGGGCGCACGAGGTGCTGGCGCTGGCGGTCGCGGGCATCCCGGCCGCGCTGTACGTGGGCTCCTGGTCGGAGTGGTCGTCGGATCCGTCGCGGCCGGTCGCGGTGGGCCCGGACCCGCAGTAGCCGCCGTACGGTACGCATGAGGGCCCGCGTCACCCGACGCGGGCCCTCATGGACGTCGTACGACGCGCTACTCCTGCTTCTTCCGCCGCGTACCGAACACGATCTCGTCCCAGCTCGGGACCGCCGCCCGGCGGCCCGGGCGGACGCCGTCCGCCTCGGCCTGGCGGTCGGTGGCGCCGACGAGGCGGTCGCGGTGCGCGCCCACGGAGCGGGGGCATGAGGACGTCCGCGTAGGCGGAACCGGCCGAGGCCGCGGGCGCCGGAGGCTCCTCCGCCGCGGGTTCGTCGGCGGGCTCCTCCACCGGGGCGGGGGTCTCCGACGGGCGCTCCGGGACCACCAGGTCACCCCGGAAGCTCGGCACCGCCTCCAGGAGGCTGGTCAGCGAATCGCGCTCGCCCGCGCTCTCCTCCTCGACCGGCTCGGGCGCCGGTCCGGGCAGCCCCAGGCGTTCCCGGTCGAGGGAACGGTCCAGCGGCCGGTCGCGCGGCAGCCGGGCGATGCGCGGTACGAAGGGAAAGCTGGGCTCCGGCGAGGCCGAGAGGTCGTCGGACTCACCGATCAGCGAGCGCGCCTCGTCGTCGACGGCCTGGACGAGCCGGCGGGGCGGGTCGTAGGTCCAGCTCGCCGAGTGCGGTTCGCCCGCGACCAGATAGACGAGCAGGACCTCCCAGGTGCCGTCGTCGCGGCGCCAGGAGTCCCACTGGACGGTGTCCTTGTCGGCGCCGCGCAGCAGCAGTCGCTCCTGGACGGCCTCGCCGAGCTGTGGTCCGGCGTTCTCACCGGGCCGGCGGACGGGGGTCTTGCGGGCCCGCTCGGCCATGAAGGCGCGCTCCGCGAGCACGGGGCCCTCGAAGCGGCGCACCCGGTCGACGGGGATGCCGGCCATCTGCGCGACCTCTTCGGCCGTCGCACCGGCGCGTATACGTGCCTGAATGTCGCGGGGGCGGAGATGGCTCTCCACCTCGATCTCGATCTGGCCGAGGCGGGGACGGTCGCCGCGTACGGCGGCGCGCAGACGCTCGTCAATCGGAAGCGTGTACTCCGTGCTGTCCGCAGCCTTCAGCACCAGCCGTGTGCCGTCATTCGAGACGGCCACGACACGCAGTTCGGGCATGGGGACCTCCCGGGTGGTGCCTGCCGACGTCACGTGCGTCGCTGCTTCCGCTAGTCGAGTGTGGCCTGCCCGGGTGCAGCCTGCCACAACCTTGCCGAGTTGCCCGGCGTGTCGGGCCGGGGCCCTGGATCGCCGTTATGGCACGGTTATCTATTCGCAACGCTAAGTGACCAACTCCGTCACCCTGTGCAACTAGCCCCCTCCAGGCGGTCCTTGAAGGCCACGGACGCCCAGGCGGGAGACCGGACCCAGGGCTCGCAACAGTACTCCATTTGGACCACGTGCGTGGATTGCCGCGCCGCCCAACTTCCTGCAAGGGGCCGGACTTGGCCGTCCCTGGCAAGGATTTGCGGATCTTGAACGTGGCGTACTTCACGGAATCACCAGAAACGGAACTAAACGTTTTCGTTCGTACGTCCCTTTGTCGTGCAGTTGGTTGATCAAGTACGGGAAAGGCGGGCAAGGTTCCGGGATGGGTGAAAGGCCCGATGTCAGGGAAAAGCGGATCGATCTGAACGTCCCGCAGGTGGCGGGCGCCGCGCTCGCCGCCGTGGTGGCGGCCAAGCTCGCCTCCTGGTTCGGGGTGTACGGCACGATCCTCGGTGCCGGCCTCGTCAGCGTGGTCGCCACCTGCGGGGGCTCCGTCTTCCAGCACCTGTTCCGACGCACCGGCGAACAACTCCGGTACGTCACAGGCCCCACCGGGGCACCGGAGCCGGAACGGCCGCCACGCCCGGGGGAGTTCACGGCGGGCACCGTCTACCGCGCGCGGGTCGGGAGCTGGAAGCGGCCCCTGGTCGCCGCGGCCCTGGTCTTCGGGGTCACCATGGCCGGCATCACCGCCTGTGAACTGGCGTCGGGCAACAGCTTCAGCGGCGGCAAGGGCACCACGGTCGCCGACGCCGTCACCGGCCAGGGCACGTCGTCCGGCGACTCTTCCGGCTCTTCCGGTTCTTCCGGCTCCGGCGAGTCCGGCGCCGATGAGACGACTTCCACGCCCTCGCCGAGCCCGTCCGACGACACCTCGCCCTCCAGCAGCGCCACCCCCGGTTCCGGCGCGACGCCGACGCCCGGCCCCAAGGAGAGCAGCGGGACGCCGACGCCCACGCCGAGCGCGTCCGAGCCGTCGGCGACTACGACCCCAGCACCCGCCGCAAGTAGTCGTTCTGGAACCGCCGATCAGGATCAAGCCGATCCCGAAGTTCGGTGAACTCGCCGAAGCGCGGATAGACCCCGGAGAAGTACTCGGCGTCGCGCGTGTGCACCTTGCCCCAGTGCGGCCGCCCCTCGTGCGCGGTGAAGATGCGCTCGGCGGCGGTGAAGTACGCCTGGTACGGCGTGCCCTTGACCATGTGGACGGCGATGTACGCGCTGTCGCGCCCCGACGCCGTGGACAGCGTGATGTCGTCGGCGGGCGCGGTGCGCACCTCGACGGGGAAGCTGATCCTCAGCCCGGAACGGTCGACCATGGTCCGCAGTTCACGCAGCACCTCGACCGCGGCCGCGCGCGGGACGGCGTACTCCATCTCCACGAACCGCACCCGGCGCGGTGATGTGAAGACCTTGTAGGGGATGTCGGTGTACGTCCGCGCGGACAGCGCCTTGCTGGAGATCCGGGCGATGGCCGGGATCGTGCCGGGCACCGCGCGGCCGACCCACTGGGCGACCTGGAAGACGCCGTTGGAGAGGAACTCGTCCTCGATCCAGCCCTGGAACTGCGGCACCGGCTTCTCCGGGCCCGCGCTGCGGTTGTTGCGCTTGGTGTTGGTGCTGCCGGTGTGCGGGAACCAGTAGAACTCGAAGTGCTCGTTCTCGGCCCACAGCTCGTCGAAGTCGGCGAGCACCTTGTCGAAGGGCATCGGCTCCTCACGCGCGGTGAGCAGGAAGACCGGCTCCACCGCGAACGTGATCGCCGTGACGATACCGAGCGCGCCCAGGCCGATCCTGGCCGCGGCGAAGACCTCGGGGTTCTCCTTCTCGGAGCAGGTGAGCACCGAGCCGTCGGCGGTGACCAGCTCAAGTCCCTTGATCTGGGCGGCGATCGACCCCGACTCGCGACCGGTGCCGTGCGTCCCCGTGCTGATGGCGCCGGAGACGGTCTGCTCCATGATGTCGCCCATGTTCCGCAGTGAGAGCCCCTCGCGCGCGAGCGCCATGTTGAGCCTCTTGAGCTGGGTGCCCGCCCCGACCGTGACGGTCATGGCGTCCCGGTCGATGTTGCGGATACCGCTCAACAGTTGAGGGCGGATCAACACACCGTCGGTCGCCGCGATGGACGTGAAGGAGTGCCCGGTGCCGACGGGCTTGACCTTCAGCCCGTCCTCGGCGGCCTGCCGGACGGCGTCCGCCAGCTCCTCCACGGAGGCCGGAGTGACCTCCCGCGCGGGACGCGCGGCGACATTGCCGCCCCAGTTATGCCACGTGCCGTTCCTGCCGCTCACTGTGGTGCTCAACCGTGCCTCCCCGACGCGGAACCGGCCGCTTGAGCCGGCGGTACCCCAGGAAACCGACCGCGACCGCGACGGCCCCGGACACTGCCGGAACCCCGTACCCGGCCTGCGCCCCGGCCGCGTCGATGACCCAGCCGGCCGCGGAGGAGCCGAGCGCGACCCCGACCGCGAGCCCGGTGCTGATCCAGGTCATGCCCTCGGTCAGTTGCGCGCGTGGTACGTGCTGTTCGATCAGGGACATCGTCGTGATCATCGTCGGAGCGATGGACAGACCCGCCACGAACAGCGCCGCGGCCAGAAACGGCAAGTTTCCGACCAGTAGGAGGGGGATCATACTCACGGCCATCGCGCATATGCCCAGCAGCCAGCGAGGTTCCGGGGCTCTCTTGAAGCGCAACAGCCCGAACACGAGCCCCGCCACGCACGATCCCGCCGCGTAGAGGGCGAGCACGATGCTCGCGGCCCCCTTGTGCCCCTGCTCGTCGGCGAACGCGACGGTGACCACGTCGACGGCCCCGAAGATCGCCCCGGTCGCCACGAAGGTGGCCACCAGGACCTGGAGGCCGGGGGAGCGCAGGGCGCTGCCGCCTCCCTCGCCGTGGCGCTCACGCGGATGCGGCGCGGGCTCGGTGGCCCGCTGCGAGGTCAGCCAGAAGACGCCCACGGCCAGGAAGCAGGCGGCGAGCAGCGGCCCGGCCTCCGGGAACCAGGCCGTCGACAGCCCGATGGAGATGATCGGCCCGAAGATGAAGCACACCTCGTCGACGACCGACTCGAACGAGTACGCCGTGTGCAGCTGCGGGGTGTCCCGGTACAGGGCGGCCCACCGCGCGCGGATCATCGCGCCGACGCTCGGCACGCACCCGATGCCCGCGCTGAAGACGTACAGCGTCCAGTCGGCCCACCCGAAGTGCGCGGCGCACAGCAGCCCGGCGGCCGAGGCGAGCGCGATGAGCGTCGCCGGCCGCAGCACGCGGCGCTGCCCGTACTGGTCGACCAGCCGCGACACCTGCGGCCCCGCCACCGCCGCGGCGAGCGCCATGGTGGCCGACAGCGCCCCGGCGAGGCCATAGCGCCCGGTCAGCTGGGACACCATGGTCACTACGCCGATGCCCATCATCGACAGCGGCATCCGGCCGAGGAACCCCGCGGCGGAGAAGCCCTTGGAGCCGGGGGCGGCGAACAGGGCGCGGTAGGGGCTCGGCACGGGGGTCTCCGGTCAAGGGAAGTGAAGCGGCTCGGCGGCTCCGAGTTCGGCGGCCCAGTAAGGCGCGAACTCGGCCGATACAGCTTACGAGTAAGGCGACCCTAATGCACCCGCTCGGACGGCCCGGGAACCCCGCCCGTCACCCCGCCGTTTCCCGCCTGTCAGTACCGGATGACAGGATCGACCCATGCCAGACGCGCGCGATGCCACCCCCTACGACGCCCTGCTCCTGCTCTCGTTCGGCGGCCCCGAGGGCCCGGACGACGTGGTCCCGTTCCTGGAGAACGTGACGCGCGGGCGAGGCATCCCCAAGGAACGCCTGAAGGAAGTCGGGCAGCACTACTTCCTCTTCGGCGGCGTGAGCCCCATCAACGACCAGAACCGCGTCCTCCTCGACGCCCTGCGCAAGGACTTCGCCGACCACGGCCTGGATCTGCCGGTCTACTGGGGCAACCGCAACTGGGCCCCGTACCTCACGGACACCCTGCGCGAGATGATCGCCGACGGCCGCCGCCGCATCCTCGTCCTCGCCACCAGCGCCTACGCCTCGTACTCGGGCTGCCGCCAGTACCGCGAGAACCTCGCGGACTCCCTCGAGGCCCTGGAGGCCGAGGGCCTGGAGCTGCCGAAGGTCGACAAGCTCCGCCACTACTACAACCACGAGGGCTTCCTGGAGCCCATGACCGAGGGCGTCCTGCAGTCCCTGGCCGACCTCCCCGAGGACGTCCGGGACGGCGCCCACCTCGCCTTCTCGACCCACTCCATCCCGACCGCCTCGGCGGACACCTCGGGCCCGGTCGAGGACCACGGCGAGGGCGGCGCGTACGTGAAGCAGCACCTCGAGGTCGCCCGCCTGATCGCCGAGGCGGTCCGCGACCGCACGGGCATCGACCACCCCTGGCAGCTCGTCTACCAGTCCCGCTCCGGAGCCCCGCACATCCCGTGGCTGGAGCCCGACATCTGCGACCACCTGGAGGAGCGCCACGAGGCCGGTGCCCCCGCCGTCGTGATCGCCCCCATCGGCTTCGTCTCCGACCACATGGAGGTCCTCTACGACCTCGACACGGAGGCCAAGGCCAAGGCGGAGGAGCTGGGCCTGCCGATGCGCCGCTCGGCGACGGTCGGGGCCGACCCGCGCTTCGCGGCGGCCGTCCGGGACCTGATCCTGGAGCGGGCGGCGACCGAGCGCGGCCAGGAGGTCACCCCGTGCGCCCTCGGCGCGCTGGGCCCGAGCCACGACCTGTGCCCGGTCGGCTGCTGCCCCGCCCGAGCCCCCCGCCCGGCCGCCGCCGGCGCCGACAGCCCCTACGCGTGAGGACCCCCGTGACCGACCCCCTCCACACCGAACTGCTCAAGCTCGCCCAGGAGGCGGCCCGCCGCGCGGGCGACCTGCTCCGGGACGGCCGCCCGGCCGACCTGGAGGTGGCGAAGACCAAGTCGAGCCCCATCGACGTGGTCACGGAGATGGACATCGCGGCGGAGAAACTGATCACGGACCTGATCTCCGCGCACCGCCCGGACGACGGCTTCCTGGGCGAGGAGGGCGCCTCCAGCGAGGGCACGAGCGGCGTCCGCTGGGTGATCGACCCGCTCGACGGCACGGTCAACTACCTCTACGGCCTGCCCACTTGGGCGGTCTCCATCGCCGCCGAGCAGGACGGAGAGACGGTCGTCGGGGTGGTGGCCGCCCCCATGCGGGGCGAGACGTACCACGCGGTCCGCGGCGAGGGCGCCTGGGCGACGGGCCCGACATGGTCCGGCGACCGCGAGCTGGCCTGCCGTCCCGCACCGCCCCTCGACCAGGCCCTGGTCTCGACGGGCTTCAACTACGTCTTGGAGGTCCGCACCCATCAGGCCGAGGTGGCCCAGCGTCTGATCCCCCTCCTCCGCGACATCCGCCGCAGCGGCTCGGCCGCGGTCGACCTCTGCGACGTGGCGGCGGGCCGCCTGGACGGCTACTACGAACGCGGCCTGCACCCCTGGGACCTCGCCGCGGGCGACCTGATCGCCCGGGAGGCGGGCGCCCTGACCGGTGGACGCCCCGGAGAACGCCCCGCACACCATCTGGCGATCGCCGCCACCCCCGGCGTCTTCGAGCCCCTCCAGCAGCTCCTGGAGGACTTCGGCGCCTGGCGGGATTGATTGGGTCGGTCGCCTACGGGCGCTTTCAGCCGGTGTCGAGAGCGCGGTCGTGCTCAGCCCTTCGGGCCTCCGCGCTCCCCCCAGAGGGGGTACCCCCAGCGCTCTCGACACGGCGCGCCCTTCGGCTCCCTCCCGGCCGGAGGCCGCAGACAGTGGGCCTTGGTGGGGCTGTGCCGTTGGCTCAGGGGCTTTGGCGGGCGTTTGTCCCACACCCGAAAACACAGCCCCCGGTGCTGGATTCACCGGGGGCTGTGGCGGTACGGCAGTGCTGCTGGGGCACCGAGCTGTAGATCAGACGCTACGCGCCGACCTCCACACCATGCTCGTAAGCCAGGCGGCGCAGGTCGTCGAGCTCGGCCTGTTCCACCTCGACGAGGAAGTCGTCGCCCTCGTCGCGAGCCCGCGTCAGGTCGGACTCGGTCGTCCTTATGCGCTGCAGAAGTCCTGCGGTGAATGCGTCCATGCTGCGCCCCCTCGTCCTGGGTCGTGGGTCGGTGGCACGGGGGTGTGCCGTTCGGAAGGGACGATCACGCCTGAATGCAGATGCCCAGCGCTGCCCTGCTGGGCGGCGACGGCGCCGGACACCCACGCCCACTCTGCGGAAAGCGGATTGCGCTGTACCGCATGGTGCTGCGGCACATGCAGAGCGTGATCGCGGGGTGTAAAGCCGTCCTCCCCCCGCTCCCTTCCACGGAAACCTCAACCGCACGAGAAAATCTCGCATTCCCGGGCTTCATACCTGTCGTTCAGACGGTGCTCACCCGCCTTACAGCCGACTTATGGCCGAAAAGGGCAGGATGGAGGCCAACACACTCATCGACACCCCTGCCCGTGTGCCCGAGAAGCGCTACGCGAGTGGACACGGGTGGACACAGGAAGGACAAGCGACGTGCGCGTACTCGTCGTCGAGGACGAGCAGCTGCTCGCCGATGCGGTGGCCACCGGACTGCGCCGGGAGGCCATGGCCGTCGACGTCGTGTACGACGGTGCGGCCGCCCTGGAGCGCATCGGCGTCAACGACTACGACGTGGTCGTCCTCGACCGCGACCTCCCCCTCGTCCACGGCGACGACGTCTGCCGCAAGATCGTCGAGCTCGGCATGCCCACGCGCGTGCTGATGCTCACCGCGTCCGGCGACGTCAGCGACCGGGTCGAGGGCCTGGAGATCGGCGCCGACGACTATCTGCCCAAGCCCTTCGCGTTCAGCGAGCTGACGGCACGCGTGCGTGCCCTCGGTCGCCGGACCAGCGTGCCGCTGCCGCCCGTCCTGGAGCGCGCCGGCATCAAGCTCGACCCGAACCGCCGCGAGGTCTTCCGCGACGGCAAGGAGGTCCAGCTCGCGCCGAAGGAGTTCGCCGTCCTGGAGGTGCTGATGCGCTCCGAGGGTGCCGTCGTCTCCGCGGAGCAGCTCCTGGAGAAGGCCTGGGACGAGAACACCGACCCGTTCACCAACGTCGTCCGGGTGACCGTCATGACCCTGCGCCGTAAGCTCGGCGAGCCGCCTGTCATCGTCACCGTCCCCGGCTCGGGTTACCGGATCTGAGCCGCACCGTGGCCGCGACCCCCGCGCCTCCCCAGGCGCCCCCCAAGCCCACCTGGGACCCCCGCCGGGCGGAGCCCCCGTTCCCCTGGCTGCGTCCCACCATCCGCATAAGGCTGACCCTGCTGTACGGCGGGATGTTCCTGATCGCGGGCATCCTGCTGCTGTCGATCATCTACCTGCTGGCGGCGAACGCGCTGAACGTCGGCAGCGACCTCCCCTTCAAGGTCGTCAGCGGCACGGTGTCCAGCGAGAGCTGCAACATCACCTCCACCCAGCTGCCGGCGGCCGACCTGAACCACGCGCTCAACGAGTGCGTCAACGAACAGCGTCAGCACGCCCTCGACAACCTCCTCAGCCGCTCCCTCCTGGCTCTCCTCGGCCTCGCGATCATCGCCTTCGCCTTCGGCTACGCCATGGCCGGCCGTGTCCTGTCCCCGCTGGGCCGGATCACCCGGACCGCTCGCGCGGTGGCGGGCTCGGACCTGTCGCGGCGGATCGAGCTGGACGGACCGGACGACGAGCTGAAGGAGCTCGCCGACACCTTCGATGACATGCTGGAACGCCTCCAACGGGCCTTCACCGCCCAGCAGCGCTTCGTCGGCAACGCCTCGCACGAGCTGAGAACACCGCTGGCGATCAACCGCACGCTGCTGGAGGTGCACCTGTCCGACCCGGGCGCGCCGTGGAGCTCCAGCAGCTCGGCAAGACGCTGCTGGCCACCAACGAGCGCAGCGAGCAGCTCGTGGAGGGCCTGCTGCTGCTCGCCCGCAGCGACAACCAGATCGTCGAGCGCAAGCCGGTGGACCTCGCCGAGGTCGCCGAGCAGGCCGTCGACCAGGTGCACGCGGAGGCCGAGGCCAAGGGCGTCGAGATCCGCGGCGAGCGGCAGTCCGCGGTCGTCCAGGGCAACGGCGTCCTGCTGGAGCGGATCGCGTTGAACCTCGTCCAGAACGCCGTGCGGTACAACGTCCAGGAGGACGGCTGGGTGGAGGTCACCACCGAGATCCAGCACGGGCAGGCGGTGCTGGTCGTGTCGAACACCGGGCCGGTCGTGCCGGCGTACGAGATCGACAACCTCTTCGAGCCGTTCAAGCGGCTGCGCGGGGCCGACCGGACCGGCAGCGACAAGGGTGTCGGGCTCGGTCTGTCGATCGTGCGGTCGGTCGCGCGGGCGCACGGCGGGCACATCTACGCACAGCCGAGAGAAGGGGGAGGCCTCGTGATGCGGGTCACCCTGCCGATCTGAGATCATGTCGCCGACACACGGGGATGTTCGCTTTGCGCGGAATTTTCTGGGCACTCGTCGAGCCGCCACGTGTGTGATCGATCACAAGGGCGAATTTCCGGCCATCTACTGACAGTGATCAAGAATGCGGCCGTAAAGCCGGGAAAGTCCGGGTTTTCGGGGGCCTTGATCACGGGAAGTACACGGTGAGACGCCTTTGAAGTGCGGCATTCGGACCGTGTACGGTCCCCATCGCCATCCCAGCCGATCACTCGTGAGGAGTCCGGTTGGGTGTCGATTGAGTAACAGACCTTGATGTGAGGCAAAATCTCCGCCTCGGGTCGGGCACAAGTCCGGCCTCTCACGCGTTACGTGCGCTGGAGACACCGCAGACACCCAGAGGGGGAGAGCGACATGGCAACGGATTACGACACCCCACGCAAGACCGACGACGACGTCGACTCGGACAGCCTTGAAGAGCTGAAGGCCAGGAGGAACGACAAGTCGACCTCCGCCGTGGACGTCGACGAGTTCGAGGCCGCCGAAGGCCTGGAGCTGCCCGGCGCGGACCTCTCGAACGAGGAGCTGGCCGTCCGGGTCCTGCCCAAGCAGCAGGACGAGTTCACCTGCATGAGCTGCTTCCTGGTGCACCACCGCAGCCAGCTGGCCCGCGAGAAGAACGGTCAGCCGATCTGCCGCGACTGCGACTGAGGACGGGTCGGCCGTGACTGGCTCGACCCCTCCCTGGAAGCGCCGCTCCCGCCAGGTGGGAGCGGACCAAGGGCCGTCCGACGGCCCTCACGGCGCGCGTGACGACGGGCGGGGCTCATCCCGTACGGGAGCATCCGACGCCGGAACTTCCGGTACAGGAAATTCCGGTACGGGACCTTCCGACACGGGATCGGCCTCGCTCGAGCCCGCGGCCGGCCGGAGTGACCTCCCGGCGTCCGCGGAGCAGTACCCCGCGCCCGTCGCCAAGCGGCGGGCCGCGGTCATCCGGGAAAAGGTCGGGGAAGGCGTCCGCAAGGGCGGCAGCCGCGCCAGGGCGGGCCTGGCGTACCTCGCCGACCGGATCATCGACATCGCCCCCAGAATCCCCGTACGCGACCTCCAGGCGCTGCGCAGGCAGTTCCCGGGCCTGACGCCCGAGCAGCTCGCCGACAAGCTCGTGGCGGGCGCGGCGGCGGCCACCGCGACGGTGGGTGCCGGCGTGGGCGCGGCGGCGATGCTGCCCGTACCGCCCGCGATGCCGACGGAACTGGCCGCGGAGATCACCGGAGTCGCGGCGATCGAGCTCAAACTGATCGCCGAGCTCCACGAGGTCTACGGCGTGCGGCCGCCGGGCGGTCTCAAGGACCGCAGCACCGCCTATCTGAACTCCTGGTCGGGCGAGCGCGGCATCGACGTGACCAAGCCGTCGACGATCAACTCAGCCCTCAGCGGCCCCATGAAGAACCAGCTGCGGCAGCAGATCATGAAGCGCATGGTCCGGGACCTGCCGAACCTCATGCCGTTCATGGTCGGCGCGGCCGTGGGCGCGGTCATGAACCGCAGGGACACCAGGAAGCTGGCCGGACGCATCCGCGCGGACCTGCGCAAGATCCAGGTGCCCTGGGACGCGCTTCCCGAGCTCCCGCCCCTGGAGTCGCCCGCGGACCCCCTGACGGTCGGGGACATCACGAAGGAACTGGGCCGGTAAGAGTTGCGTGAGATTCCCGTGGCCACGCTCGCCGGGTGACCACTGGTGCGAATGTTCTACGCGGCTTCCCGCGCCTGCCTGATCGCCTCCGCCAGCCGCTCCGGCTCACGCGTCGACAGGTACAGGTACGGCGTCGGGTCCTCGGGATCGGTGACGATCACGCGCAGCGCCGTCGGGATGTAGGCGCGCAGCAGCAGGAAGGCGCGGGTGTCGGCCTTGTACGTGCGCCAGGCGCGCGCCTCCTCCGCGTCCAGGATCTCCGTCTCGCCCAGCGCCGTGACCGGGATCTTCGCCTCTCCGGCGATCAGCGAGTCGCCCACGATCCGGATGCGCTGCGAGCCGTAGGAGCTGGCGACGACCGCCGCCGCCGCGGTGCCGCCGACCAGGCCGCCGAGCAGCGGCAGGGTGCCGAAGGGCAGCAGGATGAGGGCGAAGGAGACCCCCACCAGGAACGAGATCAGCCACCACGAGCGGGGCGCGGTGAGGCGTTCTTCGTACGGGGTCGCGGAGAGCTGCATGAATCCAAGCTTGGCACGGTGTTAGTTCACGGCCGACGCGCGGGTAAGGTCTGCGGCTGTGAGTGGTACTTCCGCAGCTCTTCAGCCTCCGGCCGACGCCGCGCCGCCGGTGCGTCATCCCGACGCGCCCGCGCCCGGTGAGCTGCTCGGCGCGCACTACGGCGAGTGCTTCGGCTGCGGCGGCGCACAGCCCCACGGGCTGCATCTGGCGGCCCGCGCGGGCGAGGGGGTCTCGGTCACCGCCGAGTTCACCGTCCGCCCCGCCCACCAGGGCGCCCCCGGTCTCGCGCACGGTGGGGTGCTGGCGACCGCGCTCGACGAGACGCTCGGCTCGCTGAACTGGCTGCTGCGCACGATCGCGGTGACCGGACGCCTGGAGACCGACTTCGCGCGGCCCGTCCCCGTCGGCACGGTGCTGTACCTGGAGGCGCGTGTCACCGCCGTCGCCGGGCGCAAGATCTACTCGACCGCGACCGGGCGGATCGGCGGCCCCGAGGGTCCCGTCGCCGTCCGCGCGGACGCGCTCTTCATCGAGGTGAAGGTCGACCACTTCATCGACAACGGCCGCCCGGAGGAGATCCGGGCCGCCATGAACGACCCGGACCAGGTCCGGCGTGCCCGTGCCTTCGAGGTGAACCCGTGAGCCGTGAACCCGTGAACGTGCTGATCCGGCGCGTCGACCCCGACGTACCGCTTCCGTCGTACGCGCACCCCGGCGACGCGGGAGCCGATCTGCGCACCACCGAGAGCTGTGAACTGAAGCCCGGCGAGCGGGTCGTGCTGCCCACCGGGGTGTCTGTCGCGCTGCCGGAGGGGTACGCGGCCTTCGTGCATCCTCGATCCGGTCTCGCCGCCCGCTGCGGTGTCGCTCTCGTGAATGCCCCGGGGACGGTGGATGCCGGGTACCGTGGGGAGATCAAGGTGATCGTGGTGAATCTCGACCCGCGCGAGGCGGTGCGGTTCGAGCGCTTCGACCGGATCGCCCAACTGGTCGTCCAGCAGGTCGAGCGGGTCAGCTTCCAGGAGGTCGCGGAGCTGCCCGACTCGGTGCGGGCCGAAGGGGGCTTCGGGTCCACCGGAGGCCATGCCGCGGTGGCCGGTACGAACAGCGCAAGCGGTCAGGCCGCCGTCGGCGGCGCAACGGGTGGGAATCGATACGCTTCGGTCGTATCCGACCGGGAAGGACAGTGACGTGTTCGGACGTCGCAAGAAGAAGGATGCCGCCGAGGGCGCGGCCGGCGAGGCCGAGCAGGTCGTCGACAGTGTCGACACTGAGGCGGACGACGAGGGCGAGCGCGAGCGCGTGAGGCTCGAGCCCGAGCCGCGGCCCGACGGGCCCTGGGACGACTCCGAGGTGCGCGAGCCCGGCGAGGGCCGCGTGGACCTCGGCGGTCTGTTCGTGCCCGGTGTGGACGGCATGGAGCTGCGGGTCGAGGTCGCGGGCGACGCGATCGTCGCGGCGACCGTCGTGCTGCGCGACAGCGCCATCCAGTTGCAGGCCTTCGCCGCGCCCAAGCGCGAGGGCATCTGGGGCGAGGTGCGCGAGGAGATCGCCACCGGCATCACCCAGCAGGGCGGCATCGTCGACGAGGTCGAGGGTCCGCTGGGCTGGGAGCTGCGGGCGCAGGTGCCGGTGCAGCTGCCGGACGGCACGGGTGGTTTCCAGGTCGTGCGGTTCGTCGGTGTGGACGGTCCCCGCTGGTTCCTGCGCGGTGTGATCTCCGGCCAGGGCGCGGTGCAGCCGCAGGCGGCCGGTCTGCTGGAGCAGATCTTCCGGGACACGGTCGTGGTCCGCGGCGAGGGCCCGATGGCGCCCCGCGACCCGATCGTCCTGAAGCTGCCGAACGACGCCCAGATGGTCCCCGAGGGCGTCCAGCAGCAGGAGGAGGGCTCCCGCTTCTCCGGCGGCATGGGCCAGCTCCAGCGCGGCCCGGAGATCACCGAGGTCCGCTAGCCAGACGTACGAGAGGGCCGCACCCCGTGACGGGGTGCGGCCCTTTTGCGTGCGCGGACCCTTGACGGCGCATTGGTCTGTACCTACCGTCTCGGCCCAACGCGTCTGTTCACAAAGGCGCTTCACGTTCACGTACGAGAACGGAAGGCCCCCCACGTATGCGCAGAACCGCTCTCCTCACAGCCGCGGCCGCTCTCGTCGCCGGCGCCCTCGCCTGGCCCGCCGACGCCGCGCCCACCACCTTCGCCCACCCCGGAGTCACCGTCTCCCAGAGCCAGTTGGACTTCGCCCGCACCAAGGTCAACGCCGGCGCCCAGCCCTGGAAGGGCGCCTTCGACCAGATGCTGGCCAGCAAGTACGCCGATCTGAACCGCACCCCCAAGCCCCGCGCGGTCGTCGAATGCGGCTCCTACTCCAACCCCAACTACGGCTGCACCGACGAGCGCGAGGACGCCATAGCCGCGTACACCGACGCCCTCGCCTGGTACATCACCCGCGACGACCGGTACGCCAAGAAGGCCATCCAGCTGATGGACGCCTGGTCCGCGACCATCACGGACCACACCAACAGCAACGCGCCGCTCCAGACCGGCTGGGCCGGCTCGTCCTGGCCCAAGGCCGCCGAGATCATCAAGTACACGTACACCGGAGGCTGGGCGGGCTCCGGCCGCTTCGCGACGATGCTCCGCAACGTCTACCTCCCCGAGATCATCAACGGCTCCAACTCCAACGGCAATTGGGAGCTGTCGATGATGGAGGCCGCCGTCGGCATCTCCGTCTTCCTGGAGGACAAGACGTCCTACGACAAGGCCATGGCGAAGTTCCGCACCCGCACCGCCGCCTACGTCTACCTCGCATCCGACGGCTCCGTGCCCAAGACCGTGCCGAGCCAGAACCTCGACACCACCGCGAAGATCGTCGCCTACTGGCAGGGCCAGTCCACCTTCGTCACCGGCCTCACCCAGGAGACCTGCCGCGACTTCACGCACACCGGCTACGGCATCTCCGCCATCTCCCACATCGCCGAGACCAGCCGCATCCAGGGACAGGACCTCTACGGCACCGACGTGGGCGAACGGCTGCGACAGGCGCTCGGGTTCCAGGCGAAGTACGAGCTGGGGACGGCCGTGCCGAGCTGGCTGTGCGGCGGCTCGCTGCACCTCGGCCTCGGGCCGGTCACCGAGGTCGGCTACAACGCCCTCCACAACCGCCTCGGCGTCGCCATGACCAACACCCAGACCCTGACCGAGCGGAACCGCCCGGCCGGCTCCAACAACCTCTTCGTCGCCTGGGAGACCCTCACCCACGGGGACAATCCGAGCTGACCGACCGTTGAACATGCCGGGCGCCCTTCGTGATACTGGCGCCCGGTCGTCGGCTGCACGGGGGAGGGCACATGAGCCAGGTGGTCACCGAGACCATGGTCCGGGTCGAGAACGTCCACAAGTCCTACGGCCGCGGCGCCGGCGTCGTCCACGCGCTGCGCGGGGTCTCGCTGGAGGTGCGCGCGGGGAACTCGTCGCCCTCAAGGGGCGGTCGGGGGTCCGGGAAGACCACGCTCCTCAACATCGTCGGCGGGCTCGACACACCCGACCGGGGGCGCGTCGAGGTCGGCGGGCGCGACCTCGCCGGCCTGGACGAGGACGGACTGCTGGCGCTGCGCCGGGACCACATCGGCTTCGTCTTCCAGTCCTTCGGACTCATCCCGATCCTCACCGCCGCCGAGAACGTCGGCGTTCCCATGAGACTGCGCCGGGCCGACGCACGCGCGCGTGAGGAGCGCGTCGAGCTGCTGCTGTCCCTGGTGGGCCTCGCCGACCACGCCGGCCAGCGGCCCACCGAGCTCTCCGGCGGCCAGCAGCAGCGCGTCGCCATCGCCCGCGCCCTCGCCAACAGCCCCTCGCTGCTCGTCGCCGACGAGCCCACCGGCCAGCTCGACGCCGAGACCGGGCACGCTGTCATGGAGCTGCTGCGGGCCGTCGTCCGCAGTGAGAACGTGACCGCCCTCGTCGCCACGCACGACGCGACCCTGCTGGACCTGGCCGACCGGGTGCTGGAGCTGAGCGACGGCGAGATCGTCGAGGTCTGAGAGGCGCCGGGGCCGCCGTCAGGGTTGCGTCAAAGACGGTCCACCGAGGGGCTCTCGGCCCCTTTTGCCGCACTTGGTGGCCGTAAGGTCGACGCTGCGCAGGCAGCAGTGACCGGAAGACAATGGGACCCATGGGACGCGGCAGGCTTCGGATCTACCTCGGTGCGGCACCGGGCGTCGGCAAGACGTACGCGATGCTCTCCGAGGCACACCGGCGCATCGAGCGCGGCACCGACTGCGTCGTGGCCCACGTCGAGCACCACGCCCGGCCGCGCACCGAGGTGATGCTGCACGGCCTGGAACAGGTCGCCCGCCGGGAACTGGAGTACCGGGGGACCGTCTTCCAGGAGATGGACGTCGACGCGGTGCTGCGGCGCGCCCCCGCGGTCGCCCTGGTGGACGAACTCGCCCACACCAACGTCCCCGGCTCCCGCAACGCCAAGCGCTGGCAGGACGTGGAGGAACTGCTCGCGGCCGGCATCGATGTCGTCTCGACGGTCAACATCCAGCACCTGGAGTCGCTCGGGGACGTCGTCGAGTCGATCACCGGCGTACGGCAGCAGGAGACGGTCCCCGACGAGGTCGTACGCCGTGCCGACCAGGTCGAGCTGGTCGACATGTCGCCGGAGGCGCTGCGGCGGCGGATGGCGCACGGCAACATCTACCAGCCGGACAAGGTCGACGCCGCCCTGTCGAACTACTTCCGCCCCGGCAACCTCACCGCCCTGCGCGAGCTGGCGCTGCTGTGGGTGGCCGACCGGGTCGACGAGTACCTGAAGCAGTACCGCAGCGACCACCGGGTGTCGAGGATCTGGGGCTCGCGCGAGCGGATCGTCGTCGGTCTGACCGGCGGCCCCGAGGGCCGCACACTGATCCGCCGGGCCGCGCGGCTCGCCGAGAAGGGCGCGGGCGGCGAGGTGCTCGCCGTCTACATCGCCCGCAGCGACGGCCTGACCTCCGCCTCGCCCAAGGAACTCGCGGTACAGCGCACCCTCGTCGAGGACCTCGGCGGCACCTTCCACCATGTGATCGGCGACGACATCCCCGCGGCGCTGCTGGACTTCGCGCGCGGCGTCAACGCCACCCAGATCGTGCTCGGCTCCTCGCGCCGCAAGAGCTGGCAGTACGTCTTCGGGCCCGGCGTCGGCGCCACGGTCGCCCGGGAGTCCGGGCGACCTCGACGTCCACATCGTCACCCACGACGAGGTCGCCAAGGGCCGCGGACTCCCCGTCGCCCGTGGCGCGCGGCTCGGGCGGGCGCGGATCATCTGGGGCTGGGCGGTCGCGTGGCCGGCCCCGCCGTGCTCGCGGTGCTGCTCAACACCGTCCACCTCGCCTCGCCAACGACATGCTGCTGTTCCTGACCCTCACGGTGGCGGCCGCCCTGCTCGGCGGACTGCTGCCCGCGCTGGCCTCGGCCGCGGTCGGCTCGCTGCTGCTGAACTACTTCTACACACCGCCCCTGCACCACTGGACCATCGCCGACCCGAAGAACATCGTCGCCATCGTGATCTTCGTCGGGGTCGGGGTCTCGGTGGCCTCGGTCGTCGACCTGGCCGCCCGGCGCACCCATCAGGCGGCCCGGCTGCGGGCCGAGTCGGAGATCCTCTCCTTCCTGGCGGGCAATGTGCTGCGCGGCGAGACCAGCCTGGAGGAACTCCTGGAACGGGTCCGGGAGACCTTCGGGATGGAGTCGGCGGCGCTGCTGGAACGGGCGAGTGACGTCGAGCCGTGGACGTGCGCGGGCCGCGCCGGTCTCGGCCGCCCCGTCGAGCGGCCGGAGGACGCCGACGTCGACATGCCCGTCGCGACCACATGGCCCTCGCCCTGACCGGGCGGGTGCTGCCCGCCGAGGACCGCCGGGTGCTGGCCGCGTTCGCCGCGCAGGCCGCGGTCGCCCTGGACCGGCGGCGCCTGCAGGAGGAAGCCGACCAGGCCCGTGCGCTGGCCGAGGGCAACCGCATCCGCACCGCCCTGCTGGCCGCCGTCAGCCACGACCTGCGGACCCCGCTCGCCGGGATCAAGGCCGCGGTGTCCTCGCTGCGCTCCGACGACGTGGCGTGGTCCGAGGAGGACCAGGCCGAGCTGCTGGAGGGCATCGAGGAGGGCGCCGACCGGCTCGACCACCTCGTCGGCAACCTGCTGGACATGTCCCGCCTCCAGACCGGCACGGTCACCCCGCTCATCCGGGAGATCGACCTCGACGAGGTGGTGCCGATGGCGCTCGGCGGGGTGCCGGAGGACAGCGTGGAGCTGGACATCCCGGAGACGCTGCCCATGGTCGCCGTCGACGCCGGGCTGCTGGAGCGGTCGGTGGCCAACCTGGTGGAGAACGCCGTCAAGTACAGCCCGCCCGGCAGCCCCGTCCTCGTCTCCGCCAGCGCCATCGCCGACCGGGTCGAGGTCCGGGTGGTCGACCGCGGCCCCGGCGTCCCCGACGAGGCCAAGGAACGTATCTTCGCGCCCTTCCAGCGCTACGGAGACGCCCCGCGCGGCGCCGGAGTCGGACTCGGCCTGGCCGTCGCCCGCGGCTTCGCCGAGGCCATGGCAGGCACCCTCGACGCCGAGGACACGCCCGGTGGCGGCCTCACCATGGTGCTGACCCTCAGAGCGGCGGAAGCGGCCCTCGGGCCACTCCCGCTCGTACAACCCGAAAGGCAGGCCACATGACCCGGGTGCTCGTGATCGAAGACGAGCCGCAGATCGTGCGCGCCCTCGTGATCAACCTCAAGGCCCGCAAGTACGAGGTCGACGCGGCCCACGACGGCGCCACCGCCCTCCGGCTGGCCGCCGCCCGCCACCCCGACGTGGTCGTGCTCGACCTCGGTCTGCCCGACATGGACGGCGTCGAGGTGATCCGCGGACTGCGCGGCTGGACCCGGGTGCCGATCCTCGTGCTGTCCGCCCGGCACTCCTCCGACGAGAAGGTCGAGGCGCTCGACGCGGGCGCCGACGACTACGTCACCAAGCCGTTCGGCATGGACGAGCTGCTGGCCCGGCTGCGGGCCGCCGTCCGCCGGGCCGAGCCGGTCGGCCCCGGCGAGGACGACGTGACCACGGTGGAGACCGACGAGTTCACCGTCGACCTCGCCGCGAAGAAGGTCAACCGGGGCGGCAAGGACGTCCGCCTGACCCCCACGGAGTGGCATCTGCTGGAGGTGCTGGTGCGCAACAGCGGCCGCCTGGTCAGCCAGAAGCAACTGCTCCAGGAGGTGTGGGGGCCGTCGTACGGCACGGAGACCAACTACCTGCGCGTGTACATGGCGCAACTGCGACGCAAGCTGGAGGCGGACCCGTCGCATCCGAAGCACTTCATCACGGAGCCGGGGATGGGGTATCGGTTCGAGGGCTAGCACGGGTATCGGTTCGAGGGCTAGCACCGCGGGTACGAAGGTGTCAGCGCACCCCGGTACGCTTCACATATGAGTGCTGTTCCGCGTTCCGAGAAGCCGGTGGGCCGGTTCCGGCGCATGCTCGACCGGCTCTCCACGTCCCAGGAGGACCTGGAGTCGGAGGAGCTGCGGGAGGATGCCGAGACCGCCGGCTGCATCAAGATCGGCGACTGCCACGACCGGCAGATCGTGACGGTTACTGGTACCTTGCGCACGGTCACGCTGCGTCCCAGAGCCGGTGTCCCGGCGCTGGAGGCCGAGCTGTTCGACGGCTCCGCCGCGCTGGACGTGGTGTGGCTCGGCCGGCGCTCCATCGTGGGGATCGAGCCGGGGCGCAAGCTGATCGCATCGGGCCGGATCTCGATGAGCCGGGGCCGCCGGGTGCTGTTCAACCCGAAGTACGAACTGAGACCCCTCGGTAGGGAGTAGCCGGTGACGTCGCTCGACAAGCCGACCGAAGAGACCGATCAGCACGACGCCCGGGCGGTGACCGAGGCCGCGCTGTTCGAGGCCTTCGGAGGCCTGCGGGGCATGGTCGAGACGGTGCTGCCCGGCCTGCTCTTCGTCACGATCTACACGATCAACAAGGACCTGCACATGTCCGCGATCGCCGCGCTCGCGGTGTCGCTGGTCCTGGTCGTGGTCCGGCTGGTGATGCGGGACACCGTCAAGCACGCCTTCAGCGGCGTCTTCGGCGTGGCCTTCGGCGTGGTCTTCGCGATGATGACCGGCAACGCGAAGGACTTCTATCTGCCGGGCATGCTGTACACGCTGGGGCTGGGCCTCGCGTACATCATCACGACGCTGTGCGGGGTGCCGCTGATCGGCCTCATCCTCGGGCCGGTGTTCAAGGAGAACCTCTCCTGGCGCACGCGCAACCCGGGCCGCAAGAAGGCGTACGCGAAGGCGAGTTACGCCTGGGGCGCGATCCTGCTGGCCAAGTGCGCGATCCTCTTCCCGCTGTACTGGTGGGCCAACACCGCGCAGCTCGGCTGGGTCCTGGTCGCCCTCAAGATCCCGCCGTTCCTGCTCGCCGTCTGGCTGACGTGGGTCTTCCTGGCGAAGGCACCGGCGCCGATCGACGTCTTCGCCGAGATGGAAGCGGCGGAGAAGGCGGAGGAGGAGCGGAAAGCCGCCCTGGCCGAAGAGCGCGGTGAAACGACCGGAGCGCGGCACCGGCGCGAGGCATAGTTCTCGACCCGACGACGAAGGGGCGCCCTGAACCCTCAGGGCGCCCCTTCTCGTCGTACCGCCTAGGACGCGTCCTCGCGGCGGACCGACAGCAGGTCCTCCAGCTGTTCCTCGCGGGCCTGGGCGGCGACGAACAGGAGTTCGTCGCCCGCCTCCAGGGAGTCCTCGCGGGACGGGGTCAGGACGCGGGTGCCGCGGATGATCGTCACCAGGGACGTGTCCTGCGGCCATTCCACGTCGCCGACCTGCGTGCCGGCCAGCGCCGACTCCTCCGGCAGGGTCAGCTCGACCAGGTTCGCGTCGCCGTGGCTGAAGCGGAGCAGGCGGACCAGGTCGCCGACGCTCACCGCCTCCTCGACCAGCGCCGACATCAGGCGCGGGGTGGAGACGGCGACGTCCACGCCCCAGGACTCGTTGAAGAGCCACTCGTTCTTCGGGTTGTTCACCCGGGCGACGACGCGCGGGACGCCGTACTCCGTCTTGGCGAGGAGCGAGACGACCAGGTTCACCTTGTCGTCGCCCGTCGCGGCGATCACGACGTTGCAGCGCTGGAGCGCGGCCTCGTCCAGGGACGTGATCTCGCAGGCGTCGGCCAGCAGCCACTCCGCCTGGGGGACACGCTCGACCGAGATGGCGGTCGGCGCCTTGTCGATGAGAAGGACCTCGTGGCCGTTCTCCAGCAGTTCGCCCGCGATCGAGCGGCCGACCGCACCGGCACCGGCAATGGCGACCCTCATCAGTGACCGCCCTCCTCTTCGGGACCCTTGGCGAAGGACGCCTCGACCTTGTCGACCTCGTCGGTACGCATCATCACGTGCACCAGGTCGCCCTCCTGCAACACCGTCTGCGAGGTGGGCAGGATCGCCTCGCCCAGCCGGGTCAGGAACGCCACGCGGACGCCCGTCTCCTCCTGGAGGCGGCTGATCTTGTGGCCCACCCAGGCGGCGGAGGTGTGCACCTCGGCGAGCTGGACACCGCCGGTGGGGTCGCGCCACAACGGCTCGGCGCCCGAGGGGAGGAGGCGGCGGAGCATCTGGTCGGCGGTCCAGCGGACCGTGGCGACCGTCGGGATGCCCAGACGCTGGTAGACCTCGGCGCGGCGCGGGTCGTAGATGCGGGCCGCGACGTTCTCGATGCCGAACATCTCGCGGGCGACGCGCGCGGCGATGATGTTCGAGTTGTCACCGCTGGAGACGGCGGCGAACGCGCCCGCCTCCTCGATGCCGGCCTCGCGCAGGGTGTCCTGGTCGAAGCCGACGCCGGTGACCCGGCGGCCGCCGAATCCGGAGCCCAGTCGACGGAAGGCGGTGGGGTCCTGGTCGATCACGGCGACCGTGTGCCCCTGTTGCTCCAGGGTCTGGGCGAGAGCGGAACCCACGCGCCCGCAGCCCATGATGACGATGTGCACGACCGTCCTTCCGAATGACGAATGTCAAGAGTCGTTGACTTGGCCTTAACAGGGTCTCAGACCGGCCACCAAGCTACACACGCGCGGTCCGTGCCGGGCACCCCTGTGCAGGGCTCGGCGTGATCAGCGGCGGCTGATGCTGCGCAGGCTCACAAGAGTCAGGATTCCGAGGCCGAGGAGAGCGGCGGCGGCGCCGATCAGCTCTGCGGTGGTGTGCACGGGACCTCCGTGGGCGGTACGGGCGGGGGTCTTGTCATATAGGCATGAGGACGCGGAGGGGTGCGGAATCCGTTGCCGGGCCGTTGGCTGATTTCACTCGGATTGCAGATCGATGGCGGATGTGGGGTGGCGGGTGGTTGAGCACCCGTTCGAACGCTTAGGCTTCTCTGTTGTGTCCAAACTGACCGACGTGCCCAAACGGATCCTGATCGGGCGCGCACTGCGCAGTGACCGGCTCGGGGAAACGCTCCTGCCGAAGCGCATCGCCCTTCCCGTGTTCGCCTCCGACCCGCTGTCCTCCGTGGCGTACGCGCCCGGCGAGGTGCTGCTGGTCCTGTCCATCGCGGGCGTGTCGGCGTACCACTTCAGCCCCTGGATCGCGGTCGCGGTCGTCGTGCTGATGTTCACCGTGGTCGCCTCGTACCGGCAGAACGTGCACGCGTACCCGAGCGGCGGCGGCGACTACGAGGTGGCCAACACCAACCTCGGCCCGAAGGCCGGGCTCACGGTCGCCAGCGCGCTGCTCGTCGACTACGTCCTCACCGTCGCCGTGTCCATCGCCTCCGGCATCGAGAACCTCGGCTCCGCCATCCCCTTCGTCGTCGAGCACAAGGTGCCCTGCGCCATCGCGGTGATCGTGCTGCTCACGCTGATGAACCTGCGCGGCGTGAAGGAGTCCGGCTCGCTGTTCGCGATCCCGACGTACGTGTTCGTCGCGGGCGTCTTCATCATGATCGCCTGGGGCGCGTTCCGCGGGCTCGTTCTCGACGAGACCATGCGGGCGCCGACGGCCGGCTACGAGATCAAGGCCGAGCACCAGGGACTGGCCGGTTTCGCGCTGGTCTTCCTGCTGCTGCGGGCCTTCTCCTCCGGCTGTGCCGCGCTCACCGGCGTCGAGGCGATCTCCAACGGTGTGCCGGCGTTCCGCAAGCCGAAGTCCAAGAACGCGGCGACCACGCTCGCGATGATGGGCCTGCTGGCCGTCACCATGTTCTGCGGCATCATCGCGCTCGCCATGACGACCAAGGTCCGCATGGCCGAGAACCCGGCCGAGGACCTGCTGAAGGACGGTGTCGCGATCGGCTCCGGCTACGTCCAGAACCCGGTCATCTCGCAGGTCGCCGAGGCCGTCTTCGGCAAGGGCAGCTTCCTGTTCATCGTGCTGGCGGCGGCGACGGCGCTGGTGCTGTTCCTGGCCGCCAACACGGCCTACAACGGCTTCCCGCTGCTGGGTTCGATCCTCGCCCAGGACCGCTACCTGCCCCGCCAGCTGCACACCCGCGGCGACCGCCTCGCCTTCTCCAACGGCATCGTGCTCCTCGCGGGCGCGGCAGGCCTGCTGGTCTGGATCTACGGCGCCGACTCCACCCGCCTCATCCAGCTCTACATCGTCGGCGTGTTCGTGTCCTTCACGCTCAGCCAGACCGGCATGGTCCGGCACTGGAACCGCCACCTGGCCACCGAGAAGGACGCGGCGACCCGCAGCCACATGGTCCGCTCCCGGGCGATCAACGCCTTCGGCGCCTTCTTCACCGGCCTGGTGCTCGTCGTCGTCCTCGTCACCAAGTTCACGCACGGCGCCTGGGTCGCCCTGCTCGGCATGGTGATCTTCTACGCGACGATGTCGGCCATCCGTAAGCATTACGACCGCGTCGCCGACGAGATCGCGGCCCCCGAGGGACCGAGCGACGACAGCGTCCGCCCGTCCCGGGTGCATTCGGTGGTGCTGATCTCCAAGATCCACCGGCCGACACTCAGGGCGCTGGCGTACGCCAAGCTGCTGCGCTCGGACACCCTGGAGGCGCTCAGCGTCAACGTCGACCCGGTGGAGACCAAGGCGCTGCGCGAGGAGTGGGAGCGGCGCGGGATCGACGTACCGCTGAAGGTCCTCGACTCGCCCTACCGCGAGATCACCCGGCCCGTCATCGAGTACGTGAAGAGCCTGCGCAAGGAGTCGCCGCGGGACGCGGTGTCCGTGATCATCCCCGAGTACGTCGTCGGCCACTGGTACGAGCACCTGCTGCACAACCAGAGCGCACTGCGGCTGAAGGGCCGGCTGCTGTTCACGCCGGGCGTCATGGTGACCTCGGTGCCCTACCAGCTGCAGTCCTCCGAGGCCGCGAAGAACCGGGCCCGCAAGCGGCAGGAGTGGAACGCGCCGGGTGCGGTGCGGCGTGGGCCGGCGCACGAGCGGGCGAAGGAGACGTCCGCGCCGAAGTAGACTGGTGGGCTGTTGTCTCGGCTCGTTTCCTTGTCCTCTCTCGTTTCCCTCTCTTCTCTGGAGTCACCCCACCATGCAGGCTGAACCGAAGAAATCGCTGGTGGGAGAGGCGTACGAGGTCGAGGTCGGCCCCGTCGCCCACGGCGGCCACTGCATCGCGCGCACGGCGGAGGGACAGGTCCTGTTCGTCCGGCACGCGCTGCCCGGCGAGCGGGTCGTCGCGCGGGTGACCGAGGGCGAGGAAGGGGCGCGGTTCCTGCGCGCGGACGCCGTGGAGATCCTCGACGCGTCCAAGGACCGCATCGAGGCGCCCTGCCCCTTCGCCGGTCCCGGCCGCTGCGGTGGCTGTGACTGGCAGCACGCCAAACCGGGTGCGCAGCGCAGGCTGAAGGGCGAGGTCGTCGCCGAGCAGTTGCAGCGGCTCGCCGGGCTCACGCCCGAGGAGGCCGGCTGGGACGGCACGGTGATGCCGGCCGAGGGCGACAAGCTGCCGGCCGGTGAGGTGCCCGCGTGGCGGACGCGTGTGCAGTACGCGGTGACGCCGGACGGCCGCGCGGGCCTGCGCCGCCACCGCTCGCACGAGGTCGAGCCGATCGACCACTGCATGATCGCGGCGCCCGGCGTCAGCGAGCTGGGCATCGAGGCGCGGGACTGGTCCGGGATGGCGTCGGTGGACGCGATCGCGGCGACGGGTTCGCAGGACCGCATGGTCATCCTGGAGCCCCGCCCGGGCGCCCGCCTCCCCCTCGTCGAACTCGACAAGCCCGTGTCCGTCATGCGCGTCGACGAGAAGGACGGCGGCATCCACCGCGTCCACGGCCGTGCCTTCGTGCGCGAGCGGGCCGACGGGCGGACGCACCGCGTGGGCAGCGGCGGCTTCTGGCAGGTCCACCCGATGGCGGCCGACACCCTGGTCAAGGCGGTCATGCAGGGGCTCCTGCCGCGCAAGGGCGAGATGGCGCTGGACCTGTACTGCGGCGTCGGCCTGTTCGCGGGCGCGCTCGCCGACCGGCTCGGCGACAAGGGCGCGGTCCTCGGCATCGAGTCCGGCAAGCGGGCCGTCGAGGACGCCCGGCACAACCTCGCCGACTTCGACCGGGTCCGCATCGAGCAGGGCAAGGTGGAGTCGGTCCTGCCGCGCACCGGGATCACCGAGGTCGACCTCATCGTCCTGGACCGCCCCGCGCGGGCGCGGGGCGGAAGACGGTGGAGCATCTGGCGGGGCTGGGGGCACGACGGATCGCGTACGTCGCCTGCGATCCGGCGGCACTGGCCCGGGATCTGGGGTACTTCCGGGACGGGGGGTACCGGGTGCGGACGCTTCGGGTGTTCGATCTGTTCCCGATGACGCATCACGTGGAGTGCGTGGCGATTCTGGAGCCGGTGACCAAGGGCGCCTGACCGAGGGCGCTCGCCCGGGCGAGGGCCGCCGGCCGTGTACCGGGGGGCTGCGGTTGCGCGCCGGACCGGGACAAAACGGGAGCTACGCGAGACGCTGCCCGCATGACAGACGAACCCACAGCCGGAGCCGCGACCTCTGGCGACGCCTCGTACCGCTTCGACGACCTGACAGCCCTGTACATCAACTGCACCCTCAAGCCGTCCCCGCAGCTCAGCCACACCCAGGGGCTCATCGACAAGAGCGCGGAGATCATGATGTCGCGCGGGGTCACCACGTCCGAGATCCGTGCCGTCGACCACGACATCGCGCCCGGCGTCTATCCGGACATGACCGAGCACGGCTTCGCCGTCGACGAGTGGCCCGCGCTGTACGAACGGGTGATGGCCGCGGACATCCTGGTCATCGCCGGGCCCATCTGGCTGGGTGACAACAGCTCGGTGACGAAGAAGGTGATCGAGCGGCTCTACGCCTGCTCGTCACTGCTCAACTCGCAAGGGCAGTACGCCTATTACGGCCGCGTCGGCGGCTGTCTCATCACCGGCAACGAGGACGGCGTCAAGCACTGCGCGATGAACGTCCTCTACAGCCTCCAGCACCTCGGCTACACGATCCCGCCGCAGGCCGACGCCGGCTGGATCGGCCCGGCGGGGCCTGGACCGTCGTACCTCGACGCCGGGTCGGGCGGCCCGGAGAACGACTTCACCAACCGCAACACCTCGTTCATGACCTGGAACCTCATGCACCTCGCCGCGCTGCTGAAGCGCGCCGGGGGCGTCCCCGCGTACGGCAACCAGCGGTCGCAGTGGGACGCCGGGTGCCGGCCGGGGGCGGAGAATCCCGAGCACCGCTGAGGCGCACCCGGCAGGGCGTGGGCCGGAGTGACGGGGTGTGGGGCGGATGGCCGGTGATCACGGAGCGGCAGAATGGCCGTATGACCGTTTACTGCGCTGTGCTGGACGACTACCAGGGTGCCGCCCTGACCCTGGCCGACTGGAGCGCCCTCGACGGCAGGGTCGAGGTGCGGGCGTTCCGTGAACACATCGCCGACCGCGACAAGTTGGTCTCCGAGCTCGCCGACTGCGAGATCGTCGTGGCCATGCGGGAGCGCACCCCGTTCGACGCCGACCTGCTGAGCCGGCTGCCCCGGTTGCGGCTGCTGGTGACCACCGGGATGCGCAACGCCTCCATCGACCTCGCCGCGGCCACGGCCCAGGGCGTCACCGTCTGCGGCACGGCGAGCAGCTCGACCCCGCCCGTCGAACTCACCTGGGCGCTCCTGCTCGGCCTCGCCCGGCACGTCACCACCGAGAGCCGCGCCCTGCGGGAGGGCGGGCCGTGGCAGTCCACCGTCGGGCAGGACCTGCACGGCCGCACCCTCGGCCTGCTCGGGCTCGGCAAGATCGGCAGCCGGGTCGCCGGGGTGGCCACCGCCTTCGGAATGGAGGTGGTGGCATGGAGCCAGCACCTCACCGCCGAGCGGGCGGCCGAGGAAGGGGTCCAACTGGCGGACAGCAAGCAGGACTTGCTGCGGCGCAGCGACTTCGTCTCCGTCCACCTCGTGCTGTCCGACCGCACCCGCGGCCTGCTCGGTGAGCCGGAACTGCGCGCCATGCGCCCGCACGCCTTCCTGGTCAACACCTCCCGCGCGGCGATCGTCGACCGGGCCGCCCTGCTGCGGGCGCTGCGCGAGGGCTGGATCGCCGTGCCGGCCTCGACGTCTTCGACACCGAGCCGCTGCCCGCCGACGACCCCCTGCGCAACCTCCCGAACGTGCTGGCCACACCCCACCTCGGCTACGTCACCGAGCACAACTACCGCACGTACTATCGGGAAGCGGTGGAGGACATCGCCGCCTACCTCGACGGCAGCCCCGTGCGCACGCTGAACTAGCGACCCGGGCATGCGTGTGGGGCGACCCGTACGGGCCGCCCCACATCAGTCGATCAAGCGATCAGACCAGGTCGAAGCGGTCCGCGTTGGAGACCTTGACCCACGCCGCCACGAAGTCCTTCACGAACTTCTCCTTGGCGTCGTCGCTCGCGTACACCTCGGCCAGCGCCCGCAGCTCGGAGTTCGAGCCGAAGACCAGGTCGGCACGGGTACCGGTCCACCGGACCTCGCCGGTGGCGTCGTCGCGGGACTCGAAGACCGTCTGGTCCTCCGACACGGCGGTCCAGGTCTGGCCCAGGTCGAGCAGGTTGGCGAAGAAGTCGTTCGTCAGCTTGCCCGGGGTCTTCGTGAAGACGCCGTGCGCGGTGTTCTGGTAGTTGGCGCCCAGGACGCGCAGACCGCCGACGAGGACGGTCAGCTCGGGGGCGCTCAGGCCCAGCAGGTTCGCCTTGTCGAGCAGCAGGTACTCGGCCGGGAGGCGGTTGCCCTTGCCGAGGTAGTTGCGGAAGCCGTCGGCGGTGGGCTCGAGCGCGGCGAAGGACTCCGCGTCCGTGTGCTCCTCCGTGGCGTCCACACGACCCGGGGCGAACGGCACCTCGATGTCGAACCCGGCGTCCTTGGCGGCCTTCTCGACGGCGGCGGCACCGCCGAGGACGATCAGGTCGGCGATCGAGACCTTCTTGGCACCGGTGTTGAACCCGGCCTGGATGCCCTCCAGGACACGCAGCACCTGGGCCAGCTGGTCGGGCTCGTTGACCTCCCAGCCGGCCTGCGGCTGGAGGCGGATACGGGCACCATTGGCGCCGCCGCGCTTGTCGCTGTTGCGGTACGTCGAGGCCGACGCCCACGCGGTGGACACCAGCTGCGAGACCGACAGACCCGAGTCGAGCAGCTTGGCCTTGAGCTCCGCGACATCGGCGGCGTCGATGGGCTCGCCCTCGGCCTCCGGCAGCGGGTCCTGCCACAGCAGGGTCTCCTCCGGGACCTCCGGGCCGAGGTACAGCGACTTCGGGCCCATGTCACGGTGGGTCAGCTTGTACCAGGCGCGGGCGAAGGCGTCCGCGAACTGGTCCGGGTTCTCGTAGAAGCGGCGCGAGATCTGCTCGTAGACCGGGTCGAAGCGCAGCGACAGGTCGGTGGTGAGCATCGTCGGGAGCTTCTTCTTCGACGCGTCGTGGGCGTCGGGGATGATCGCCTCGGCGTTCTTGGCGACCCACTGGTGGGCGCCGGCCGGGCTGGTCGTCAGCTCGTACTCGTACTCGAAGAGGTTCTTGAAGAACCCGTTGCTCCACTGGGTCGGCGTGGCGGTCCAGGTGACCTCCAGGCCGGACGTGATCGCGTCGCCGCCCTTGCCGGTGCCGTAGGTGCTCTTCCAGCCGAGGCCCTGGGCCTCGATCGGGGCGGCCTCGGGGTCGGCGCCGACGTTGTCGGCCGGGCCGGCGCCGTGGGTCTTGCCGAAGGTGTGGCCACCGGCGATGAGGGCGACGGTCTCCTCGTCGTTCATCGCCATCCGGCGGAAGGTCTCACGGATGTCGCGGGCCGCGGCGACCGGGTCCGGGTTGCCGTTGGGGCCCTCGGGGTTGACGTAGATCAGACCCATCTGGACCGCGCCGAGCGGGCTCTCCAGCTCACGGTCGCCGGTGTAGCGCTGGTCGTCCAGCCATACCTTCTCGGGACCCCAGTACACGTCCTCCTCGGACTCCCAGACGTCCTCGCGGCCGCCGCCGAAGCCGAAGGTCTCGAAGCCCATGGACTCCAGCGCCACGTTGCCGGCGAGGATCATCAGGTCGGCCCAGGACAGGCTCTGGCCGTACTTCTTCTTCACCGGCCACAGCAGCCGGCGGGCCTTGTCCAGGTTGCCGTTGTCCGGCCAGCTGTTCAGCGGGGCGAAGCGCTGCTGGCCGCGCCGGCGCCGCCGCGGCCGTCGCTGATGCGGTAGGTGCCCGCGCTGTGCCAGGCCATGCGGATCATGAACGGGCCGTAGTGCCCGAAGTCGGCCGGCCACCAGTCCTTGGAGTCCGTCAGGACCTCGGCGATGTCCTGCTTCACGGCCGCGAGGTCCAGGGACTGGAACGCCGCCGCGTAGTCGAACTCCTCACCGAGCGGGTTCGCCACGGCGGGGTTCTTGGCAAGGATCTTCAGGTTGAGCCGCTCCGGCCACCACTGGCGGTTGCCACCGCCCTGGGTGGGGTGCAGGGCGCGGTCGTGCGCCACGGGGCACTTGCCCTCGGGGGCGGCGTTGCTCTCAGACATGGGGGAATCCTTCCGGACGGGGCGGATCGTTGGAGCCAAGGAACTGCTGGTGGTGGTGCTCGGTGCTCGGTACTGCTGGTGGTCCTCAGGAACTGCTCGTGGACGAACAGGCGGGGCACAGGCCCCAGTAGATGACCTCGGCCTCGTCGACCGTGAAGCCGCGGTCGTCCTGCGCGGTGAGACAGGGGGCGTGACCGACCGCGCAGTCGACGTCGACGACGACACCGCACGAACGGCACACCAGGTGGTGGTGGTTGTCGCCGACACGACCCTCGAACCGGGCCGGGCTGCCCGGCGGCTCGATACGGCGGACGAGCCCGGCCGTGGTCAGCGCGTGGAGCGCGTCGTACACGGCCTGAAGCGATATGTGGCCGACCCGGTCGCGCACCCCCTCGGCGATCATCTCGACGCCGAGGTGGTCCCCGGCGCGGACGGTCTCCAGCAGGGCGACCCGGGCGGCCGTCACCCGCAGGCCGGCACCGCGCAGCTCATCGGCGGGAGTCGGGGGCTGGGGTGCAGTCATGCAGGACAACCTACCCCCGTAAACACGAATAGTTCAAGAAAAGGAATCCTCCCAGTTTGATGTCGCGCACCTTGAGCGCAGGAAAACCCTTGGGGCCGCTGCGGAGCGTCGGGGTGGGATGGGAGGATGTGACGCCATGACGTCAGGGTGGGGAACGCGCACAGTACGGGCCGCGGTGTTCGCGGCCGTCTGCGTGCTGCTCGCCGCCCTGGGCCACGTCCTGATGTCCGGCCGCACGTGCCCGCCTGGGCCCTGGCCTGCGGCACGCTCCTCACCGGGGCCGCGGCCTGGGGCCTGGCGGGGCGGGAACGCGGGCTGCCGACGGTGGTCGGGCTCGCCGTCGCCGCCCAGACGGCACTCCATGAGGGGTTCTCGCTGGCGCAGCCGAGGGCGGCGGAGCCGGGCATGACGGGCGTGGCGGGCGCCGGCGACATGGGCGCCATGGACATGGGCGCCATGGACATGGGCGCTCTGCATATGAGCGCTGGGCATATGGGCCCGATGCACATGGGCTCCGCGCACATTGGCTCGATGCCCATGGATTCCATGGATCTCATGGATCTGGCGCACATGGGCGCAGGCCACACCGGCGCCGGTTCCTCCTCGCTCGGCATGCTGGCCGCCCACCTGCTGGCCGCGCTGCTGTGCGGTATGTGGCTGGCGTACGGGGAACGGGCCGCCTTCCGGCTGCTGCGGGCCGTCGCCGGATGGCTCGCGGCGCCGCTGCGGCTGCTGCTCGCCCTTCCCACGCCGGCCCACCGGCCGCGCACCGGCCGGCCCCGGCGCCGCTCCGAGCGGGCGCCGCGGCTCCTCCTTCTCAGCCATGCGATCACCACCCGGGGGCCTCCGGCGGGGACCGCTGTCGCCTGACAGCCACTGACCCGAGGCCGCCCATGCGCGCCTCGGGCGTCAGCCGTACGACCGCTCCGGCGCCGTACGGCCACTCCCCGCAACCCCGGACCGCCACCGCCGGCGCGCCAACGCACCGTCGGCAGGTCCGGAACCCCGCGGAATTCCGTTAAGCCTTGGAATCCCCGGGGGCCGTGGAAGCCCTGGAACCTCCGGGGCTCCGGATGCCTGGAAGACCGAGGTCCGGAGGTCTGGAGCCCCGGAGGCGTGGAGGCCTGGGGGCCTGGAGGCGTGGAGGTCTGGAGGCGTGGAGGGCTGGGGGCCCGAAGCACCGAGCCCTCGGAGTTCCGGAGTTCCGGAGGCCCCGAGGAGCCGTCGGAGGCCCCGGCGCCTCCGTGTCCCTGGCGTCTCCGGAGTCCTGAAGGCCTGAGGGCTGGGGGCTGGGGATCTGGAGGTTCTGGGTCCCCTGAGCCCTCGGAGTCCCCGAGGCTCTGGCATCCCTGGGAGCGCTCGGGGTCCCGAAGGGCTGGGAGCTGGGGATCTGGAGGCTCTGGGGTCCCCTGAGGCCTGGTAGCCCTCGGAGTGCCAGCGTCCCCGGAGCCCTGGAGCCACCGGAGCCCTGGAGCCCCCGAAGCTCTGGAGCCCTGCCTGGGGTCTACGGAGCCCTGGAGCCCCCGGAGCCCTGGTGTTTCCGGAGTCCCGGAGCCCGGAAACCCCTGGAGCCCCCCGAAGCCCTGGAGTCCTGGTGTCGTCGGAGCCCCGGGACCCCACGGAGCCCTGGCGGCCTCAGAGTCCGAGCCTCCGGAGTCCCAGCCCCCGGACCCCCGGAGTCCCCGGGATCCCCGGAGTCCCCGGAGTCCCCGGACTCCCGGAATCCTCGGCACCCCCGGAATTCCCGATGACCGAGAAGGACATCAGGTGATCACTCCTGCCCCGCCCGTTTGGCGCGAGGAATCGCGAGCCCCGGACGAGTCCACGACCGCCTGGGCGCTGGCCGCCCGTGGCGGTGACGCCGTCGCCGTCGAGCACTTCGTTCGCGCCCTGCACCGCGACGTCCTGCGCTACGTCGCCCATCTGTGCGCCGATCCCCAGGCCGTGGACGACCTCGCGCAGGACACGTTCCTGCGTGCGCTCGGCAGCCTGCACCGGTTCGAGGGGCGTTCCTCGGCCCGTGCCTGGCTGCTGTCCATCGCCCGTCGCGCCGTGATCGACGGTTACCGCTACGCCGCCGCCCGGCCCCGCCTCTCCGACGTACCGGACTGGCACCTGGCCGCCGAACTCGCCCAGCCACGCGGTCTGCCCGGCTTCGACGAGGGCGTGGCCCTGCTCGACCTGCTCGCCGCGCTGCCCGTCGAACGCCGTGAGGCCTTCGTCTCACCCAGCTGCTCGGCCTGCCCTACGCGGAGCGGCCGAGATCGAGCGACTGCCCGGTGGCACGTGCGCTCGGCGCCGTGGCACGGCGCGGGAGCGCTGGCGGCGTGCTGGCGGAGCCGAGGCCGAGGCGGAAGCGGGGCGTGGGCGAGGGCGGGGTGCCGGCTGCGTGGAGGGCGCGCTGCGCGGCGCCTGAGG
>MWJO01000028.1 GCA_002027195.1 Streptomyces sp. GKU 895 | reverse complement strand
AGACGCCGCCGACCCCGGGGACCTGGGCCTGACCGCCCAGTCGGCCCTCGCTGCCGACCTCGCGGGCCACCCGGGTGACCTCGTCGGCGAACGCCGACAGCTGGTCGACCATCGTGTTGACGGTCTCCTTCAGCTGGAGGATCTCGCCCCGGGCGGGCACGTCGATCTTCTGTGACAGATCTCCCTTGGCCACCGCGGTCGCCACCTGGGCGATGTCACGCACCTGAGTGGTGAGGTTGCCCGCCATGGCGTTGACCGAGTCGGTCAGGTCGGCCCAGGTGCCCGACACACCCGGCACCTCGGCCTGGCCGCCCAAGGTGCCCTCGGTGCCCACTTCGCGGGCCACGCGGGTGACCTCGGAGGTGAACAGCGACAGCTGGTCCACCATGCCGTTGAAGACCGTCGCGATGTCGCCGAGCAGGCCCTCGCCGTCGCGCGGCAGTCGGGTGCCGAAGTCACCGTCCCGGACGGCGGTCAGTCCCGCCAGGAGTTGCCGCAGTTCCGGCTCCCCCGGGGACCGGTCCACGGCCTCGATCGTCTTGCCGGTCATGCGCACCCTCGTTCCGCTCCCCAAGAGCCCTCACTGCGAGGACTCGGAACCGCGCCGGGCCGAGACCGGCCCGCCACCGCCCGCATTTCCGCACTTCACCAACGCGCACGATGAAGAAATCCGGTGAAGGTTAACTCAGTTGTCGCGTGACAACCAAAGCCGCCCCGGAGACTTCCGAGTGCCCGCATCCCATGCCGCGGAAACGGCATGACCGAGCCTTGTCTGGGTACCCGATGAAGTTTGCCTACACGGACAACGCCTCACTTCGCGAGCGCCTCATCGAGGTTCGGGTGGCAGGTGACGATGAGATCGAGTCCGACCAGCTGCACCGTGCGCAGCACCGCGCCCTGGACGCCCACGAGCCGGAGCCAGCCTCGCGCCGCCACGGTGGCCTGATGGGCGGCGATCAGGGCGTTGACGCCGCTGGAGTCCATGAACGCCACCCGGGTCAGATCGACGACGACCCGTGGTGCGGCGCTGACGTCCGCCGGCGGCAGGGCCCCGCTCAGGGCGCCCACGCTGTGGTGGTCCACCTCGCCGTCCAGGCTGAGCACCGTGACGCCGTCGGTGTCGGACCTGGTCACGGACAGACGGCCGTGACCCGCTGCTTTCTGGTTGTCTGCCACTCGCGTCCTCTGCATGCTCGGTCGGGCCGGGCCACGCCTTCGTTGCCAACGCTGCCCCGTCACCGGGCGCACGATGCCTGTCGGCGGACTCGTTAGTGAAGACGCGGCAGGACTGAGACGTGAATTCAGGGGTAGGCGCGCGCTCATGAACGGGGTACTGCAGACGACCGTCCTGGAGCCCGTCCCGCGCAAGGAGTGTTCCTGGATGCCGGAAGAAGCGCCGGTCGAGACAGCCCTGGCCCTGGACGGGGCGGCCGGCTGCATCGCCGACGCGAGGGCCAGGACGGCTGAGTTCCTGGCCCGGGCGCACTCCGACCACGCTCTGCCGGTGTCGGCACGCGCCCTGGAGCTGGCGCAGCTGGTGGTCAGCGAGCTGGTCACCAACGCCCTCAAGTACGCGCCCGGGCCGGTCATGCTGGAACTGCGCGCCGCCGGGGACTGGCTGGACATCACGGTGTGGGACACCGAACCGGCGCTTCCGACGGCGCGCAGGGCCGATGCCGGGAGAGTGGGGCAGCACGGGCTGGAGATCGTCATGGCCGTGGTCGACGGCTTCGAGGCGCACAGAGAGCCCGTCGGCAAACGGATCACCGCACGGCTCCCCCTGCTCGACCCTCCCCTGCCGGGCCTCGGCGGCTGACACGGCTCCCCAGCCCGCCGACCGGGTGTGTTCGCGCACGTCGGCGCGGTACCCGGCGCCGAGCGGCGGAGGTTCCCCGCTACGCACGCTGCCGGGCGGGACCATTCGCCCTTGCGACGGGCGTCCCTACGATGGCTCGGGTGCGGTGCTTGCCGAGCGGCGCTTCGGGTACCGCGTTGGGATGAGGGTGGTATTCGTATGCGCACGCGCTTGCTGAAAGCGATGGGGTCGTGAGCCGGCTCGGCGGCTTCGGGCACGACCGGCCGGGCGGCGCGGGCGGCCCGGACGAGAAGGCTCTTTCCCTGGCACGGGAGATGTCCGATGCCGTGGACGGGCTGGTGCACCTGTGGTCGACGGCCGGGCAGGAGGCGAGCATGCGGCTGTCGGCGCACCAGCTGCGGGCCCTGCGCATTCTGGAGTCGGGGCCCGGTCTCAACCTCACCGCCCTGGCGGAGAGCATGGAGATAGGGCTGCCGACCGCGAGCCGACTGTGCGACCGGTTGGAGGCGGCCGGTCTGCTGGAACGTGTGCTGCACCCGCACAAGAGACGCGAGGTGCAGCTCCACCTCACCGGTCAGGGCCGGCAGGTACTGGGCCAGGTCGCCGTGCACAGGTCGCATGCGCTCGCCGTGGTCCTCGCGACGATGGAACCGGCCGACCGCGAGGCGTTGCTCCGGGGCATGCGCGCCTTCCTGTCGGCACAAGAAGGCCGACCGGGCGGCACCGGCGACTCCTGAGACTCCGGCACCGGCCTGCGGCCCGATCAGCCAGGGTCAGCCGGGTCGGCCGTGCCAGTCCAGGCAGACGACGGCCGCGTCGGCCGTCAGCTCGCTGCTGCCGTGGTGCTCGATCAACCCGGCGACGACCGCGCGGGCGGCCTCGTGCGCCTCGGCGGAACGGGTCGCGCTCAGGACCTGGCGCAGCACCCGCTCACCGAACACATCGCCCGCGGCGGAGCGGGTGGCGTGCACCCCGGTGCTGACCACGATGAGACGGTCACCGGGCTCGACCGGGAACGTCTGCTCCTGGTAGACGCTCTCCTCGAACATCCCCAGCGGGAGCTGTGCCTCCAGTTCGACCCGCTCGGTGTGCCCGCCGCGCTGGCGGAACAGCTGGGGCGATCCCGCGTCCACCGCATGGACCGTGCCGGTGGCCAGGTCGAACTCCAGCAGCAGGGTGGAGGCGTACTTCTTCCCGCCGTACTGGGCGTACACGGCTTGGTCGGCCAGGCTCGCCTGGTCGGCGAGCGGCACGCCGGCGCGGCGGGCGTTGCGCAGCGCGGCGACCGTGAGACTGGTCAGCAGCGACGCCTCGATGCCGTGCCCCGTGCCGTCCGTCACCGTGAGGACCAGGTGGTCGGCGCCCGCGGACCAGTCGAAGTTGTCGCCGCCGATGGCGTACGCGGGTTCCAGATGGCCGCTCAGGGTGAACTCCTCGCGGGCACAGCCGCGCCCCGGCAGCAGCTGCCACTGCATCTCGGCCGCCAGGGTGAGGCGCCGGGTGCGGCGGGCCAGGAGGAAGAGGTCGGTGTCACGCCCGGCGGTGGCGACCTCGTGGCCGAGCCCCGTCGCGAAGTCGGCGAGCTGGAGCACGATGTCGGGGGTGGCGGCTTCCGCCGGCAGCAGGACGGTCAGGACGCCGACGCGGTCTCCTCGCACGGTGACCGGCAGATGCACCAGATGACCGGCGGGCACGTCGACGACTTCGATCACCGGGCTCTGTTCGCGGAAGGCCCTGCCCTGCGGGCCGTCGTGAGCGGACACCGGCGCCCCGGTGTCCGGCGGGTGGGTCACCGGCTGAAGCACCGAGAGGCCGTAGTCGGCGAGGAACAAAGTCACCTCGCGGGCCCCTACCCGCTCGGCGAGGATCCGGCGAGCGGTGGCGACGAGCCGGTGCGGAGCAGCCGCACGCAACAGGGCCTCCACGGAGGGAAGGGGTTCAGAGGCATTCACGGCATCCGCCCTCTCGCCTGGTGGCCTTCACGCTACCCGAGGGCTCGCTCCGCGGCAGGCCCATGGGCGAAGGGCCGGTGGCGCACATGTCCGCGCATCACCCCCCGGCCGGTGGGACGGTGTGGCACAGCAGCAGGCAGATGTCGTCGTCACGTTCGGAGTCGTACAGGAGAGGCTTGAGCAGGGCGTCCGCCGCGGCCTGCGGGTCCTGCTGCACTTCCGGACCGCTCAGGGCGCCCAGGGCCTGGCCGAGGCGGGCTATGCCCGCGTCGATGCCGAGCGCCCGCCGCTCGACCAGGCCGTCGGTGTACAGCACGAGCGAGGACCCGACGGGCAGGTCGGCACGGTGGTCGGTGTACACGAAGGGCATGGGGATGCCCAGCATCACGCCGGGCCGGTCTCCAGAACCCGGACGACCCGTCCGCGCCGCGCACCACCGCCGGGGGGTGGCCGGCCGAGGCCCAGACGACTTCCGGATCGCCCGGCCGGAACCGGGCGATCATCGCGGTGGCGTACAGCTCCGGTTGCAGGTGGCCCAGCATGCGGTGCAGGCGCGTGAGGATCTCCGCGGGGCTGTCGGTCTCCACCGCGTAGGCGCGCAGCGCGGTGCGCAGCTGGCCCATGACGACGGCGGCGTGCAGTCCGTGCCCGGTGACGTCGCCTATGACGGCCAGCAGGCTGCCGTCGGGCTGCAGGAAGGCGTCGTACCAGTCCCCGCCGATGTTCAGGCCCCGGGTGGCGGGCAGGTAGCGCGCGGCCAGCAGCAGACCGGGCACCGTGGGCAGTTGGGTGAGCTGGGCGCGCTGGAGAGCCTCCGCCGTGTCGCGGTACTGCTCGTAGCGGCGGGCGTTGTCCAGGGCGACGCCCACGCGGCGGGCGAGCTCGACCAGCATCACGCTGGTGTCCGCGTCGAACCGGGGGGCGGGGGCGGTGAGGGTGAGGACGCCCAGCAGGCGCCGGCCCATGAGCGGGATGGCCAGCAGCGGCCGGTCCGGGGACAGCGCCGACGGCGGGAGGTCGTCCACGCCGGGCAGCGCGCCGGGATGGGCGGCGGCGTGCTGCGGCCGGCCGGTGCGGGCCGCGGTCACCGCGGCCGCCGCGTGGTGCGGTACCGGCTGTGGACGCTCGTCGTCGGTGTGCTCCTGCTCGTCGTCGAAGAGCCAGACGTCGACGTGTTGCGCGTAGTCCGGGACGAGCAGGTCGGCGAGGCTGCGCAGGATGGCGTCCGGATTGAGGGACGCCGTGATGGCAGCGCTGGCGTCCGTGAGGAAGGTCAGCAGGCGCCGGGCCCGCTCGGCTTCGGCGCGAGCGGTCCGCTCGGCTTCGAGGAGCTCGCGCTGGACCCGGGAAGCGGCTTCCAGGTCGGCGTGCAGGGCCAGGACGCCCTGGTTGGTCTGGTGCAGCTCCTCGCGGTGCAGGTGCAGCAGGCGCTCCTGTTCGTCGAGGAGGTGCAGGACGGCCGTGGTGTGCTCGTCGGAGTGCAGCAGGGCAGCCGTGAGCGGTGCGCCCGCGTCGAGGGCGGGCTCGGCCGGCCGGGGCAGCGGGCAGGACAGTGCGGGCTCGTCCGCGGAGTGCGGTGCCATCGAGCCGACCGGCCGCACGGTGACCTCGAGCCGAACGGCCGCTTCCTCGGCGACCTGCCGGACACGGGGCAGGAGCTCCCAGTCGCCGTGCCGTTCGAGGCAGCGGCGCAGCAGCGCCGTGAGCGAGGTGAGGAAGCGGGCCCGGTCCAGCGGCGGCACTTCGGCGACCGAGGTGATCTTCCAGACGTCTGGGTTGGCAGTCATGGACGTCCGTCCGGGTCGGGCGCGAGTACGGCCACCGTGGTGTCGTCGCGCAGCGGTCGCGCGGCACTGCTGCCGTCACGCAGGACGACGGCGGCCGTCACGGCGGGGTCGTGGCCGAGCAGGCTCGCGTCCTGCGGCGGGGTCCACCGGCTGGGGAGCCCGTCGCTGTGCAGGATGAGCAGGCTGTCGGGGCGCCAGGCGGATGCGTGGCGCGGGATCGTCGCGGGGAAATGGGCGCCGACGATGCCGGGGTGCGAGACGAGGGGCCGCCACTCGCCGTCGGCGCGGAGCCGGGCGCCGATGTTGCCCACACCGGCGAACGACAGCTGCTGTGCGTCCTCGTCGAGCTGGGCGATGCCGACGGCCGCGCCACGGGTGTGGCGCAGCGCGGAGTGCAGGTGCCGCAGGATGTCGGCGGGCGGCAGGCCGGCTCGCCGGTGCAGTTCCGTCACGGCGGCGGTGGACGCCTCGGCGGCCTTGGCTCCGTGGCCGAGCCCGTCCGCGAGCATCAGCGTGATCCGGGGAACCGGAGCGCGCCCAGGCGAAGGCGTCTCCCGAGTACTCGTCGTGGGCGAGCGGGGCGTTGATGCCGCCCGCCCGGATACCGGTGCCCGTGGGGGCCGGTCGCCGGCGGGACGGCACCCGCGCCGCGGCGGGGCCGATCCGCGCCACGGCGATGGTGCCCTGCCCCTGGCGGCTGTGCAGGTCGAAGTCGTCGGCCAGGCGGCGGCACGTGCCCAGGCCCGCGCCCAGGGAGGAGGCGAGGGTGGTGTAGCCGTCGCGCAGGGCCGCCGGGACATCGGCGATGCCCGGCCCGTGGTCGAGCGAGGTGATCTGCACATGATCCGCGGGATCGGCGAGAGTGGCGGCCGGCCCGGTCAGGTTGATCACGATGCGGCCGCCGCTGGCGTGCTTGACGAGGTTGGTCGCGAGTTCCGTGGCCACCAGCGCCGCGGCGGCCGTGGAGCGGGCGTCCAGTCCGGCCGCGACGCAGGCGCTCTCGGCCGCGACGCGGACGTCGCGGACCCGGGTGGTTTCGGGGACGGGGACGTCCCAGACCCTGCTCACCGCGCCCCCGGGCGGGGCGCCGGGAAGCCGGAGACCCATTCGGTGATGGTGACGGTGGTACCCAGGCCCGGACGGGTGTCCAGGGTGAATTCCTGGACGAGCCGCTTGGCACCGCTCAGACCCATGCCCAGCCCTCCGCCGGTGGTGTAGCCGTCGGTCAGGGCCAGATCGACGTCACGGATGCCGGGGCCGTTGTCGACGAAGGACAGCCGCAGTCCGCGGCGCGCCCCGTCCGCCAGTGTCGTGATCTCCACATGCCCTCCGCCGCCGTGGACGAGGGTGTTGCGGGCCAGCTCGCTGGCCGCCGTCACCAGCTTCGTCTGCTGGACGAGGCCGAAGCCGAGGTCCGCGGCACACTGCCGCACATGCTGGCGCAGCCACGCGAGGTCGGCGTCCGAGCCGATGGGCAGTCGCGTCGACGGGGTGAGGGGAG
This sequence comes from Streptomyces sp. GKU 895, assembly GCA_002027195.1. GTDB lineage: Bacteria > Actinomycetota > Actinomycetes > Streptomycetales > Streptomycetaceae > Streptomyces. Next base: position 72,802 of record MWJO01000028.1, on the reverse strand, counting down.
CATGCATCACGCACCCCCTTCCGCGGTAGCGGGCCGGACCACGGAGGGAGTGCGGCCCAACAGGGCCAGGGCCCTGTCGACGTCCAGTGCGGTGGCCAGGCCGGGCAGCGTGAGGCCCAGTTCCACCAGCGTGATGGCCACGGCCGGGCGCATGCCGGCCAGGATCGTCCGGGTGGCCAACAGGCGGGCACTCGCGGCGATCTCGGCCAGGATACGGCCGAGGAAGGAGTCGACGATCTCCACACCCGAGAGGTCGATCACGACGCCGCCGACGGGCACCGGACTGTTCGCGATGCGCTGGGTGATGTCGTACTGGAGTTGTTCGGCCGCTCCGTCGTGCAGGTCTCCCCGCAGGGTGACCAGGAGGATGTCTCCCAACGCCAGGACCGGCACGGGCTCCGGGTGGATGGCGGGGAAATCGGTCACCGCGAATCCGCTCCAGCGGCCGGGCGGGCGGAGACGGCGATGCCCTGCTGGGTGAGCGCGTAGGCGAGGGCGTCGGCGAGGCCGGCCCGGGTGAGGATCGAACCGAGATCGATGCCCAGGTGGACGATGGTCTGCGCGATCGCGGGACGGATACCGGAGACGATGCACTCCGCGCCCATCAGCCGGGCCGCGGCGACCGTCTTCATCAGGTGCTGGGCGACGAGCGAGTCGACGGTCGGCACACCGGTGATGTCGAGGATGGCGTACCGGGCCCGCCGCTCCACGATCGCCTCGAGCAGGCTCTCCATGACGACCTGGCTGCGGGAGCTGTCCAGGGTCCCGATCAGGGGTACGGCGACGATGCCTTCCCACAGTTCGATGACCGGGGTGGCCACCTCCAGCAGCTGCTGGCGCTGCCGGGCGATCAGTTCCTCGCCGGCGTTGATCGTCGTCTCCATGACCACCAGACGGAGCGTGCCCATCAGGACCGTCAGTTCCAGCAGGCAGTCATGCATGCGCTCGTCGGCGGGGTCGTCGAACTCGGCCCGCAGCAGAGCGGCGACGGGGGCGCGCAGTCCGGCCACTTCGCGGGCGATCTGTGAGGGGGTGTACCCGGCCTGGGTACGGGCACTGGTCATGCGGCCCAGCTGGTCCCTGACGGTGTCGAAGCCGGGGGCCTCGATGTCCTCCAGCCGGCCCGAGCGGGCCACGTCGGCCAGAGCCTCCGCCACCGCCCGGCCCGCCTCGACCGCCTCGTCCCGGGAGACGGTGAAGACGTTGCTGAACAAGGCAGCGTCCGCCCAGCGATGGGCGATCTGCTCACGGCGTCGCTTGAGGAACTCACTGAGCTGCTCTGCCACTTCGGGGGCCGTGTCGTGCTGCACCACGTAGATCTTCTTCCTGTCGAGCGCCCCTGCGGCCGACCGGACGGCAAGCCACCAGAGAATTATTGCCGTATGGCAAACGTTAGCGCGGGGGCGCGGGGGTCAACAACACACGATCGTCACAAGGGCACTCCGGCCGCTCCTCCCCCGGTCGGCCGTCCGCGCCAGTCCAGGCAGACGACGAGCGCGTCGTCGTCCGCCGCGGCCTCGCCGCGGTGGCCGGTCAGCTCCCGCAGGATCGCGCGCGGCACCTCGGCGGCGGGCAGCAGCCGGGTGGAGTGGATGGCGCGGGCCAGGGCCGCCTCGCCGTACGCCTCCCCCTTGGGCGAGGCCACGGCGTGGACGCCGTCGCTGACGAAGACCAGCCGGTCACCGGGTTCGACGTGGAAGTCCTGTGCCACGTAGTCGGTCTCCTCGAACATGCCCAGGGGCAGCTGGGCATCGAAGGCGATGCGCTCCACGGTACCGCCGCGCAGCCGCAGCAGTTGCGGGGAGCCCGCGTCCACGACGACGGCCCGTCCGGTGGCCAGGTCGAAGTCGAACATGAGCACGGACAGATAGCAGCGCCCCCGGTAATGGGCGTACACCGCCTGGTCCGCCAGGGCGGCCTGGTCGGCGATGGGGATGCTGGCCCGCCGGGCGTTGCGCAGCGCGTTGATGGCCAGGTTGGTCAGCAGAGCCGCCTCTATGCCCTCGCCCATGCCGTTGGTGACGTACAGCGTCAGCCGGTCGGCCGTGGCGGCCCAGTCGAAGTTGTCACCGAAGATGTCGTAGGCAGGCTCCAGCTGGGCGCCCAGGGCGAATTCCGGGCGGGTGCAGGCACAGCCCGGCAGCAGCTGCCACTGCATCTCGGCGGCCAGCGTGAGCCGGTCCTTGCGCCGGGCCTGCAAGTACAGGTCGGTGTCCCGTTCGGCCACGATCACCTCGCGCCCCAGCACGTCGGCGATCTCCAGCAGTTCGGGCTCGCACTGCCGAGAGGCCTCGCCCCCGTCGAGGGTCACCGACAGCACACCGACCCGGTCGCCCCGCACGCTGACCGGCAGATGCAGCCGCGTCCGCCCCTCCCGCAGCTCCTCGCGGTACGGCCGCTGCGAACCGAAGGCCCGGCGGCCGGGCTGTTGTACATCGACACCGGTTCCAGGACGTGCGGCAGGACCGACACCGGCTGGAGCACGGTCAGTCCGTAGTCGGCCATGAACAGCTCGACATCCTCCGCGCCGTACTGTTCGAGCAGTGCGGCGCGGAGAGCGTCGAGCAACGCATGGGGTTCCGCCGTGCGCAGTGCGCGCTCAGCGGCCACAAATCTGTTCACGATGGAAAACACACCTATCTGTTGCCGGAGGCCGCGGGCCCCACAGGACAGCGCACTCGCTCGTCCCGGCCTCGACCGTCGCCCAATGCCTCAATGGCCCGTCCGCGCACCTAGTACGCTGACGGACATCCCAGTGCCTGCGAAAGTGTGACTGTGACTGCCTTCCGCCCCCGCCAGGAACCCGACGAGGTCGCTCGTATGACCTCCACGGCCGGCGAACTGCTGGAAGTGCTGTGGGGCCGCGCATCGACCGCCCCCGCTTCCGCGTCCCAACTGCGCGTGCTGTTCGTCCTGGAACACAACGACGGCATCAACCTGCGCACCCTCACCGACCACCTTGCCTCCACACCGCCCTCGACCAGTCGCCTGTGCGACCGGCTGCAGGCCGCGGGCTTCGTGGAGCGCGTGGTGAGCCCGGCCAACCGGCGGGAGGTGCGGCTGCACCTCAGCAGCCGGGGGCGCGCCTTCCTCGTCGACCTGCGCGCACGCCGGGAGCAGGCACTGCGGGCGGTCCTCGACCAGATGCCCGCCGCCAAACGGACCGCACTGATGGAAGGGCTGGACGCGTTCTGCGAAGCCGCGGCCCTGCAGATGCACGACGACGCCGAGTCGTCCGACAGCCGGACCGCCTGAGCGATCCGCCGTGGCACCGGACCTCGCGTCGCACACGGGTCCCGAGGATCAGTGCACGGAGCTTCCCCCGCCCACCGGAACATTCAAGATCCTTCCCCATGCGCGTCCGACACCGCTACTTTGTTGCCTGCCGACTATAGTTGTCAAATGGCAAGTGTCGGTGGGCGGTCTGCCTTGATCGGAGTTCTGTCCTGCCATACGGAACCGAGTACCCCGGCAGTCGCTGGATAGGGCTGTGGCGAAGGTCTCGTGAAGACCGTGCACACCCGCTGCACATCGCCCGGACCGCCCCTCACCCGCCACAATGTGCGCCCCTCGCGGCGGTGGGCACCCAGCCCGGTCCGTCCGACGGACGACGACGAGGGGCATGAAGAGCCAGAAGCCGGGTAAGCGGGCCCCGACAAGACGTCCTGCCCCACCAGGGGCAGGTTGTGGGACCAGGGGAAGGCTGACAACTGTGACGACACGCGTACACGTGACGACGGAAGCTGCCGCAGAGCTGCCGCACATCACCGAACCGCGAAAGGTCGCCCCCCAGGACGCCCGGGAGCTGACCAAGCTCTTCCTGGACCAACTGGCCACGCTGGAAGAGGGAACCCCCGAGCACCAGTACGCCCGCAACACCCTGATCGAGATGAACATGTCGCTGGTGCGCTTCGCGGCCAAGCGCTTCCGCAGCAGCGGCCAGGACATGGAAGACGTCATACAGGTCGGCACCATCGGACTGATCAAGGCCATCGACCGGTTCGAAGTCTCGCGCGACGTGCAGTTCACCAGTTTCTCGGTCCCCTACATCGTCGGGGAGATCAAGCGGTTCTTCCGGGACACCTCCTGGTCGGTGCACGTGCCCCGCCGCCTCCAGGAGGCCCGCACCGAGCTCGCAAAGGCCGTCGACGAACTCGGATCGCGTCTCGGCCGCGCCCCCAAGGTCTCCGAGCTCGCCGAGCTGATGTGCCTGACGGAGGACGAGGTCATCGAGGCCCAGATCGCGGCCAACGGCTACACGTCCGCGTCCCTCGACGCAGCCGTGGGCAACGACGCCGACGAAGAGAACGCCACGCTCGCCCACTTCATCGGCCAGGAGGAGCCCGACTTCGCCCTCGTCGAGGACTTCCACGCCCTCGCGCCCCTCATCAGCGACCTCAGCGAACGGGACCGCCGCATCCTCCATCTGCGCTTCGTCGAGGAACTCACCCAGGCGCAGATCGGTGAGCGCCTGAACATCTCCCAGATGCACGTCTCCCGCCTGATCTCACGCATCCTGACCCGCCTGCGCGCCCAGCTGCTCCACACCGACTGACACCCCGGCGGGACAACCCGGCCCGCGGGGCGGCATCCGGGCGGCGACCCGACGGACGTCCTCCGGATTCGTTCCTGGCACACTGTCGCCTCGACACATCGGCAGGACCACGGAACGGGTGGGCAGGGGTGCGCTCGCGCAACAGGCACGAACGACCGGACGTCGCCGTCGTCGAGGCGGCGCGGACCGGTGACGCGCAGGCCGCGGAACAGCTGGTACGGGACTGCCTGCCGTTGGTCTACAACATCGTCGGGCGGGCACTGGACGGGCACGGCGATGTCGACGACGTGGTCCAGGAGACGATGGTGCGGGTCCTGGACGGGCTGCCCGGACTGGAGCGACCGGACCGGTTCCGGTCCTGGCTCGTCGCCATCACCGTGCGACAGATCCGTGACCGGTGGCGCAGGGGGCGCACCTCGCTCCCCGCGGACCCCCTGGAGGAGAACACCCAGGAAGCCGACCCGCGGGCCGACTTCGCCGACCTGACGATCCTTCGGCTCGCACTGTCGGGCCAGCGGCGTGAGGCGGTGGAGGCGGCCCGCTGGCTGGAGGACGAGGAACGCGAGGTACTCGCCCTGTGGTGGATGGAGAGCGCCGGTGAACTGACCCGCGGCGAGCTCTCGACGGCCTGCGGCCTCACCCCGCAGCACGCGGCGGTCCGGGTCCAACGGGTCAAAGAGCGGCTGGAGACGGCGCGCACCGTCGTACGGGCCGTGACGGCCTCGCCGCGCTGCCCGGACCTGGCCACCGTGCTCGCCTCGTGGGACGGACGCCCGTCCGGACTGTGGCGCAAGCGACTGGCACGCCATGTCCGCGACTGTCCGCAGTGCCTGTCGAACTCGTCCGACCTGATACCGGCCGAGAGACTGCTGGCCGACCTCGCGCTGGTACCGGTGCCGATCGGCCTGACCGGCCTGGTACTTGCCAGGGCACTGGGAGAGGGCTCGGCCGGAGCGAGCGCGAGCACTCAAACCGTGAGCACGCATACGACGAGTGGTGCGAGCCGCGCGGCGCGGACGCTCGGCAAGCTGGCCGCCAAGCCCACGGCGGCGGCAGCCGCCGGTGCCGTCACGCTGGCGGCCGCCGGTGTGGCCTGGTACGCCGCCACGGGATCGCACGAGCAGGCTCCGCGGCCCACCGTCGCGGCCCCGCGAGCACACACCGCCTCATCCGCGTCGCCACCCCCGAGACCGTCCGCCTCACCGACGGCGGCACCGACACCGACGTCGAAAACGACACCCACATCGACGCCGTCGGCATCCCCGGCGACAACGGCCCCGGCACGGATCTCGGGGCCGCACGCCCTGCGCTCGGTCGACAGCCCCGGCACCTACATGAGCCAGTCCGGCTCGCTCGGCGTCCTCGGCCCGGTCAGCGCCAACAGCTCCGCGTCCACCCGGCAGGCAGCCACCTTCACCTTCGTCCCCGGCCTGGCCGACCCCCGCTGCTACTCCCTCAGGGACGCCACCGGCAGGTACGTGCGGCATTACGCCTTCCGCATCCGGCTGGACAACGACGACAGATCCGCCCTCTTCCAGAAGGACGCCACCTTCTGCCCCCGTCCCGGCTCCATGGCCGGTTCGGTCGCCCTGGAGTCGTACAACTACCCCGGCCGTTACCTCCGCCACCGGGACAACCTCCAGCTGTGGCTCGACCCTTCGGGGAACACGGCCTCCAACCGAGCCAGCCGCTCCTTCGTCCTCGCGGCGCCCTGGGCCTGACGCGGTCGGCGTCGAGCGGTGCGTGACGGGTGGGTGAGCCGGTCATCCCTCGTCGCGGCAGAGGCAGAAGGGGTGGCCGGCGGGGTCGAGAAGCACTCGGACGTTCTCCTGCGGCTGCACCTCGGCCATCGTGGCGCCCAGGGCGACGGCCTCTGCGACCGCTGAGTCCAGATCGCCGACCTGGAAGTCGAAGTGCATCATGGGACGCTGTTCGCCGTCGATCGGTGGCCAGACCGGAGGCCGGTAGCCTTCGGCCTGCTGGAAGACGAAGAACGGCCCTTGCGGTGAGGCGGCTACGACGGCGGTTCCGGGGGCCTCGTGTCCGATGTGCCAGCCGAGGAGTTGGGCGTAGAACCTCGCCAAGCCGCTGGGGTCCGGCGCCTCGATCGCCGTTCCCCACCACATTCCGTCAGTACGGGATTTCATCCTGGCAGCCTGCCTCATGGCCCGGCACTTGTCGCGGACGAGGTGCGGAGCCTTGGGCAATCGACTTGGTCGCCGAGTTCGGCTACAACCACGTGTGCCTGGCCGCGGGTCAGGACTGGTCGTCCGCGAGCGCGATGGCGCGCGTCTCGGGAACTCCCAGCATCAGCAGGCTCGTGATCGTCGCTGCTCGGGGGCCGAGCGTCCCGTTCGACCGGTCGCTGTCCGCGACGGCGAACACGACCCCGTAGGCGATCTGGCTGAGGATGTCCGCCGGCAAGTGCTGTGCGAACACGGCGGTGTCCTGGCCCCGTCTCACGAGGTCGGCGAGGAGTTCGTCGACTGGTCCGAGCAGGGCGTGGATGGCTTCGCCGTACTCGCCGCGACGCAGCGCCAACAGCACTCGGTACCGGTGCGCGACCGGCCAGACGCGGGCGATGAACGCGACCCATGCCGCGTCCGCTTTCACGCCGGACGCGTTGACCTCGTCGAGCACGGCTGTCACCTCGGTGACGGCCCGTTCCGTGAGCGTCCGCACCAGGTCGAGGCGCGAGGGGAAATGGTCATAGACCGTGCGGCGGACGACGCCGGCAGCGGAGGCGATCTCGCCCATTCCGGCGTCGGGGTTCTCTCCGAGCAGGTCGACGGCGACGTCGAGGATGCGATCGCGCGTCTCCATCATCGAGCGGACGCGGGAGGACTCGGTGGACACGGCAGCAGTATTGCACACGGGTGTACAGTGAAATTCACTGTACACCCGTGTGCAGCGGCGTGCTGCGCTGCGCTTCGGAGCTCAGAAGAAGAGAAGAGAGAAGGCAATGACCTCGCCGACGCCGCTGACCTCGCCCCTCGTCCGTCCGTTCACCGTCTCGATCCCGCAGTCGGAGATCGACGACGCCAAGCAGCGACTGGCCAGGACTCGGTGGCCGGACCCGGAAACGGTGGACGACTGGTCGCAAGGGGTGCGCCTGGAGAACGCCCGAGCTCTGATCCAGCACTGGGAGGACGGCTACGACTGGCGGCGCCTGCAGTCCGAACTCAACCGCTTCCCCCAGTTCCTGACCGAGATCGACGGGCTGGACATCCACTTCATCCACGTCAGGTCCAAGAACCCCCACGCGATGCCGCTGATACTCACGCACGGATGGCCGGGCTCGATCCTCGATTTCCTCAAGCTGATCGGCCCGCTGACCGATCCGGTTTCGTTCGGAGGAGACGCCGCCGACGCATTCGACGTCGTCGTCCCGTCGCTCCCCGGGTTCGGCTTCTCCCAGAAGCCCACGCAGACCGGGTGGACCGTCTCGCGCATCGCGAGCGCATGGGCGGAGCTGATGAGGCGTCTCGGCTACACGACATGGGCCGCGCAAGGCGGAGATTGGGGCGCCGTCGTCACCACCGCCCTCGCGGCCATGCAACCCGAGGGGCTCGTCGGAGTTCACCTGAACACCCAGTACGCCTTTCCCGCGCGGATACCCGACACCTTGACGCCCGAACAGCGCGACGCCGTGGACACCCTCGCCCTCTACACGGGCGAGCTCGGCGGGTCGAACCACCTTCAGGGCACGAAGCCGGAGACAGTCGGGTTCGCCCTGGCCGACTCCCCCGTAGGCCAAGCGGCCTGGATCTACGAGAAGTTCCAGTCCAAGACCGACAACCACGGGCTGGCCGAGGACGCCCTCGCCATCGACGACATCCTCGACGCGATATCCCTCTACTGGTTCACCAACAGCGCGGCGTCGTCGGGCCGCATCTACTGGGAGAACAGAACACTCACCTTCGCGGGCCCGAAGGTGGCACTTCCGGTCGCGGTGACCGTCTTCCCCAAGGACATCCCCCGCGTGCCACGCAGTTGGATCGAAGACACCTACACCAATCTGATCCACTACGCCGAGGCCGACAAGGGCGGCCACTTCGCGGCCCTGGAACAGCCCGAGATCCTGGTCAGCGAAATCCGCACCGGCCTGCGCGCCCTTCGTTCCTGACCCCGACGCGGGGGGGGCACAACCGGCAGGAACGCCGTTCGGTCTCCTCACCCGGTGGTGCGGATGCGCCGCGGACTCGCGCTCACCGACGTCACGCCACGGTGGCGTGTTCGTCGGTGCTCAGGACGCTGCGCAGTCGCTGGTAGCGGTCGAGGTCTTCCCAGGTGTCGTGGTCGGGTCGGCTGGGGTTGCGACGTCCGGCGAACCAGGCCCAGCCGCCGGCGGCGAGACCGGTGACGAGGGGAATGAGCAGCCACAGCAGGGCGCCCATGGCGTGAACCTCCTTCGATGCGTTAGGCCGACGGGCGGGCGCGACTCAGGCGGTCAGCTGCTTGGGTACGCCGCCCGAGATGGCGATCTTCCGGGGCTTGGCATGCGCGGCCAGTGGGATGCGGAGGGTGAGGACGCCGTTGTCGTAGGCGGCCTCGGCGGCCGCGGTGTCCAGGGCGTTGGACAGGGCCAGGCGGCGGGTGAAGCGGCCGACGGGCCGCTCGGTGAGCACGGGACGGGCATCGGCCGGGATCGGGGAGGGCCGCTGGGCGGTCAGAGTCAGCGTCTGATGCTCCGTGGTCAGCTCGATGCTGGAGCGGTCCATACCGGGAAGATCGAACTGCAGGTAGAGCGCTTCGTCGTCGCGCCAGGCATCCGCTGGAATGACGGTGTCCGCCAGGTCAGAGCCGTTCTCCAGCTGCTGCATGAGCCGATCGAGATCGACCAGAGCACCCGTACGCGCAAGCATGTCCAACCTCTCCTTCTTGAAAACGGGCCGCGGGCACTGCGGCTTGATGATCGAGTACCCGCCTATTCGTATAACCCGGCGAGAGATTCCCTGACAAGTCCCCACTGTATGAAGTTGACAGTAAAGGACTCAACCTTACGCCTGCGGCATGAGAGCTTGCCTGGCGATGGCGGCTCGGCTGCCGCGTCGGTGACCGGTGGGTGCACTGCTGCGGCTGCGCCCCGCAGCCCGGCTACGGCAGATCACCTCCCGGCCGCCAATAAGTTGAGCCGACAGTTGTCAACTTTCCGATGCGGTGCTATATCAGAACCAGAGCGGATTGGAACGCAGGAACGACGAGATGGAGGGATGACAACGATGCTGATGCGTACGGATCCCTTCCGCGAGCTTGACCGGCTCGTCGAGCGGGTCTGGGGCACGTCCGCGCACCCGGCGAGCATGCCGCTGGACGCCTGGCGTGAAGGTGACACGTTCTTCGTGGAGCTGGACCTGCCAGGCGTGGACGCGGAGTCGATCGATCTCGATGTCGAGCGCAACGTCCTGACCGTGAAGGCCGAACGCAAGTCGGCGTACGGCGAGAAGACCGAGACGGTGGTCACCGAGCGGCCCGCGGGGACGTTCAGCCGGCAGCTGTTCCTCGGCGAGACCCTCGACGCCGAGAAGATCGAGGCCACCTACGAGGCCGGTGTACTGAGGCTGCGGATCCCGGTCGCCGACCAGGCCAAGCCCCGCAAGATCGCCATCAGCGGCGCCGGCGATCGCAAGGAGCTGGGCAGCTGATGTGACGGCAACTCCTCTCCACAAGGGCCTCGGGCACCAGCCCGGGGCCCTGACGCCGTTTCGACGCCTCCCCATGGAGGCGAGCGAGGCAGCAAGGAGTTCCGCCGTCTCGCCTCTGGCGCCGGGGGACGTCAGGAGGGGGACTGACCCTCCGGCGTCCCGCCGTCCACATCAAACACCTTGGTGAAGGTGGCCCCGCACCGGCAGCGGGAGTGCTCGATCAGCTCTCCCTCGGCCGACACGCTCAACCCTTGCCTGAGCCGCACATGCACATGATCACCCATGAGGAGCCAGCCTCCTTGGCCTCGTCCGGTCCGGTCATCGTGCAGCCCGGCCGCGCGGACCGGCAATGCCCCAGCTCACACCTCACACCCTGGCCAGTCTTGACAAGACGTGACTCAAGTTTTATCTCAGAAAGGTAGGCAAGAGGCAGGAAGTCGCAGCTCAGCACATGGGCGGGGAGGTGGCCGACGTGTGGGCTCCGGAGCCGGGATCTGACCTGTACGCGGTGCTGGGAGTGAAGCCTTCGGCGACGGCCGAGGCGATCACCTCGGCCTTCCGCGCTCGGGTGCGGCAACTGCGCCCCGACACCCGCGTGGACGCGGACACCGCGACTCGGTTCGGTGAAGTGCGGGCGGCATACGAGACGCTGCGCGATCCCGTCCTGCGGGCAGCTTACGACCAGCGCTTCGAGCGCAGGCTGTCGGCGTCCGATCGAGGTGACGCCCGCACAGCACCGACGAGGTCCGCGCGGCCGTACGCCGTGGTGCTCGGGGACGTCCGGCGTGACCCGCCGCTGCGTGCCGGGCCTGTCCGGTGGATTCCGGACCGCTGAGACGAAGAACGAGGTGACGACGAGAAGGGAGCGCACAGATGGCACGGGCGGTCGGTATCGACTTGGTACGACGAACTCGGTGGTCTCGGTCCTGGAAGGCGGCGAGCCCACCGTCATCACCAACGCCGAAGGAGCGCGGACAACCCCGTCGGTGGTGGCGTTCTCCAAGAGCGGTGAGGTGCTGGTCGGCGAGGTGGCCAAGCGGCAGGCCGTGACGAACGTCGAGCGCACCGCACGCTCCGTCAAACGGCACATGGGCGACCACGGCTGGCGTTTCCCCCAGGACGGAGATGTCGACGGCAAGCAGTACACCGCCCAGGAGATCTCCGCGCGTGTACTGCAGAAGCTGAAGCGGGACGCGGAGTCCTATCTGGGTGAGGACGTCACCGACGCCGTCATCACCGTGCCCGCGTACTTCGACGACACCCAGAGGCAGGCGACCAAGGAGGCCGGGGAGATCGCGGGCCTCAACGTGCTGCGGATCATCAACGAACCGACGGCGGCAGCGCTGGCCTACGGGCTGGACAAGGAGAACGACCAGACCGTCCTCGTCTTCGACCTGGGCGGCGGCACCTTCGACGTGTCTCTCCTGGAAATGGGCGAGGGTGTCATCGAGGTCAAGGCCACCAACGGCGATACGCACCTGGGCGGTGACGACTGGGACCAGCGGGTCGTCGACCACCTGATCACACAGTTCAAGAACCACTACGGCGTGGATCTGTCCCAGGACAAGATTGCCGTGCAGCGTCTCAGGGAGGCGGCGGAGAAGGCGAAGGTCGAGCTGTCGTCGTCCACCGAGACGACCATCAACCTGCCCTACGTCACCGCCTCGGCCGAGGGCCCGCTGCACCTCGACGAGAAGCTGACCCGCGCCCAGTTCCAGCAACGGACGGCCGATCTGCTGGAGCGGTGCGAGGCCCCGTTCCACAACGCGATCAAGGACGCCGGGATCGAAGTCTCCGACATCGACCACGTCGTCCTGGTGGGTGGCTCCACGCGCATGCCTGCCGTGACCGAGCTGGTGAAGAAGCTGACGGGCAAGGACCCGCACAAGGGTGTCAACCCCGACGAGGTCGTCGCCGTCGGCGCCAGCCTGCAGGCCGGTGTCCTCAAGGGCGAGGTCAAGGACGTCCTGCTGCTGGACGTCACCCCGCTGTCCTTGGGCATCGAGACCAAGGGCGGCATCATGACCAAGCTCATCGAACGCAACACCACCATCCCGACGAAGCGTGCGGAGATCTTCACCACCGCCGAGGACAACCAGCCGTCGGTGACCGTGCAGGTCTACCAGGGCGAACGGGAGATCGCCGCGTACAACAAGAAGCTCGGCATGTTCGACCTGACCGGTCTGCCCCCGGCGCCCCGCGGGGTGCCCCAGATCGAGGTCACCTTCGACATCGACGCCAACGGAATCATGCACGTCTCCGCCAAGGACCTGGGCACCGGCAAGGAGCAGAAGATGACCGTCACCGGCGGCTCGGCCCTGCCCAAGGACGACATCGACCGCATGGTCCGGGAAGCGGAGCAGCACGCCGAGGAGGACCGCAAGCGGCGTGAGGCAGCCGAGACCCGCAACCAGGGTGAACAGCTCGTCTACTCCACCGAGAAGCTCCTGGGGGACAACCCGGACAAGATTCCGGCGGACGCGAGGAGCGAGACCGAGTCGGCACTGGCTGAGCTGAAGGAGAAGCTGAAGGGCGAGGACACCGCCGCGATCCGGCAGGCAGTCGACCGCACAGCCCAGGCGGCGCAGAAGATCGGCACCGCCCTGTATCAGCAGTCCCAGGCCGAGCAGTCGGCCGGTTCCTCAGCGGGCGGTGGTACGAGCGGTGGTTCGCCCGAGGAGGACGTGGTGGATGCAGAGATCGTCGATGACGACACGCGGGAGGCAGGCTGACGATGACCACAAGCGGTCCGCAGAGCACCGAGCTGGACCAGCTGCGGCGCCTGGAGCGGGAGCGGACCGCCGACCTGCAGCGGCTCAAGGCCGAGTACGACAACTACCGCAAGCGGGTCCGGCGGGACCGCCTGGCCGTGCGCGAGATCGCCGCGGCCAACGTGGTCCGGGCGCTGCTGCCCGTGCTGGACGCCGTCGACCGGGCGTGCGCCGACGAACCGCTCACGCCCGGCCTCGAAGACATCGCCGACACACTCGAAGAACAGCTCGGTTCGCTGGGCGTGACCTCGTTCGGTGCGGTGGGCGACCGCTTCGACCCTGCCTGCCACGAAGCGGTGACGCACCATGTCGCCGGACGGGCGGCTTGATGTGCTCGGCGGTCCTGCGTCCCGGCTACCGGCTGGGCAAGAGCCTGCTGCGCCCCGCGACGGTAGCGGTCACCGGGCCGGCTCCGCCCGCGGGCAGCGCACCGGAACCCTGAGCGAAGGCCACCCACGCGGTGCTGACCATGCCCGCCCAGCGCTCTGAGCGAAGGTCGCCGGGCCGGCCGTGGAGTCGCGCTCGGGCACCTGCCTCCCCCGCGCCCCGCCTTCGTCCCCGCCCGAGCCACGAGACCAAGAAAGGTGGTTGCAAGGTGACCCTGCGACGTGAAGCCTTCCTCAAGCAGGTGAAGGAACGCGGCGAGTACGAAACCGAGCACGAAGCCGAACGGGCCGCGCGCGTGGTTCTCGCCCTGCTGGGTGCCCACCTGGTCGGCGAGGTGCGCGCCCACCTGGCGGCGCGCCTGCCGGACGAATTCGCCCTCATCCTGCTCAACCCCCTACAGAGCGCCGAGCCACTGACGCCGGAAAGGTTCGTGCGGGCCACGGCGGCCTGGATCGAGGGAGCCACCGAGCAGACCGCGGCCTGGGACGTCAGCGCCGTCCTCAGCACTGTCGCCGACGCCGCCGAGCACGAGCTCCTGGACCAGGTCCTGCTCCAGCTTCCCACCGGCTACGACCTGCTCTTCGGCCGTCCTCAGCCCACCTGACCCGTTCCAGTGCCCTGCGTTGACCGCAAGACGGCGTTGTGAGTACAGCCTCGTGCCTGCCCGTCCTGCTGTCGGGACTTCCGGTCGAAGGTCGTGGCCTGGGCCGCTGCCAGGTCCTGACCGCCGCTGCCCCTGTGCGAGGCAGCGCGTTCAGGCGGACTCGGACTCGACGCGGCCCGCTGAATCGCCGACGGCACGGCGGTAGGCGGCGTTGATGCGCTGGGCTTCCTCGAGCTGGTCCTCGAGGATGATGATGCGGCACGCGGCCTCGATCGGGGTCCCCTTGTCGACGAGCTCCCGGGCGCGCGCGGCGATGCGCAGTTGATAGCGGGAGTAGCGGCGGTGCCCTCCCTCCGAGCGCAGCGGAGTGATCAGACGCGCCTCGCCGATGGCCCGCAGGAAGGCCGGGGTGGTGCCGAGCATCTCGGCTGCCCGGCCCATCGTGTAGGCGGGGTAGTCGTCGTCGTCCAGATGATCATTCAGGGGGTTGTCCGATGTCATGCCACCTCGCTGCTGAAACGTGTCGAGGGGCCCTGGTGCCGTACGGCACCAGGGCCCCGAAGGAAATTCAACACCATCTGTCGGCTCTACTGCTGTGCCGACCTTCTGTTGTCCGCTACCCGGCTCGAGAGAGGGGGGTGCGGGGGGATCTCATCTGCTCGACCGGGGACCACCATCCATTCCGGGGTCTTGCGGTGCCCGGGCCACGTATGTGCTCCGGACCGGGCGATCCTGATGGCGTCTGTTCCTCCGTTCCTTCCTTGAACCACTGATTGAACAGGTACTGCTTCGTATTCAGTCACCCGCCAGTTCGTGTCTGGCGGATCTCGTCGACCTTGTGTACTGCAAGAAGCATACCCCGGTCAGAAGCAAAATTCTACTTCTGCGAGTGCAGATTTCACTCCTGCGGTGAAGGAGGTTCCTGCCGCGGCCGGCCCTCACCGCTCGGCTGCCCCTGCCCGTCGTCCGCGCAGCCACATCAGCCCCAGCTACGCCGGATACGGGTGAGCCGCATAAGCTCTGCTGTCATGTCGAACCCTGATGAACTGCTCGTCGCCGTCTCCACCGCGGTGGAGACGGGGGGAAGCAACCAGATGTCGCTGACCGTGGTCGTCGGTGGCGCCGTCATCACCGGCCGGCTGGCTCCCGAGGCGGTCTGGAGGGAGCGGGTGGCTGAGGTACTCAAGGACTCGGACCGTCTCGGCCCCTTCGCGGACGTCTTCGCGCGCAAGGCCCCGGGAAACCAGTCCGGCCGCAACGAGGCGCCCACGCACCTGCACTTCCATCTCGCCCGGATCCTGCAGGGCACCCTCGGGATTCCGGAGACGGGCGGCATGTACCGCGTCGCGATCAAAGACGTCAGCGCATGGTCCATCGGAGATCTCATCCACTCCAACCCGTGAGATGCCCCCTCCCGCACGCCGCCCGGCCGGCTCTCGCGAGCGGGCGGCGGCACACACGGGCGTCGTCGTAACCCTCAGCCGCCCCCCTCTCCAGAGGGGGGCTCTGCCAACGGTCATTGCGCAGTGCAGCAGGGACGTTCGTCGATCCGTCACCCCCGGACGACCGCCGGCCCCGGTGCTCGGGCGCTTACACCGGCGTGTGGCCTTCCAGATAGACCCGCACCGTCTCGGAAAGCCCCGCATCGACCGCCTCCGCGAGCGAGGACCAGCGGACCTGGTCCGCTTCGAGCCGCGCGTCGCCCGATGGGGTCTCGCTCAGCAGTTGGCACACCACGGCCCTTCGCGCGCCTGCCGCCTCCGCTCCCTGCTGCGACAGGGGCGTCGAGCCGTCGACGAGGTAGCCGGTGAGCTCGTACACCACGCGCGCCGCGGTGGCCGACGCCGATTCGGCGGGCTCGGGATCACCTGAGGGCAAGGTCCAGTGGTCCCCCGCGTTCACCATCAGCAACCGGCCGTCGTAGAGCACGACCGCGTCCACCGCGCCCTCGGTGGTCTGCTCCATCGTCATGACCCGCCCACCTCTTCCCAGTTCGCCTGTCGGCCGGCGCCCTCCGTGTCACAGGGCGTCATCGTGGATCCTCACCAAACCGCGCAGGGTCATGCACGGCTCCTGATCGGCGGGGAGCCCCTGCATGATGGCGCGTTCGCTTTCCCATGCGGCCGCGCGGCTCCCGTACGCCCGGTCATAGGAGCCGAAGTGCGCGGCGTAGTGGGCGAACTCCGTGGAGCCGGCGCGTCAGTCCGCGTCCACAGCCGTCGACAGGAGTTGCCGGGGCTGACCGTCGTTCACTCGAACAAGACGCTGCCGACCCGACAAGCCCAGCCCCGAACTACGCGACGCCCGCACCGACTTGGGGATGCGCCGGGAATGAAGCAGACGAGACGGCAGCTGCGTCCGAGGCAACACCGTAGAGGTTGCCCCGGACGCCTCTCGGCCTGGCCGTGGGTGGGGGTGGCGTCAGGGGGTGTGGTTGAGCACGTTGCCGTTGACGCAGTGGTTGACCGTGTTGCCGTCCCAGGCACCTCCGACCGGCACTACGGCGAGCTCCTGGAAACACACGGATGCCGCGCTGAAGTTCCAGTTGTTGGCGGCGTTGACACCGGAGCCGAAGTTGCTGTCGTTGTCGGCATGGGCGGGGGCGGCGAGGGCGAGGCCGACGACGGTGAGCGCGGTCAGCGTGATGATCTTCTTCATGCCCTGGCAACGACGGCCGCGGCATCGGGGCACGGGGGCCGTGTCTGCTTCAGCCGCTCACCCCGCATCGCGGAAATCCGACGGGAGGGCCGCTGCGACCTCCCCAGGCGTTCACGGCCCTCCCCTGTTGAGCACCGTCCGGATACCCCGCACGGCCCCGGTCATGTCCCGTCGGTCCGCAGGCGTCGCCGTACGCCTCGACGTGCTCAACCCGGCGGCCCTGGCGGGGCGCCTGGCGCCACAGCTCGCGCATGCCGACGCATCGTTGCCGCTGGAGCCGCCCGTTTAGCGCCCCCTGAGATACGTGCTGATCGTTCTCTGCTTAGATCTCCGCATGACGGACTGGTCTCGGCTTCACCACGCATACGGGACCGCGGAAGACATCCCCGGCCTGCTCGACGCAGTCGGCCCGGACCCGCGGGACCCTGGCTGGGACGCCCTGGCTTCCCGCCTCTACCACCAGGGTGGCGTCTACTCGGCCAGCTACGCTGCCCTGCCGAAACTGGCGGAGAAGGCCAGGCAGTGGTCACTCGCTGAACGGCGCATGCCGCTGTATCTGGCCAGCCAGATCGTGGCCAGCCGCGACATCCGGGACGAGGTCGTGGATCCCTTCGTCATCCACTCTGCCGTGATCGCCGAACTGCTGGCCCTGACAGACGAAGCACTGGGTGACCCCGCCCTGGCCGGTGACTCCCTGAACTACGTTCAGCTCCTGTCGACGTTGCTCAGCTTCGAGGGAGTCGAAGGCTGGGGCGAGCACCTCGACCAGGTGAACGGAGAGGAGTACGAAGTCCCCTGCCCGGCATGCTTCTCGGAGAACTTCATCGTCTTCGGAGAGGGCGGCCACTACTCCACCGCCGACGAGATGTACTTCAAGCGGCCACCGGCTGACACGATCCCACTCCAGCCTCGAGACCTGGCCACCGCCGAGGGGCTGCTACCAAGACTCCACGCGCGCGCCCTCTCGGATGGGCATCCCGAGGTCGCAGCCAAACTTCCCTACGTGTTCGGCCACGCCCACTGCGCCCACTGCGGTGTCCTCTTCAGCGTCCCAGAGGCAATTCTCGCCCGCTGGTAGGCCGAGCATTTCCCTGCTCACGGGACGCCATTGACCTGCAACTCCACCGAGGCAACCCACTGAGCGTCCCTCACGCGAGCAGACGGGCGCCCGTGGTTCAGAACGGGAAGTGCGCCTGCTGGGTGGCGATGGTCACCCAGCGGGTGTTGGAGAACGCCTCGATCCCCCAGCGGCCGCCGAAGCGACCGTACCCGGATGCCTTCGCCCCGCCGAACGGCGCCTGGGGCTCGTCGGCCACCGACTGGTCGTTGATGTGCACGATGCCGGTGCGGATGCGGCGGGCGACGGTGAGCCCATGAGTGGCGTTCTCGGTAATGATGCCGCAGGTCAGACCGTGCTCGGTGTCATTGGCGAGGGCCGCTGCGGCATCGTCGTCGGTGAACGTCTCGACGACGCAGACGGGGCCGAAGGATTCCGCCGCGTACAGTTCCGCCTCCGCCGGCACGTTGGTGAGAACGGTCGCCGGGTGGACCGCCCCGTCCGGTTCGCCGCCACCGACGAGAACCTTCGCGCCCTTGGCCGCGGCGTCCGCCACCAGCCCGGCGACCCGCTGTGCGGCCTGGGCGCTCACCAGCGGCCCCACCACCGTGTGCGGATGCCCGGGATCGCCGGCCTGGAGCGAGGCCGCCTTGGCGGTGAACTTCTGGGTGAACTCCTCGGCCACCGACTCGTGTACGAGGATCCGGTCGCCGGACATGCAGATCTGCCCGGCGTTCATGAACACGCTGAAGGTCACGGCGTCGACGGCGTAGTCCACGTCCGCGTCGGCCAGCACGATCACCGCGTTCTTGCCGCCCAACTCCAGCACGGCGGGCTTGAGATGGCGGGCCGCCAGTTCGCCGATGATGCGGCCCACCCGCGTGGAGCCGGTGAAGTTCACCGCCCGTACCCGTTCGTCGGCGATCAGCGTCTCGGCGATCTCGGCGGCGTCCTCGCGGGCGTTGGTGAGGACGTTCAGTACACCGTCCGGCAGTCCGGCTTCCCGCAGCACGTCGGCGACCAGCAGTCCGCAGGCGATCGGCGCGTCCTCGCTGGCCTTGACGACGACCGTGTTGCCGGCGGCCAAGGGCGCCGCGACCGCCCGTACGCCGAGGATGACCGGCGCGTTCCACGGGGCGAACGCGGCGACCACACCCAGTGGTTCGCGCACGGCCAGACCCAGCGCGCCCGGTTCCTGGGCACTCAGGACCTCGCCGCGCGGTGCGGTGACGGCCGCCGCCGCCTCGCGCAGGATGTTCGCCGCCAGAGCCACGTTGAAGTACGCCCACGGCCGGGTGCCGCCCGCCTCCTGCGCCATGAGGTCAGCGACCTCGTCACCTCGCCCGTCCAGCAGGTCGCCGCCTTGAGGAAGACGGCCCGCCGTGCGAAGGGGGTCGTCGAAGCCCACTGCTCGAACGCCGCGTGGGCCGCGTCCACGGCGCGCACGACGTCGTCGTGGCCTGCGGCGGCCACGGTGGCGTACACCTCCCCGGTGAAGGGGCTGATGTCGTCGGTGGTCCGGCCGGAGGCAGCGGGTACGTCTCTGCCGGCGATGAACAAGTGTCGGGCGATGGCCATGGGGATGATCTCCTTGCTACGTAACGTCGTCGGTACGCGGTGAACCAGGTCAGGAAAGCTGGGTCGCGTGGTGGGCGGTGAGTTCGGAGGCCGCTGCCTCGACATTGGCCGCCGCCTGGCTCATTCCGGCCAGTTCCTCCGCCGGAAGGTCCCAGGTCACGATGCGGCGCACGCCTTCGGGCCGCAGTTCGACGGGCACGGTGAGGCTGGCGCCGTACACGCCGTACTCGCCGTCCAGGACGACCGAGGCGGGGACGACGGTGCCGGACCCGGTGTGCAGCGCCTCGATGATGCGGGCGGTTCCGAGCCCCGTGGTCCAGGTGGAGGTGCGGCCGGAGTCGAGGGCGACGTGCTTGGCGTACCAGGTGTCCACGTACTCCTCGGCCACCGTGCGCTGCGCCTCGGTGAGGGCGACCCGCTCGCCGCCGACGGTGACGCGGCTGTACAGCGGGACCTGGCCCTCACCGTGCTCGCCCAGCATCCAGGCGCCGACGTCCTTCACCGGGACGCCGAGCGCGAAGGCGATGCCGGTGCGCAGCCGGAGGCTGTCGTTGAGGGTGTAGCCGATCAGCCGCTCGCGGGGCAGCCAGCCCTGCCGGTGCACCCAGGTCAGCAGTGGGTCGACCGGGTTGGTGAGCATGAGGACCACACCGCCGAAGTCCGCTCCGGCTTCCCGGACCGGGCGCAGGCACTCCTCCACGATCCGCGCGTTGTCGGCGAGGAAGACCGAACGGGAGGAGTTCAGCCGCAGCGGGACGGCGGCGCTGAGCACGACCACGTCGGCGTCGAGGGCGTCCTCGGGGGTGCCGCCGCGCACGGTGTCGGCGGTGGTGCCGAGGCCGAGGGCGTTCTCCAGGTCCATGGTGTGACTGGTGATCATGTGCGGTCGGGTGTCGACGAGCACGATCTCGTACGTCCCCTGCGCGGAGAGCAGGTTGAACGCGGCGGAGGAGCCGATGCCGCCGGCGCCTCCGATGATGACGACCTTCACGGGTCTGTGCCTTCCGATCAGCGAGTCAGGAGGAGTAGTGGGCGTCGGCCTCGACGGCGACTTCGAGCACGAGCGGCTCACATCGGTCCGCGAGTGACGGCAGGACCTTGTCCAGGGCGGACAGCAACGCGGCGTGGTCCTCGACCCGTTCGGCCGGGCAGCCCAGGCCCCTGGCGAGGGTCGACACGCTCAGTTCGGTGAACGCGGGCCAGGCCGGGGCGGTGGAGCCCTCGCGTTCGGAGAGACGGTCCATGATCGCGTAGCGGCCGTTGGCGAGGACGACGAACAGGACGCCGATGCCGTAGTGGGCGGCGCTCCACAGGGCCTGGATCGAGTAGAGCGAGGAGCCGTCGCCGAGCACGGCCACGACCGGCCGGTCCGGAGCGCCGTGGCGGACGCCGATCGCGGCCGGCATGGCGAAGCCCAAGCCGCCCATGGCCGCGCTCAGGAAGCCGAGCGGCGCTCGGGGCGGGCAGCAGCCGGTGCAGGTCCGGGCGGCTGGAGGGGGTCTCCTCGACCACCACGGCCTTCGGGTCCAGCCGCTCGGCGAGGGCGGCCAGCACATGAGCGGCCCGCATAGGCTCACCGGCCGCGGGGGGGCCGGGGGAGTCGTCGGCCGGCTCAGTGTCGAGGTACGCGGGACGGCGGGCACCAGCGGGACCAACCGGCTTACGGTGTCGGCCGGTTCGGCGAGCAGCACCAGCTCCGCGGGGCTGCGGTGGGCCTCCTCCGGATCGTCCGTGATGACGGCGACCCGGGTGCCCGGATCGGTGAAGTCGCCCGGAGCATAGGTGTATTGGCGGAAGGCTGCGGCTCCGACCGTGAGGACCGTGTCGTACCTCGTGAGCACCTCACGCAGTGCGGGGCGGACCGCGGGCAGGTGCCCGGCGAAGAGACGGTGGTCCTGGGGGAAGCCCGCGCGGCGCCGAACGGCTCCTGATAGACCGGGCAGTCCAGGCGCTCTGCCAGCGCGACCAAACCCTCCCAGCCGTCCGCCGTGTCGTTGCCGGCCCCCGCCACCAGACACGGCGCATCGGCCGCCGCCAGGAGCGCGGCGAGGGCGGCCAGCGCGTCGTCGGAGGCCGTACGACCCCCTCGTACCGCGACCGGCCCCCGCGGCGCGGCCTGCGCGACCTCCTCGTCGGCCGCGGCGAACCAGTCGTCCATCGGGACGACCACCACCGCCGGACCACGGCCTTCCTGGGCCTCGTGCCAGGCGCGGGCCACGGCACCGGGCACGTCCTGGGCACGGGCCGGCGTGTGCTGCCACACCGGGTAATCCCCCGCCAGGCCGTCCAACTTCCCCGCCAGGAACGGCTCGTGGGCCAGATGCCGGCGGTCCTGCTGGCCGACGATCACCACCAGGGGCGCGCGGTTCGCGCGGGCGGTGGCGAGGGCGCTGACCGCGTTGCCGTATCCGGCGGTGGTGTGCAGCAGGACGAGCGCCGGACGACCGGTGGCCAGGGCGCTGCCGGAGGCCATTCCGACGACCGAGCCCTCGTGCAGGCCGAGCACGAACGAGATGTCGGCCGGCAGGTCGGCGAGGAAGCCGACCTCGGTGGAGCCCGGATTGCTGAAGAGGGTGGTGAGTTCGTACGCGCGCAGGACGTCGAAGGTCTGTTCCTTGACGGTCCTGGCATGGGCAGCCGTGGTCATCGCGGGTCCCCTTTCTGACAGGACTGGACGCTAAGCCGCCCAACCCCCGCAGGGCCACGGGCACGTTCACTATGCGAAACGTGCCGTACGTGAATCAGTCAACCCCGGGCAGGACCGCGCCGGTGGACAGTTCCGCGCGCAGCCGGCCGGTGATGAGGCGGGCGGTGTCGAGGACGGCCTCGATCTGCGGCGGCCCGGGAGCTCGACGGTGAAGGCGATGGACACGGCGGCGACGGCGTGGCCCGGCGCCGACACGACCGGCGCCGAGACCGTCCCGAGGCCGCGCACGACCTCGTTGCGTGTGGTGGCGTAGCCGCTGGCCCGGGCCCGGCTGATCTCCGGTCGCTCACCGAGCAGTTGCGGCTCGGCGGACAGCATCGCGATGCCCGGGGAGCCGAGGGTCAGCGGATGCCGGTCGCCGGGGCTGTAGACGGTGCGCGAGCGGGTGCTCTCGACCTCGACGGAGACCAGCGTGACCGCTTCTTCGCCGTCCCGGACGACGAAGAAGGAGGTCAGGCCCACGCGCGCGGCCAGCTTGGCGATCTCTGGTTTGGCGATGCGCTGGAGCATGGGCAGGGTGCGCCGGCCCAGTGACTGGGCGCGGGTGCCGATGACGTACCCGTGGGTGGTGTGCGCGACCAGGTGATGGTCCTGGAGGGTGCGCAGCAGCCGGTAGACGATCGAGCGGTGCAGCCCCATCTGCTGGCTCAGTTCGGCCAGCGTCAGGGGTACGTCCGACAGCGCGATCACCTCCAGCAGCCGCAGCCCCCGGTCCAGGGTCTGGACGGGGGGCCGGCCCGGCGACGGGGGGTCTTCGGCGGGTCCGGTCATGGCTCGGGGATCTCCTCGTCCAGTGCCGGGAACACGCTCTCGGCGGGGGTGTCCTCCCCGGCCACGGGCCGGCGGCCTTCGCGCCGGTGAACGAGATAGGTGGCATCGGCGCGCGCATAGTGCCCGGCCGGGTCGTAGGAGTTCTTCGCGAGGTCGATCTCGTCGAGGTCGATGTCGGCGTACACCAGAGCCTCCTCGCCCTCATCGACGTCCTTGGTGAGGGTACGTCCGTCGGGGCCGAAGATCCGTGAGCAGCCGCCTCCGGCGGTGAGCAGGCGGCGTTGCTCGGGTGTGGAGGCGAAGACGTCGATGCTGGCCGGGGAGATGACCTGGGTGGCCATCAGGACGAAGGCGCTGCCCTCGATGGCGTACACCTGGGTCGCGGCGATGTTGGCCTCGGCGCTGAGCTGGAAGGCGAGGTCGCGGTAGAGGCCGAAGCACGGCCAACTGGCCACGTGCACCTGCTCGTTCTGCGCGTACAGGGCGTACTTGCTGAGCGGTTGGACGTGCTCGGCGCAGTTCAGGGCGCCGAGGCGGCCGAGCACGCTGTCGACGACCTTGAGGTCGCTGCCGTCGCCCTCGCCGAACAGGCTGCGCTCGACGTGGGTCGGCTTGAGCTTGCGGCGGTGCAGCAGCACGCTGCCGTCGGCGGCGATCACGGTCTGGCTGATGTAGAGGGTGCCGTGGTCCTTCTCGCTGTATCCGAGCGCGACGGTGATGCCGTGCCGCCGGGCCGCCCGGCGGATCGTGGTCAGCCCGTCGCTGTCGGGGGCGAGAGAGGCGGCGTGGTAGCGGCCGACGAAGGGGACCTGGTCGGCGACGGCGCCCAGCCACAGGAAGTGCGGGTAGCCGGGGATCCACACTTCGGGGAAGGCGATGAGCGAGGCACCTCCCCGGGCCGCTTCCGCGATCAGGTCGACGGTCTTGGCGACCCCGGCGTCCGCGTCGAGCCAGGCGGGCTCGGCCTGGACGGCCGCGGCCTTGAAGCGGCGGATGGTGTCTGTCATGTCCGATCGTCTCCTTCTCTTCATGCTCCCGCTTCCAGGAGCTTTTCGACCAGCAGGCCGAGGCCCAGGAGCCGTCGGTCGGTGTTCCAGGGCGCGTCGAGCGCCACACCGACCGGCAGTCCCGGGTCCGCCGACCGGACGGGCACGGTGAGGCCGGGAAGAGCGGCGACGCTGCCGGGTCCCGTGTTGCGGATGTAGGTGGGGAAGGCCGGACGCATCACGCCGTCGAGCGGGACCCGATCGGTGTCGGTGTCGATCCGTCCGGCGGGAAGGGGCGTGGTGGGGAAGAGCACGGCGTGGGCCCCGGTGGCGCGGAAGATCCGCCGGTAGCCGTCCACGAGCACACGGTCGCGGATGTCGAGGGCGGCCTTGTACGCCGACTCGGTGATCGCCTGCGGGAACACGACCCGCTCCATCGTCGTGCGGACGTCGGCATCGGTGATCCGGGCCAGGATTTCCGCCGGATCCGCGCCGTTCGTCGCCGCGCGCAGATACCCGGGCAGCTGCCTGGCCGCCTCGTGGAGGGTGATCGGGAATCCGGCCCGTTCTTCGGCCGCCTCGACCTCGGGCAGCCGGGCCGGCACGAGCCGGACCCCGGCACTGCCCAGTACGTGCAGGGTGTGCTCCCAGACCTGGGCGGTGCGCGGATGCAACGGCTCGGTGAAGTGGTGCTCGGGGACGGCGAGCACGACCTCGTGGGGGTTGGGTGCCTCGGCCGGGTCTCGGTCAGCGGCGAGGACGGTGTCCAGCAGGACCAGGTCCGCGACGGTCGGGGCCATGGGACCGATCGTGTCGCGGGTCCACGACAGCGGGGTCACCCCGTCGGCCGGGTAGCGGCCGGTCGTCGGGCGAAGACCGGCGATGCCGGTCAGGGCGGCCGGGACGCGGACCGAGCCCCCGGTGTCGGGTGCCGAGCCCGGCCGGCGCCAGACCGGCGGCGACGGCGGTCGCGGTTCCGCCGCTGCTTCCGCCCGCGAATCGGGTGGGGTCGGCGGGGTTGCGGGCCGCCCGTAGGGGCCGCCCGCGCTGGTGGCTCCCAAGGCCAGTTCGTGCATGTTCGTCTTGCCCAGCACGATCGCACCTGCCGCGCGCAGCCGGGTGACCGCCTGCGCGTCCTGCTCCGGGACGAATCCGGCGAGGACCGCGCAGCCCGCGGTGTTGGGGAGCCCGGCGACGTGGATGTTGTCCTTGACCGCGATCGGCAGCCCGTGCAGCGGACCCCGCACGGGGCGGCGGTCCGCGGCCGCGGCTTCGGCGAGCGCGCGGTCGGCGTCGAGGGTGACGAAGGCTCCCAGGTCGTCCGCCCGCTCCGCGCGCGCGATGAGTTCCTCGGTGAGCGAGACGCTGGTGAGCGTCCCGGCGGCGAGCCGGGAGAGGGCGGTGTGCATGGGCGGACCATAGGGGCCTTGGCACGGGCGGTGAACAGGGCTGTTTCGCAATGCGAGACCGCGGCCCGCACCTCCCGCTGCGGGCTCTCTGCCTACGGCTGAGGTCTCTTTCAGGTCACCGACGGCCGCGCCGTCTCTCATATCGAATCCGTGCCCTGTCCAGGCGCGGACGGCGCCCTACGTTCGCGGCCACTTCCACCACTCCGCCGCAGCCCGTGACCTGCGGCTCAAGGCCCTCCGGAGCCCGCCATGGAACACCCCGCGATCCAGCCGTCCCGCCGCAACGTCCTCAGGGGCCTCGGAGCCACCGCCGTGGCCGCCCCGATCCTGTCCGCCTGTTCCTCCGGCCTCAAGGGCTCGGGCAGTTCGACCGGCGACACCATCAAGATCGGTTACATCAGCCCGCGCACCGGCGCCTACGCGGCTTTCGCCGAGTCCGACGCGTACATCCTCCAGCAGGTGCGCGCCTTCTTCGCCAAGGGGATCACGTACGACGGCAAGAAGTACGACGTGAAGATCCTCGACCGCGACACGGGCTCGGACCCCCAGCAGGCGGCCACCATCGCGGACGAGCTGATCTCCCAGGAGCAGGTCGACCTGGTCCTCGTCACCGCGACGCCGGACACGATCCACCCGGTGGCGGCCAAGTGCGAGAGCGAGGGCGTGCCCTGCGTCTCGACCATCGAGCCCTGGCAGGCCTGGTTCTTCGGGCGCGGCGGCACACCGAAGAAGACCTTCAAGTACACCTTCCACTTCTTCGACGGCATCGAGCACCTGGCCAGGGTCGAGAGCGACATGTGGCGGCAGCACGCCACCAACAAGAAGGTCGGCGTGCTGTGGCCGAACGACTCCGACGGCAACGCCTTCCGGGACAAGGCCACCGGATACCGCGCGCAGCCCCCGACCAAGGGCTTCACGTTCGTCGACCCGGGTTCCTACGAGCCCGGCACCAAGGACTTCTCGTCGATCATCGCGAAGTTCAAGAAGGAGGGCGTCGAGATCCTCGCCGGCGTGCCCTCGCCGCCCGACTTCGCGACGTTCTGGACGCAGGCCGCGCAACAGAACTTCAAGCCCAAGGTCGCCACCATCTCCAAGGCGATCCTCTTCGAGTCGTCGGTGTCCTCCCTGCCGAACGACCTCGGCAACGGGCTGTGCACGGCGAGCTGGTGGGTACCGCAGTTCCCGTTCACCTCCACCCTCACCGGCCAGACGGCCACCGCCCTGGCCGACGACTACGAGAAGTCCCCGCTGGCGAAGGGCCGAACGTGGAACCAGGGACTCGGCCCCAACCACGCGCTGTTCGAGGTCGCCAACCACGTCCTGCGCAACGCCAACCCCAAGGACCGGGAGGCCGTCGCCGCCCAGATCGCGAAGACCAGCCTCGACACCGTCCTCGGCCACTTCTCCTGGACCGGCGGCGGTGCGGCCAACCCGGTCAGGAACGTCGCCACCATCCCGATGGTCGGTACCCAGTGGGTGAAGGGCAGCGGTGGGGCGTACGACCTGAAGGTGGTCAGCAACGACCTGCTGCCGCAGGTCAAGACCGACGCCAAGGCGGCGGGACTGTGACCACCCCACTGCTCGAAGTGGACCATCTCGCCGTCAGCTTCGGCGAGTTGCGGGTCCTGGAAGACGTCGAGCTGACCGTCCCCCGGGGGCAGGCCGTCGGTATCGTCGGCCCCAACGGCGCGGGCAAGTCCACCCTGCTGAGCGCGATCTCGGGCGTCGAGCGCGCGACCGCGGGGGCCGTACGGCTCGCGGGCCGCGACGTCACCCGCACCTCCGCGGCCGAGCGATGCCGGCTCGGCGTCGGCCGCTCCTTCCAGATACCGCGCCCCTTCGCCGACCTGACCGTGTTCGAGAACGCCCTGGTCGGCGCCGAGCGCGGAGCCGGGCTGCGCGGCGCTCACGCCCGCGAGCAGGCCCTGCACGCGCTGGAGACCGCCGGGTTGCTCGGACTCGCCAACCAGCCCGCCGGTTCCCTGCCCCTCCTGGGCCGCAAGCGGCTGGAGCTGGCACGGGCGCTCGCCACCGGCCCCGACCTGCTCCTCCTCGACGAGATCGCGGGCGGGCTCACCGAGGCCGAGGCGGAGGAACTCGTCGCCACCGTGCTGTCCCTGAAGGAGTCCGGCGTGACGATCCTGTGGATCGAGCACGTCGTCAAGGCCCTGGTCCAGGTCGTCGACCGGCTGGTCTGCCTCGCCTACGGCCGCATCCGCGTCGACGGCGACCCGCACGAGGTACTGGCCAGCGACGAGGTCGCCGAGGTCTATCTGGGAGGTACGGCGGCATGAGCGCACTGCTGAGCGTGGCGAAGGTCGACGCCGGATACGGGGACTTCCAGGCCCTGTTCGGCATCGACCTCGAGGTGGACGAGGGCGAGCTGCTGGCTCTGGTCGGCGCCAACGGGGCAGGGAAGTCAACGCTGTTGCGGACCATCGCCGGGGCCTTGAAGCCGTTCGGCGGCACCGTCCGCTTCGCCGGCGAGGACGTCACCGCGGAGCCCGACATCCGGCGCGCCCGCATGGGCATCGGCCTGGTCCCGGAGGGCCGCCGCCTCTTTGCGTCCCTCACCGTGGAGGAGAACCTCCAGGTGGGCGCCGCCACCGGGCGCAAGGGTCCCTGGACCCTGGCCAAGGTGTACGAGGCGATGCCCCTGGTCGCCGACCGCCGTACCCGCAGGGCGGCCCGGCTCTCCGGCGGTGAACAGCAGGCCGTCGCCATCGGCCGCGCCCTGATGGGCAATCCGCGTCTGCTGCTCCTCGACGAGGTGTCCCTGGGGCTGGCCCCGGTCGTGGTGGACCAGCTGTACACGGCGCTGCCGGGCATCCGCGCCGAAGGAACGACGGTGGTCCTCGTCGAACAGGACCTCAACCGCACGCTCGCCGTCGCGGACCGTGTCGCCTGCGTCCTGGAAGGGCGCATCGTGCTCACCGGGCGGGCCGACCGGCTCACCCGCGACCAGGTGACCGCCGCCTACTTCGGCACCGGCACTCTCCCGGAGGTGACCTCCTCATGACCTGGATCAACGCGATCGTGCAGGGCATGCTGCTCGGCGGCATCTTCGCCATGGCCGCCGCCGGACTGTCCCTGATCTTCGGCGTGATGCGGATCGCCAACCTCGCCCACGGCGACCTGATGATCCTCGGCGGCTACGTCGCCTCCGTGGCGGCCGCCCACTACGGAGTCCCCGTCCCGCTCACCGTCCTGGTGTCGATGACCGCCGTCGGCGCGCTCGGCTACCTCGTCCAACGCTCCATGCTGGACCGCGCGATGAGCCTGGGCGAACTCACGCCGATGCTGGTCACATTCGGCATCTCCCTCATCATCCCGAACGTCCTCGTCCAGGTTTTCAGCAACGACGCCCAGCCCCTGTCCACGGGCTCCCTGGGCACCGCGAGCTTCGACCTCGGCGGCGGCCTGGCGATCGGCTGGTTCCCGCTGATCACCGTGGTGGCGGCGGTCGCCGTCCTCACCGCCCTGCACCTCTTCCTGCACCGCACCCAGCCGGGCCGTATCGTCCGCGCCACGGCCGACGACCGCACCACGGTCCGCCTGATGGCCGTGGACAACCGCCGGATCTACGCCCTGACGTCGGTCATCGCGTTCGCCACGGTCGCCCTGGCCGGTTCGCTCTACACCATGCGCCAGGGCGGGGTGACCCCGTACGAAGGCCAGCTCACCGTCCTGTTCGCCTTCGAGACCGTCATCATCGGCGGCCTGGGGTCGCTGTGGGGCACCCTCGCCGGCGGCATGGTCCTGGGCATCGCGCAGTCCCTCGGTGCCCAGATCTCCCCTGACCTGCCCCTGCTCGCGGGGCACCTGGTCTTCCTCCTCATCCTGGTGGTCCGCCCCCAGGGCCTGTTCGGCAGGAGTGTGCTCGCATGACCGTCCAGACAGCCCCCGCCGCCGAGGCGACCGCGCTACCGGCCGTCCACCGCGGTGGCCGCGCCACCACCCTCGGCCTGACCGGAACGGCCGTCGTCCTGCTGGCGATGGCCAGCCTGCCCTACCTGGTCGCCACCGGCGTCACCGCTCAACTCGTCAAGCTCTGCTACCTGGTGGCCCTCGCCTCCATGTGGAACCTGCTCACGGGCTACGCGGGCATGATGTCCATGGGCCAGCAGGCCTTCATCGGCCTGGGGGCCTACCTCCTGTTCGTCGTCAACGACCACGGGCTGAACGTCTACACGGGCACCCTCGTGGTCTCCGCGCTGGTGGCCCTGGTCGCCTGGCCGCTGTCGTACCTCGCCTTCCGGCTGCGCGGCGGCTACTTCGCCGTCGGAACCTGGGTGATCGCCGAGGTCGTCCGCCTGATCGTGGTCCGCTTCGACTCCCTGGGAGCGGCGAGCGGGCGCACCCTGTCCGATGTGACCGCCGATCCGGTGCTGCGGCGGGCGTACACCTACTGGCTCGCACTCGCCGTCATGGCGGCGGCCGTGCTCGGAACGTACGCCGTCCTGCGCAGCCGGCTCGGGCTGGGCCTGCAGGCCATCCGCGACGACGACACCGCGGCGGCCTCCCTCGGCGTGAACGTCACCCGCGGCAAGCGGATCATCTACGTCACCGCGGCGGCGGGCTGTGCGGCGGCGGGCGCGGTGATCTGCGTGAACAGCCTGGGCGTTGCCTCGCCGACGCAGATCTTCGGGGTCCAGTACTCGGCCCTGATGGTGTTCATGGTGGTCATCGGCGGCATCGGCACGGTCGAGGGTCCGGTCGTCGGCGCGGTCGCCTACTTCCTGCTCGACAAGTACTTCGCGCAGAGCGGTGTCTGGTACCTGGTCGTGGTCGGCGCGGCGGCCATCGTGGTCTCGCTGTACCTGCCGCGCGGGCTGTGGGGAACGCTGGCCCATCGCACGGGTTTCGCCGTCTTCCCGGTGCGCCACACGGTCCGTTCCCGGGCGGCCTCATAGCCGGTGCTCACCGCCGGGTTCCGTGACTTGACGATCCGTCATGGCATGCCCAAGCGCTGGCGGTAGGCCGGGAGAGGGCCGGCGTTCGCCAGGACGGCGGCGCAGGCGGTGTCGGCAGCGCAGGCCGGGCCGGGGTCGCGGGCACGAAGCAGGGTGTTGTCGGCGAAGGAGAGACCGTGCGGGTCACCGCACCCCTTGTCGTCCGGGTCCTGATGGTTGGCCGGGGGCCAGGCTCCGGGATACTCCCGCCGTTCGACCCATTCGGGTACGGCGTCGTCCCAGAAGTTGCCGCGGAAGCGCACGTTCTGGACGGGGCGGTCGCCCCATTCCTCGCTGCAGCCGCCGATGGAGGCGACGTAGTCGTAGACCGTGTTGCGGTCCACGGTGACCCAGTTGGTGCTGTCGTCGGTGTAGATCCCCACGTTCCAGTCGCCGTACTTGCTGTCGGTGACCGCGTTGCCGCTGATGACGGCTCCGTCGGCGAAGGAGCTGCCTTGTTCGCCGCGCAGGTAGATGCCGCCTCCGTCCTGGAGTTCCTGGTTCGTCGCGAAGACGCGGTTGTCGAGGATGCGGTTGCGGTGCATGATGCCGCGCAGGTCGTCGCCGGGCCCGGAGAGGATGCCGCTGTAGGGCACGTCGTTGACCTGGTTGTGCGCGATGGTGGTCTCCCGGGTCGCGGTGTCCCAGATGCCGGAGGCCGCGTGGTACTCCGCGCCGATGTGATGGATCCAGTTGTTGGTGATCCGGTTGCCGCGGTTGGTCCCCTTCTGGTCGGGCGGGACCACCCCCATCAGGATGCCGCCGTCGGAGACGTCGCTGATGACATTGCCGTCGACGACGTTGTGCGAGCTGTTCTCGGAGAGTTCCAGTGCCTGGGCGCCCAGGTGGGTGAAACGGTTGCCCTCGAAGGTGATGCGCTCGGCGGTGCGGAAGGCGACCGTGCCGGGCACCGTGAGCAGCCTCGCGTCCCCGCGCTTCCCCGGCCGCAGGTACATGCTCCACGCGGCGGGAAACCCGGCGGGTTCGCTGGGCGCGAGCCAGGTGGCGTGGGCGAACGTCAAGCCGTGGAAGCCGATGTCGTGAACGGGACGACCCGGGCGGCCGGTGCCGGTGACCAGGGCATCGAGGACCGGGGCGACCACGCCGACGCGGCGCATGTCCTCCCCGCGCCGCGGGAAGTAGAACAGCTCATGGTGTCCGGGCCGGGATCGGTCGAGATACCAACTGCCCGGCCTGGGTGCGAAGGTGGGCGAGTTCTCCACACTGTGCGGCGCTTCGAGCAACTCCGTTCCCCCGTACAGCCCTTGGGCCAGATCCCAGCACGGCTGGTCCATGGTGATGACAGTCCGGCGGGCGCTTGCGGAGACGCCCGCGACTCCGCAGCGGCCCTCGAGATAGCCGGCCCGGTAGACGAACTCGATGTCGCCGGGGTTCCGCCAGGTCCGGGGGACGGCACTGGTGGTGACGTAACCGGTCCGCGTGGCCTTCAGCGTGCCCGGGAACCCCGCACCGGTGCGCGTGAGCCGCGCGGCCCGCCGGTCCCCGACATACAACTGGCGCGTCTCGAGCCCGCCCACGTCCGCGCGCCAGAGCCCCTTCATCCGTCGGTCCGGCCGCCACCCGGCGATCTGACGACCGCCACTGATCGTCACCCGCTCCTGCCGCGGTGTCCCGTAGCCGTACGCCTGGTAGATCACCCGGTGACCGCCCCGGCCGGAGTCCCCCGCGGCCTCCGACAGTCGCAGCGGCGCCTTCAGTTGGTACGTCCCGCCGCGCAGGTTCACCACCAGGTCCGACGTCATCCGCGGCATCCGCGCACGCACGGCCTGTTGCGCGCGTGCCGGCGTGGCGAAGGGCCGGTCCAGGGTGCCGGGCCACGAGTCCTTGCCCCAGGAGGCGACGTACAACTGCGTGGGAGTCTCCGTCGGAGCCGGTAAGGCCGCCGCCGAAGAGGCCACGGCCGCCACCGAGAGCCCGATCGCCACCACCACCTGCGCCACGACGCCTGCCCTCGTCCGCACACGGAAGATCGCCATGCTGCCTCCTTGATGGACGGAGTTCCACCCTGGAGCAGCACGGGAGGATGCGCAGTCGTCCTTCGGTAGCGGCGACATCGACCAAAGTCGCGAGCGGCGAAGTCATCCTGATCCTTGAGCGGCACCGTTCGAAAGGCTCTGCGGAAAACCGTTCGATGGTCAGGAGGCTTCGAGGAGCTGCGGCAGGTTCTCGATTCTGAAGCCGAGGACGCACTCCTGAACCAGATCCAGGAGTTCCGTCTCCGTTATCCCGGTACCGACACCCAGGGCCCGCGCGGCAGCGGAGGCGGGGTCGGACACCAGCGCAAGAGTGACAGCGCCACTCGTCAGGGGCATGGCACAGTGTCGCGCAATACGTTCGGCCCTTCTCAGGGACTCGGCGCAGGCCGCCGTCATCAGGTGGCCGTGCCGTGTCAGGGGCCTCGCAGTCGGAGGGTCCGGGAGCGAATGATTGCGCAGGTGCTCGACAGGCCGGGTGTGCAGCCAGATCCGGTCCCACTCGGCCGCACCGTCGGTTTGCATCAAGGCAACGAGCAGGTCTTGGGTACTCAGCAGGAACGTGTTCGCACGGGCCAGGGTCGCTGCGCGATCGAGTGCTTGACGAACCGTATCGGTCACCGGCAGTTCTTCTGGAGCAGCAGGTGTTCCAGTGGGCTCAGATGTGACGGGTCCTCGCACCGGCGCTGAGGGCACCTTGAGTCCCTGCCCCCCTGTGGGGTCGGAACGGTTGAGAGCCCGACGCACCGACTCCGCGAGAGGACCGGCAGCAGTCGACGGGGCGGACGCCTCGTCAGAAGCTCTCTCGCCGCCGACGTTGTCCGGCAAGAGGCTCGCCGCTTGGCCAAACAGCCGTTTGACGCTGCCCACGGCCAAGGTAGTGAGAGCGGCCAACATCTGCCCGGCTGCCAGGACGTGCGTCAGAGCCGTCGACAGTTCATGCCGGCCAGCTTCCGACCCCAGGTGAAGGAGCATGCCCACGAGGGCAGCCGTGAACGCCGCCGCCATGGCGTACGGACCTGCGAGAGGACCGCGAACCCGCAATGTGGTCAGCGCCGACGCGATCACCATCGAGCCGACCACCAGCGCCATCCGGTTCGGGAGTGAGAGGCCGAGCCCTGCCCAGAGACTCAGCTCGGCACCGAGGAATACGCCCGCGAGCCCGGCGACCCAGGCAGCGCCGGCCCACAGTACGCCCGAGCGGCGCGCGCGGCGTCCGTATCGCAGTTCCTGTGCCGGTGGTGAGTGGGTCGGCAACACGAGCCGAGGTACGAGAGGTAATGACCATGCGAGCGTCAGAACCACGGCTGCCGGCCAACCACCGCTGGCCGATTCGAGAACGAGGAGAACCAGTCGTCGAAGGCCATCGAGATCCAAGCGGTCGGGAAGCCCAGGGGGCCCGCTCACGACTTGTGAGGCAACGCTGTCGGCAAGTCGACCGAACAGTCCCCAGGCGGCAATGATGCGGAAGTACAGCAGGCACCCGACAACAATGGCTACCCGCTTCATGAATCTGAAGGTCCCGCTGTGGGCATCGCCAGTGGCCCGGCGGCTTTCCGAGTCCTCATCCACGGGGAACCATCCGGCCGCGACGGCGACGGGCCACCGTACGGCAATCACGGCCATGAGCAGGGTCGCCACGGCCATGGGCCAGAAGGCGTCACCGGCGCCTGTATCCGCGACGACCGAAAAGAACGGCGACACGTAGCGCCCCACGATCAGCCCGCATGTCAGCGCCATGATCAGTGGAACCGTCCGCGTGCTCCGACCAGCCAGCAGATCCGCCCAAGCGTGCCGCAACGTGCCCAGGCAGACAGCCACGGTGAGCGGGGCGCCGACCACCATGGCTGCAAGGGACGTCTCTCTGCCGACCGGGCCACCCGGCTGCCAGTACAAGTAGCCGAACACGGTGGCAAGCACGGAGAGGGCGAGCCCGCCGAAGAACCCGGCGCTCAACGCGTGAGACACCGGGAACCGCAACACGCTCAGCGGATCACGCAGTGCGGCCAGGCGATGTGCCGCGTCGGGGTGCCGGGCAAGCAGTCTGCCGAGACCGCCTCGTGCCTTCTTGCCCTGTGCCGCGAGCTCGGCCGAGTACGACATGCCTTCAGGCGCCACCGCTGCGGCTCGGGCATCAGCGCGGAACTCGCGGGCTCGCAAGAACGCGCGGACCAGCAGTTCCACCCCCACAGACAGCAGTGCCATCTGAGTGATCAGGAGGAGTGCCTGTGTTTCGGCCAGCGTCGGCAGGGTCAGCAGTGCTGCGAAGCAGTACGCGAAGGCCAACCGACGCATCGCACGCGCCGCTTGGTAGCGGCGGAGATCGCCGGTATCGAGGTGGGCGAGCTCGTGGAGGATCACGGCATCGAAGGCATCCCGCCGCCGGGCGCCGAGTTCATACCAGGCCAGGTGGTTGTTGGACACGCGGATGTAGTACTTGCGCGGCGATCCGCCCACTCCCGTCGTGTGCCGCCCTCGACGAGCGCCGAAGATGAGTGGGCGGCGGCGCAGGTCGGTCCGCTCGGCCAGGGCGCGGATCCGCCGGGCCTGAGGCGCGTGGGAGGCGCCGAGGGGTTTCAACGTGCGCAGCCGCAGCGAGGAGGCGCCGGCATAGAGCATCAGCCCGAACAGCAAAGGCTGCCCCATGCGCTTCAGCGCCCCGGCTCCCATCGCGTGCAAGGACCGGGCGACACAGTGGATCTCGTCTGGGGATCGAAAGTGGCCTGCGGCCAGGCCGTCGACGTACTGGAGGCACGGCGGGATGTCGCCGCTGGTGAAGAGCACGTTGACGTACAAGGTGATGGTGGCGACCGCCAGTCCGAGCAGCACCAGCAAGATTGTGGTGTTCTCGGGAAATTCGCGTACGTCGAGCGCACCGCCGTCGGCACGACCGCGTTGGTAGGGGGCGTTCACCTTTCGGGATTCAGCAGGGCACCCGTGACGGCGTCCGTGAGAGCGTGTGCTTCGGTTTCGTCGAGGCCTGCTGATCGTGCGGCTCGCAGTGCGGCATCCCGTACCACGGCCAAGGTCTCGACGGTCAGCGCCACCGACGTGTCGGCCTCTTCCGCGCCGCCGCGGTGGCGCGCACGGCGCAACAGTCGGCTGATCCGACCTGCCACCTCGTCCTGGACCGTGCCGATCAAAGCGTCGCGCGCCGCCGCGCACACCAGTACGGCGATCGGCGTGAGCAGCCCCAAGGCGGTGTCCACGCCGCTGCCCAATGCGCTGTCGTCGGAGCCGCGCTCTCTGCGGAGTCTGCCGCGAGGAGTCAGGTAGGGGTCGATCAAGGTGTCGAAAGCGGCGCTCTCCTGGGGCCTCCGCGCTTCCACGACCGCTCTCGTCCAATCCCGCAGTGACGGGACAAGGCGAGGTACGGGCAGTGCTTCACTCATGACGGATCCCCCGGGACAAGATCAGGACAGCAACAGGACAGCGGAAGGTTCCTCACGTAACGGCAATGATGTGAGGACCCATCAGATTAGTGGCGCCA
Source organism: Streptomyces sp. GKU 895 (assembly GCA_002027195.1). Taxonomy (GTDB): domain Bacteria; phylum Actinomycetota; class Actinomycetes; order Streptomycetales; family Streptomycetaceae; genus Streptomyces. The sequence goes on along the minus strand of MWJO01000028.1, from coordinate 37,238 downwards.
GCCTTCATGCTCAGGCAAATGCCTCAATCCGTGCGCACGCCGATCTCGCGACCAACCGCCTTGAGGTCAGCGCTGCTCTTCCCCGCCTCGGAGCCAGTGGTCCAGGAACTCGACCAGTCCCGTCTCCGAACGCTTCAACCGCTCGCGTTCCTCAGAGGGAAGGGATGCGAGGGCATCGACCAGAACCCGCTTCCGTGGGATGTGGACCATGTTCCCCGAGTAAATCCTGCAGGTTGAGCACCAGCCGAACCCGACGCAGCGCTCGAACATGGAGGACTCAGGCGGGTAGAAGCGATACTGGTACGAGCGGACAGGCGTCCCGCATGCGGCACAGATCCGTCGTTCACCGTCCAGAACAGACCAGCCGCTCCCGACTTTGCGCCAGTGCTGCCGCCCGTCCGGTGCTCTTCAAGTCGTCATGTCCGGCATTCTGCCCGACCGAGGCCGCAGCTGCTCGCCCGGGCCTGGTGGGAGACGAGTTGGCCCCTGCGCCCGGTCTGCTCGCTGGTCCGAGTGAAGGCATCTGACGAGCGTCAGTTCCAAGGTTCCCGATAGGGGTTTTCGCCCAGTAGCTTCGCTGCGGCCACGCAGAGGTCTTCACCGAAAAGCTGATTGCTGCCCCATGGGGAGCCCCACAGGTCGGTCGCGGCCTGGGCCACAGCGCGCCAGGAGTAGCCCTCATCGCATCGCCAGGCGCGGATCTGAGCAGCCATCTCCCGTGTGATCGCCGACGGGTCAATAGTGTTGGGCGTCATCCCAGCGATCCTAGGGAAGTTGCGGAGAGCATGGCCCCGCCGACCGAGACGAGCACGGCCACAACATCGGGGACGACGGCACGCCCGGTGATGACGGGTCGGTGGAAGCCGCATGCCTCGCAGCGATCGCAGCGCGGGTCTCCCTCGCCGTGGCCCTGGAGTTGGTGCGGATCGTGCTCCGCGGCGAAGGGGCCTGGCCGAGGCGTACTTCGGCACGCCCGGAGGGGCGGCGTACTGTGCCGCCTCTCCCTGCCGCCCAGTTGATGTCCCGGCCTGCGGCCGCTCGCCTGTCCCGTATTTCGCCGCAGCGTGGAACGGGGGTGGGATTCTCGGTTCGTCTCCAGGAGCGGAACGGTTAGCCTCCCGATCATGACGGACCCGGTTCATGAGGGCAGTGCCCGTGCCGAGTTGGCCGCGGCACAGGCTGCGGACGTGGGCATGGGCCGGCGAGTGGAATGGGCCACCGGTGACTTGATCGGTGGGGTCGTCGGAGGGGTCGGCCATCGCGACTTGGTGCGGTCGGCCGCGACGGCGGTGGTCGAGGGGCGCGCGGTCGCTATTACGGGCGGTGACGACGAATTCGTTTTGGTTTGGGACCTGTCGACCGGTGAGCGGATGGGCGACGCGTTGCCCGCCCGTGGCTCGGTGTGGGCGGTGGTGACGGGGATGGTGGACGGTCGCCCCGTCGCCGTTGTCACCGATCCGTACACGCTGGCGCAGTTTTGGGATCTGACGGGGCGCCAGCCCCTTGCGGGCCGCGTCGGTGGGGCGTGGACGGCTGCGACGGCCGTGGTGGACGGTCGTTGCGTGGTCCTCACCGGCGGAAGCGCTCCGCGCCTGCACATGTGGGACCCGGCCACGGGCGAACTCTTGGGCGCCCTGACGGGGGAAGCCTCGAAGGGTCGCGTCGGCTCTGTGGTAGTGGTGGTGACAGCCGTGGTGGATGGCCACCCCAAGGCCCTCACCCTGCACGACGACAGCGCCGTCCACGTATGGGACCTGACGGAACGCCGACACGAGGGCCGGGTGCTTTCTCCGGCCGGCGGCAGCCGCCAGCGGGTGTCGCTGACCGCCGCCGTGGTGGAGGGCCGCTTGGTCGCCGTCACCGGCGGCTGGGACGGCCGAATCGAGGTGTGGGAACTGGCCACCCCCACGGGAATGACCGGCCGTACGCCCCTGACCGCCCACACCGGTCCGGTGTGGGCCATCGCGACGGCTGTGGTGGACGGCCGTCCGGTCGTCGCCACGGGTGGCGACGACCGGACCGTACGCGTGTGGGACCTTGTCGCGCACCGCCAGGTGGGCTCGGATGTGTTGTTCCCCTCGGAGGTGACCGCGGTGGCCATGGCGCCCGACGGGCGGTTGGTGGTGGGGTTCGGCGGTGACATCGCCGTCCTGGCCGCACCATCCGCTTGACCAAGCGGGCGACGCCGGCCACGGGTGGATCAACGAAGCCGGCTCAATGCTCGGCGACGCCGGCCACGGGTAGATCAACGAACCGGGCTCAATGCTCCTGGACTGGTTGATGTGGCAGCCAACTGCCTGAGCGCGGTGACGGGTTTGCGTCGTCCGTACGCGACTGCCGTCGCTGTTCCGTCGGTGTGGGTCCAGGTCAGCAGGGCACGGCCCTCGGCCACACTGCCCTCGACCGTGGCCGGTTCGCCAAGGAGCGGCAGGGGGCCGACGATCTTGATGGACAGACCGGCTACCTCGGTCCAGAAGTAGTCGTCCTGCGCCGGTCCGGAGAGAGGGAGACCCAGGGCGGAGGCGGCCGCGGTCCTGCCCTGGGCGACGGCGTTCGACCAGAACGGCGCGCGCCGGTGCGGCCGGGTGGCGTTGCCGCGCAGGTATGTGACGTCGCCGGCGGCAAACACGCCAGGAACGGTGGTGGCACACGCGTCGTCGACGCCGACGCCGAGGCGGTCGGCAAGGCCCGTACCGGCCAGCCAGTCGACGCAGGGCACCTCTCCGGCACAGGTCACCACGAGGTCTGCGGTGAGCTCGGTGCCGTCGGGGAGCAGCACGCCGTGCACGGGGTCGCCGGTGAGGGCGGCGAATCCGGTGGCCTGCACGAAGCCGATGCCATACGCCGCGGCCCGCGCGGTGATGGCAGCGGACAGGTGGTCGCCGAGGATGCGGTGCAGCGGCCGGTCGGTGTCCACGACGGTGACCGGGATACCGCGGGCGGCGCAGGCGCTGGCCACCTCCATGCCCAGGAAGCCGGCGCCGATCACGATCGCCGTGGCGGCGTCGGCCAGGCGGGTGCGGAGCAGGCGGGCGTCGTCCAGGGTGCGCAGGACCAGTTCGCCCCGCTGCCCGGGGGCGGCGAGTCGGCGGGCGGCCGCGCCGGTGGCGACGATCAGTGCGTCGTAGCCGACCTGCCGGCCGTCGGCGGTCGTGACGGTGCGGCGCCGGGGGTCGGCCGCAACGGCGGCCGAGCGGATGACGCCGATGTCGAGGCCGTCGAGGCTCAGCCCCAGGGTGTGGTCGACTGCCGGGTCTTTCAGGACTGCCTTCGAAAGGGGTGGGCGGGAGTAGGCGCCCTCTTCCTCCGCGCCGATGATCGTGACCGGTCCGGTGTGACCGAGGGTGCGCAGGTGGCGGGCGGCGGTGGTGCCGGCGAGTGACTCGCCGACGATGAGCACCGAGCGTGGTGCGGTCACGACAGGACTCGCAGGGCGGCGACCGGGCACGCGTTGACCGCCGCGCGGGAGGCCTGCTGATGCTCCTCGGGAACCTCGGAGCCCTCGAAGTGGTAGGTCAGTTCGGCGTCGTCGTCCAGGCTGAAAACGCCGGACGCCTGATCGGCACACAGGCCGTGGCCTTCGCAGCGGGCGTAGTCGACGGAGATCTTCATCGTGCGGTCCTCACAAGGGCGTGCGGTGGGGTTCAGGCCGGGATGAGTTCGAGCGGCAGGCGCTCGAGGCGGTGGATGACGTTGTTCAGGGCCCATTGGGGTGTGCCGGCCAACTCGATGCGGTCGACGCGTTCGACCAGGGCGTGCAGGATCGCGGAGGTCTCCATGCGGGCCAGGCCCTGGCCGGCGCAGCCGTGGGTGCCCTGCCCGAAGCCGAGTTGGCGGGCGGCGTCGCGGCGGATGTCGAACGTGTCCGGGTCGTCCCACTCCAGCGGGTCGCGGTTGGCGGAGCCGTACAGGACCAGCACCCGGGAGCCTTTGGGCAGGGAGATGCCGGCAAGTTCCGTGTCGTGGGCCGTGGTCCGGGAGAAGCCCCGGATCGGGGACTGGTACCGGACGACCTCGTTGACCGCGGTCGACACGAGGTCTGGGTCCGCCTTCAGCAGGCGCCACTGTTCGGGGTGGGTGGCGAACAGGTGCAGCGCGCTGGAGATGGCGCTGATGGTGGTGTCGAGGGAGGGGGCCAGATAGTCGATCATCATCGTGGCGCACTCGGCCGGCATGATCCGGCCGTCGTCGGCCGCGCACAGCAGGTCGTGGCCCAGGCTGCTGTCCAGCACGGACCGGTCACGGACGACACCGCGCGCGTAGCGCATCATGCCGAGGGACGCGGGAAGTGTGCGTACCGACTGGCAGTTGAGCGGGCCCAGGGCGTCGAAGGTGGCGCCGGCCCAGCGCAGCAGGTGCTCGCGGCCCTGCCGGGGCCAGCCGACCAGGTCGGGGACGACGGACATCGGCAGGGCGTGGCGACCTCCACCGCATCGACGGTGCGCTGGGCGACAGCGGCCTCCACCACCGCGACCGCCTGCTCGTCGACCATGTCCTTCATGGTGCGCAACGCCCGGGGGGTGAGGCGGTGCGCGAGGAGGGAGCGACGGCGGGCATGGTCGTCGCCGTCACTGAACAGGGTGGTGCCCTGGCCCACGCGGTTGGCGACGGGGTTCAGGGCGACGCCGCCCGAGGAGATGAAGGTCTGGTCGTCCAGCAGGACTTGCTTGCATTCGGCGTACCGCGGCAGGGCGTAGACCTTGTGCTTGCTCAGCCACACCACGGGGCCCAGGTGACGCAGCGCGGCGTAGTGGGGATACGTGTCGCGGATGGCCGACGCCGAGTACAAGTCGGGGTGGTATACGGGAATCTCTGTGCTCGTGGGCATCAACAGTCCTCCTCAAGGAGCCGTCGGCGCGCGGAGGCGAGCCTGTGTGGCGGGCAGGTTCGTGGGCGGCAAGCCGCAGGAGTGGGCGCCGACCCAGACACTTGACTACCCATCCCTGGGCAACAAAGCCGTAATGAAGGAATCATCAAGGCTGACACATTGCTCCGTCAAGGGTGGCGCCGGGATCGTGCGAGGAAGTCATCACCACTTTGCGATGCCCTTCGTGTCCTGGGCGCGGCCGCCGGCCGGCTGTTCGCCCGACACCCCGACCAGGGGGACGCCCTGCGGGCCCCTCACCTGGCGCGGGCGCGCAGGTTCGAGATCGGCAAGGCCGAGTTCATCGTGAACAACACCCTGGACGGTCTGGGCAGGCTTCCCTGCCGGATCGTCACCTGAGGGAGCCGAGCGGCTGAACGCCTCAGGACGACTCGCGGACGACCAGTTCCGTCCGGAGGATGACGTGGCGCCAGGCCACGGACTGTTCCTCCATCTCCTCCAGCAGCAGCTTGATCATGGCCCGGCCCATCTGCTCCAGCGGCTGGCGCACCGTGGTCAGGGGCGGCTCCGTGCGCTGGGCCAGGGGAAAGTCGTCGAAGCCGATGACGGCGACGTCCTCGGGGACCCGGCGGCCGGCCGCGCGCAGTGCGTGCAGCGCCCCGGCCGCCGTGGTGTCCGAGGCGGCGAGGACGGCGTCGAGCTCGGGGTGGCGTTCGAGGAGTTCCGTCATGGCGCGGCGTCCGCTCTCCTCCGAGAAGTCGCTCTCCGCCACCCAGGACCGCGACGTCTTCTGGCCTGCCGTCGCCAACGCGTCCTGATAGCCGCGCAGTCGGCACTGCGCGGCGTACATGTCCAGTGGGCCGGTGATGGTGGCGATCGCTCTGCGGCCCTGTTTCAGCAGGTGGGACACGGCGTTTCGGGCGCCGCCCACGTTGTCCGCGTCGACGTAGCTCACGTACTCGTCACCCGAGCGGCGCCCCATCAACACCGTCGGCACGCGCGCCTCGGCGAGCATGTCCGGCAGTCTGTCGTCGGCGTGCACCGACATCAGCAGCACGCCGTCGACCCGGCCTCCTCGGGCGTACTCCAGGAACCGCTGCCGTTCGGTCTTCGAGCGGACCAGGGTCAGCATCAGCTGCATCCCGGTGTCCGCCAGCGCGTCGCCGAGTGAGCGAACGATCTCGGAGAAGAACGGCTCCGCGAACTGCCTCCAGTCCGGTTCTGTCAGCACGAGGGCCACGGCGTCCGCACGCCGGGCGGCCAGGGAACGGGCCGCGAAATTGGGCACGTACCCGAGTTCTTCGATGGCTTGTTGCACGGCTTGGCGCGTCGATTCCTTCACGCCGGCCGCGTTGTTGATCACCCGGGACACCGTGCCCCGTCCGACCCCGGCGTGGGCAGCCACCTCTTCCAGAGTCGGCGCTCCAGGTCGTCGCCCGGCCATGACCACCTCCCCCACCCGCGAGATCACCGATCTTACGGGGCGGAGCAGCCGGGCACATGCCTTCCGCACATGATCGGACAGGGTCGGCCGGAAGCAGGTCCTGCTCACGTCCGCTGGGGCGGCGCCGCGGATCCGCTCGGCGGCAGACACGTCTGCCGGGCGGATCCGCAGTGCCGGGTGCGCGCGACGGGACGAGGACGGGTCATCAGGACGGCCGGGACCGTTCCGTCCGTCCCCGTGCCGTCACGCGGTGGTGCAGGACGTGCCGTTCAGGCTGAACCCGGCCGGCTTGGCGAAGGCTCCGTTGTAGGTGCCCTGGAACCCGAAGGAGACCTGGCCGCCCGCCGGGATGGACGCGTTGTAGGCCATGCCGCCGGCCGTCACCGCTCCTGACGAGGGTGAGATCTGGGCGCTCCACGCACTCGTGATGGTCTGCCCGGACGGCAGGGTGAACGCGAGTTTCCACGCGTCCACGGGCGACGACCCCGTGTTGGTCACGGTGACGTCCGCCGTGAAGCCGCCCTGCCAGACGTTCGTGCCGTAGGCCACCTTGCAGGCCGACGAGCCACCCGTACCTCCGCCGCCGCCATTGCCGCCGCCGAGGTTCACGCTGGAGGAGAACGAGTTGACCGCCAGGCCCGCGCCGTTCTGCCAGGGCTCGAAGCCCGCCTGAATGCTCGTCAGGTACCAATTGTCCTGGGCGAGTCCGCGGGAGACGGCCTGGCGGACGAAGTCCATCACGTCGAAGTTCCAGCTGTCGATCGCCGACGGAGCGACGAAGGACAGGACGTCGTTGCCGCCGTTGTTGCCCGACCACACCTGCCACTGGCGTCCGCCCACCGTGGCGGAGCCGACGACCGAACCCACCGGCTGCACGGAGCCCACCCGGTTGAACCAGATCATGATCTCGGTGCGGTTCACCCCGTCGGTGCGGGGCGTCGGGTCCAGCCAGATGTCGTACGCGGCGTCGTAGGCCGCACCGCTCACATAGCTGTAGGAGATGCCCGAGGGCGCGCTGGAGATGGAGCTGAGCCGGGCCGGGAGGTTCGTGCCGGGCGAGCAGTTGGTGTAGTGGCAGCCGTTGTAGACGGAGGGGTACGACTTCGGGGCGCCGTTGGTGGGGACCGAGCCGTCGGCCTGGGTGATCCGGAAGCCGGAGTCGGTGACGGAGATGCACTGGGTGGCGCTGGTCCCCCAGCGGTTGTTCTGCACGACGTAGCGGCCCTGGATGGTGGTGGAGCCGAACTCCTCGCAGATCGTCGTGTCGGCCTGCGAGGCGGGAGCCGCGCCGAGCAGCGCGGCGAGTGCGACGAGAGTGGTGAGCACGGCGCCCCACAGGGCTCGTGCTCCTGGCTTGTGCTGTACGGATTGCATGCCGTTCCTCCGCGGGTGCTTTCAAGAAGTGGCCGAGCGTTGGCCAGAGCTTTGGGAGCGCTCCCAAAATTCGGACACACACGATTGCGTGCATGCCCCTGACAAGGGAGTGAGGGGCGTCCTCGTGCGATTCGGGTGCGCCGTCACTGATTTCGAGGTGCCGGACGGCCCCGAGGGGCGGGGCCGTCGGCCAGGTGACCCCGTCCGCCTGGGGCGGGGTCAGGTACGCGGAGCCGTGGCGGGGGCTATTCGAGGAGCTCCGCGTACGAGCCCATGGCCAGTGCGATGTCGGCCTGGGCCCAGAACCGGTGGTAGGTGAAGACGGGGGCGGCGCCGCCCTTCAGGTAGGCCTCGATCTTCGACCACGCCGGGTCGTTCTTGTAGAAGGACCGGAGGGACAGGAAGGTCGACGAGGAGTTGACGGCCTCGCCGTTGGGCATCGTGCCGGTCCAGCCGCTCGGCACGTAGACGCTGTCGTTGAACCTGCTGTAGTCGGTGCGGGTCTCGGGGACGGCGATGCCCAGGCTGTCCCGGTAGTTGTTCCACATGCCGTCCAGCAGGGCCTTCGCCGTCGACTTGGCCGTGGCGTCCCCGGACTTGGCCCCGTAGTAGGCGAGCGTCTTGGCGTACGCGGCGGCCACCCCGACGTCGTTGGTGTAGTCGGCGACGGTGACGTGAAGTCCGCTGTTGGCACCGGGATTTGACGCGTTCCACGTGTCGGGCTTGCCCGACCACTGGAGCGTGGAGGGGATCTGGTAGGTGCCGTCCGGGTTGATCGTGGTCTTGGACAGCGCCCACTTGACCCACTTGTCGAGGACCGCCTTGGCCTGCGCGTTCCCCGTCTGCTGGTACAGCTCGGCCACCCGCTCCATCGACCACGCCTGGAACCCGAACCACTGGTTGGACGGCGGGTCGTGGTAGACCGGCTTCTCGTCGTAGTACATGCCGTAGAAGGTCGGTGTACCCGACGGCGGCGTGGCGTAGCGGCCCTGCCAGCTGTTGGTGGCCCCGCCCGCGATGGCGCCCTCGTCCGACTGCAGCCACCGGTAGAACTCGATCTGGCGCTGCAGTGACTTGCTCCAGTCGCCCGCACCCGTCGCCGACTTGGGCTTCAGGTCGGCGTAGGAGCTCAGCGCGTAGGCCGCCAGCGGGTTCTGGTAGCCGCTGTGGGCGTGACTGGAGCCGATCCGCCAGGACCAGCCGGCGCTGGTGTCGGCGGCGCCGCCCCAGGCGTAGTACCAGGACAGCAGGTAGTGCGAGGCGTCCTTGCCGGTGCCGGCCGGGCAGGTGCTCGGGCCCACGCAGTTGCCGATCTTCTTGAAGTACTTGTCGAACATGGCGTACCTCAGGTAGTCGCCCATCTTGGCCGCCTTGGCGACGGTCGCCGACACGTCGCCGCCCTTGCCCTGTTCCTTCGCCCAGACGTCCGCCCAGTACGCGGCCTGCACGGCCCGCGCGTCGGCGTCCGGGGCGTCCGTGTACTTCCACTGCTTGGCGTAGGAGCTGTCACCGGTGAACAGGTCCAGATAGCCGTTCTTGCCGCCGTACTTGAAGGCGTCGCAGGTCGGCTGCGGCACGGTCTCCCAGACCGACTCCTGCGGACCCCGCTGGAAGGTGTTGATGTACGACGGTCCGCTCGCCGTGGGGCCGGCCTCGCAGCTGCCGCCCGGCGTGTTGCCGAAGCCGTAGACGTTGTCCACGTCCTCGATCCAGTGCATGCCGTAGACGTCGTCCGTGCCGTAGGCGGACTTCAGCTCGCCGGCGATCGGGTCCGTTCCGACGGAGACCGACGCGTCGAGCTTCACGGGGTACTCGTTCGGCGTGTCCGCCTCCGGCGCGTAGGTGGCCGGCTTGGAGGCGTTGTAGGAGCCGCTGGTGGGCTGGTCGGCGTGGGTGGGGATCATGTACTTCTCCATCAGCGCCCACGCACCGTTGAACTTGGACCAGTCCCCCGTGACCCTGCCGTACATCGCCTGCAGCCACAGCAGATAGCCGTAGGCCTCCGACGTCGTCTCGTGGCCCTGGTCCGGCGCCTCGACGATCAGTGTCTCCACCGAGTGGTACGGAATGCCCTGCGGGGAGAAGTAACCGTTCGCCGGGTTGGTGATCTTGCCGTAGAGGTCCAGGAAGCGCGCGTCGTACGTCTTGGACGCGGCCAGCTCCGTGACGGTGACGGCCGCCTTCGCGTAGCCGGTGGCCGATGCCGTGAACGTGGCCGCGCCGGTCCCCGAGGAGTCCGCGGTCACGGTCACCTGCTGCGCGGTGTCCCAGTTGGACGGCGTGAAGGTCAACGACGAGCCGCTGGTCACCGACAGTCCGGTGTTGCCGCTCGTACGCTCCACGCTCACGGTCACGTTCGAGGCCGGCTGCGTGGAGAGCTTCACGGAGAAGGTTCCCGACTTGCCCTGCTGCACGGCGAGTTGACCGGGCGACACGACAAGGGCCGGTCCCGCCGCGACGGTGACGCCCACGGGCGTGGACTCACCGGAGGTGCCCAGGCTGTCGTACGCCTTCGCCACCAGGGAATGACTGCCCACGGTCAAATCTGAAACGGACAGCGAGTACGGGGCGCTCGTGTCGGTGCCGAGCAGGGTGGTGTCGTCGTAGAACTCCACCTTGCTGATCGTGGCGTTGTCGGCGGCCGCCGCGGTCGCCGCGAGCGGGACCGGGTCCCCCTTGGTGTAGACGGCGCCCGGCTTGGGGCTGGTCAGCACGGTCATCGGAGGCTGGTGCGCACCGTTGCAGGGCGTGCCGTTCACCGCGAAGGAGGTGGGCGCCGCATTGGTTCCGCTGTAGCCGAACTGCGCGCCGGCGGTCACCGCGGCGCCTGCGGCGATGGTGGCGTTGTACGGGGCGTTCTGCACGGTGACCGTCTGGCCGGACTGCGACCACGTGCCGTTCCAGCCGTTCACGAGCTTCTGGTTGCCCGTGTAGCCGTACGTCACGGTCCAGCCGTTGATGGCGTCGGTTCCGCGGTTGGTGAGGGTCAGATCGACGGTGAAGCCGGAGCCCCAGTCGTTGGTCTTGTAGTCGACGCTGCACTGAACACCTGCCGCCTGAGCAGGGGTTGGGGCGACGGCGAGCATCGACAGGGGCAGGGCGAACGCGGCCGCCACGGCGGTCCACAACCGCCGCGCGGCTCTGCGCTTACGTCCGGGATCCATGTGCTGGTTCCTCCTTGCCGTACACGGCTCGGTGGGGGATCAAGGCCTGAACCAGTGGGAGCGCTCCCATCTTGGGGACGGACACCGTGCGCGTCAATACGTTGAGGAGTTGAATCGTTCGAATGGGTTTCGCGTACAAAAAAGTTAAGCAACCACCCTGTGAAACCACGGCGGTTGGCGCTAGCGTCCCTCGCACCAGTGGGAGCGGTTCCATCACTAGGCGCAGCCATCACGATGCGCCCAGCTGAAAGGAGTCGCTCATGCGACACCCTCCGCACACCGCACCTTTCCGCGCCGACGCCTGCGGCGCGTGCCGTCGGTCGCCGAATCCGCATTCAGCGACGGCTACGGCTACGGCCGGCGCTTCAGCGCTTCTCAGCGCCTGATCGCAGGCCTTCCAGCACACCGGCACCACCAACGCCTGTCCGCCACCGGGCAGATGGCCGCCGTGCGGTGATCCGACGGGACCGCTCCACCCCGCCGGCATCTCGCCCGGCCGCCTGCCCATGCCCTGATGGCGGCAGTCGCCCCCTACCGCTCCGGGTCTGCGATCGCTTCCCCACGTGGGGCCGCTCGCACCCAGAAGGAGAAGGACTCCCCTCATGAGTCGCACGAGAATGTCACTGCTCACCGCGCTGGCCCTGCTCACCGGGACCTCGGGCGCCGCGCTCATCGCTGCCCCGGCCGGCGCCAGCACGGCGGCCACGCCCTGCACCGTGGACTACAAGGTGCAGAACCAGTGGGACACCGGCTTCACCGCCGCCGTCACGATCACCAACAACGGCGCTGCCAAGTCGAGTTGGTCGCTGAAGTGGTCGTACGCAGGCAACCAGAAGATCAGCAACGGCTGGAACGCGAAGGTCAGCCAGAGCGGCTCCGCCGTCACGGCCGCCAACGAGAGCTACAACGGCACGATCCCCACCGGTGGTTCGGCCAGTTTCGGTTTCCAGGCGTCCTACAGCGGGACCAACGCGATTCCGGCCACGTTCACGCTCGACGGCGTGACCTGCAACGTGGACGGCGGGCCCACCGACCCCGGACCGACGGACCCCGGACCGACGGACCCGGGGCCGACCGATCCCGGACCGGGCGGGAAGGCCGCCAACCCCTATGTCGGCGCGAAGGTGTACGTGAACCCCGAGTGGTCCGCGAGGGCGGCCGCCGAACCGGGCGGCAGCCGTATCTCCAACCAGCCCACCGCGGTGTGGCTGGACCGGATCGCCGCCATCAACGGCGTCAACGGCGGCATGGGCCTGCGCGCTCACCTGGACGAGGCGCTGAAGCAGAAGGGCAGCGGTGAACTCGTCGTCCAGCTGGTCATCTACGACCTGCCCGGGCGGGACTGCGCGGCCCTGGCCTCCAACGGCGAACTGGGGCCGAACGACCTCGACAAGTACAAGTCCCAGTACATCGACCCGATCGTCTCGATCCTCTCCGAGTCGAAGTACGCGGGCCTGCGGATCGCCACCGTCATCGAGCCCGACTCGCTGCCCAACCTGGTCACCAACGCGGGCGGCACCAACACCACCACCGACGCGTGCGTGACCATGAAGAGCAACGGCAACTACGAGAAGGGCGTCTCGTACGCCCTGGACAAGCTCGGTGCCCTGGCGAACGTCTACAACTACATCGACGCCGGCCACCACGGCTGGCTCGGCTGGGACAGCAACCTGGGTCCGTCGGTGCAGGAGTTCGCCAAGGTCGCCACGTCCAACGGCGCGAGCATGAGCGATGTGACCGGCTTCATCGTCAACACCGCCAACTACAGCCCGGCCAAGGAGCCGAACTTCAAGGTCACCGACACGGTGAACGGGCAGACGATACGCCAGTCGAAGTGGGTGGACTGGAACCAGTACGTGGACGAGCAGTCGTTCGCCCTCGGGCTGCGGGAGAAGCTGGTGGCAGCCGGATTCGACTCCGGGCTCGGCATGCTGATCGACACCTCCCGCAACGGCTGGGGCGGCACCGCCCGGCCCACCGGCCCCGGTCCGCAGACCTCCGTGGACGCCTACGTCGACGGCAGCCGCATCGACCGGCGCATCCACGCCGGCAACTGGTGCAACCAGAGCGGTGCCGGACTCGGCGAGCGACCCACCGCGGCGCCCGCCGCCGGGATCGACGCCTACGTGTGGGTCAAGCCGCCGGGTGAGTCCGACGGCAACAGCGCCGCCATCCCGAACGACGAGGGCAAGGGCTTCGACCGCATGTGCGACCCGACGTACGGCGGCAACGCCCGCAACGGCAACAACCCCACCGGCGCGCTGCCGAACGCACCGCTCGCCGGGCACTGGTTCTCCGCCCAGTTCCAGCAGCTCATGCAGAACGCCTACCCGCCGCTGCCGTAACCCTGTGACACGGTGAGTGGCCGCCGGGGCCGGTCGTCCAGCGACCGCCCCGGCTCGGCGTGCCTCTGCGACCGGAAGAGCGGTGACGGCGAGGCCGACCCTCCGCACCCCACTGGTCCGCTGCCTCTCGGCTGACGCCGCGGCCCGCGGAGGCGCCCGCGGGCGCACGTCGCCGGTTCGGTCAGCCCTCGTCGCGCAGGCGCTCAAGTCCGCCGAGGAGAAGTTCGAGGCCGAAGGAGAACTCTTCCTCCAGCGGGACGGGCAGCTCGGAGGCAACGGTGAGGGTCGCCGGGAACAGGTTCGGATCCACGCTCTGGAAGAGGGCCGCCGCCTGTGCCTCGTCGGACTGGCCCGCTCCCCCTTCTCGGTTGACCTGTACGGCAAAGCCGAGAACGTAGCGGGCCAGGGTCGCATACGCGTGCGCGGCCTGCCGCGGCGGGAAACCGCCGTCGAGCAGCACCGCGACACAGCGCTCGCGCACTGCCATCGCCTTCGGCCCCAGGGGAACCTGCTCGACCATCAGGCGTGCCGCGTTCTGGTGCCGGGACAAGGCGTCGAACATGGCCTGTGCGCCTGTCCGCAGCGCCTGCTGCCAGGACATCGCCCGGAGCTCGTCGCCGTTGAGTTCCACAGCGCCGAACATGCGGTCCACGACGTGGGCGATCAGCGCTGACCGGCTATCGAAGTGCCGGTACAGCGTGGCCGTGCCCGAGCCCAGACGCTGGGCCAGCGTCCGCATCGACAGAGCGTCGGCGCCCTCCTCGTCCACGATCTGCAGGGCCGTGGCGACCATGCGTTCCAGCGGCATGGGCGGGCGCCCAGGAGAACGCCGCGCCGGTGCGGTGCCCGCTCGCCTCGGATCAGCTGCTGCCACGAAACGTCCCGCCTCCTCCGCAGACTCCATAACAGCAACACCGTATCCGGTATGAGGGCGGACCGGGCGCGCCGGCTGCCCGGAAGTCGACGTCCTCCGGCACCGCGCGGCCCTCGCCTACCGGTGGGTGCGGAGTCCGTCGAGGATGAGCGCGAGCATGTGGGGGGCCCGGTCCACGGGGCTGGACGCGGCCCGCCACAACGCGCCGGTCAGCTGGAGGAAGTCCTCGGGCGTGGCGTCGTCACGGATGCTTCCGTCCTTCTTGCCGGCGTCGAGGAGCTGGGTGATCGCGGCGATGACCGGGCCGTAGCTCTGCTCGTTGATCGCCTGGTGCACGGCAGGGGTGAGTGCGTCGCCGAGGCCGTGCTTGCGCCGCATGGCCTCGACGAGGTCCAGCGTCCAGTGCCGGAGGGCTTCCAGCGGGGACATGCGGGCCAGCAGGTCGGACACGGTGCCGGTGATGCGGGCGACCTCGTCCTGGTTGACGGCCAGGACGAGCGCCTCGCGTGTGGGGAAGTTGCGGTACAGGGTGCCGGCGCCGACGCAGCGCGCTGGGCGATCTGGTTCATCGACGTACTGCCGTCCGCGGCGAGCGCTTCGCGTGCGGCGGCGAGGATGCGTGCCCTGTTCTCACGGGCGTCTGAACGGACCACGGGACCTCACGTTGCTAAGTGGAGAGTTCTCCACTACGTTATCCGGAGAGCTCTCCACATACTTTAAGGAGCGTCATGCATTACATCAAGCTCGGCACGACCGGCCTCGACGTGTCCCCCATCGCGATCGGTGCCATGACCTACGGCGAACCCGACCGCGGGCATCCCGTCTGGTCGAAGGGCGAAGCGGACGCGCGCCCGCTCATCAGGCACGCGCTGGAGGCGGGGATCAACTTCTTCGACACCGCCAACATGTACTCCAACGGCTCCAGCGAGGAGATCCTCGGCCGCGCGCTCAAGGACTTCGCCGACCGCGATGCCGTGGTGATCGCCACGAAGCTGCGCCACCCGATGCGGCTGGGCCCCAACGGCCGCGGCCTGTCACGCAAGGCGGTCATGACCGAGGTCGACCACTCACTGCGCCGCCTCGGCACGGACTACATCGACCTCTACCAGATCCACCGCAACGACCACGCCACCCCCTGGGAGGAGACCCTCGAAGCGCTCAGCGACCTCGTGAAGGCCGGCAAGGTCCGCTATCTCGGCGCCTCGTCCATGCACGCCTGGGAGTTCGCGAAGGCGCTGCACCTGCAGAGGCAGCACGGCTGGGCGCGTTTCGTGTCGATGCAGGACCACTACAACCTGCTCGCCCGCGAGGAGGAGCGGGAGATGATCCCGCTGTGCCTGGACGAGGGCGTGGGCACGATCATCTGGTCGCCGCTGGCCCGCGGCCGTCTCGCCCGCGCGTGGGACGACGCCCGCTCGACAGCGCGCTCCGAGACGGACGGCGCCTTCGCGGACCTTCTCTACTCGCCGGCCGAGGAGGCATCCAACCACGCGATCATCGACGCGGTCGGGAAGGTCGCCGACGCCCACGGCGTCACCCGCGCACAGGTCGCGCTCGCCTGGCTGCGCCGCCAGCCGGTCGTCACCGCGCCGCTGGTCGGCGCCGGTTCGGTCCGCCAGATCGACGAGGCCGTGGCCTCCCTCGACATCGAGCTGACCGACGACGACGTACGCGCTCTGGAGGCCCCGTACACACCCCGCCACGACTGGCAGGGCATATCCGACGAAGCCGAGATGGAGGCCATCCGCCGTCGCGTGCCCGGGATGGCCCTGTCATGACCCCCATCGTCCGCTCCGGCGCCGCCGCCCGCGCCGGAGCCCTCCTCATCCTGCTCGGTCCGCTCGTGTCCTGGGTCGCCGAGTTCGTCACCGCCGCCGCATGGCAGGACCCCCCGTACTCGCCCCTGTACAACTGGGTCAGCCACCTCGGCCTGACCGGCCCGCCGCAGACCGCGTTCGGCCAGGCCGCCAACTCCCCCCTGGGCGCCGTCATGGACACCGGCTGGGTGGTCTACGGCACCCTCCTGATCGCCGGCACGTTCCTCGTGTTCGACCCGCGCAAGGGGGCACGCCCGATCACCATCATGATCCTCGCCGTCCTCGCCGGCACCGGGGTCTCACTCGTCGGCATCTTCCAGGGCTCCAACGCCAACGTCGACAACGGCCTCATCGCCTTCCACACCTTCGGCGCGCAGGGCGTCATGCTCGCCGGCAACCTCATGGCGATCGCCGTCGGAACCGGCGGCGCCCGCATCGGCCTCACCCGGCGCCGCTCGATCGCGAGCACGGCGCTCGGCACCGCCGGACTGATCGCGTTCCCCCTCTTCATGACCGACGTGTTCACCGGCTGGATGTGGAACATCGGCCTGTTCGAGCGCGCCGTCATCTACCCGATCATGATCGGCCACGCCCTCCTGGGAAGCAGCGTGGCCGCCACCCAGCGCCACCGCGCGACGCACCCGGTGGCCCCCCTCACCGCCCGAACCAACAGCTGATGGAGAGACAGATGGCACACGTACTGGTCACCGGAGGGACCGGCTTCATCGGAAGCTGGTGCGCCCAGGCCCTGCTGGAGGCCGGGCACACTGTCCGCACCACGGTCCGCGACCTGCGACGCGAGCCGGCACTGCGGTCCTGGCTGCACGCGGCCACACCGTTCGACGACGACCGCCTCACCGTCGTACGCGCCGATCTCGAGCAGCCCGAAGGCTGGGATGCCGCCACAGCCGGCTGCGAGTTCGTCCTGCACGTCGCCTCGCCGACCCTGCGCCACACGCCGGCCCACGACGACGACCTGGTGATCCCGGCACGCGAGGGCGTCCTGCGCGTGCTGCGCGCCGCCCGCGACGCGGGAGTCCGCCGGGTGGTCCTGACCAGCGCCTTCGGTGCCATCGGGATCGGACACCCGCCGCGTTCGACCCCGTTCACCGAGGACGACTGGACAAACGTCGACAGCGACATCCCGCCCTACCAGCGCTCCAAGACACTCGCCGAACGCGCCGCCTGGCAGTTCGTCCAGGACGAAGGCGGCGGCCTGGAACTGGCGGCGGTCCACCCCGTAGGAGTCCTCGGCCCCCTGCTCGGCCCGGACGACCCGCCCTCCCTGCGGCTGGTCCGCAGAATGCTCGAAGGACAGGTGCCCGCGTGTCCGCCCTTCGGGATGGGCTTCGTCGACGTCCGGGACGTCGCGGATCTGCATCTGCGCGCGATGACCGATCCGGCAGCCGCCGGCGAGCGCTTCCTGGCCATCGCCGGGCACAGCCTGCGCGTCATCGACATCGCCCGCATCCTGCACGACCGACTCGGTGCACGCGCCGCGAAAGCCCCCACCCGTGAACTGCCCCTCTGGGCCGCCCGCGCACTGGGCCTGGTGAACCCAGAACTGCGCCTGCTCCGCCATCAGCTCGGCCGGGACCTCGACGCCACAAGCGCCAAGGCGGAGAAACTCCTCGGATGGCGAGCACGCCCCATCGCCGACACCATCGAGGACACCGCCGAGAGCCTCCTCGCCCACGGCATCGGGACAACGACAAAGAGCGCGTAAAGCGTGCTGGTCACGTGGCTGGTCATCGCTGCTTCGGGACGGTTTTCGGACAATCCCGCGCCGAGGGCCGCGATGCCCCTGCCGACACATCCGGCCGCCCTATGCTTCTACGCACTTGTAGAAACCAGATGTGAAGGAGTGAACGCCGCGATGGTGTTCAAACGGCTGCTCGGCTCGCTCGGTGTGGGCGGCCCCACGGTCGACACGGTCCTCGATCCCGGCGCGGTCCGCCCCGGCGGCACACTCACCGGGCAGGTCCGTCTCAAGGGCGGCAACGTCGACTTCGACATCGAGCACATCGCCCTGGAACTGGTGGCCCGGGTCGAGGCCGAGCACAACGAGGGCGAGAGCGAGGGGACGGTCGCCTTCGACCGGTTCGTCGCCGGGGGCGGCTTCCGGCTCGGCGAGGGCGAGGAGCGGTCCGTGCCGTTCAGCGTGACGCTGCCCTGGGAGACACCGGTGAGCGAGCTGTACGGCCAGCCACTGGGCATCGTGCTGGGGGTGCGCACCGAACTGTCCGTCACCGGCGCCAAGGACAAGGGCGACCTCGACCAGCTCACCGTGGCCCCGCTGCCCGCCCAGGAGGCGATCCTGGAAGCCCTCGGCCAACTCGGCTTCGGCTTCCGCTCCGCAGACCTGGAGTACGGCCGTATCGGCGGCACGGGCCAGCAACTCCCCTTCTACCAGGAGATCGAGCTCACCCCGGCCCCGCAATACGCCCACCAGGTCGCCGAGATCGAGCTGACCTTCCTCGCGGGCCCGGCCGGCCTGGAGGTGGTCCTGGAGGCCGACAAGCGCGGCGGTCTCCTCTCCGAGGGCCACGACACGCTCACCCGCTTCACGGTCGGGCACCACGACGACCGTGACTGGAACACGGAAGTCGACGGCTGGATCCGGCAGTTGGTCGAGCACCGGGCCTCGTACGGATCGCACGCGTCGTACGGGCACGAGGGCCCTTACGGCGGACACCACGACCATGACGACCACCATCGCTCCGGCCCCGGCGTCGGCACCGCGGTCGCCGCCGGTGCGGCGGGACTGGCCGTCGGCGTCGTCGGCGGCATGGTGGCCGCCGAAGTCGTCGACGAGATCGGCGACTTCTTCGAGGGCGAGGAAGAGGAGGGGGAGGACGAGGACTGACCCCGGCACCACCCGGTGCCCGGCGGCGCCCTGCTACAGGGGCGTCGCCGCGTGCAGCAGGACAGCCAGCGTGAGCGCGGAGTTGGCGGACGACATCGCCGATACGGCCGTGCCGGCGGCGGCCGTCCACGCCGCCATGCCTACGGCGGTGAACGCGGACGGCCAGGTACGGGCCGTGGGCGCCGGGCCGAGCAGCGCTGCCACGCGGCGTGGCACCGGGCCGGGGGCGGCGAGACCGGCGAGCGTCGGGACAGGAGTGCCTCGGGAGACGAGCGCCGCCTTGCCGATCGCGCGGGCCACGGTGCGACGGCTGCCGACCGTCTCGGCCGCTTCCTCGTCCGCCCAACGCTCGGCCGCATAGGAGACGGCCTTGCGCAGCGGGTGCAGGAACGGGTTGGCCTGTGCCGCCAGGCGTACCGCGAGCAGATGGCGGTGGTGGCGGGCGGCGAGATGGGCGCGCTCATGGGCGAACAGGGCGCGGCGTTCGGCCGGTTCGAGGCAGGTCAGCATCGCCGTCGACACGACGACCCGGTCCTGTGACGCGGCCCCCGCGGGGCAGCGCGTACGCATAGGGCTCCGTGTCGGGCAGGACGGCCACCTCGGTGCGCGGCAGCCCGGCCAGCGCCTGGTGAGCGCTGCGGGTCAGGCGCCGGTGCCGCCGCAGGGTGACCGCGCACGCGGCGACCACCGCGAGCAGTGCCGGTACGGCCGCCCGGCCGGCGATCCCGTCGTACGGCACCGCCGCCCGCACCTCCGGGTCGGACCAGCCGTCGGGCAGCGGGTTGCCGGGCAGTTGGGCCGTGCCCACCACCATCAGCAGCCCAAGGCACACGGTGCTGCACACGGCCATGACTCCTGCCAGTGCCGTCAGCAGCCGGGTGGCGGCCCTCGGGTGCAGATGCCGGTCGGCGAGGCGGGCGATCGGCCATGCCGTGAGCGGCAGGACCAGCGGAAGAAAGACGAACACCCCCATGAGGCTTCAGTTTTCCCCTTCTTCCTTCGCGCGACCCAGCAGCTCCCTCAGGAGGCGCTCGTCCCCTGGCTCCAGCGAGGTGACGAAGCTGGCGAGGACCGCTTCCCGGTCGCTCTCGCCGTCCAGCAGCCTGCGCATCTTGTGCGCGGCGAGTCCCGCATGGTCGGACACCGGCGTCCAGACGAAGGAACGGCCCGCTCGCTCACGGGTGACCACTCCCTTGGCCAGCAGCCGGGTCAGGATCGTGATCACCGTCGTGTAGGCCAGGCCGCCGCCGAGCCGCTCCTGCACCGAGCCGGCCGTCTGCGGGCCGTCCGCCTCCCGCAGAGCAGACAGGACCAGCCCTTCCAACTCGCCCTGTCCCCGGCGCGGGCGCCGCTGCCGCTGGTTCGTCACGCCTTCTCTCCCTTCCGCCGCACCGCGGTTCATGAGCGGTCCATCGTAGAGGCGGCCTCTATCTACAGGAGTGTAGAAGATAGGCTGTCGGAACGTTCCTCCGCGGCGCGCGAAGAGTACGCCGCTGACGATGGAGAAGGAGAGCACCATGGGAGTTTCCCTGTCCAAAGGCGGCAACGTCTCGCTCAGCAAGGAGGCGCCGGGCCTCACGGCGGTTGTGGTCGGGCTCGGCTGGGACGTGCGCACCACCACGGGCACCGACTACGACCTCGACGCCTCCGCGCTGCTCCTGGACGCCTCGGGCAAGGTCCTGTCCGACCAGCACTTCGTCTTCTACAACAACCTGCGCAGCCCGGACGGCTCCGTCGAGCACACCGGCGACAACCTCACCGGTGAGGGCGAGGGCGACGACGAGAGCGTCAAGGTGAACCTCGCCGCCGTACCGGCCGAGGTCGACAAGATCGTGTTCCCGGTCTCCATCCACGACGCCGAGAACCGCGGCCAGAGCTTCGGTCAGGTCCGCAACGCCTTCATACGGGTCGTGAACCAGGCGGGCGGCGCGGAGATCGCCCGCTACGACCTCTCCGAAGACGCCTCGACCGAGACCGCGATGGTCTTCGGCGAGCTCTACCGGAACGGGGCCGAATGGAAGTTCCGCGCGGTCGGCCAGGGCTACGCCTCCGGCCTGGCCGGCATCGCCTCCGACTTCGGCGTCAACGTCTGACGCGCGCGGGCACCGCCCGGCCGGCGCCCGCAGTGCGGGCCGGGAGGCGCCCGGAACCGGAATGTGGCCAGAATCGTTTACCTGATCCGCTCACCCTTGGAGGAGTACCGCCCGTGTCCGCCAGCCCGACGGACCCCTCGGGGCACAGTCCCCGACCATCCCGCCAGGACTCTCCTGAGCACGGCACAGGGCGGGGTGGTGTTCTGTGAGTGCCGTGGAAGCCTGGCTCGGCGTACTGGCCGTCCTGGTGCTGACCGCCGGTACCGGCTATTTCGTCGCCCAGGAGTTCGCGTACGTCTCCGCCGACCGGCTGGCCCTCTCCCGTGAGGCCGAGGCCGGTGACAGAAAGGCCGCCGGAGCCCTGAAGGTGCTGGAGCGGCTGTCGTTCATGCTGTCCGGCGCCCAGCTCGGCATCACCGTCACCGGCCTGGTCGTCGGCTTCATCGCCGAACCGTCCGTGTCCGCCCTGCTCAAGCCCGTGCTGACCGGCATCGGCATCCCCGAGGGCGTGGTCGGCGGCATCTCGGTCGTCCTCGCCTTCGTGGGCGCAACGGTCGTGCAGATGGTGCTGGGCGAGCTGGCGCCGAAGAACCTCGCGATCGCGGTGCCGGAACGCCTGGCCAAGTCGCTGGCGGGTTCGACCCTGACCTATCTCAAGGTCGTCGGACCGGTCGTGCACATCTTCGACGGCGCCGCCAACCGGCTGCTGCGCAAGGCCGGCATCGAGCCCGTCGAGGAACTGCACCACGGCGCCACCCTGGAGGAGCTCGGCCATCTGATCGGTGAGTCCCATGAGCAGGGCGAGCTGCCCAAGGACACCGCTGTTCTGATCGACCATGCGCTGGAGTTCTCCGAGCGCACCCTGGACGAGGTCATGGTCCCGCGCGCGGACGCCGTCTTCGTCCGCAAGGACGCCACCGCGGCCGACGCCGTCGGCCTGATCGGCACACACGGCCACTCGAACTACCCGGTCCTCGGTGACCACCCCGACGACGTGTCCGGCGTGCTGGGCGTGCGCGAGCTGATGCGACTGCCCGCCGACGCGCTCACCGACACCCCCGCGGGTGCCGTCGCCCGACGTCCGCTGCTGCTGCCCGACACCCTGCCGCTGCCGGAGGCCGTGGAGCAGATGCGCGCGGCCGACGACGAGTTCGCGGTCGTCCTCGACGAGCACGGCGGCGTGGCCGGCATCGTCACCTACGAGGACATCGCCGAGGAACTGGTCGGTGACATCGCCGACGAGACCGACAAGGTCATCGAGGTGGCCGTGTCTGACGGCGAGGGCTGGCTGGTGGACGCCGGCCGCCGCCTCGACGAGGTCGCCGAGGCCACCGGCATCGAACTGCCCGAGGAAGAGGACTACGACACCGTGGCCGGTCTGATCGTGGACCGCCTCGGCCGCTTCCCGGCCGTCGGTGACCGGCTCACCGTCGACCTCGCCGACGGGGGTCGCGCCCTGATCGACGTACGCACCCTCGACCGACACGTACCGGAGCGGGTCCGCATCCAGCAGACGGCGGAGGAGCCGGCATGAGCTTCCCGATGGCGCTCTTCGTCACCGTACTGCTGCTGATCGGCAGCGGCTTCTTCGTCGCCGCCGAGTTCGCGCTCGTCGCCGCCAAACGGCACCGCGTGGAGAAGGCGGCCGCCGAAGGCCGCGGCGGCGCGAAAGCGGCGCTCGCCGGGATGCGGGAGCTGTCGCTGATGCTGGCGGGCGCCCAACTCGGCATCACCGTCTGCACCCTGGGCCTGGGCTCGGTCTCCAAGCCCGCCATCTCCCATGAACTCGACCCGCTGCTGCACAAGTTGGGCCTGCCCAGCGCCGTCAGCTACGGCATCGCCTTCGCCGTGGCCATGATCGTGGTCGTGTTCCTGCACATGGTGGTCGGCGAGATGGCCCCCAAGTCCTGGGCCATCGCCCACCCCGAGCGCTCCGCGATGCTGCTCTCGCCCCCGTTCCGGGCCGTGGTCAAGGTCGTACGGCCACTGATCGGCGTCCTCAACCGGATCAGCAACGCACTCGTACGACTGTGCCGGGTGACCCCGCGTGACGAGCTGGCCTCGGTCCACAACCGCGAGCAACTCACGCATCTCGTCGAGGAGTCCGAGCGGCTCGGGCTGATCAGCGAGACCGACTCGGAGCTGCTCACCCGCTCGCTCGTCGAGCCCGAGACACCCGTCGTCGACCTCCAGATCCCGGCCGCCCGGATCACCTCGGTCGCCGGGCACGCCGGCATCGAGGAGATCCTTCGGGTGGCCGACGCCGACGACCGCACCCGGCTGCTGGTCCGTGACGGGGACACCGTCGTCGGCTCGGTGCACGCCCGCGACGCCCTCGTGGCCCGCGCGCGGGGCCGTACCGCCGTCGCCCGGGCACTGGCGCGACCGGTGCCGGAGCTGGCGGAGGAGACCACGGTCGGGGACGCGATCGAGGTGCTGCGCGGACGCCGTGCCTCACTGGCCGTCGTGCGGGACGGGTCCGGTCGCCTGACGGGCATGGTGACGCTGGACGACCTGCTCGCCCGCTATCTGCAGCCGCAGTCGGCCTGATCGGGTGCATCGGTGGCGTCCGGGCAGGGGCTCCGGGCGCACCGGGGGTCAGGCACGCGTCGGGGGCTCGTCCTGTTCCTTGAGCGCCTTCGCCTCGCTCTTGAAGATCCGGGCGGCCTTGCCCGCCGAACGCGTCAGCTCGGGCAGTTTCTTGATGCCGAGGACCACCACCACGACGAGAAGGATCAGGGCCAGTTCACTCATGCCGAACATCAGGGCTGCTCTCCCGGCGAGGCGATAGTGTCTACAGTGCTGTAGAAGTGTCTCCTGAATATGATCGCTCAACAAGCCCGCCTTCCAGCCGCGTTGGCCGGCGGGGCTGCTCCCTTCACAAGACACCCCCTTGGCTAGGCGGTGTCGCGCAGTCGCTTCCGCAGCAGGGCGGCGCCGGATTCGGCGAGCCAGTCCGCGAGCGTACGCAGTCCGGGATGGATGACCCGCAGCGCCTCGATGTCGGCGTGCCAGCGTGATCCGGCCGCCCAGCGTTCCCACGCCTGGGCGATCTCGGGGTTGAGTGCAGTCGCCTCGGCGTGGGTGATCTGCTCGTAGCGCATGGCGACACCCGTGGCCTCGCTGATCGCGGCGACCGCCGCGGCCGGGGTAGGTGCGTCGCCGGCCAGCTCCAGGCTCCGTCCCGCGAACCGGTCCGGCTGGTCGAAGGCCAGCGCCGCGAACTCGGCGATGTCCTCCACCGCGATGATCTGGGCAGGCTCGTCCGGCGGGAAGATGTGCCGGTGCATGCCGCCGGTGATGCCGTCGATGCCGATGGCCGTCGACCCGAGATAGTTCGACATGAACCGCACGGGGCGCAGCACGGTCACCGACCGGATCCGCTCCCGCAGATGGTCCTCTACGCGCTTCTTCACCTCGGAGCCTCCCGGACGGCCCGGCGTGGACGCGACCCCCGTGAACACGATGTGCTCGACTCCCACCAGGGCCGCGGCGTCGGCCAGTGCCCGCCCACGGGCGAACTCCCGCTCCGTGTCGAGCCCGGTCGGCCCGACCGCCACGGGCGGTACGGCGAACAGTGCCGCTGCTCCCTCCAGCGCCGCGGGCAGACTCGACGGGTCGTCGAGGTCGCCGCGCACGAGCTGCGCTCCCGCGGCCTCAAGCGTCTTGGCGGCGGGGGCGGTCGTGTCCCGCACGAGAGCACGCACCGGCCTGCCGGCCGCCAGGAGCCGGTGCGCGGTGGCGCCGCCCTGCCGGCCGGTCGCACCGGTCACAACGACCAAGCGGTCTGTGGTCATGTCGTCCTCCACCCGGGATGGTCGGTGGGTGCGGTGCGGTTGGGCCCGGGATCGATGTGGAATGCTCCACCCGGTTGAGTGGCACGGACAAGGGATTACGTGACATGACGGCAGCTCCCCAGGACGCCGGCCGGGCCGATGCCCGCCGTAACCGCCGGAAGGTGCTCGCCGCCGCATCGAAGGCGTTCGACGAGCACGGCCTGGACGTCTCGCTCGGCGCGATCGCACGACAGGCGGGGGTCGGCGCCGGCACGGTGTACCGGCACTTCCCCAGCAAGGAGATCCTGCTGGAGGCCGTCCTCGCCCAGCAGGTCGACGACCTGGTGGAGACCGCCCGCCGGTGGGCGGCCCGTACCGATCCTGCCGGGGCATTCTTCGGCTTCCTTCTGGACGTCGTCGAGACGTCCCACGGCCGCAAGCACGCATGCGACGCCCTGACCGCGCAGACGAGCTGGCCCCGGCCGAGCCTGGCCGCATCGGCGCGACGGTTCCGCCAGGCACTTGAGCACCTGCTCCGCGCAGCTCAGCAGGCCGGCGAGGTCCGCACCGACGTCAGCACCGACGATGTCGCGGCCCTCACGGTCGGGTGCGCAACAATGCGGGCCGCCCACCGCGACCGCAACGGCGGCACCCGCATGGTGCGGCTCGCGCTGGAGAGCCTGCGGACTCCCTCCTCCGTCACGCAAGGGACGGGCTTTCGTGACACCCCCGGCGCGCTGCGCACAGCGCCGCGGTGCGAGGAGTGCGGGACCCGGATCGAGGCCCGGTCCACCGGCCGCCCGGCGCGTTACTGCGGGGCGACCTGTCGACAGCGAGCACATCGCCAACGCCTCAGCACGGCAGCCCTTCCCAGCGGAGAACCTCGGCCGTAGGACCGTCCTGCAACAACGGGACGGCCTCGGCGGTCGCCCGTGCGGCGCATGGATGGCGGTCTCGTCAGTGACGGCGGAGCATGCTGGTGGGCGTACGAACGGCGGGAAGGGGCTGGGATGCGGTGGTGGGCCGGAGGTTGCTCGATCGTCGCGGTGCTGGTCCTGGTCGCGTGCGGCACGTCAGGCGAGGGTGAAGCGACAGCGAGCGGTGCCTCGTCGAGCCCCTCCACGACGCCTCCGGCCGGCACGCCGTCTCCCTCGGCCACGGACTGTGCCGCGGGCCGGACGGAGGTCACGGTCGCGCCGGGTGACCCGGGCCGGCGGCAGTTGTGCGTGCGGCCCGGAACGGTGATCTCGCTCGTCCTGAAGCCCCGTACGGACGACAAGCGGTGGACGGCCGTGCGGAGTTCAGCGCCGGTCCTCGTCCTGCTGTCGGGATGGCGGGTGGACGCGGACGGCACCGCGCACGCCTCGCTGCGGTGCGCGGGCACCCGGGGTGGCAGCGCCAAGGTCACCGCTTCGGCGAAGGCACCGGATGTCGCGGGTGCGGCACGCGTCGCGTTCACGCTGGACGTCGACGTGGTCCGGTACCCGCAGGAGGGGTGACCCCGAGAGCCGGGATCACCCCTGCGTTCACCCTCGTGTGTGCGTCAGCCGCAGTCGCGCACCTTGAAGGTATGGATGCCGCGTCCGTGGGTGGCCGCGTAGAGGGTGCCGCCGTCCGGGCTCAGCTTCAGCTGGAGCACGGCGACGGCCGGGAGTGATCCGACCCGCTGCCACTTGGTGCGGCCGGGGGCGCGGTAGACGACGCCGAGGTCGGTGGCGACGGCGAGGCCGCCGTTCGGTGTGACGACCGCGGAGTTGGCCGGCACGTCGGGCAGGTCGGCGGAGATGTCCTTCCAGGTGGTGCCGCCGTCGGTGGACTCGAAGACGTGGCCGACGCCGGCGCCGGGACCCTCGGTCCAGTGCCGGGAGAAGCCGTTGACGGCGAGGTAGACGTGGGCGGAGTTCTCCGGGTCGATGGCGAACCCGCTGAGGTAGCGGTTGGGCACGGTGCCGTCGACGGGCAGGGTGATGTCGTGCCAGCCGGTGCCGTCCGCGTTGCCGACGGAGATGCCGCGGGCGAAGCCCTGGTTGTTGCAGGGGCCGCACCAGGCCGCGTACACCTTGCCGCCGGAGGACGCGACGGCGGTCGCGGTGCGGCCGGCCCCCAGGTCGTGGACGCTCTTCCACTCGTCGCCGCTGCGGATGGCGTAGCCGTGGGTCTGCACCCACACGTGCCGGCCGCCCGCGATCCACGTCGAGCTGTCCTTCAGGTCGGCCGCGAGCGGGGCGATGAAGCGGGCCTCGCCGGTGGCGTTGTCGGCCGGGGCCACGTCGTACGACGTGATCTTGCTGGGGTCGTCGATCCAGGAGCCGTCGTTGACCGCGCAGTTCTGGGTGACCTGGACGGCGAGGTAGACGTATTCCTCGGCGATGTTGCAGCCGTTGGCCGGGTCCGTGAGCGTGTCGCCGCCGTCACCGCCGAAGTTGGAGCCCATCACCTTGTCATTGCCGC
The DNA here is from genome assembly GCA_002027195.1 of Streptomyces sp. GKU 895. Lineage (GTDB taxonomy): Bacteria > Actinomycetota > Actinomycetes > Streptomycetales > Streptomycetaceae > Streptomyces. Next base: position 10,209 of record MWJO01000028.1, on the reverse strand, counting down.
GCAGGATGGACTGGCCGTTGTCCTGCAGGCCGCCGGTGACCGACAGGCCACCGAACGTCGGGTCCTTGCCGACGCCCACCGAGTAGTACTGGAGGGTGTCCATCGTGCCGTCGTTGAGCGAGGTCCAGTCCGTGGCGTGCCCGGAGGCGTCCTGGGAGCCGATGAGGGGGCGCTTGTAGACGCCGCCGTCGTTGCCCACGTACACCCAGGTCCTGCCGTGGTGGCGGCCGATCGCGACGGCGTGCTGGTCGGGGTGGGTGGTCTGGTGGCAGTCGCCGGTCTGCTTGGCCGGGTCGATGCTCCAGCAGGGGAAGCCGAAGTTCCAGTACGGGCCGACGGCCGACCAGTTGCTGCCGCCGTCCTTGGTCTCGAAGACCTCCTCAAGGCCGGCGTACACGTGCTCGGGGTCGCTCGGGTCGACGGTGAGGAACTGGTTGTACCAAGCCTGCACGCCCGGCATGTAGCCGCTGTCGGTCAGTGCCGAGCCGCTCGCGGCAAGCCCCTTGTAGTCGGCGATCTTCGTCCAGGGGCCGGTGGGAGAGCCTGACTTGGAGACGAAGATGCCCTCCAGGGCGCTGTCGGGGTTGGTGTTCAGCTGCTCCGGGGACTGGTCGATGGCGTAGTAGCGGGAACCGTCGGCGGAGCGGGCGAACGTGACGTTGCCGACGCCGTCCGCGTCCGTGGGCAGGTCGCCGAAGCCGCTCGTGATCCGCGTCCAGACGCCGTGAACCTTGGTGTAGAAGCCGTTGTAGTCGTCACCGCTGCGCCAGCCGATCGCGAGCACGACCTTGCCGGGGTTCTTCGGGTCGATCGCGATGTCGTTGGCGATGTTCTTGTACGGGGCCGACTCGTCGTCGGCCTTCGAACCGCCCGGCAGATAGTCGGGGTTGGGGGCGAACTCCAGTTTCCAGGCGCCGCTGAGCGTCTTGGTGGAATGGCTCCACACGCCGGCGCTGGTCGCCGCCCACACCTTGCCGCCGCCGAAGCGCAGTTGGTGGACGGTGGTGGACTCCAGTTCGTCGCCGCCGACGCGGGTGCGCGCGGAGAACGTGCCGTGGTGCGGGTCGGACAGGAGATAGACGCCGCTGCCGAGGTAGGCGTCCGCGTTGGTGGTCGCCTCGCCGGTGCCCAGCCACAGCCGACCGGCCCGGTCGAGTGCGAGCGCTCCGGTGGACTGCGAGGACAGCCGGTCGCTGATGGGCTGCCACCGCCTGCCACCCGTCCGCGACCGCCACACCCCGCCACCGGCGCTGCCCGCGTACACGTACCCGTCGTCGTCCGCCGCCATCGCGGCCGTCCGGCCGGTGACATAGCTCGCGCCGCCACTGGAGTTGGAGGCGAAGTCGCGGTACCGCGGGTCGTCGGAGTCGTAGGGCCGGTCGGTCACGTGTCGCCAACTGCCGCCAGTGCCCGGCATTTTGGTCAGGCTCGCCCAGGCGGCGCCGTAGGCGCCCGGCGCGACGACACCGGGTGAGGTGCGGGCTTCGGCGTACTGGGCCGCGCCCTCCGCTATCTCGTCCGCCTCGTTGCCGTCGTCGTCCTCCGCCGCCAGGCTGGGGCTCATGGCACCCACCGACTGCTCCCGCTCGGCGGCGAGTTGAGCCAGGGTACGCGCCCCGAAGGGACTGCTGTCTCCGCCGGGCGCCGCGCCGGCGGGTATCGCGACCAGCGTCGCGGATGCCGTGATGGCACAGACCGTGAACCATCGTCTCTTACGGGTTGATGCTGACACCAGGTCCTCCGAAAACGGGTGGTTGTACAGCCGTCGTGGAGAACCCGACCACCGGCGACAGAGAACGTCCGGCATTTGACAAGCCTTTGACCGGAACCTGCCACAAGCCCGTGCCAGGAACGGACACCTGCAATGAGGAGCGCTGCCGCAAAGCCCCCTGGATCGTTGCCCGCTCCGCGCAGGCGGCGATCGCGGTGGCCACCGTGGCGGACGTGTTCCGCGCGGCGACGGTCCGGGATCGCTACCTGCGGCCCACGGACGCGTCCCCGCACGCCTGGATCGTCATCGAGCGCATCACGGCGTTGCAGAGCGCCGCGCTGGGTGCCACCGACCCGGGCGCGGCTCTGGCCCAGAGGTGAGGCCGGTGTCTCTCATTTGCCGAACCCCGCCGTCAGTCCGCCGATGAGCTGGCGGCGGCCGAGGACGTAGAGGACGAGGATCGGCAGCGTGGACAGGACCACCGCGGCCAGGATCGCGGGGACGTTGATGGTGAACTCGCCTTGGAAGCTCCACACGAAGAGGGGCAGGACGCGCTTGTCGGGGCTCTGGGTCAGGATCAGCGGGAAGAGGAAGCCGTTCCAGACGTTCAGCGCGTCGTAGATCGTGACCGTGATCAAGGCCGGGCGTGACAGGGGCAGCGCCAGGCTCAGCAGCATCCGCCAGTGCCCGGCGCCGTCGGCGCGCATCGACTCGTAGAGCTCGTCGGGGATGTCCCGCAGGAAGTTGACCAGGATGATCACCGTGAGCGGGATGGCGAAGGCGGCCGAGGGGAGCACGATCGCGGGCAGGGTGTCGTACATCTGCGCCTTGGCGATCAGGTAGTACACGGGGATGATCGTGGCCTGCAGGGGGATGGCGAGCCCCAGCAGGAAGACGCTGAAGGCCCAGCGCAGGGCCCGGCTGGTGCCGCGGACGATGGCGTAGGCGGCCAGGAAGGACACCACCAGGGTCAGCAGCGTCGCGCCGGCGGTGACCAGGGTGCTGTTGAGGAGGTAGTGCGTGAAGCCGCTCTCCCAGACCAGGCGGTAGTTGTCGAGGGTGGGGCTGGTCGGCAGGGCGAGCGGGTTGGCGTCGAAGAAGCCTTCTCGGGTGCGCAGGCTGGTGACGAGGACCCAGTAGACCGGGACGAGGACCACCACCAGCCAGAGCACACCGCCCAGTGCGCCCAGGGGATTGGCGCGCCGCAGTCGGGCGAGCCGGCCCGGCGCGCGGTGCGGGTCGGTGTCACGTCGGGCCGGGGATCGGTGGTCGGGGCGTGGGTGAGTGCGGACATCACATACCTGCCTGCTGGCTGCGCATCCGGCTGAAGCCGGAGAAGCGGAGGAGGGCGAGGGAGAGAACGAGTCCTGCCAGGACGAGCACCACGGAGATGGCGCTGGCGAGGCCCATCTCGTTGCTCTGGAAGCCGGTGATGTACATGTCCAGCGGCAGGATGCGGGTGGAGTAGCCGGGGCCGCCGCCGGTGAGGACGAAGACCAGGTCGAAGTAGGTGAGCGAGCCGACGACCATCAGCGTGGACGAGGTGACGATGGTGTAGCGCAGTTGGGGCAGGGTGATGTGCCAGAACTGTTTGACGCGGCCCGCGCCGTCGATCGATGCCGCCTCGTACAGGGACGCCGGAATCTGCCGGGCGCCGGCCTGGTAGAGCAGCGTGTGGAAGGGCACGAACTGCCAGGCGATGACGAACACCACGGCGTAGAAGGCGAGTTGGGGGTCGCCGAGCCAGTCCTGTCCGAGGACGGGAAGGTTCAGGGCGGCGCCGAGGCCGAAGTTGGGGTCGAGGAGGTTCTTGAAGATGACGGCGATGGCGGCCGTGGAGATCAGCAGCGGCACGAAGTAGAGGACGGCGAGCAGCGCTCGGTAGCGCTGTTTGCCTGCCACGAAGACGCCCAGCAGGAGGCTGATCGGGGTCTGCACGACCCAGGAGAACACCATGAGCTTCACGGTGAGCCACAGCGCGTTGCGGGTGACCGAACTGGTCAGCGCTTCACGCCAGTTGTCCACTCCCGCCCACGCCGGAGCGCCGAGTCCGTCCCAGCGGGTGAAGCTGAGGTAGACGACGATCGCCATCGGCACGAGCGCGAAGAGGGCGAAGAGCAGCAGGGCGGGCAGGGCCATGAGGAAGGGCGGGCCGCTGTGCCGGGCGGAGACGGAGACCTTGACGGTGCTCACTTCGCCGCCGCCTTGTCCATCTGCGTGCAGAACTGCTCCGGGCTGATCTGGCCGAGGAAGAGCTGGTCGAGGTGGGTGAGCAGCTCGTTGCCGAGTTCCGGGCTGAGCGCCTGGTCCCAGGAGAGCTGGAAGTTCTTCGCGTCGCGGGCGAGGGAGTAGACGTACGACGACCAGTCCGCGTTGGCCGACGCCTTGATCTTGGCGTCCAGGTCCTTCACCGGCGGCACATCGCCGTTCTTCAGGAGGCTGTCGACGTAGGCATCGTTGTAGACACCGTCCTTGAGATACGCCACCGCCGTCTTCCTCTGCTTCGCGCTCGCCTGCGCGGACACGGAGAAGAAGTTGGCCGTGTTGCCGACGATGTTCGTCGCATCGCCCTTGCCGCCGGCCACGGACGGGAAGCCGGCCCAGCCCAGCTTGCCCGCGGAGACGAACTTCGGTGCGCCGGTGGTGATGCTGCCGTAGCCCCAGCTGCCCTGGAGGAGCAGCGCGGCCTTGCCGGTGTACAGCTGGGCCTCGGCCTGCCCGGTGTCGGCGGAGACCGAGGTGAAGCCCTTGGCGAAGCCGCCGGCGTCGACCAGCTGCTTGATCATCTGCGCGGCTTCGAGGACGGCCGGGTCGGACCAGGCGCCCTTCTTGCCGGCGGCGATGTTCGCGAAGGTGTCGGGCCCGCCGACGCGGTCGACGAGGTACTCCAGCCACATCAGGTCAGGCCACTTGGAGGCGCCGCCCATGGAGATCGGGGCTATGCCCTCGGCCTTGAGCTTCTTCACCAGGGCGAGCAGGTCGTCCCAGGTCTTCGGGGGCTGGGCGCCCACCCGCTGGAGCAGGTCCTTGTTGTAGTACAGGACCACGGGCTGCACGCCGTTGACGGGGACGCCGTAGACCCTGCCGCCGAAGGTCGCGGACTGCAGTACCGAGGGGAAGATGCGGTTCTTCCAGGCGGGGCTGGCGTCGAGGTCGGCGGTGAGGTCGGCCACCTTCCCGGCGTCGACGTAGCTCTTCAGTCCGCCGCCGCCCCAGTTCTCGAACAGGACGGGGCCGTTGCCCGCGCCGACGGCGGTGCGCAGCTTCTGCTTGTAGGGGTCGTTCTGGAAGAACTGGTAAGTGATCTTGCTGTCCGGCCGTCCTTGTTCCACTGGGTGGCCGAGGCCCGGAAGGTGGCCTCCGAGCCCTGTGTCAGCGCCCAGGCCAGCGTTCCGTCCCCGCCGGCCCCGCCGGCGGTGCGTCCGCTGCTGCCGCAGGCGGCCAGGGTGAGCGTGAGTGCCGCCGCCGATGCGGCGACGAGGGTGCGGCGGGACATTCTCGGGGTCATCTTGAGCTCCTTCGGCTCTTCAGAGGTTCGATCACGCTGGACGGCTCGTCGGCTCATCACATGTCATGAAGCGTGGTTCGAAACTTTTCGAAACCTCTGCGTTTTCTGGCCGACAAGTTAGGTGCGGCCGGTTCGAGGGTCAAGAGGGAGGGAGCCAGCATTTTTCGCCTCCGTAACCCCTTGGAATCGAACGAAAGCTTGCGCTACGGTCCCCGTAAAACAGCGAAAGGACCAGCATGGCGAAGAGAGCCGTCGAGCGGACGACACTGACCGGGATCGCGGAAGCCGCCGGGGTCTCCGTGGCCACCGTCTCCAAGGTGGTCAACGGCCGCAGCGACGTCTCGCCCGAGACCCGGGCCCGCATCGAGCGGCTGCTGGTCGAGCACGACTACGTGGCCCGCGGGCCGGGCGGCGCGCAGTCACCGGTGCGCACGATCGACCTGACCTTCGACGAGCTGGTCAACCCCAACAACCTGGTGATCACGCAGGGTGTCACGGAGGCCGCGGCCGAGGCCGGGGTCGACGTCGTCATCGGTACGGCGCCCGACGACCCGCTCGGCGCCGCATGGGCCCGGAAGATCGCGGGGGCCGGCCGGGAGGGCCTCATCCTGGTGACGTCCGAACTGACGGTGCAGCAGCGCGCGCAGTTCACTCAGGCCGGCATCCCGCTCGTCCTCATCGACCCGATGAACGTGCCCGACGAGAGCGTGCCCAGCATCGGTGCCACGAACTTCAGCGGGGGCATGGCGGCCACCGAACACCTGGTGAAACTCGGCCACCGACGGATCGCCATGATCGAGGGCCGGCACGACGCCGTCTGCAACACGGCCCGCCTGCACGGCTACCAGGCCGCGCTCAGCGGTGCCGGCCTCACGCCCGACCCCCGGCTCATCAAGCGGGGGGCCTTCCGGTTCGAACCCGCCTACCAGGCCGCCCTGGAACTCTTCGCCCTCGACGAGCCGCCGACCGCCGTCTTCGCCGGCAACGACCTGGAGGCCTTCGGTGTCATCGAGGCCGCCCGCGTCAACGGTCTGCGGGTGCCGGACGACGTCAGCGTCGTCGGCTTCGACGACACCGCCGCCGCCGCAACCTCCGCCCCGCCCCTGACCACCGTCCGTCAGCCGTTCTCCGAGATCGGCCGGGCAGCGCTGCGCACGCTGCTCCGCCTGGCCGCCGGTGAGCCCCTGGACAGCCATCGCGTCGAGCTGGCCACCCAGCTGGTCGTCCGGGGCTCGACCGCCCCGCCGCCCGCCCACGCCTGACACCCCCGCGCCCTACCACCACCCCGAGGAACGCACCATGACGACACCTTGGGCCGATCCGGCCTGCCCTCGTGACGACAGGGTCGAGGCCCTGCTCGCGGAGATGACCCTGGAGGAGAAGCTCGCCCAGCTCGGCAGCGCCTGGCCCGGAGTCGAGCGGGTCAGCGGCAACGTCGCCCCGATGCAGGACGTCTTCGCCCACCACACCGACTTCGCACAGGCCAGCAAGGACGGACTCGGCCACCTCACCCGCCCGTTCGGCACCAAGCCGGTCGAGCCACACGAAGGCGCGCGCCACCTCGCCTCCTTGCAGCAGGAGTTGATCGACAGCACCCGGCTCGGCATCCCCGCCCTCGCCCACGAGGAGTGCCTGACGGGTTTCACCACCCACCACGCCAGTGTCTTCCCCACCCCCCTGGCCTGGGCCGCCACCTTCCACCCCGACCTCGTCGAACGCATGGCTCACGCCATCGGCGCGAGCATGCGCCGCGTCGGCGTCCACCAGGGCCTCTCCCCCCGTCCTCGATGTCGTACGCGACTACCGCTGGGGCCGCGTGGAGGAGACCCTCGGTGAGGACCCGTACCTCGTCGCGACGACCGGCACCGCCTACGTCCGCGGCCTGGAGAGCGCGGGGATCATCGCCACCCTCAAGCACTTCGCCGGCTACTCGGCCTCGAAGGCCGCCCGCAACCACGCCCCCGTCTCCATGGGCCCGCGCGAGTTCGCCGACGTGATCCTGCCGCCCTTCGAGACGGCGATACGGGAGGGCGGCGCCCGCTCCGTCATGAACTCCTACGCCGATGTGGACGGCATGCCGGCCGGCGCCGACCCGGGCCTGCTGACCCGGCTGCTGCGCGAGGCCTGGGGATTCGAGGGCACGGTCGTCTCCGACTACTGGTCCATCGCCTTCCTGCGCACCATGCACCGCATCGCCGCGACCGACGGCGAGGCCGGCGCGCGCGCTCTCACCGCGGGCATCGACGTGGAGCTGCCCGACACCCTCTGCTACGGCGAGCCGCTCGCCGAACTCGTCCGCGAGGGCCGCGTCTCCGAGGACCTCGTCGACCGCGCGGTCCGGCGCGTGCTGCGTCAGAAGGTCGAACTGGGGCTGCTCGACGCGGACTTCGACCCGCAGGTGACCGACGAGGGCCCCATCGACCTGGACCCGCCCGCGCACCGGGCCATCGCCCGTGAACTGGCCGAACAGAGCATCGTGCTGCTGGACAACCGCCACGGACACCTCCCGCTGGCCGCAAACACCGGCACCATCGCCCTCATCGGCCCGTGCGCCGACGACGCCAACGCCTTCTTCGGCTGCTACTCCTTCCCCAACCACGTCCTGCCCCACCACCCCGGCCACGACAACGGCATCGAGGCCCGCACACTGCTGGACGCCCTGGCCACGGAACTGCCCGGCACCCTCATCGCCTACGAACAGGGCTGCCCCGTCAAGGACGTCGACCGCGGCGGCATCGACGCGGCCGTGGCGGCGGCCCGGCAGGCGGATGTCTGCGTCGCGGTGGTCGGCGACCGTGCCGCCCTCTTCGGCCTCGGCACCTCCGGCGAGGGCTGCGACGTGGAGGACCTGTCGCTGCCGGGGGTCCAGGACGAACTCGTCGAGGCCCTGCTGGCCACCGGTACACCGGTCGTCCTGCTCGTCGTCTCCGGCCGCCCGTACGCGCTCGGCGCCTACACCGACCGCGCCGCCGCCGTCGTCCAGGCCTTCTTCCCCGGCGAGGAAGGCGGCCCGGCGCTCGCCGGGGTGCTCTCCGGACGGCTCACCCCCTCCGGCAAGCTGCCGGTGCAGATCCCGCGGACCCCGGGCGGCCAGCCCGGCACGTATCTGCACGCCCCGCTCGGCGGCAACACCCAGGGCGTGAGCAACCTCGACCCCACCCCGGCCTACCCCTTCGGACACGGACTGTCGTACACGACGTTCACCTACCACGGGTTCGAGGTGAGCGCCGCGGAGATCGCCACCGACGGTGAGGTCGAGATCAGTTGCCTGGTCCGCAACACCGGTGACCGCCCCGGTTCCGAGGTCGTTCAGCTCTACACCGCGGATCCGGTCGCCCAACTGCCGCGCCCGGTGACCCAGTTGACCGGCTTCGTCCGAGTCCGCCTGGCGCCCGGCGAAGAACGCAGGGTCACCTTCCGCCTGCACGCCGACCGTCTCGCCTACACCGGCCCCGATCATCACCGCATCGTCGAACCGGGCGAGATCACCGTGCGACTCGGCGCCTCCAGCACCGACATCCGGCTGAGCGGCGGTATCCGACTCACCGGCCCGGTCCGCCGGGTCGGACACACCCGAGTCCTGCACACACCGACGTACATCACCTGAACCGCCGCCTGTGCCGCCGCGTCGGATCAGGCTCGGGCAGCAGGTCGCTTGCCGAGCGTTCTGTCGATGGCGATCCGCGTGAACCAGCCGAGGCCCGCGGTGAAAAGCGGTGGCCATACGACCGGCCCGAAGGAGTAGACGACCACTACCGCCAGCGGTATCCACACGCGATGCACCGCCTGATAGAGGAGGCCCGGTGGGCGGACCCCCGCCAGCCGGGCCAGGTCGGGCAGCGCGAAGAACACCAGCGCGGCAACTGTCGTCGCAAGGCCGTACTTGACACTCTCGAAGCCCGCGAAGGCGATCAGGAAGAGCGCCAGAACACCCCAACCCGCTGTCCGCGCCCATCCGTTGCCGCTTTGAGCGCCTTCGCTTGTCATGGCCCCAGCGTAGTCGCGAGGCCATGCCCCTCAGGCGCCCGGGGATTGCGTGGGTTCGACTACCTTTCCACCTCCCGGAATCGACCGCCACGAGCGTGCGGTTGTGATGAACTCGCGAAAATTTGACGGGGGTTGTGGAAGAGGACAAGAATTCGAGTCGCTCGCTGCGTCTGAAGTGAGCCAAGTGACGTGAGTGACTTACCACCAGCCTTCTTGGTCTCCGCATATGTAGGCCACTCACGCCCATCCACCTCCCACACCCCCGATTCCACAGAGGCAGATCTTGACGCGCTCCCCCCGCTCCAGAACCTCGGCCGCCCTTGCCGCAAGCGCTCTCTTCGCCTGCGCCACGCCCCTTCTCGGGGCCGCTTCCGCGCACGCCACGACGGCAGGCGGCTGCCAGTCCGCCACCGTGCAGTACCGCATCGTCGACGCGGACGGAAAGCCGGTCGGCACCGACTGGACCTCGCAGGGCGGCTTCCACCAGTGGGACGCCGCCCCCGGCACGGTCGAGGTGCGCCTGGCCCCGGGACAGACGGTCGGCGACGACTGCAAGTACCCGGTGTCGCTGGCGGAATACACCACCGAAGGTTCCAACTGGTACACCTCCGGCCACCAGACCCTCGTCGACCACGCCACCGTGTACCTCACCGCCGCCGACGTCGCCGACAGCGACAAGCACACCTGGCAGAAGCTGACGGTGAAGACGCCCGACTGCTACGGCCAGATCGACCTGTACGGCGACGACATCATCTACGACGGCAAGACGGAGGACGGCCACGGCCCGGCCCCGTACCAGCCCGACAACGTCGTCACCCCGTACCACCTCATCGCCGCGTGGAACGGCGGGGACAAGGCCTGCACTCCCGACAAGCCCGACTCCCCCACCCCGACGCCCTCGGAGTCGACGCCGGACACCCCGAGCACGCCTCCCACCAGCCAGCCGCCCGCCGAGGAGTCGACTCCCCCCCGCCACCCCCACGAAGCCGTCCACCGAAACGAC
>MWJO01000027.1 GCA_002027195.1 Streptomyces sp. GKU 895 | reverse complement strand
CCGAAACGACTCCGCCCACCACTCCGGACGTCCCCCCGGTGGAGTCGACGCCGCCCACCACCCCGACGCCCTCGCCCAGCGACAGCACCCCGCCGCTGGCCGAGACCGGCTCCAGCGCACCGGTCGGCCTGATAGCCGGCGGCGCCGCCGCGGTGATCGCCCTCGGCGCCGGCGCGATCTACACGACCCGCCGCACGCGTCGCTCCTGACCACCGCCGCAGGGCAAGGCGTCATCACACCGTAGGACGCCCGACAGCTCCGCCGAACCCGCGCCTCCGTCCGACACGTAGGAGGCCGGGCGGCGGAGCTGTCGCAATCGAGTCGTTTTCGTGCTGCCTCAGCTCGGCCGGCTTCCTGTAAGCACAAGCCGCACAGCGGTGAGGACCTCAGCACCGCCGACGTGGAACTGCCCACCACCGAAACGCTGCTGAACATCCGCAGCGTGGGCGCCCGACCCGAGCTATCCGAACAGGCGCCGCTGGATCTCGCGCCGGTAGTCCTCCAGGGTCCTGTCGAGATGTGCCGCCGTGGCCTCGGCCGCCTCGTCGGGCCGGCCGTCGCGGATGGCCCGGTAGATCACCTCGTGCTCCGCGACCGCGGACTCGGTGCCTTCACCGAGCGTGTAGTGGATTCCGATCGCGCTGGACTGCCGCTGGAGGCGCCGCGCGTCACGCACCGCGCTGACGAGGAAGGCATTGTGCGAGGCCGCGGCCACGGCCCCGTGGAAAGCCTCGTCCGCCTCGTTGAACTCGTCGACCTGTCCGTGGACGAAACCGTGGCGGCACCGCTGCACGGCAACTTCGATGGTCCGCAGCTCCGCGGGGGTGGCGCGGGTGGCGGCCAGACTGCTCGCGGCCATCTCCTGAACCCTGCGGAACTCGAACAGCATGAACACGTGATCGAGGTCGACCGGGCGGAAGAAGCCGCCCCAGCGGCTGGTGATGAGCATGCCCTCGTCGTCCGCGACGAACAGTCCTCGCCCCTTGTGCGCCCGGACCCGGCCGAGGGCCGAAAGGATCTTCACGGCCTCCCGCACCACGGTCCTGCTGGTGTTCAGCCTCTGGGCCAGATCGTTCTCCGTGGGCATCCGGTCGCCCGCCACCAGACCCGACTCGGCGATGAACTCGAGAATCCGCTCCGCCACGACCTCGTAGGCGGGCCGGTACTCAGGCCGCACGTCCGCGCCGTTCACCGTGGCTGCCGCAGCACGAGAGGCCTGCGTCGGCAAGGCGGCGTCGGTCGCGGGTGTGTCGTTCATGTGACCTGCCTTCGGGATGACTGCTGCGAGGCCCTGACGGGGCCTTCGACACGACACCTGGTTTCTTCCCCACAGGGTTCCAGCGGCACATGTGACGGGCTCTCACCCCGAGGCGAGCTGTATCTCAAGGAGAGGTTCGAGCCGGGCGGCCAACTCCGGGTGCAGGGCGGCCTTTTCTCGTGCAGCGCCATGATGTCGTCGGCCAGTTCTGGGGCCATGTCGTCGGAAAGGTAACTTACGGCCGACGCGTGGACAACAGGCTCGGCGCCTGTCGGTGGGACAGGGCGCCGGACCTGGTGCGGTGGTCTGCGTCCGGTCACCCGGTCACCCGGTCACTGGATCGTCCAGGTCTGGTTGGACTGGTTCAGGTGCATGTACTGGCTGATGGCGGCTCCGTTGGCCGTCGACGCGCCACCGACCTCCAGGACCTGCCTGCTCTCGAAGTTGCGGATGACGTACCCACCGCTGACCGGTTCGAAGTACCACAGCTGGTTGTTGCCGCCGTTGTACCCGTACTGCTGCACCGCGGTGCCCCTCCAGTGGCTGGCCCAGCCGAAGTCGAGGACCTTGCCGCTGTTGCGGTTCACGATCTTGAAAAGCTGACCGCTGACCGGGACAAAGCTCCACTGCTGGTTGGCACCACCGTTGCTCGGCCACTGGACGACGCTCCCGCCGTCGGCGGTGGAGTTCTGGTACACGTCCATCAGCTGTCCGCTGTTGACGTTCTTGATCGTGTAGTACGTCGACGGGTTGGTGTTCGGCATGCCGGTCGCGTCCTCCAGCGCCCCGCCGCCCTGCTGCACGCTGAAGTCCGTGATGTAGAAGTACGCGCCGTCGGTCTTGGCGACCCGCACGTAGCGGAACTTCTGGCGGACGTCGATGTTGCCCGTGAGTGTCGCGGCGAGCGGCAGGTTGTCCGTCTGGCGTCCCACGACCGTGTAGCTGTCGAAGGACGGGTCGTTGGAGGCCCGGATCTCGAAGTGGCCGCGGGTCTCGGACTGGTCCAGGTCCTGCCGGGTGGTCAGGGAGAACTGTCCGAGCTGGTACGCCTGCCCGAGGTCGACCTGCCACCAGGCCGAACTGTCGCTCCCGGTCGGCGACCAGCCGGTCGAGGCGTTGTTGTCGTTGGCGTTCGCCGCCGGCGTGCCGGAACCGTAGACCGACGACGCGGAAGTCGGCTTGTTGTAGGCCAGGTTGAGCTTGGCGGCCAGCCCCTGGTAGGCGGACTCAAGACCGGACGCCTTGATCACCGAGTCGCCGGAGGACGTGTTGTTGGTGAGCGTGACGTTGGAGCCGTTGCGGTTCTGGTTGATGAACCCGTCCGTCCGTGACAGCACGTTGTTCGACAGGGTCATGTTGTTCGACCCCTCGTCCGTGTAGAGGCCGGCCACCGCCGAGCCGCAGGCGGCCGGCGAACGCAGTACGTCGTGGATGTAGTTGCCGTTGAAGACCGTGCCCGGGTCGTTGGAGAGGTGATAGATGGCGGCGGAGTCGCACAGCCGGTTCATCACGTTGCCGATCCGGTTGTAGCTGACGCTGTTGTCGCCTTCGGCGTTGGCCGCCGACTGCCAGCCCCAGCCCAGCGAGATGGCGGCCCACGGAGTGTCGGAGATGTCGTTGTGGTCGATGGTGGTGCTGTTGACGAAGCCCGCGTCGATGCCCGCGGTGCCCGGGTAGTCCTCGCCGATCCGGGTGATCAGGTTGTTCTTGACGGTGACGTTCTTGACGACCTCCCGGGCGTCCTCACCGGACGGTGAGGTGGGCGGGTTGTAGATGGTGTGGTACTCGACAGTCGGGTCGGAGAACTTGCCGACCATGATTCCGTTGCCGGCGATGTCGTAGATGAGGTTGCCGGTCACGGTGCTGTCGTGCACGCCGTGGTGCAGGTCGAGGGCGCTGGCGCCCATCTGCGTGAAGGTGTTGCCGGTGAAGGAGAGCCGGTCGGCGTACGAGGCCTGGACTCCGGCCGGGGGACGGCCGACGTACTGGTTGTTGGAGGTGTCGGCCGAGAGGTTGTAGTTGCCGCCTTGGCCGTTGAGGTAGCCGTTGTCCGTCGGCTCCATCCAGGTGGTCTGGGCGAACGTGATCCCGGAGAAGCGCAGGTCGTGGGCGGGGCTGCCGAGGCTCGTGCCCTTGATGTCGAACAGCGTGGGCAGCGTGGGTGCCTGCACGGTGGCCGTGGACATGTTCTCGCCGGTGCGGGGCTTGTAGTAGACGGTCTGCGCGGCCGTATCGACGTAGAACTCGCCCGGTTCGTTGAGGAATTCGTGGGCGTTCTCGAAGTGCAGGGGGGAGCCGTCGGAGAGGACGGGGAAGGGCCGCTGGAAGAGAATGCCCGCCTCGTGGTCCTGGATCGACACATTGGCGGTGCCGCCCGCGGAGCTGATCGACTTCAGCCGCAGGTAGCTCTCGCCCCACTGCGTCTCCAGCATCATCTCGACCTTGCTGAGCTGGTCCCAGTTGGAGACCTGGGAGCTGAGCACCTTCAGCAGCTTGTTGGTCTTGTCGCTGCCCTGCAGCTGGAAGTCCGAGCCGACGTCGGGGTAGCGGGCCCGGGTGGCGCGGACCCCGTTGACGTACAGCTGCCGGAAGTTGAGGCTGCCCACCGACGCCTTGTACTCGCCGTTCGCGGACGCGGTCCAGCCGGTGATGGCCTTGCCACCGGAGATCACGGGCGTCTCGCCGTTGTAGGCCTGGTAGACGACCGTGTGGCCGTTCGTGCCCGAGTCGCTGGTACCGAAGGAGATCGGACCGGTGAGGGCGTAGGTGCCGCCGCGCAGGTTCACGACGATGTCGTCCGACATGTTCGCGTTGACGGCCCGCACCGCGGTCTTGGCGGCCTGGATGGTCTTGAACGCTGTGGTGGGGCTGGTGCCTGAGTTGCTGTCACTGCCGTTGACCGGGTCGACATAGAAGTTCGTCGTGGCCGCGTAGGCGGGTTGAGCGGGCAGCACGGCCGCGAAGACGACAGCCGCCGCTGCGAGCGCCTTGACCGTCCCCGCACCGATGCGTAGGGGTCTCATGTGGTGTCCTTCCTCCAGCCCCACTTCCTGCGAGTTGCATTTATCGATGCATGGAGGCACACCGGTCAAGATATGAGGCAGATCTATTTTTCGGGGGGTCAACATCGCCGACATGAGGTTGTGACAGGCGCGGCACCGTGCGCAGTGCTCACGGTGGACAATAGTCGCAGGTAGAAGACGGGTTGCGCTTGATTGTCGGCCGCTTCTCGCCGACCTGTCAGCGAACTGCCTCCTGAATGAGTAGTACTCATTCAGGAGGCAGTTAATCTCTTACATCTTTCGGCGCCGCACAGGCTGCCGCGGACCCACGTCAGCCGCTGCTGTCGGCGGGGGCGAGGACGATGTCGAAGCGGACCTGGGTCCAGGTGCCGTCCACGACCCGTCCGTCAGGTGTCGGCGTGCCCGCCGGGCGCTGGTCGAAGTCCTTGACCAGCGACTTCTTGACGCCGAACACCGTGTCGGAGTCGAGCAGTTCGTCGCCCCGGACGAAGATGTGCGTGACCAGGGTCCGGCACTGGGGCGCCTCGACCATGAAGTGCAGGTGCGAGGCCCGCATCGGTGAGCGGCCGGTCGACGCCAGCATCCTGCCCACCGGGCCGTCGTGCGGGATCGGGTACGGCGTCGGGGTGACGCCCCAGAAGCGGTAGCTGCCGTCGGCCTGGGTGAACAGGTGCGCGCGGGCGGCCACCCGGTCGTCGTCGTACTGGACGTCGTAGAACCCGTCCTCGTCCGCCTCCCACACCTCGATCTTCGCCCCGGCGATCGGGTTCCCGGCGGCGTCGGAGACGGTTCCCTCGACCCAGCAGGGCTCGCCCGCGGCACCGAAGGACATGTCCCCGCCCGGCTCGATCCTCGGGGAGTCCTCGACGAAGAAGGGGCCGACGACGGTGGCCTCGGTGGCATCGCCGTAGGCCTCGTTGTTGATGGCGATCGTCTGCATCGACGCCCCGAGCGTGTCGGAGAGCAGGATGAACTCCTGGCGCTTGTCGTCGGTCAGATGACCGACGGCGGTGAGGAAATCGATGCCCTGCTTCCACTCCTCCTCGGTGAGGCGGACGTCGCGCAGGAAGGCGTGCAGGTGCTTGACGATCGCCTGCATCAGCTCCTTCAGCCGAGGGTCCTCACAGGCGTCGAAGGAGCGCTGCACGCGCGCGATCAGGTCTTCCTCCCGGGCCGCCTGCTCGGAAGACACATCGTGGAGCTTCATACGGCGTCACTTCCTTCCCAGGCCGCACGCAAGAGCGCGGTGAGGTTCTCCTCGGTCACAGCAGTGGGGTTGTCGGCGGGGACGGCGGCGAGGACGGGGGCGACCGCCCGGGCGATGCCGTCCTCGGGCATGCCGTAGTCGCGCAGCGCCCGGGGGGCGTCGAGCGCCTCGCGCAGTGCGGCCAGTCCCGCCACCGCCGTCGGGCTGCCGAAGGCCTCGGCGATGCGCCGCTCGGTCTCCGGTACGGCCGGGGCGTTGAAGGCGAGCACGTGCGGCAGCACCACCGCGTGGGTCTGGGCGTGCGGGAGGTTGAACATGCCGCCCAGCACATGGCAGATCTTGTGGTGCAGGCCCGAGCCGGCCGAGGCGAACGCGACGGCGGCCAAGTAGGCCCCGTAGAGGGTCTGTTGGCGTCCTTCGAGCCCGGCCGGGTCGGCGACTACCGCGGGCAGGCCTTGGGCAAGGCCCCGGATCCCCTCCCCCGCCAGGGCCCGGTCGATCGGGTCGGCGCGCGGAGCCCACATGGAGTCGACACAGTGGGCCAGGGCGTTGAGGCCGCTGGCCACGGACATCTCCACCGGCAGGGTGAGCATCAGTGAGGCGTCGTAGACGATCGAGCGCGGCAGGACCCTCGGGTCGACGCCGGTGCTCTTCACCTCGCCCTCGGTCAGGCCCCAGACGTTCGTCGCCTCCGAACCCGCGTACGTGGTGGGGACGGCCACGATCGGCAGGCCGGTCGTCAGCGCCACCGCCTTGGCCAGACCGGTCGTCGAGCCGCCGCCGACACACACCAGCACGTCCACGGCGCCTTCGACCGCGGCCTTGCGGGCGCGCTCGGCGACGTCGACCGGGACATGCATGACGACCTCGTCGTGGCGCACCGCCACCGGCAGGCCCGCGGCGACACGGTCGGCGAGGGCCGCCTCCGTCGACGCGGCGATCAGCATCGCCTTCGTCGCCTTCAGTGCGGCCACCTCGGCCGCCACGGCGGTCGTGGCCTCTCCGGGTGCGAAGACGACCCGTTGCGGCAGCGTCTCGTGGGTGAAGCGCACAGGTCAGGCCTTTCCGAGGAGCTGGGTGAGGGCGCCGCGCAGCGCGGCCGCGGGGTCGTCGGCGAGGCTCATGGCGCGCCAGGCGACGTGCTTGTCGGGGCGCACCAGGATCGCCCCGGACTCCTCGACCTCACGCAGCTTGGCCCAGTCGTAGTAGAGGTCCGTCACCTCGCGGCCCGGGCCGATCACCACCGTGTCGAGCGGGATGCCGAGCTCCTGCGCGACCTTCTCGGCAGCGCCGGACCAGTCCTCACCGGCGATGCCCGTGAGCAGGGTCCAGCGGGTGTACGGCGCCAGGTCCATGAGGGCGAGTTTAGTGACGTTGTCGCCGACCCAGGCGTGCGGAAGGTGCGCGCCGGGGCTGGTGGACATGACGTGGTAGAGGTCCTCGTCCCTGCTCGGGACGGGCCGGGTGCCGTCGGAGACGACGGCGGCGGACTCGTAGAACTGGCCGAGTTCGACGCCGTGCGCGTTGAACTCGTAGTTCTTGGTCTCCATCGCCGCCACCAGGGCGGCCCGCTTGGCAGCGCCTTCGGGGGTGTTCGCCTTCCGCTCCTCGATCAGGGCCCGCATCTCGTCCTCGTCCTTGGCGTCGAGGACGCCGAGGGCCTGGAAGAGGTCGGCGAACTCGCGGCTGGACTTGTTGGCCCGGGTGACGATCCGCTTCGCGACCGGCGCCCGCTCCGCCGAGTACGTCTCCAGCAGCGACGGGTCGGCCTGCCCCCGCAGCACCGCCGCGAGCTTCCAGGCCAGGTTGTAGGAGTCCTGGACGCTGGTGTTGGAGCCCAGGCCGTTGCTCGGCGGGTGGCGGTGGATGGCGTCTCCGGCGCAGAAGACACGGCCTTTGTGCAGGTGGGTGGCGTACATCTCGTTGTTGCCCCAGAGGCTGGTGCCGGTGATCTCGACGTCGAGGTCCGGGATGCCGAGCAGCTGGCGCACGATGCGGATCGCCTCGGTCTCGTCGACTACGGGCGGCTCGGAGTTGATGTCGTAGCCCCATACGATGAGCCACTCGTTCCAGGGGCGGACCATCCGGACCAGACCGGCGCCGATGCCGCCGACGTTGGCGCCCGGCTGGATCACCCAGTACAGGACGGACGGCCGGTGGCCGACGTAGGAGGCGATGTCGGCCTTGAAGGTGATGTTCATCGAACCGGCGATGTCCATCGCGCCCTCGTAGGGCAGGCCGATGTCCTCGGCGACCCGGGAGCGGGCACCGTCGGCGCCGATGAGGTACTTCGCCCGGATGTCGTACTCGTGGCCGGTGAGCCGGTCGCGGACCCGGACGGTGACGCCCGTGTCGTCCTGGGTGTGCGAGAGGTACTCGGTGGAGAAGCGGGTCTGGGTGCCGCGGACGGTGGCGTTCTTGACCAGGATCGGTTCGAGGTAGGTCTGCGGGATGTCGACGGTGAGACAGGGGGAGGCCAGCCGGTAGTCCGCCTCCCGGTCGGGCCGGGTGCCCCACGTGTGGATGCGGCCGATCTCCTCGCCCGCGATGGAGGTGCAGAAGACGGTGTCACCGACGAGGTCGTGGGGGGTGGCGTCGGCCAGTACCTGGTCCTCGATCCCCATGTCGCGGAAGATCTCCATCGCCCGCTGGTTGGTGATGTGCGCCCGGGGCGTGTTCGCGGTCCACCGGTACTTGGTGATCACGATGTTGTCGATCCCCAGGGTCGACAGGAACAGAGCCGCCGAGGCGCCGGCCGGGCCGGAGCCGACGATCAGGACATCGGTCTCGACCTGCGACGATGTCGGGAGTCCGGTCTCTTGCTGACCGTCGTTGAACTCGGGCATGGGGCCTCTCACCTTCTTCTCGCGGTGCGTTGAAGGCAGCGTGCCCCCGGCCGCGGCCGCATCGGGCGGTACGGGCTGGAGGACGGCCGAAATCCGTATGACGCGGCTGTTTCGAAGGCGCTTCGTCGCTGTGGCGAGGGCGACGGTGGTGCGCCCGAGGTGGTTCAGTCCCGCTTCGCGG
The DNA here is from genome assembly GCA_002027195.1 of Streptomyces sp. GKU 895. Lineage (GTDB taxonomy): Bacteria > Actinomycetota > Actinomycetes > Streptomycetales > Streptomycetaceae > Streptomyces. The sequence goes on along the minus strand of MWJO01000027.1, from coordinate 76,120 downwards.
CCGTACGGCGCAACTCGCCCGCGGTGATGCCGAACCGGGCGTGGAAGGTCTGCGAGAAGTGGGCGACCGAGCTGAATCCGCATCTCGTCGCCACCGTCGCCGTACGCAGCTCGGCGGCGTCCGGGCCGGTCAGCAGCCCGTGGGCGACTTCGAGGCGCCGGCCGAGGACGTAGCGAGGGAACGTCGTGCCCGCGTCGGCGAAGACGCGGGTGAGCTGACGGACGCTGATGCCGACCGCGCCGGCGACCTCGGGGGCCGACAGGCGCGGATCGTCCAGCCGGTCCTCGACGAGGGCGCAGGCGAGCGCGCGATGCACGACGGGCGGGCGCGTGGCCCCGTCGCTCACGAGGACGGAAGCCAGGTCGACGAGGGCCTGCTCGTCGGGCCGGGTCGCGCCCGCGACGCCGACGGCGCGTCCGACGATGCGGGCGAGCGCGCGGCCGTACGGGTTGCTCTCGTCGCGCCGCACGATGAGCGGCTCTGCGACGTGCACACCGTCCGGCAGCGCGCCGCGGTCCACGCGCACCGCCAGTTCGTCCAGCCCCTGGCCGAACCCGCGGACGAAGCTGCCGTCCGCGTCGCAGACCAGGACGTCGCCGGGGGCGGACGACCTGCCGCCGGCCGGCCTGCTGGAACAGCGCCTCCCCGCGCAGGGAGACGTAGATCGCGACGGAACCCGTGGGCCGCCGTTCGATGAGGTCGGCGGGACGCTCGACCATGTGCGCCGTGGTACGCACCCGCGCCAGATGCACCCGCCCGAGGTCGAGGTTGTCCTCGCGCGCCCGGAAGTCCGCGCCGCCCGTGGTGCGGCACGTCAGGGCGATGAGGGCGTCGGCGTTGTGCTCCTCCCAGGCCCGCAGCCGCTCCCCCGGCGGCGTGTGTGCCGTCGAGAACACCTGCGCCGGACGGGGCGCTGCCGGGGGTGCTGCCGAGTGCATGGTTCAGAGCCTAGATCCGCGATGCCGGGTTCCCAACTCCTCAGGCCGAGAAGGGGCCGGCTGAGCTCGGCCGAGGGCCGCCGGGTGTGATCGGCGGCCCTCGGTTTCACGGTGCTGTCCTGGCCGCATGGCGGCCGGTGCGGTCAGGCGTCGCCGGTGTCGGACGGTGTCGCCTCACCGAGCATGGCGAGGGTCAGCACGTTGCCGGAGATGCCCCAGCCGCCGTCGGCGACCTCTTCGACCAGCACCATGGTGTTGGCGCGGGCGCGCTCGCCGTAGATCTCGACGTACAGCTCGGTGGTGCGGGTGACGATCTGCTCCTTCTGCTTCGGGGTGAGGGTCTTCTCGGGGACCTTGAAGTTCGCGAAAGGCATGGCTGGTTGTTCCTTCTCTCGGTGGGGCGTTACAGGGAGCTGCCTGCGGTGAGCAGGCTGTCCAGTCCGATGCGGCGGAAGAAGTCGGCGCGGACGCGGTCGGCGACCGCGGAGACGACTTCGCTGCCGTCGCGGCTGGGGTCTACGTGGGTGCGCAGCGGCCGAGTGCCGTGCGCCATCGCGACCAGGCGCACGACGGCTTCAGCGACCTCGGTCACATCGGCGTCCGGAGGGATGAGCGCGGCCAGACGCTTGCCCAGATCGTCCATCACGGGTCGGTGACGCTGGTCGTAGGCTTCGGCACGATCACGGTCCGCGGGGGCGCCGGCGTGGGCGAAGTGGTTGGTGCCGGTGGTGAACACACCGGGCACCACGATCGCGGTGTCGATGCCGAACGGGAGCACCTCGGCGGCGTAGCTGACGGCCAGCGCGTCCATCGCGGCCTTGGCTGCGAAGTAGGGGGCCAGGAACGGGGGGCAGCCGCCGCGGGTGCTGGAGCTGCCGATCCAGACCAGCAGCCCCGAGCCCTGCTCACGCAACGTCGGCAGGGCGGCGCGGTTGACGCGCTGTGTGCCCAGGACGTTCACGTCGTACAGGTCCGCGAGTTGGTCGGTGGTGAACGCCTCGGCGGCGCCCAGGACCATGTGGCCGGCGTTGTGCACGACCACGTCCAGCCGGCCGTGCTCGGCGAGGATCCGGTCGACCGCGGCGTCGGCGGACTCCTGGGAGGTGACGTCAACTCGACTGCCTGTACGTCGAGTTGGTGGTCAGTGCCGAAGCGGGCCAGGTCGCCACCGCGGCCACGTTGCGGGTCGCCGTCTGGCGGATGCCCGCGTACACGGTGTGACCGGCGAGGGCCAGAGCACGCACGGACAGCGCCCCGATGCCGCTGGAGGCCCCGGTGACCAGGATGGCCTTTCGGGTGTCGTCGTTCCTCATGACAGGGCCTTTCGTTGATCGATGGGGTGGCTGCGGGCGGTTCAGACGATTCCGCCGTTGGCGCGGACGACCTGTCCGTTGATCCAGTGGCCGGCCGGGGAGGCCAGGAACGCGACGACCTCGGCGATGTCGGCCGGGGTGCCGAGCCGCTCCAGCGGAGGCTGGGCGGCCAGACGGGCGATGGTCTCCTCGTCCTTGCCGTCCAGGAACAGGTCGGTGGCCGTGGGGCCGGGCGCGACGGCGTTGGCGGTGACGTCCCGGCCCCGCAACTCCCTGGCCAGGATCAGCGTCAGCGCCTCGACCGCGCCCTTGCTGGCGGAGTACGCGCCGTAGTTCGGGAAGGCCAGCCCCACCACGGACGTCGAGAACGTCACGATCGCACCGCCGCGGCGCACCCGACGTACTGCCTGCTGGGCGACGACGAACGTGCCGCGGATGTTCGTGCGGTGCAGGTCGTCCAGGACGGCCAGGTCCAGCTCGGCGATCGGCGCCATGTGGGCGCGCCCGGCCGCGTGCACGACGACGTCGACACCGCCGAACTCCGCCTCGGCCGCGTCGAACAGAGCCTCGACGGCGTACTCGTCGGCGACGTCGGCACGTACCGCGATCGCCCGGGCGCCGGCGGTGACGGCCTCCTTCACGGCCGCTTCGGCCTCGCCGTGGTTGCCGGCATAGCCGACCACGACGTCGTACCCGTCGGCGGCCAGCCGGCCGACGGTCCGGCGGCCGATGCCGCGCGAGCCGCCGGTGACGATCGCGACTCGGGTCTGGGCCGGGGTTTCGAGCCCGTCGAGGGAAGTGGGGAGGGGCATGACTGACTCCTGGGGTGATTGCGGTTCGGGCCGCGGTCTCGCCGTCGCCCTGCTGCGCCCTCAACGATCAGCCGGTCCCCCACCCCTAGCCAGGGCTGCGTTTACCCAGGGGATGCCACCCCCTGGATACGACTCGACGCGCGAGCGACCATGAAGAGGTGAACCTTCCAGAACTCGGCGCCTTCCTCCGGACCCGCCGCGACCGCATCCGCCCCGCCGAGGTCGGTCTCCCCCAAGGCCCGCGCCGGCGCGTCCCCGGGCTGCGCCGCGAGGAAGTCGCCCAGCTGGCAGGGCTGTCGGCCGACTACTACACCGAGTTGGAACGCGGTAGCGCGAAGAACGGCGTGCAGCCCTCGGCCCAGACCCTGGCCGCCCTCGCCCGGGCCCTGCGCCTCAACGGCGACGAGCGCGATCACCTGTTCCGCCTCGCCGATCGGCCGATCCCGCCGTCGGCCCATGGAACGTCGGCGCATGTGCAGCCCGCGCTTCTCGGGCTGCTGGACCGGCTGTCCAACACCCCCGCGCGCGTCATCACCGACCTGCACGAAACCCTGGTGGAGAACGACCTGGCCCGTGACCTGCTCGGCGAGTCCCCCGCACACCGCGGCCCGACGGCGAGCTTCGTGTACCGCTGGTTCACCGATCCGCAGGCGCGCGAGAGGTACCCGTCCGAGGATCACCCGCACCACTCCCGGGTGTTCGTGGCCGACCTCCAGGCGGCGTCCGCACGCCGCGGCCAGGACGCGGAGATCACCAGGATGGTCGCCGTACTGCGCCGCCGCAGCGAGGAGTTCGCAGCCCTGTGGGACACCCACGACGTCGCGGTGCGCCGCAAGGACCGCAAGAGAATCGTCCACCCCACGCTCGGCGTCATCGAACTCGACTGCTACAACCTGCTCAGCGAGGACGGACGCCAACGCCTGCTGTGGTTCACCGCGCCCCCCGGAAGCCGGGGCGCCGAGCAGCTGGAACTGCTGTCCGTGATAGGAACCCAGGACCTGAGCGTCACCGACAGCACGTCGCTGCGACCGGGCCGGAGTTCCAGCAGCTGGTGAGCCCCCCGGTGACCGCGCCGAAGTCACCTGAACCGTGCGGCGGCCCCGGATCGGGCCGGCCGCACACCGGGCCGACGGGATTCACGCGGGGCCGATCGCGGCGAAGAACCGTTCCAGGCGCGGTTCGCCGGAGTGGTCGAAGACCGTCTCAGGCGGGCCCTGGGCCAGGATGCGGCCCTGGTTCATGAAGACCACCCAGTCCGCGACCTCGCGGGCGAAGCGCATCTCGTGGGTGACGACGACCATCGTCGTGCCGTCGGCGGCGAGGTCGCTCATCACCGACAGGACCTCGCCCACCAGCTCGGGGTCGAGGGCCGAGGTCGGTTCGTCGAAGAGCAGCACGCTGGGGTCCATGGCCAGGGCGCGGGCGATGGCCACCCGTTGCTGCTGGCCGCCGGAGAGCTGGTGGGGGTATTTGTGCGCATGGGAGTCGAGGCCCACCTTGCCGAGCAGTTCCCGTGCCCGGCGTTCGGCGTCCGCCCGGCCGGACAGCCGCTGCTGGAGGGGCGCGAGGGTGATGTTCTGGAGCACGGTCCGGTGCGGGAAGAGGTTGAACCGCTGGAAGACCATGCCGACGTGACGGCGCTGGGCGGCGAGTTCACGGTCCTTGCCGCCCATGAGCCGGCCGTCGATCTCCACACTGCCCTGGTCGGGCTGTTCCAGGTGGTTGAGCGTGCGGACGAGGGTGGTCTTGCCCGAGCCCGAGGGGCCGATGACGGCCACCACCTCACCACGGTGCACATCGAGGTCCACGCCGTCCAGGACGGTCACCGGGCCGAACGACTTCCGCAGTCCGCGGGCCCGTACCACCACCTCGCCCCCCGTGCGGGGTGCGGGGCCGCGTCCGTGCCAGGGTCGCGGGGACGGCCTCGGTCTCCGGGGCGGTGTCGGCCCCGGCCTTCGTACGGCGTCTGCGGACGTCGAGGCGGCGTTCGAGCAGGGCCCGCAGCCGGTCGAAGACGGTGACCAGCATGACGTAGTAGAGGGCGACGGCCAGCAGCGTCTCCAGGACCAGGAAGTTCTGGGTGTACAGGCGCTGGCCGACCAGCAGCAGCTCGGCCAGGGAGATGGAGCTGACCAGCGAGGTCAGTTTGAGGATGCTGATGAACTCGTTGCCCAGCGCGGGAAGCGCGACCCGGAACGCCTGCGGCACCACCACGTGCCGCTGCACGCCCGCGTACGGGATGCCCAGCGCCTGTGCGGCCTCGCCCTGTTCCTTGCCCACGGCCAGCAGACCGCCGCGGTGGATCTCGGCGATGTACGCGGTCTCGCTGAGCACGAGGGCGACCAGACCCGCGGTGAAGGGGCTCGACAGCAGGGGCCTCAGCTCGGGGAAGAGCTGCGGCGAGTTGTAGACGAAGATCAGCAGGACCAGCAGGGGCAGGCTGCGGAAGAACCAGACGTACGCGGAGGCGAGCAGCCGCAGCGGGCGCAGCCGCGACTGCTGGGCGAGGGCGACGAGCAGGCCCAGCGCGGTGGACAGGACCCAGGCGGCGACGGCCAGTTCGACGACGAGCAGGGCCGCCCGCCACAGGTCGGCGTCGGCGAGCAGGCCGATGGTGTAGTGCCAGTCGAAACTGCCCATGATCAGCTCGCCTCGGCCCGGCCGAGGTTGTACTTCTTCAGCAGCTCGGCGTAGGTGCCGTTCTTCTTCAGCTCGGCGAGTGCGTCGGTGAGGGTCTTCTTCAGGGCGGTGTCGCCCCGCTTGACCGCGAGTCCGGACTGGACGGGGTAGATCAGTTCCGTGCTGGAGATGGTGAGCTTTCCGCCGGTCTTGTCGGCGGCGGCCTTGGCGACCGCGCCGTCGGTGACCTGAGCGTCCACCTGGCCGGACAGCAGTGCCTGGGTGCCTTCGGGATCGGTGGCGAACTCCCGTACGTCGATGGCCTTGCCGCCCTTGGCCTCGCACTCCTTGCTCGCCTCGTCGCGCAGTTTCTGGACGATCTGGCCGCCCTTGATCACCGCGACGGTCTTTCCGCACAGGCCGGTGACCCCGGTGGGCTTCAGGCTGCCGGAGGTCTTCACCACGATCGAGTTGCCGGTGGTGAAGTACGGGATGAAGTCGACCTGCTTCTTGCGCTCGTCGGTGATGTAGAGGTCGGACGCGATCACGTCGAAGTGGCCGGTGCCGAGGCCGGCTATGAGCTGCTCGAAGCGCGTGTCGACGAAGGTCGCCTTCAGCCCGGAGGCCTTGGCCAGGGCCCGGGAGATGTCCGGGTCGAAGCCCGCCGGGGTCTTGCCGTCCAGGTACGCGTACGGCGGATACGTCAGGTCCGAGCCGACGGTCAGGGTGCCGGCGGTCATGGTGCCTGACGCGTCCGCCTCGGCCGTCGAGGAACCGCCGGAGCAGCCGGACAGGGCGAGGAGTACGCCGATGGCCCCGAGGGCCGTGGCGGAGCGGATGAGGGCGGGGACGGGGACGCGCATGAGGGGGCCTCTCGACCGGAACTGAGACTGTTGAACAATCTGGTTGCCGACGATGGTGGCGCCTCATTGTTTCAGCCAGGTAAAAGGTCGAAATTTCCCTGAATGCTGCATGTCGACAGGTCTCATCAGGCCATCAGCGAGGCCTTTTTTGTTCAACAAATCCTGCGCTAGGGTGTGGTCATGTCGACTCAGAACAGTGCGGCGGCCGCCGGACGGCCCGTCCTGGTGACCGATGTGCTGCGCGAACGCATCGTCGAGGGAGACCTGCCACCGGGCACCCCGCTGCGGGACGTGGCGCTCTCCGCCGAGCTCGGGGTGTCCCGCAACACCCTGCGGGAGGCCCTGCGCACCCTGCACGACGAGGGCCTGGTGACGCAGCGGCTGCACAAGGGCACAGCGGTGAAGACCCTGTCCGCCGAGGACGTGACGGACATCTACATCGCCCGCCGGACGCTCGAACTCAGCGCCGTCGAGGCGAGCCCGCTCGCCCCGGAACCGCTGCTCGACGCGATGGAGGCCAAGGTCGCCGCCGCCGAACTGGCCGTGTCCGCGGAGGCGTGGGACAAGGTCGGCACCGCGTCCCTGCGCTTCCACCAGTCGCTGGTGGCGCTGTTGTGCAGCGCCCGGCTGGACGCCTTCTTCCGGGTGACGATCGCCCAACTGCGCCTGGCCTTCGCCGTCATGGCGGACGAGGGCGCCTTCCAGGCTCCGTGGGTCGCCCGCGACCGCGAGATCTGCGACCTGATCCGCGGCGGCCGGCGCACGGACGCCGCCGCCGCACTGCGGCTCTACCTCGACGACTCGGAACGCACGGTGCTCGACGCCGTACGCGCCAACTCCCGTACGACAACAGCACCGAAAGGCAAGCGATGACCTCCCCCACCGCATCCGCGTCGTCCAAGGCGGCGGCCGCCTACCAGAGCACGAAGGGCGGCGCCCTCGACGTCGACCGCGCCTTCTACGACCGCTTCGCCGGCGTGGAGCACGAGCTGGTGGACTCCTTCGAGATCCCGATACGCTCCGGCCGCGCCTGGACCGTCCCCCAGGGACACCTGTGCCGGATCGTCACCGTCGACGGCCCCCAGGTCGGCGACCTCAACGTGTGGAACCTCAACGACCCGCGCGAGCGCATGTGGGCCGCCCGCACCCGCCAGTTGCAGCGTGCGCACATCTCGACATACGACCGGATCTGGTCGAACCTGCCGTTCCTGCGCCCCCTGCTGACCGTCACCGCCGACTCGCTGGCGGACTACGGCGTCGACGCCGACGGCGGACGCGTCCACGACCTGCTGGGCACCCGCTGCGACCCGTACGTCAACCGCATGCTCACCGGCGAGGACTTCGACTTCCACTGTCACTCGAACCTGGTCCGGGCCGTACTGCCGTACGGACTCACCGAGTTCGACGTGCACGACGTGCTCAACGTCTTCCAGTGCACCGGCCTCAACGACGCCGACCAGTACTTCATGAAGGACTGCCCCGCGCGCCCCGGCGACCACTTCGAGTTCTTCGCCGAGACCGACCTGCTCTGCGCCCTGTCCACCTGCCCCGGCGGTGACCTGTCCGTGCCACTGTGGGGCCCGGACGCCCGCGACCCCCTGGACGTCTGCCGCCCCCTCGGCGTCGAGGTCTACCGCCCCGACCCCGCCCTGCTGGACGGCTGGACCCCACCCGCCAGGGCCGCCTACCGCAACCTTCACGGCCTGCGCCGGCCCGACCACACCGAGGCCGCCGGCATGTGAACCGGGCACGACCGGGGGGCCGCCCGTGCGTTCAACTAGCAAAGAAATGCACAGATCAATGCGGCACATCTTGTCAAAGGTCAAACGGAATCCTACAGTCCAGCGACAAGTGGAGCGTGGGATCGCTCCCAACCCCCCTCGTTCATCCAAGCAATGGAGCTGCGATGACCCTCCCACCTCGCCGGCCCAGCCGCAGACGCATACTCGGTGCCGCACTGGCCGTGCCTCCCGCGCTCATGCTGGGTTCGCAGACCGCACGGGCCGCATCCTGGGGCAGTCCGGTGACCGTCAACTCGTGGAACAAGATCAACGCGAGGTGGACCGCCAACAACGAGCTGGAGACGTACCGGCCGGACTGCGTCTGGTACGAGGGCAACACTCTGGTGATCAAGGCGTACAACGCCGGGGGCGGGGTCTACTACTCGGGCCGTGTGGAGTCGACGGCGGCGTACGGGTACGGCACCTACAGCTTCACCGCCAACATGCCCAACGGACGGGGACTGTTGCCGGCCGTGTGGGCGGCAGCCCTGAATCCGTGGCTGCCCGAGTTCGACGCCGCTGAGATCGTCGGACAGAACCCGAACGTCGTCTACCAGACGTCCCACGACATCAACAACGCCCAGCAGCAGTTCTCCAGGACCAACTCCTCCGGCTGGACCAACGCGTACCACACCTACTCGTTCAGCTGGTTCCCGGACCACATCGACTTCGCCGTGGACGGCAACATCACGGGCACCACCTGGTACAGAACCCCGGCCGGGACGAGCCTGCGCTTCATCGCCAACATCGCCGTCGGCGGTGACTGGCCCGGCAACCCGGACTCCTCCACCTGGGCCACCTCTGACGGCGCCCGCTACCTCAAGGTCTCCTCCATCACCCACACGCCGTACAACCCCTAGGTGCCCCCGCTGTGCCCCCTGGCTGGTCGAAGGGCTTCCAGGGGGCACGCGAAACGGACGCGGACGGGAGTCTCCACGTACCGGACCCGTGTTCAGCCTTGGTCGGCGGCCAGAGCGGTCAGCCGATCCCGCAGACGGGTGTGCCGGAATTGATAGGTGGGGCCGGTCTCCCGCAGCACCTGCCGTTTGCAGGCGTCGTCCAGGAAACGCATGGCGCGCAGCGGGACGACTCCCTGCGCCCACAACTGCACGAACACGACCGCGGTCCGCCAGCTGTTGGACACGGTGAGCCCGGCCGCGGTCCCGGTGACGACCCCGATCACCACTCCGGTGATCAGTCCTACCGGTACCGCCACACTGAGCGGATCATGGCGGGCGGTGGCGAGGGCATCGGTGAGCCCTGCGGCGAACCCCATGGCGAGGCCGAAGACAACCCCCGTTGCCAGGCCCGTGCCTTCGGTCCTGATCCCAGACCGACAGCGGGCCGACCGGAGAGTCCTGGTCGGGCGTGATGCGGGTGAAGCCGTCCAGGAGCCCGAACGCGAGGACGTAGGCGAAACCGATCGCCAGGCCGACACCGAGCCCGCGCTGCAGGCCCTGCGCGAGTCCGAGCGGGATACCGCCGGCCAGCCCGGCCGGTATCCCCGCGCCGAGGCCGGCCTGGATTCCCGCGATGAGACGGCCCAGAAACCGTTCCGCCGGCTTGGCGTTCGGGTCAGTGGTGAAGTGCGGAGGAGGCACACCATCTCCGCCTGCGGCCCTTCCCGTCGCGGTTCCGGCCGTCAGAGCGGCGGCCAGACCCACCGTGGCGGCTGCTGCCGGACCGGACGCAGGGCCGACGGTCAGCGCCACCGCGCTCCCGACAGCGAGACCGGCCATCAGCCCCATCCCCAGGTTGAACCGGGTTTCGCCGGAACCGCCGGGGAAGTTGACGTGCGTGGCCCGCCGTTCGGTCACGATCGCGGTGGCGAGTCCCAGGACGCCGCCCACCGCCGAGGCCGGGAGAAAACCGATGACGGTCCGCTCACCGAGATCATCGGTGAACCAGGAGACGAGTGCGGCAGCCAGCCCCGCGGCGAGTCCGCCACCGACCACACCCCCCGCGATCCGCCACGAGGCGGAGGCCCACTCGTGCATCTGCCACCATGCCAGCTCGGGCGTCCCGTGGGCGGTCATCCTGGCGGCGATGAGACGCAGCCAGCGCTCCGCTTGATCCCGGGTGTACGGAGTGGGGGCACCCGGACGGCTCGGGGGGTACGCGGCGGGCAGGACGCGATCGAGCAGATAGTCGTTGATCTCCTCGGCGGAGGTGAACTCCGAAGGCGAGAGGAGCTTGTCCACGACTTCCGTGGCCTCCGCAGCGTCCATGCCGCGGAAGGCGTCTCTGAGCAGGGTCAGCATGAGCGGCGTGCTGAGCGCCTGCCCCAGGACGCCGTCAGGATGTGCCCACAGGTGTTCCGCCAGGCGTTCGCGCAGACGGGGCGGCAGTCCGGCGGTCTGCCAGTCCGCGAAACAGTCCGCAGCCGTCTCGGCGGCCACCGGTTGAAGCTCGAGCACGGCGGCACCGGACAGCGGCTGTGCGTGCAGCGCCTGGATGAATTCCTCGCTCCTGCTGAAGATCACCACCCGGACTTGGCGACTGAGCCCGTGCAGAGCTTCCAGGGCCGCCACTCGTTTTCTGGTGTCGATCTCGTCGAAGCCGTCGAGGAACACCGCGATGCGCCCCTCGTCGATCAACCGCGCCGGCGTTCGCGGGTCGAAGCGGCGCCCTCGAAAGCTCTTGAAGTCGCTCACGAGCCGTTCGGCGAGCCATTCCTGCGCTGTCTGCCGCTCAGGGTTCCACCCGTACGGGGTGAGCAGGACCGGTACGGGCGCCTGTTCACGGTTCGCCGGCTCGCGAATGTCTTCACGGTGCGCAAGCGCCTTTACCGCCAGGAGAACCGCAGCCGCCGACTTGCCGGCTCCGAGTTCCCCGAGTACGACCATGCGCCCGGTCTGGATACCGGCGTAGACATGGAACAGGTCGTCGAGCTCCCCCTCGTTCAGGGTGTCCGGCGAGGCAGCCTCGGCGTCGGGCAGTACGGCGAAGGACGGCGTGCCGACGCCGGCCCCCGGCCCGACGACTGCCTCGGGCAGGCCGACGCCTTCGTGATGCGCCCATGCCCAGCGCACCGGAACCGGACGCTCTGTTGGGTCCAGACGCCGGTTTCCCTGCCGCTTCCTGTACAGCGCACTGGCATCCTTCGCCAGCGCCTCGGCCGCCTTCGCCAACAGCTCGGATGCCTCATCACCGGTGGACCTGATGTTCTCCGCCAGGATGCGACCTGCCCAGAGCAGCGGCGCCACCAGAAGCGTCCCCGCGACGGCGACGACGAGGTCGAGCAGCTTCTCGTTCTCGACGAAGGTGAAGGCGGCCCAGAACCCCGCGGCCAGAATCAATACGAAGACACCAAGCGCTGCCAGCCTTTTCGGCTTCAACTCCCCCGTACTCCACGACACATGACGGAGTGTGGCAATGTTGGCGCGTTGCGGCCACCGTATTCGCGAAGCTGTACCCCGTCGTCATGCCGCTCTGCCGAGTCGGATCGCCGCCACTCGCGTGCCCAGGGCCGTCACAGTCCCACTGGCTGCCATTCCTGGTTGGAGCCGCCGTTGGCCGGCCACTGGATGATCTTGGCGCCGTCGGCGGTGGATCCGCTCTGCACGTCCGCGCACAACCCGCTCCTGATGTTGACGAGGCGGTAGTAGCCGCTGGTGGCAGCCGGAACGAGCTTCCACCACTGGTGGCTGCCGTCGGCGTCCGAGGCCTGGTCCAGGGCTGTGCCGTTGCTGGTCGCGCCGCCCGGGACGTCGAGCACCTTGCCGCTGTTGACGTTGGACACCCGGAACGAGCCGTCGTGGTCGGGGAGCAGCTTCCACTGCTGGTTCGCGCCGCCGGACCACGTGTTCTGGATGACGGGCCCGCCGTCGGCGGTGGACGAGCCGGAGACGTCCATGACCTTGCCGCTCCTTCGGTTGACCAGCTTGAAGGGGCCGGTCAGCAGGCCGATCGTGATCGTGGTGCGCGTTCCCGCGGTCAGCGACACCCTGCGGGCGTGGTTGCCCAGCGACGACGTGGTGACCGTCGCGCCGGTGCTGACGGAGGTGATGCCGCGCCGGCAGATGAAGGTGACGTCCTGGTCGACGTCGGAGGTGAGTGTGACGGTGGCCGTGCGGGCCTCCGTGTCCCAGGACAGCGACTGGACGGTGATGCGGTTGCGGCCGCGGACGCCGTTGATCGTGCCCTTGGCGAGCTGGTCGGGGAGGGCGGGGAGGATCTCCAGGACACCGGGGCGGGTGTAGACGAGTGCTTCGCCGAGGACGGCGGGGATGGTGTTGGCGGCGTCGCAGTTGTAGATGTCCAGGTTGGGGTTGTGGGAGGTCATCAGGGACCGCCACACCATGTTCTTGCCGTAGATCTTCAGCAGGTTGCCGTAGACGCCGGGGCCGTCCTTCAGGCGGGCGCGGGCCAGCGCCCGGTGGAGGCTGCCGTGGGCGGAATAGTTCTGGTCGGCTCTCTTGTCCAGGGCCTTGGCCGCGTACCTGACCAGGTCGGGCTCGTCCTCGGGGTTGATCTCGTGCAGCGGCCAGGCGCCGTACAGGTGTTGGACGTGCCGGTGGTTGTAGTTGTCGGTCAGGCCGGGCCAGGACCACTCGGCGAGCGCCCCGTCGCTGTTGACGGTGTAGTCGGGCAGCGTGGCGAGCAGGGCGGTCCAGCGTTGCACCCCCTGGCCGTTGCCCTGTTCCAGGCCGAGGGTCTGGGCCGCGTCGATGGCGGCCTGGAGGGCGTGCCGGCCGGCCATGATGTCGCCGGTGGCGTTGATCGAGAACGCCTGGCGTGTGGTGGCCGGGCTGTTCTCCATGGAGTAGGAGGGGACGAAGACGGCCTTGCCGCTGGAGTCGGTCCGGGTGAGGAAGTCCTCGTAGAACAGGGCCAGTTCCATCAGGGCCGGACCCAGTTTGTTCTTGTAGAAGGCCGCGTCGCCGGTGACCTGGTAGTACTCCAGAAGCGGGTAGAGCAGCCAGTCGGCGCCGCCGGTCCAGGCCTCGCCGGGGAAGCTGGTGTTGTTGAAGTGCAGCATGTGCCCGTACTCGCCGTCGGTCCGGGACGGGGCGAGGAAGCCGCGGGCGCCGTAGAGGTTGGTGGCGTTGTCGCGCCAGTGCTGCAACTGCCCGAGGATCAGGTCGAAGTAGCCCTGCATGGCGTCGGTGAGGTCGAGGATGTTGCCGCCGGCGACCTGGAGATTGATGTTGGCGTCGGTGGTGAAGTCGTCGGCCCAGGAGCCGTTCCAGGTGCCGGTCCAGATGCCGGTCAGGCGAGGTGGCAGGACGCCGCTGGAGCTGATGAAGAGATAGCGGCCGGAGTCGTACATCCGCTCCAGCAGTGCGACGTCGATGGCGGACGCGTTGCCGTTCTGGCGGGCTATGAGCTCGCTGGTGGCCAACTGGCGGTCGGCTGCGGAGACGTTGAGGTCGATGCTGGAGCGGTCGTACATGGCCTGGTGCTTGGGCGCGTGGCGGCCGAGGAGGGTGGCGTAGTCGGCCGTCAGCGCGGCGAGGGCCGTGTGCAGGGGCCGGCTGTTCCAGCCGGTGGAGGTCTCGTAGCGGCCGAGCTTGGTCAGCAGCAGCACCTTGGTGGCCTTGGCGACCACCAGGGTCTGCCCGTCGGCGGTGACGGAGGAGCCGTTGCCCAAGGCCACGACGCGGGTGACGCCCTCATAGCCGAAGGCGCCCTTCCCGGAGGGGTAGGTGCCGCGCAGGTTCAGGTAACCGTCGCCACTGGTGACGGTGGCGGTGGCGGAGAAGGCCACGCTGGTCGGCACGCCCGTGAGAGCGGTGTTGACGCTGACGGTGGTGTCCACGGTGCGACCGGTGGCGGGCAGCAGTTCGTGGACGATGACCTGGTCGGCGCGGGAGACGAAGACGCGGCGCTTCCAGGTGCCGTACTGGTCGGTCCAGGTGTGGGTGATCTCGCCGGTGCGGAAGTCGGTGATGCGGGCGAAGTCGTTGACGGTGGTCATGCCCGGGGTGCTGAGCTGGAGTTCGTAGCCGGGGTGGAAGGTCTGGGTCCAGCGCAGGCTCCAGCCGTGGGCGAAGGTGGTGGAGGCACCGGAGTAGTCGCCGGCCAGCGCCTGGTCCCGGGCGGCTTCGAGGTACGGCGAGATCACCGGGGGCATGACGCTCCGGCTGCCGTTGGGCAGCACGAACCGGTGATGATTGACGATCATCTTCTCGAGTGTCGGCTCCCCGTAGTAGACGGCCCCGTACTCGCCGTTTCCGCTCAGGAACCCGTCGGTCCAGGCAGAGGCGGTGGCGTGGTCCCAGATGCCGCGGTCGGGCAGGGTGACCTGGGGCGGTACGGCCGCGGCGGCCCGGGAGGCGAAGACGGGGCCGGGCAGGGCCGCGGCGCCGGCGGCGAGGGCGGCCGTGGTGAGGAAACGCCGACGGTTGAGGGGCAACTCGGGCAGGGACATGGGGCGGCTCCGTTGTCGGACGGCGAGTGCGGCAGAGCACAGGGGTGGGTGCGGTGGTGGGCAACAGCGCTGTGTCAGACCTGCGGTGGCCGGATCAGCCGTCGACGGCGGACCCGGACGGCTGAGGCCGGCCCGCCCCGCGGGGACGGACCGGCCTGGAGTGGCTACGGGGTCACGGTCACCCCGGGCGCCATCTCGGCGGTCCCGTTGGTGAGCTTTCCGGAGCCGGTGGCGCCTTCCGAGCTGACGAACCGCAGCTCGTGGTTGGTGCCCCCCGCGTTGCCGACGGCGAGCAGGAGTGTGGCCTGCTTGGCCGCGTAGGCGTCCTGGACGAAGGAGGTGATGTCGACGGTGATGTCACGGCCGTCGATGGCGTTGCCCTGGTGGGTCCCGCCGCCTTCGGGGACGAGGGTGGAACCGAGGGTGAACGTGGCCGACTTGGCGACGGAGGAGGCCGTGGCCGTGAAGCTCGGCCGGTTCTGCCAGGTCATCGTGTTGACCGGGCAGGATGTGCCGCCGCCGGTGCAGGTGGTGTCGCTGACCGGCTGTACGAGGAGCTGGTCGGTGTCGGTCGACGGGACCGACGAGTAGCGGTGGCCGACGTAGGTGAGATGGAGTGTCGCCTGGGTCGGTGCCTTGGTGAGGCTGGTGAGGGGGAACTGGATGTAGGAGAGCTTTCCGTCCCCGGATCCGGTGGTGTACTGCTCCCCCATCAGGCCGACCCCGGTGTTGCGGGTGATGAGGGTCAGGTCCGAGGAGTTGTTCTTGGTCTGGTCGCCGGTCCACGCACCCACCCAGGTGTCACCACTGGTGAGGGCACCGGCCCTGACGTTCTGGGTCTGGCCGTTCGCGGCCGTGTAGGTGCTGGTCAGGGTGCCGATCCCGCTCGTCGTCAGCGGGAGCTGGCTGGTGTATTCGACGAGCCGGCCCGCGACGCGGATGTTGTTCAGCGTCGCGTTCGTGGTGCCGTTCAGCGAGCTGCTCGTGTTCTGCTGCGAGAACCACACGTTGTCGAGTGTGAAGGTGCCGATCGGGGCCCTGGTGTAGGTGTACGCGGCGCCCGACCCGTCGGGGTTGGGGGCGTACCCGTACGTCGCCTGCTGGTCGGCGGTGATGGTCTGGGTGGATCCGTTGCCGCCGTTGAGCCCGATCGGTCCCTTGGTGAACCGGGAGGTGTCAATCGAGCTGTTCTTCACCACGATGCTCTGGATGCGCGGGTACGGGTTGGGGCTGTTGTGGGTGAAGATGCCGCCGGCCGCCGGCGACACGGAGTTGAAGTTGTCGAACGAGTAGTTGGTGAGCCGGTACCCGTACGAACTCCATCCGATCCGGATCGCGTTGCCGGCCGCGACGGACCAGTTCAGGGTGTTGCTGACCGAGATGTTCTTCGAGTCCGCGTTGTCCCAGTGGTAGTTGTCGAACCCGAGATCGTCGGCGACGGTGTCGTGGGCGGCCACCGCGTTGACATAGCCCTGGACGTCGGCGCTGGCGGTGCCGAGCTGGAAGTTGTTCCACACGCCGGAGGCCAGCGGGGTGAAGCCGTCGCTGGGGTTGTAGTGGCCGGAGGCGAACGCGTCGTCGTTGCCGAGCGTGAAGACGCCGTTGGCGGTGATGTCCTGGCCGCTCGCGAAGTCCGTCCCGTCGATCCACGGCTGGCGGTACGGGGTGAGGGCCTTGATGTTGTTGAACGTCACGCGGTTGGCGCTGTGGGTCTCGTAGTTCCACTGCTTCGCGTTGCGCTCGTAGGTGTCGTTGAAGGTGATGTCCGACGAGTGCATGACCATGACGCCGCCCTGGTGCTGGCTGCGGTACGCGTCGTGCAGATCACCGCTGCTGGAAGCGTTGTAGTTCGCCACGCCGTTGCCGTCGAAGACGCCGCGGCCGTCGATCTCGATGTCGCTCGAGTTGATGATCCCGATCGCCGGCTCGAACGCCTCCATGTACGCCTGGATGCGGTTCTTCAGCAGGGCGCCTTCGTCGGTGTAGATCTTCAGCTTGCCGCCCTTGAGCTTGCCGCCGTCCAGACCGTTGACCAGGAGACCTGACCACACGTATGTGCCGTTCGGGAAGTAGAGCGTGTTCAGCGCCGTGGGGTTGGCCTTGATGGTGTCGAGGGCGGCCTGCAGGGCGTAGGTGACGTCGCCTGCGGCCATCGCCCGCACCTTCGGGTAGCGCACATTGACGCTGCTCGCGCTCACCAGACTCCCGGCCGAGCTCTGCTGACCGGCGGGTATCGCGGTGCCGTTGACGGTCTTGCCGGCCATGGAGCTCGTCGTCGCGGCGGGAGCCTTCTGCGCCGCGCTGTTGGGGTGCGCCGCGAGGTATTTCGCCGCGAACTCCTGGAAGTTGAGGACACCGGTCTGCAGATTGACGCCGGAACCGTCCGGTGCGCTCGTGGTGTCCGGACGCTGCGCCGGGTCCTCCAGAGGGTCGTTGACGACCGCCAGGTAGGGCTGTCCCGTGGCGTTGGTCGAGTCGCCGTTGACCATCACGATCGCCTGGTTCAACCCGGCGGCGGCCGACATCTGGAACGTCAGGGTGTGCTTGTCCGCACCTACCGAGATGCTGCTGGAGGGGTAGTAGCGGGCCGGATAGACGTTCACCGTGTCGATCGTGGTGCTGGGCAGCGTGACCGTGATCGTCGGAGTCCGGGAGTCCGAGGCGAAGCGGGCGATGTCGAAATTGTGGCCGTTCTGGGTGTACTGGACAGCCTGGACGGGTGTGCCGGCGACTTGCACCTGGTATTTGGTGGACGCCACGTCCGGGGACGTCGTCGTACCGCCTCCCACTCCCGTCGGGGCATACGTGTGCACGGTGGTGGCGGCCTGTGCGGGGGCGACGGCGGTGAGCATGAGGCTCGCCGCCGTGATGGTGGCGCCGGCAGCGGCCGCGATGAAGCGCTTCACGCGCGAACTGCGGCGCGCCGGGACGGGGTTCGGGTCGGCGTCGCCGCCGGCCGGTCTGATCATGCCTGTCTCTCCTCCGGACGAGACCTTCCAGGTCTGTTGAGGCGCTCACCGCCTGCTGGAGACGGGGGCGGAGCATTCGCGAGGGGTCAGGGTGACAACAGCACCACGTTGACCGATCCATGGGATCCAGCGTGGCGGGGACGTTACTGCCGCATTTCCGGAGCCGTCAATGCTCCGCGCACGTCGAGTGACGAAAAGAATCATGACCTGCGCCTGGCGCCCTCGCCCTGCTCCGTAACGGCTGGATCACTGCCGTGGCGCAAAGTCTTGCCCTGCCGCGACAGCCGTCCTACAGTGACGCCACTTTCGTGGATCGATAAATGTTTCGGGGAGACTACGTGGTGACCATGGCGGACGTGGCCGCGAGGGCGGGCGTCACCAAACAGACCGTCTCCAACGTGGTGTCGGGCAAGAAGGTGCGGCCGGAGACCCTGGCGAAGGTGAACAAGGCAATCGCCGAACTCGGCTACAAGCCCAACCTGGTCGCGCGCTCACTGCGCACGGGCAGCACGTCGACGGTGGGGCTTTTCGTTCCGTCGGTGGCCAACGCGTTCTATTCGGAGGTCGTCGAGGAGGTGGAGAACCTCCTGGTCGGCCGCGGATACAACCTGCTGCTCGCCACGACGCGCGACGACCCCGACTACACGCGGGCCCACCTGGAGAACCTCACCGCGCGTTCGGTGGACGCGCTGCTGGTCGCCGGGGACAACGGCGTCGAACAGCAACTGCCGATGCTCGCCGAGGCCAACTTCCCGGTCGCGCTGTTCGCCTGGGAGGGCGACCCGCCGACCACACTGCCGGTGGTCTCCATCGACTACCAGCACGCGGGGTTTCTGGCCGGGTCCCACCTGCGGGATCTCGGCCACCGGAACGTCGCGGTGATCGCCGACCTTCCCGCACACACGCCGCGTGTCGAGGGGTTGCGCCGGGCGTTCGCCGCCGACGGGCTGGACGACCGCAAGGTGTTCGCCTGCACCAGCGACGACGCCGCCGGCGGTTACGCCGCGGCCCTCGCGGCACTGGAGGCGGATCCGGAGCTGACGGCGATCTTCGCCACCCACGACATCCTGGCCGTCGGTGCCATAGAGGCGGTGACCAGGTCCGGGCGGCGGGTCCCTGAGGACGTCAGTGTCGTCGGCTTCGACGACATCGCCCAGGTCGGGAGGATCCGGCCGGCACTGACCACGGTCACCTTCCCCAAGCGCGAGATGGCCCAGCAGGCCGTCGAACTGCTGCTGCGAGCCGTCGACTCCGGCCGGCCGCCGACCAACGTCGTGTCACTGCTGCGCCCGACGCTGACCGTCCGGGACAGCAGCGGCCCCCCGCCCGGGGCGACCGCTTAGCGCCCTGCCTGCCACGGCACCGCTCCTGCGCCCGCCACCACGGGCATTTCGAGAGGAAACACCTTCACTGATGAACGCCCTCAACCCCCACGCCTGTGTCGAAGACCGGTCGCCGGGCACCGGACGGCTGCGGCCGCGCGCCGCGTTCGCTTCCGACCTCCCCACGATCACGCTCGACGGCGACTGGAGATTCCGACTGGCGTCGGGGCTGGACGACCTCACCGAGGGCTTCGCCGCGCCGGACTTCGACGACGCCGCCTGGGACCTGCTCGCCGTGCCGTCCTGCTGGCAGATGACCGGCCTGCCCGGCGAGCCGCGCTACGGCGCCCCGGCCTACAGCAACATCCTGTACCCGTTCCCGGTCGACCCGCCGCGGGTGCCCGGGGACAACCCCACCGGCGAGTACCGTCGCGCGTTCGACGTTCCGGACGGGTTCCCGGCTTCGGCCGCGGTGCTCCGGTTCGAGGGGGTCGACTCCGCGTTCGCCGTGTGGCTCAACGGGATCCGGCTCGGCGACGGCAAGGGCAGCCGTCTGACCACCGAGTTCGACGTCTCCGCCGCTCTGCGGCCCGGCCGGAACGTCCTCGCGGTCCGCGTGCACCAGTGGTCGTCCGGCAGCTACCTGGAAGACCAGGACATGTGGTGGCTGTCCGGGATCTTCCGGTCGGTGACCGTGGCCGCCCGCGGGGTCGAGGACTTCTTCGTCCACGCCGCCTACGACCACACCTCGGGGCAGGGCACCCTGGCCGTCGACGTCACCGCCCCCGCCCGGGTGTCCCTGTCCGTGCCCGAGCTCGGCATATCCGCCGCCGATCCGGCCGGCCCGCACGTGATCGACGGCATCGAGCCCTGGTCGGACGAGCAACCGCGCCTGTACTCGGGGGAACTGGTCTCCGAAGCCGGGGAGCGCATACCGCTGCGCATCGGCTTCCGCACCGTGGCCGTCGTGGACGGCGTCCTGACCGTGAACGGCAAGCCGATCTCCCTGCGGGGCGTCAACCGCCACGAATGGCATCCGCTGACGGGCCGGACCCTGACCGAGGACACCATGCTGACCGATGTGCTGCTCATGAAGCAGCACAACATCAACGCGGTGCGCACCAGCCACTACCCACCCGACCACCGTTTCCTGGACCTGTGCGACGAGCACGGCCTGTGGGTGTTCTGCGAGGGCGACCTCGAGACACACGGCTTCGAACCCGGCGGCTGGCAGCGCAACCCCAGCGACGACCCCGCGTGGCGCGAGGCCTACCTCGACCGGACCGCACGGCTGGTGGAACGCGACAAGAACCACCCCTCGGTCGTCGTCTGGTCGCTGGGCAACGAGTCCGGCACCGGAGCCAACCTCGCCGCCGCGGCCGCGTGGATCCGGCAGCGCGACGACAGCCGCCTGATCCACTACGAGGGCGACTTCGCGAGCTGCGCGTACGTCGACCTGTACTCCCGCATGTACATCGATGCGGACGAGCTGTCCTCCGTGGGACGCGGCCAGGAGGCACCGACGCCCCGCCCGGCCGACGACGCGCACCGCCGCGCCCTGCCGTTCGTGCTGTGCGAGTACGGACACGCCATGGGCACCGGCCCCGGCGGGCTCTCCGAGTACCAGCAGGTCATCGAGGCTTATCCGCGTCTGGCCGGTGGGTTCATCTGGGAGTGGATCGACCACGGCATCGCCCGGCTCACCGGGCGGGAGGACCCCCACACGTTCTACGCCTACGGCGGCGACTTCGGCGAGGAGATCCACGACGGCAATTTCGTCGCCGACGGACTTCTCTTCCCCGACCGCACACCGTCACCGGGCCTGGTCGAGTACAAGAAGGTCATCGAACCGGTCCGGATCCACATCGCCCCGGCGGCTCGGCAGATCAGCGTGCACAACCTGCACCACGTCCGCGACACCGGCTATCTGGACTTCCAGTGGACCGTCGAGGACGGCGGCGAGCTGGCCGGCTCCGGCGGCCTGACCGTGCCCGCGACCGCTCCGGGCGCCACGACGACCGTCGACTGGCCTGCCGACGTCACCGCCGCGCTCGATGCGGCGCGCAAGAACGACTCCGGCCACGAGGTGTGGCTGACCGTGACCGCGATGCTCGCCGCCGACGAAACCTGGGCCGCGGCCGGTCACGAGATCGCCTGGGCCCAGGGGCTGGTCGTGGCTCCGGCCGCCGCGCCCGTCCCCTTCACGCCGGCACCGGCGACCGCCCACGACGGAGCCGTCACCCTGGGCGCCGCGCGGTTCGACGCCCGCAGCGGAGTGCTGACACAGCTCGGCGACCTGGAGCTCGACGGTCCGCGGCTGGACATCTGGCGGGCCCCGATCGACAACGACCTGCTCAGCGCCTTCGGCGAGGCGCAGATCGACGCCTGGCTCGCCGCCGGACTGCACCGGATGCGCCACGATGTCCTGAGCGTCCAGCCGGACGCACAAGGGCTCACGGTCACCGCCCGGCTCGCGGCCGCCGGATCCTCCTCCGCGCTCGGCGCGGTCTACCGCTGGACGGCCTACGACGGACCGGAAGCCGGTGAGAACCGGCTACGGCTGGAATGCACCGTCACCCCTGACGGCGCCTGGTCGGTGCCGCTGCCCCGGCTGGGGATCGCGATGTCACTGCCCGGCACCGACGCCGAGGTCGAGTGGTTCGGCCTCGGCCCCGGCGAGGCGTACCGCGACTCCCGTACCGCCGCGCGCACCGGCCGCCACCGCTCGACTGTCTCAGCGATGCAGACCCCCTATGTCCGCCCGCAGGAGAACGGCAACCGCCACCAAGTCCGCCGCGCCCGGATCACCACCGCGGACGGCACCCTGCTCATCACGGGCGACCCGGTCATCGACCTGACCGCACGCCCTTGGAGCACCGCGGCCCTGGCTGCCGCGGCCCACCAGCACGATTTGGCCTGCGACGGCCGGCTCCATCTCCACCTCGACCACGCGCATCACGGCCTCGGCAGCGCGGCCTGCGGCCCGGGCCCGTCGGCAGCGGAGGTCCTCGCCGCGGTCCCGACGGTGTTCAGCGTGGAGTTCAGCACCGGTCGGTAGGCGGGCCTGGCCGCCCGCCCACCGACAGTCCAGCAAGTCAGTCCCCATCACGAAGGGTTCCCTCACATGGACAGCACCACCATACGCACCCGCAGACTCCTGGCGCTCGCCACCGCGACCGCCATCGCGTTCGGCGTCGGCGCGTGCAGCAGCGACAAGAAGGACTCCACCGAGGGATCGGGCCAGGCCGGGCCGGTGAACATGGAGTTCTGGGGCTGGGCCGGCTACGAGAAGATCGTCGACCAGTGGAACACCGCGCACCCGAACACCAAGGTCACCTTCAAGAAGATCCCGTCGGGCCCCAAGGGCGGCTACACCCAGATCAGCAACGCGCTCACCGCCGGCAAGGGCCCGTGCCTGGCCCAGATCGAGTACCAGAACATCCCGTCGATGCTGGTGAAGAACTCGGTCATGGACATCACGCAGTACGCGAACGCCGACATGGACAAGTACATCCCGTCGGCCGTCTCCGCCTCCAGCGTCGGCGGCAAGATCTACGGGGTTCCGGTGGACGTCGGCCCGATGGTCCTCTTCTACCGCAAGGACCTGTTCGCCAAGTACGGCATCAGCAAGCCGCCGGCCACCTGGGCCGAGTACAAGGCCGACGCCGAGAAGGTCACCACCGCCGACCCCGGCGTGAAGTTCGGCACCATGCTCGGCGACGCCAGCGGTCTGGCGTCCTTCACCCTGCAGACTGCCCAGTCCTGGTACTCGACCAAGGGGGACAGCTGGACCGTCAGCATCGACAACCCGGGCACCCGCAAGGTCGCCTCCTACTGGCAGGACCTCAAGGACAAGGGGCTGGTGGCGAAGACCGGCAGCGCCTGGGACCCGCAGTTCAACAAGGCCTCCGAAGCCGGCAAGGTGTTGACGTTCGTCGGCGCGGCCTGGGCCGCCGGCGGTCTGAAGTCGGACCTGCAGAACCTGTCCGGCAAGTGGCGGGTCGCCCCGATGCCGACCTGGGCGGCCGGCGACGGCAAGAGCGCCAGCAGCGGCGGCTCGGCCACCTCGGTGATGACCGGGTGCAAGACGCCCAAGGAAGCAGTGCAGTTCGCCGATTTCCTGTCCAGTGACCCGCAGGCCGTGAAGTCGGGCATCGAAGGCGGACTGTACCCGGCGTCGAAGGCCGGACAGGAAGACCCGTCGCTCACGGGCGGTGACCCGTACTTCGGCGGCCAGAAGGTCGGTGACGTGTACAAGGCCTCCGCCGCGCAGGTGCCCAGCACCTGGACCAACGGCCCGACCTTCCAGCAGGTCGAGACGGACTTCACCGGTGCCATCGGCAAGGGCACCCTGCCGGACGCGGTCACCACCGTCCAGGCCTCGACGGTCGCCGCGATCAAGAAGCTCGGACTGTCGGTGACCGACGGCTGAGGCAGCGGAACTCCAGCAGCCCCGAAGGATTCCCGCGGCCGCCCGTGTCCGGCGCCGCGGGAACCGCCCTGACGACGAACCGCCCAGCGAGGTTTCCATGAGCAGTCCCAGCAGCACCCGGACCGCGTCACCGCCGCACCGGCGCCCGCGGCCACGCGCGCGTCTCCCCGCCGGCGCCGCGGCGCACCGGCCGCCGCAGCCGCTGACCGCGTCGGGTTTCCTGGCGCCGTTCGCGGTGCTCTTCCTGTCCCTGATGGTCGCGCCGATCTGTTACGCGATCTACCAGAGCTTCTTCACCGTCCATCGCGCGGGGCTGTTCGGCGGTGCGCAGAGCACGGAGTTCGCGGGACTGTCCAACTACGCCGACGCCTTCCGCGACCACGACTTCATCGCGTCGATCGTCCGGGTCGTGCTCCTTGGCTGCGTCCAGGTCCCGGTCATGCTCGGCCTCGCCCTCCTGCTCGCGCTCCTGCTGGACTCCCGCTCGGCCCGGCTGCGCAAGACCTACCGGCTCACGTTCTTCCTGCCCTACGCGCTGCCGGGTGCGATCGCCGCGGTGATGTGGTCTTTCCTGCTGGTCAAAGACCTCTCCCCGTTCACCGGACCGCTGTCCCACCTCGGGATCCACACCGACTTCCTGTCGCCTTCGTGGGTTCCGGTCTCGATCGGGAACATGATCACGTGGGGTTGGACCGGCTACAACATGCTGATCATCTACTCCGCGCTGCAGACGATCCCGGCGGAGGTGATGGAGGCCGCCGCGCTCGACGGCTGCACCGGGTGGCGGCTGGCGTGGGCGGTGAAGATCCCGCTGGTGCGTCCCGCGCTGGTGCTGACCACAGTGTTCTCCATCATCGGAACGGCGCAGATGTACACCGAACCGGCGGTGCTGGTCGGCGCGCGCATCCCGGGCGTCGATCCGAAGTTCACCCCGATCATGAACACGACCCTGGGCATGGACGTGGGCGGCCAGAACCTCGCCGCCGCCGAGTCCGTCGTGCTCGCGCTGATCACCCTCGTGCTCTCGTTCGGATTCCTCAAGTACAACCAGCGCAAGGGAGCAATGGCATGAGCGTGATCCGGGCCGACCGACCGACCCGACCGCCCCGCCGCGGCACCGACGTCGCGAGCAAGGCCGTCGTCAACGGCGTGCTCGGCCTGATGGCCCTGTACACGCTGATCCCGCTGTGGTGGCTGTTCGTCTCCTCGACCAAGGCCTCGGGCTACCTCTACACCGGTACGCCGCTGTGGTTCTCCCACTTCGACCTGGTCACCAACATCAAGAACGTGTTCAGCTTCGAGGACGGCATCTTCTCCACCTGGCTCGCCAACAGCGCGCTGTACAGCCTCGTCGGCGCCACCGTCGGCACCCTGCTGTCCGCGATGGCCGGCTACGCGCTGTCCAAGTTCACCTTCCGCGGCCGCGAAAGCGTCTTCAACGTCATCCTCGCCTCGGTGCTCATCCCGGCGCCGATGTTCGCCCTGCCGTTGTTCCTGCTCATGGCGAAGCTGGACATCACCGACTCCTACTGGTCGGTGCTGCTGCCCAGCTGTGTCAGCCCGTTCGGCGTCTACCTGTGCCGGATCTTCGCCGTGTCGTCCGTCCCGGACGAACTCCTGGAGGCCGCTCGGATCGACGGAGCCGGCGAACAGCGCACCTTCTTCCGGATCGCCCTGCCGCTGATGTCCCCGGCACTGGTGACCGTCTTCCTGTTCCAGTTCGTCGCCATCTGGAACAACTACCTGCTGCCCTCGCTCATGCTCAACACCCCCTCTCTGCAGCCCGTCACGGTGGGTTTGGTGCAGTGGCGCGCGGAGTTCGCCAACGGCGTGCCCCCGCTGCTGCCGATCACCGGTGCCTTCCTGTCGCTGATCCCCCTGCTCGTCGCCTTCGTCAGCCTCCAGCGGTTCTGGCGCAGGGGCCTGACCGCAGGTGCCGTCAAATAGCTCACTCTCCAGGCCTATTCAAAGGACCACTGCAATGCCCCGCGCACACGTCATTCTCGACAAGCAGGCCGTCATCGCTCCCGTCCGGCGCCGCACCTTCGGCTCGTTCGTCGAACACCTCGGCCGCTGCGTGTACACCGGGATCTACGAGCCGGGACACCCGAGCGCGAACGACGACGGATTCCGTATGGACGTCGTCGAACTGGTCAGAGAGCTGGGCACCAGGACCATCCGCTACCCGGGCGGCAACTTCGTCTCCGGCTTCCGCTGGGAGGACTCCGTCGGCCCTCGCGAGAAACGCCCGGTGCGCCGCGACCTCGCCTGGCATTCGCTGGAGTCGAACCAGGTCGGCCTGGACGAGTTCGCCCGCTGGCTGGGGCTCACCGACTCCGAGATGATGGTCGCGGTCAACCTCGGCACACGCGGCATCCTGCCCGCCCTCGACCTGCTCGAATACGCCAACCACCCCTCCGGTACGGCGCTGTCGGACCTGCGCGTCGCCAACGGCACACCGGAGCCGCACAACATCCGCATGTGGTGCCTCGGCAACGAGATGGACGGACCCTGGCAGACCGGCTACATGACGGCCGACGACTACGGCAAACTCGCCGCCCGTACCGCCGGCGCGATGAAGATGGCCGACAAGGACCTCGAACTGGTGGTCTGCGGCTCCTCCAACTCCGGGATGCCGACCTTCGGCGACTGGGAGCGCACGGTGCTCGAACACGCCTACGACCACGTCGACTACGTCTCCTGCCACGCCTACTACCAGGAGCACGACGGCGACCTCGGCTCCTTCCTCGCCTCGGCGATCGACATGGACTACTTCATCGACACCGTCGTCGCGACCGCCGACCACGTGGGCTACAAGAAGCGCTCCAGCAAGAAGATCAACATCTCGTTCGACGAGTGGAACGTCTGGTACCAGAAGGAGCACGAGGCCTCCGACGAGGTCAACGACGAGTGGCGGCACGCCCCTCGGCAGTTGGAGGACGTCTACTCGGTGGCGGACGCCGTCGTCGTCGGGAACCTGCTGATGACGCTGCTCAAGCACAGCGACCGCGTCACCTCGGCCTCGCTCGCGCAGCTCGTCAACGTGATCGCGCCGATCATGACCGAGCCCGGCGGCCCTGCCTGGCGGCAGACGATCTTCCACCCGTTCTCGATCACCAGTCGGCTCGCCGCCGGTGAGGTGATCCGGGCCGTCGTCGAAGCGCCCACCTACGCGACGGCACGCCATGGCGAGGCCTCCGTCGTCGACGCCACAGCGACCGTCGACGAGGACCGGGCCGCGGTCTTCCTCGTCAACCGCGAGCTCACCGAGACCACTCAGGTCACGGTCGATGTGCGCGGCCTCGGCTCCTCGCGGATTCTGGAGGCGCTCACCCTCGCCGACAAGGACGCGTACGCGAAGAACACACTCACCGAGCAGAACCGCGTGACCCCGCACCCGAACGCGAGCGCGACCCTGTCCGACGGGCTGCTCAGCATCGAGCTGCCGCCGGTGTCGTGGACCGCGATCTCCCTGGGCTGAGGACGACGAGTGTGGCCGGAAAGCGACCGCTTTCCGGCCTCACCGCCTGCTGTCCCGCGTCCCTATCCGGTGACGCGTCGGAAGGTCCATTGCTGGTTGGTGCTGCCCCTGTCGGAGTACTGGATCAGTGCGGCGCCATCGGCCGTGCTGCCTGCGCTGACGTCGAGGACCTTGCCGCTGTTGCGGTTGACCACGACGAACGCGCCCCCGGTCAGCGGGCGCAGTTGCCATTGCTGGCTGGTGCGGCCGTCGGCGGTCGTCTGTACGATCCGCGCGCCGTCCGCGGTCGAGGAGCCTGATACGTCGAGGACCTTGCCGCTGCGGACGCAGGTGATGGTGTGATAGCCGTCCCCAGTGGACTGGAAGGTCCAGTGCTGGTTCGTCGCGCCGGTGTCGGTCGCGGGCCACTGGATCACGCCGGCGCCGTCCGCGGTCGACCCGCCGGCGACGTCGGCGACCTTGCCACTGCGCACGCTGACGCATGTGTAGGCCCTGGTGGGCGCGATGGTGTACTGCACGGAGTCGAAGTCGACGTAGCCGGTGTTGTTGGGGTTGTAGGTGTACAGGCCGATCCGGTCGCCACGGTACCCGCCCCAGGTGAGCTGGTACGTGCCGCCGAAGGCGGTGTAGGTGGTGCCGTCGAGGCTGTAGGAGAACTGGCTGGCCCCGTTCACGTCCCAAGTGGTGCGCAGCCACACGGCGTTCTGCGTGATCACCGGGCCGCTGGTGAGGGTGCCGCCGGCATTGTGTGCGATCGTGGTGGTGGTCCCGGAGCGGCGGACGCCCAACCCGGCGTAGTGGCACAGTCCGGCGTGCTGGCCGTCGGCGAGGCCCGCCAGTTCGAGGCGGACGGTCACCGTCCCCCCGCCCGCCGTGCGCAGCACCCGCTGGGTGAGGGTGTTGCCGACCTTGGTCAGGTTGTCGCCCGCCAGCGGTGCGAACGCCTTCAGCCGCAGACAGCCGGGACGGTCGGTCAGCGACCAATAGCCCGCGCGCGGCTGGTAGTACCACTCCCATTGGGGCTTGAGGCGGGTGTCGGTGAACAGGTCGCTGGTCACCACGGAGGGAAGCGCGTCGACCGGTAGGCCGGGCGTGCCGCCGGCGGGGACCTGGCCGGTCCACACCATGGTGCCGATCCCGTCCGTGCCGACCTGGCCCAGGATGGGCCAGCCGTCGATCCAGGTCACGGGCAGCAGGGACAGCACGCGCCCCTCCCAGTCGCCGTGGCCGTGATGGGTGACGAAGTACCAGGCGCCGCCCGGGGTTTGCACGAGCCCTCCCTGGTTGGGCTCGCGGTCCACCGAGGTGTTGACGTGTTCGAGCTGTTTGGTCTCGTAGGGGCCGTAGAGGTTGGAGCTGCGGTTCATCATCAGCACCCGGCCCTCGGACTTCACCTCGCTGTACAGGTGGTAGTAGAGGCCGTTGATCTTGTACAGCTTGTTGGCCTCGCTGCCCGACGACTGGTGGATGACGGTGGGCGAGCCGACCAGCGCCTTGCCGTCCGCGGACAGCTTGAACAGGTTGATCTTGTACCCGTCCGAGTAGTGCGAGGTGACCAGGTAGCCCTGTCCGTCGTCGTCCCAGAACGGGCACGGGTCGTCCCAGCCGGAGGTCCGCCACACCGCGGTCAGCGGGTCCCACGGCCCTTCCGGTGACGCGGCCGAGGTCATGAAGAAGCCTTCGTCGGGGGTGTTGAAGTACACCCAGTACCGGCCAGCGTGGTAACGGATGGCGCCGGCCCACACGCCGCGGCCGTAGCGGTTCATCCGGTCCCAGTTCAGCTCCGGCCCGATCTGGGTCACATCACCGACCGCGCCGCCGAGCGTGCGCCAGTTGACCAGGTCCTTGGAGTGCAGGACGGCCACGCCGGGCGAGTACCCGAACGTGCTGGTGATGCCGTAGTAGTCGCCGCCGACCCGGATGCAGTCCCAGTCGCTGAAGTCGCCCGGGAGGATGGGGTTGACGTAGGTGCCGTCGCCCTGGTCGCCCCACTTGCCGGCCGACAGTGGGGCCGCCGCCGCTCTGCCCGCTGACAGCAGGCCCGGCAGCAGGAGAGCCCCGGTGCCGACCGCGGCGAGTCGGCCGAGTTGTCTTCTGGTGATGTCCACAAGTCCCGTCCCTTGGTAGGGGTCATCACAGGTGAGGTGGTGCTGCTCGATGCGCACGCGCGGTGCTGGAGATCAGTCGACGTTGACGACCTTCCACAGCTGGCTGTCGGCGTTCGTGTCCGTCGACTGGACGAGCTGAGTGCCACCCGAGGACACGTCGAGCACCTTGCCGCTGTTCACGTTCTTGATCTTGTAGTAGCCGTTCCCGGTGGCGGTCAGTGTCCAGTGCTGGTTCGCGGCGTTGGTGTCGGACGACTGGATGACGGACGCGCCGTCCGCGGTGGTTGCACCGCTGACGTCCATGAGCAGGGCACTGTTCCGGGTGACGATCTCGTAGCTGCCGTCACCCACCGGGACGAAGCGCCAGTTCTGGTTCCCGGCTCCGGAGTCCGTCCACTGGATGATGTTGGCTCCGGCGGTCAGCGATCCGCCCGACACGTCGACGGCCTTGTTGCTGCTCTTGTTGACCACCTTGTAGTTGGCGTTCTTCGCGGGGAACTGGAGGGGGGCGAACGCGTCCAGCGCGCAGACGGCGGAGGAGGCGGCGGAGTTCTTCGTCCCCGTGCACACCACCTTGATCGTGTGCGGGCCCGCGGCCAGGTTCGTCTTCTCGAACAGCGGTACCTGCTTCGTCACCGTCGAGGCGTAGGCGTCGATGCCCGCCTGGGCGAGGGTGCCGTCGATGTAGACGTCCACCTTGCCCATGTTGGGCTGCGTCATGCTGAGATAGCGCACGCCCGTGCCGGTGAACGAGAACTCGGCGTAGTCGCCGGCGGTGTTCGTGAACTTCTCGGACCCGTTCATGTCCTTCGTGTCGTTCCAGTTCGACCAGGTGCCGGAGTAGGTCACGCCCGCGGCCTTGTCGTCGACGTGGTTCCAGCGCTGCCGCACCAGCGCCTTCGAGGCCGGGGACGCGTTGCCCTGGGCGTCCACGACGTAGAGCCGGTAGTCACCCGCCGTCTGCGGGACGGCGATGGCCGTCGCGGTTCCGGCCGCCTTCGTCATGGTGGGGCCGACGGCGAACGTCGTCGTACCGGCGGGAGCCAGCCACAGCGTCTTCGTCGCGTCCTTGGGGCTGCGCACCGGGACGGTCATCACGCCCGTGCCGGCGAACGTGCTCGCAGGCAGGGCATAGTCCTGCGGCGCCGTGACCGCGGCGGGCAGCAGGTTCTTGTAGGCCTCCTCCAGACCCGCGTTCAGGGCGATGCCGTACGCCTGCGACGGCCACACGTTGTCCCCGTAACCCCGCACGTCCTGGATCGTGCTGTTCGGGACGTTCCTGTCGAAGATCTTGTTGACGGTGCCGTAGTTGTTGGTGATGGTCAGGTCGTGCTGCCGGCCCCAGGTGCCGGAGTTGACGGTGTACGCCAGGCCGGGGTCGACGTCGAACACGTTGTCGTGGTAGCTGATCAAGGCAGAGCCTTCATCAGGGTGCAGGCCGTATTTGTGACCGGCCGGGACGCCCTTGATGTAGTTGTTGCTGATCTCCGTTCCCGGCTGGCTGCCCAGTGTGTAGATGGGTGCGGAGTCGCCCAGCACCTGCATGGTGTCGATGAGCTCGTTGTACTTGACGGTGTTGTTCCTGGCCGTGGTGGTCGGGTTGCCGGGGTTGACGGAGTTCGTCGAGCCGTCGAAGTTCCACCATCCCCAGCCGAGGGTGATGCCCGCCCACGGGGACTTCTCGATGCGGTTGTGCTGCACGGACAGCGAGTCCACGAAGTACGCCGACACGGGGCTGGAGCCCTGGAACAACACGGCGCTGTCGTAGAGGTAGTTGTCGGTGATGGAGATGTTCTTGCAGAGTCCCTCGACGCTGACGGGGTACTTTTCGTTGTTGGTCGAGGTGTAGTCACCGATGTACACGTGCTGGGGGTGCCCCACCGTGATGGCGGACCCGGCGATGTCGTTGGTGACGTTGCCGGTCAGCTGCGTGTCCGTCACGTCGTTGGCCAGGGTGATGCCGTCGGCTCCGGTGTGCTGAACGGTGTTGCTCCGCAGGCGATTCCGTCGGCGTTCTCGATCTGGACGGCCGCGGGCGGCAGGTCGACGTTGCGGTAGGTGTACGCGTGGAAGTTCTTCTTCGCGTACACGGTGGAGCTGGCGTTGCCCTGCGTTCCCTGCCGGAAGACGGAGCCGGCGACCTTGACCAGGTTCCAGTCGGAGTGCTCGACCGTGAGCCCGGAGAACGTGATGTTCCGCGCGTGGTCGGTCGTCGACGTTCCGGCGATCTTGAGGAGGGTGGACACGTTGTTCGGCGCGAAGGCCTTCGCCGTGGTCATGTCCTCGGAGCCGGACTTGTAGTAGTAGACCGTGTGTGTCGTCTTGTCGAAGTAGAACTCGCCCGGCTTGTCCAGGAATTCGTACGCGTTCATGAACGTGTGGCTGCCGCTGGCTCTGAACGGGCCGTACGGCGGTGCCTGGGCGATGGCCGCGCCCGGCTGCTGGAACAGGGCGACGCGGTTGGCGCCGTCCGAGCTGGTGGTGATCTGGCGGACGCCCACGATGGCCGTGGTCCAGGTCGTGGCCGACACGATCTCGACGTCGTCCTGGTTGGACGCGATGGCCGGCAGGTCGGAGAGGCTGTACTTGGCCCCGTCGCACTGCGAACCCGACTCCCAGGCCCAGGGAGCCTGGCCCGCCGTCACGGTGTAAGTCCCGTAGCAGCCAGCCGTGTTGATGGTCTTCGAGGCCATCTCGGCACGCTTGCCGTTGACGTAGAGCGCGCGGAGCTTGTCGTCCCGGTTGAGCGTGGCCTTCCAGATGTTTCCGCTGTGCTGGGTCCAACCGGACACCTGTACACCGCCGTCCAGGACCGGCTTCTCGTTCTGGTAGGCGGAGTACACGACGTGGTGGCCGTTGGTGCCGGAGTCGGCCGCGGTGAAGCCGATGGTGCTGCTCACCGGGTAGGTGCCGCCGCGGAGAAAGACGTTGATGTCTCCGGTCATGTTGTCGTTGACCATGCGCACGACGTCCCGGGCGTGCTGCAAGGTCTTGAACGGCGCGGAAATCGTGCCGGGGTTGGTGTCGCTGCCGTCGGGGGCGACGTAGTAGGTCGCCTGGGTCGCGGCCGAGGCCGGGGTCGGTGTCGCGAGGGAGGTCAGCAGCACGGCGGGGAGTGCCGTCACGAGCACTGCTGACAGTGTGCGGATCGAGGTGACGGGCTTCATCGTCTCCCTCTCCTGCTGGGGCGGACGGTCGGGGAAGCGTTCATGTGGCGGCTCCGGGTGCGTTGTCCGTGCGGTTGCCGTGGGACGGAAGCGATGGGCTTCGTCAGTTCACGGAGAACTGGCTGAACTTCGCGGTGCCGGGTGCTCCGCCGTGAGCCGTGAAGAACACCCCCGCGTCCTCGGTGCTGTTCGCCCCGGTCAGCGTCGCGGTGCCCACCGTGGTCCAGGTGGTGCCGTTGGCGGAGTAGGAGCCGGTGACCGAGGTGCCGTTCCTGACCAGGCGGAGCCAGACCGGGGCGACGGCGGTTGCGCCGGTGTTGGTGATGTTGGAGTCGAGGTAGCCGTCACTGTTGGAGTCCGACGACAAGGAGACGCCCTGGCCCGGCGTGGCCACGAGGACGACGTATCCGGTGGAGGCGCCGGTGCCGGTGATGTCGTTGCGCAGTATCAGGCCGGCCTTGCCCCAGGTGTTGGTGTTGTCCTGGCTGTCCACATGGACGGTGACGGTCGACGACGTTCCCGCCGCTCCCGGCTGGTAGGCGGCGGAGTACTCGTCGTCGTGCTGCGTGCCCGTGGCCCAGACGTCGATGCCCGCGTTGGTCAGGGAGGTCACTCCCTGGCTCTGGCTCACCGCGGCCGGAAGGGAGCCGTAGGCCTTGAAAGGCGAGGTGACGATCCGCAGGTTGCTGAAGGTCGCGCTGCCGGCTGTGGTGCTGTGGGCGGTGTGGATGACACCGGCGTCCTGGGTGGCGGCCATGGACGGCAGGGTCACCGCCGAGCCGATCTGGGTGAAGGTGGACCCGTCGGTGGAGTAGTAGCCGGACACCTGGGTCGCGGTACGGGTCAGCCGCACCCAGACCGGTGCCTTGACCGAGGCGGCCGTGGAGGTCAGCTGGTCGAGATAGCCGTCGCCGTTGGAGTCCCACTGGAAGCTGACGCCGTTCGACGGAGTCGCCACCACGGTCGCGTAGCCGGGTGAGGAGCCGCTGCCGGTGAGGTTGTTGCGCAGCACGACACCGGCCTTGGCCCAGGCGTTGGTGTTGTCGACATTGTCGACCCGGGCGGTCACCGAGGTGCCGTTGACGGCGGCGCCTGACCGGTAGACGGTGCCGTAGGCGTCGTCGTGCTGGCCGCCGGCACCCCAGATGTCGGCTCCCGCGTCGGTGACGGTGAAGCTGCCGCCGCTCTGCCCGGTGGCGGCGGGGGTGGAGGAGTAGCCGCTGTAGGGGGCGGTGACGGGGTCCGTGGTCAGAGGCCGGTACTGGGGCTGGATGCCCGCGTTGTTCATGACCGTGCGCGCGCCGGACGGCCAGGTGCCGTCGGAGACGACCACCGTGCCGCTCACGACGTTGCCGCGGTTACCGTCGGTTATGTCGGTCGAGGAGTTGCTCGTCCAGTTGTTCTGGACGGTCAGGGCACCGGTGTTGTTGGTGGAGTTGGCGTTCTCGTGGGCCCACTCGCCCACGTTGCGGAAGACGTTGTTGGTGTCCGTGAAGTGCCGGGATCCCTCGTCGTGGTAGAAGCCGAAGTAGCCGTTGTTGGTGTGGCAGTAGTTGCGTTCAAAGGTGCTGCCGGGCGAGTCCGACAGGGTGTACAGACAGCCGCCGTCGTTCATCTCCCGCATGATGTCGTGGATGTAGTTGTCGGTGACGTGGTTGTTCGCGGCGGTGGTGGGAGTCGAGTAGACGGGCTGGTAGGCGTACAGGCCGCGGTTCACGTAGTCCTGGCTGCCGCCCGGGTCGTTGACGCCCCAGCCGTAACCGATGGTCAGCCCTGAGTAAGGCAGGTTGTACACCTCGTTGTGCGCGATGGTCGCGCCGTTGACGTAGGTGGCCAGGATGGCCGACATGTCCCGGTAGTCGATCGCCACGTCATGGATGAGATTGTTGTTCAGGGTGATGTTCTTGTTGGTCATCCGGCTGTCACTGGGATGATGGGCGTCCGCCTGGAGCCCGCCGACGGCTATGCCTCCGCCGGCGTCCTGGGTGAAGACGTTGCCGCTGGCGGTGATGGTGTCGGCCCCGAGGCCGACCCCGGTGGCGTGGGCGTTGGCGTCCTGGCCGATGCCTAGCGCCACCTGCCCGAGCTGGGTGAACCGGTTGCCGGTGAAGGTGATGTGGTCGGCGGCCGAGACCTGGACGGCGGCCGGCATCTGGTCCCAGTGGGGGCGGGTCGCCTCGAAGAGCGGGCAGCCGCTCTGGCAGGAGGTCAGCGCGTCGGAGGGACGGTTCCAGGTGCCGGTGAGGTACGCGCCGGTCTGCTGGCTGGCGTAGCCGCGGGTGCTGGGGTCCAGCCAGCTGGTGCCCGAGAACTGCAGCCCTGAGAACGTGATGTGGGTGGCAGGAGAGGCATAGCTTCCCCCGACATCGACGAGCGAGTCGAGCTTGGGCACCTCGACGTCCGCGGTGCTCATGCTCTGCCCCGGCAGCGGCTTGTAGTAGAGGGTGCCGGAGCTCGTGTCGAGGTACCACTCGCCGGCCGCGTCGAGGAATTCGTAGGCGTTCTCGATGTAGAGCGGTGCCGCCCGGAAGGGCTGGGTCAGGGTGTCGTAGCCGAAGGTGTTGTCGTCCCAGGCCGGCTGGTCCATGGTGATGGTGCCGTTGCTGATGCCGGACACCGGGGAGTAGCGGTCGGTGAAGGAGCCGATGCCGTGGATCTCGGTCCGGCCGGGCTTCGCAAGGCTGTTGAGGTAGTTCAGCGCGCTGTTGGTGAAGGTGTAGCCGCTGGTGGTCGCGGTCAGGTCGGCGCGGTTGACCGAGGAGCGGGCCCTGGTCGCGAGGACGCCGTCGACGTACAGCTGCCGGGTGTCGAACCCGGTCCCGACGTTGGCCTTCCAGATGTTCTTCGCGGAGTCCTGCACGGTCCAGCCCGTGGCCCGCTGCGCGCCGGTGATGACCGGATGCGCGCCCAGCGCGGCCTTCCAGATCACCGAGTTGCCGCCGGTGCCGGAGTCCGCCGCGGTGAACGTGAGGGGGGCCGTCAGCCGGTAGGTGCCGTCGGCGACCTCCACGACGATGTCGCCCGTCATGGAGTTGTTCATGGCCCGGACGTTGGTCTTGGCCTGGGTGAGGGAGCACGGCTGGCTGGTCGAGCAGGCGGTACCGGTGCCGTTGGGCGACACGTGGAGGGTCGCGGCGGTGGCGGCGGAGGCGGGTACTGCCTGCGCGACGACGGCCCCGGCGGAGGCGGTGAGGAGCGCGAGTGCGGCCAGACATGGTCTGAGCCGGTCACGCAGCGCGGTGCGGGAGCGGGTGGGGCGCATCTGAGACCTTCCGAATGTGAGGGAGGAGGGCACGCGCGGGGAGCCTCCGGCTGAGGGGAATACGGCCCTGCGGTGATTGCGGAGGCGATACGGCGACGTAACGTTAGTCGTCATACGTATGCTGTCAATATCTGCCGCAGAAATAGCTCCGCGCACCAAAAAGAAACCCGCCCCCGGCCTGACAGCTCGGGGGCGGGTTTCCGGCGTACGCGAGGGCGCGGGATGTTCTCAGCCGGTGATTCCGGGGAGCGGGATACGGCGGCGGCTCCAGGCCGCTTCGATATGGGCCGTCATGGCCTGCGCGGCGCCCTCGGGGTCACGGGCCAGGAGTCGCTCGACGATCCGGCGGTGCTCGGCGTTCGCCTGCTCGCACGAGTGGCCGTCGGGAGTGCCGTTGTACAGGAACGTGCTGCGGGCCTGGGTGTGGACGGTCCGGATGATGGAACGGCCCAGCCGGTTCCGGGACGCCTGCATGATCCGGTCGTGGAAGAGCACATCGGTCTCGATGAACCGGGCAGGAGCGGCCACCTCCTCGTCGAGTCGGCCGAGCAGCCGCTCCACCTCCCGGAGATCGCCGTCGGTGGCGAGCTCGGCGGCCTGGGCGGCCATCTGCGCCTCGAGGACCGCACGCACGCCGACCAGCTGGTCCAGTACGACGAGTTCGTCGTCGTGCTGGACGGTGGCCGCCAGCACGACGGGATCCAGGAGATTCCACTCCTCGGACGGGGTGACCGTGGTGCCGGAACCCTGCCGGGCCCGCACCAGCCCCTTGGCCTCCAGCGACTTGACCGCCTCACGGATCGTGATGCGGCTGACGCCGAACGTCTCGCACAGTTCGGGTTCGACCGGCAAGGTGGAGCCCGACGGGACGGCGCCCGAGACGATGCTGTCGGTGAGGGACTCCACCACCGCTTGGGCCAGCCGCGCCGGACGCTTGGGCCAGGGTTTCAGGGCCGACGGATCCTCGACGCCGCTTCGACCGTTCTTCGCCATATGGCCCCCTCACCGGTGTGGACGATCGCCGAGTCTACTGCTCCCGACATCTTGACAGCATTCGTATGACGACTTACGTTACACGAAAATTACGCGGCAGTAGCTGCTGAGGCGGGGGGACGGCGTGCGCATTACCGACGTGGAGAGCTATCCGGTCCGGGTACCGGGTGCCCGTCCGCCGTTCGTCTGGCGTGACGGGCTGCTGGGCAGCCCGCCGGACGGCGAGGCGGCGGTGCTGCGCATCTGCACCGACGAAGGAGCCGAGGGCGTTGCGATGGCCCCGCGCCGCGGCAGCGCCGTCATCCTGGCGGACCTGCTGGACCGCTTCCTGCGCAAGGATCTCGTCGGCGAGGACCGCTGCAGCGGGAATGGCTGTGGCACCGCATGTGGGAGCTGGACCGCACCGAGGAGCTGCCGCTCTATCTGCTCGGCCTCGTCGACACCGCGCTGTGGGATCTGGCCGGCCGCCTCGCCGACCGGCCCACCTGGCAGGTGCTGGGCGGTTTCCGCACCTCCATCCCCGCCTACGCCTCGACCGTCACCTACTCATCGGTGGCGGAGTACCTCGACATCGCCGACCAGGCCCTGGAACTCGGCTACCCGGCCATCAAGCTCCACGCCTGGGGCGACGCCCGTCGCGACGCCCGGCTGTCGGCGGCCCTGCGCGAACACGTGGGAGACGCCGTCCCCCTGATGTTCGACGGGTCCGCCGGATTCGACCTCCCGGACGCGATCTACCTCGGACATGCCCTGTCCGACGCGGACTACCTCTGGTACGAGGAGCCGATGCGGGAGTTCAGCATCACCGCCTACAAGCGCCTCGCCGACGCGGTGGCGGTACCCCTGCTGGTGGCCGAGACCTCCGACGGGGCCCACATGAACTCGGCCGACTTCATCCAGGCCGGTGCCGCCACCTTCGGCGTCCGCGCCTCCACCCAACTGCGCGGCGGCTTCACCGGCGCCCTGCGCACCGCCCACCTCGCCGACGCCTTCCGGCTACGCGCCGAGGTGCACGGGCCGGAGATCCCCAACCGGCACCTGTGCATGGCGATTTCGAACACCACCTACTACGAGTCCCTGGTTATGGGCAATCCGATCAGCCGCGAGAGCGGCATCGACACCCAGGGGCTCGTCCACGCCCCCACCGGGCCCGGCGTGGCCCTGCCCGCCGGCCTGGACTACCCGCCGATCCTCCAGCAGTACGTCGACAAGGAGACCTTGACGCCGCCGAAGGCCTGACCAGCCCGATCCACACCGTCCCGGATGCTGACCGAACACGGCGCCACGGTGGCTCCGCCACGGCCGACCGCACCGAGGTGTCGTCGCCGAGGTCGGCCTTGATGCCGACAGCGACTCGGGGGCGCGACAGGGGTCGAGGGGCCGCCGAGCGGCTCGATGGCCTGGACATCCTGGTCAACAACGCAGGCGTCCGCGCCACACCCCGTCCTCGACGTCAACGTCCTCGGGACGGTACGCACCAGGCGGGCCGCTCTGCCGTATCTGCGGCGGTGCTGCGACTGACCCTGGCGAGCCCCGCCGCGGCCTCCGTCCCCGGCATCGTCCTCCCCGTCGACGGTGACGTGCAGGGCGTCCGGCTGCACCCGGCGGCCGGCTCATGAGAACGACCACGCCGGCCACCACCGACGTCAGGGGCACGTCCAACCTGGGCGCCGCGGGTGGTTGTGGCCGCGGCCCCGCCTTAGGGTGCTGGGGTCAGGACGGGTCGCCGTACTGCAGGCCGCGTCCGTTGGTGCCGATGTAGACACGGCCGTAGGTGTCGGGGTCGCCGGTGATGATGCCGAGGCTGCCGATGGCGCCCCACTGGTGGGCGTCGTCGTTGACGCGGACCCAGGTGGCGCCCTTGTCGGTGGAGCGGAAGACTCCGGTGACCTTGTCGACGGTGCCGATCAGGTAGAGGGCCTGGTAGCCGGTGCCCGGCTTGGCCTTGCCGAAGCCGAGGGCGGAGGCGGACTTCACCGTGGTGAGTGTGGTGAAGGTGCGGCCGCCGTCGGTGGAGTGCAGCAGGCCCCTGTCGCCGCCGGCGAGCCACAAATCGCCGTTGATGCCGGGGACGGCGGTGAGCCGCCCGGAGGGCAGGCCCGTGGCGCGGGGGGTGAAGGTCGCGCCGCCGTCGGTGCTGGCGTAGAGCTTGCCGTCGGACAGGGAGTAGAAGGTGTCCGCCGAGGAGCGGTCGGCGACGACGACGGCGTCGGTGCCCAGGCCGCTGACCTTCGACCAGTGCGCTCCCTTGTCGGTCGAGCGGTAGGGGGCCTGGCCTGATTCGGCCCAGACGATGGTGGAACCGTCCGCCGAGAGGGCGACATGGCCCATGTTCGCGCTGGGGACCGGTTCGGCGGTGAAGCCGGTCCAGGTGCTGCCGCCGTCGGTGGAGTAGGCGCCGTCCTGGTCGCCGCCGGTGCCGACACGGACCATCATCGACGGCTTGGACTGGGCGAAGTCGATGTCGGTGCTGCTGCTCATCAGCGGGTTCTTCATTCGTCCGCCGGGCACCTCGGTCAGGGAGTCGTGGCGGAAGCCGCCCTGGTCCCCCATGGAGGTGATGACGGTGGCGCCGCCGGGAGGAGCGATCGCGTCCGCCAGCGCGGTCTCCTCCAGCCCGCGGGCCCCGGAGGCGGCCCAGTGGCTGGTGCCGCCGCTGTCGGGGGCGTTGGCGTCCTTGCTGCGCCAGATGCCGTTGCCGGTGCCGTACAGCACGTGCCCGGAGTTGAAGGGATCGATGGCCAGGGCGGTCATCCAGTGGCCCGTGTGCGTGCCGACGAACGGAGCACCGGAGGCATCGCGCTGCGACTTGTCGGCCAGTGCCTTCCAGGTCGCGCCGCCGTCGGTGGTGCGGTAGATCTCGTCCTCCGGCCACCAGCGGTCGAGGGTGGTGACCATCACCGTGGAGGGCTTCTGCGGATCGACGGCCAGACCGGAGAACCCGTAACTGCCCTGCGAGGGCGAGATGTTCTTCCACGCGCCCCCCGACGGGGTGTACTTCCACACCGAGCCCGCCGTCGCGTCCATGGGGCCGATGCTGTTGCTGTAGGTCAGGTACAGCGAGCCGTCAGCGGTGACCACACCGTGCTGCGGCATCTGGCCGGTGGGCTGCCCGGAGACGGCCTGCCAGCTGCTGCCGCGATCGGTCGAACGGTACAGGGGCGTGGACTTGTCGTTGACGCCGACGTAGACCGTGTTGCTGCCGGCCGGGCCGTACGTCACGAAGGAGATGCCCGCGCCGCTCCCCGCCCCGTCCTTGACGGGGAACGACGACACCTGACGCCAGGTCACCCCGTAGTCGGTGCTGCGCCACAGGCCGTTCTTACGGGTGCCCAGCAGCAGGGTGGAGTGGTCCGAGGGGTCGATCACCAGCCGCTCGCCCGCCCCGCGGCCGGGTTCGTTGCCGCCCAGCTTGAACGGCAGATCGGTGCGCTGGAAGGTGCGGCCCCGGTCGGTGGAACGCAGGATCGCCCCGTTGCCCGCCCACTCGTTGGTGTAGGTACCTGTGCCGAGGTAGAGCCGGTCGGAGTCGACGGGGTCGGTGGCCAGCGAGTCGATGCCCAGCAGGTTCCAGTCCTTCTCGCCGAGGAAGTCGGTCAGCGGGATCCACTGCTCGGCCCCGGTGTCCCAGCGGTAGGCGCCACCCATGTCGGTGCGCGCGTACAGCAGGCCCTTCTCCTTCGGGTTGAACACCAGCCCGGTGACGTAACCGCCGCCCGCCACCTGGGCGTTCTTCCACACGTACGGCCCGGACGCGGCCGCCGTCTGCTCCCCGGCGGACCCGGAGGCCTGGGTCTCGGCCACCTTCACCAGCGTCCACTGCTGGTTGCTGCCGCCCGTGCCCGGATACTGGATGACGGCCGCGCCCTCGGCCGTGGAGCCGCCGGAAACGTCCAGGACCTGCCCGCTCCTGCGCGAGACGAAGGTGACGGCTTCGGAACCGCTCACCTCCTCGATCTTCCACTCCTGGGAGGTCGCGGACGTGTCGGTCTGCTGCTCGGCGGCGGCCTTCTGAGCGGTGGATTGGTCGGTTATGCCCAGCACTTTGCCGCTGTTGCGGTTCACCAGCTCGTAGTAGCCGTCCCCGGTGGGCTTCAGCCGCCACTGCTGGTTGGCGGTGTTCTGGTCGGTCCACTGCTGGATACGTGTGCCGTCGGCGGTGGAGTACCCGTTGACGTCCAGCACCTTGCCGCTGCGCACCGAGACCAGCCGGTAGTAGGCGTCGGCGTCGACCGTCGCGGCCTGCGAGTCCTCCTGTGCGTAGAGCAGGTACGGCACGAGAACGGCGGGCACGCCGAGCAGCAGACCGGTCGCGGTCCAGCGGCGGCGGTGACGACCGCGGCGCCCGCCGTTCGTGGGGTTGTTCATGAAGGGTGTTCTCCTTGCAGGCCGTTCTCAAGGTCAGCGGAACCGGGCACCGGAACTGGCCGGATCCGCCCCCTTGTTGTCACAGGCCACGTCAGGGGTTGCCGCGAGCCGGGAACTTTCTTTCCGTTGCTGCCTCTCCGCGGCGTCCCCTGTGCGGCGTCCCCTCCGCGGCGCAAGCCCCGTAAAAGTTCCGGGTCGCGAATCCTGCGCGAAGTATTGACGGCACCCGCGGGTTCTCTCATGATCCAGTCTGCTCGATATTCCGACACGCATTCGTAATATCGAACGAACCACCTACTCGAGGATGATGAGGTCCCCATGCGCAGACGTGGTTCCAGCCCCAGACGGCTGTTCGGGGTGTTCGCAGTCCCCGTTGCGGTCATGGCCTCGTTGGCGGCGATGCTCGTCGCCACCCCGGCTCAAGCCGCAACCACCAGCGCCGTGCGAGGCGTTGCCTCCGGCCGGTGTCTCGATGTGCCGGGCGCCGCCCAGACCGACGGCACGAACGTGCAGATCTGGGACTGCCATGGCGGGACCAACCAGCAGTGGACGCTGACGGACAGCAACCAGCTGACCGTCTACGGCAACAAGTGCCTCGACGTCCCGGGCCACGCCACCACAGCCGGGACCCGGCCGGTCATCTGGTCCTGCAACGGCGGCACCAACCAGCAGTGGCGGGCGAACACCGACGGCACGATCGTCGCCGTGGAGTCCGGACTGTGCCTGGACGTCTCGGGGGGCGGCGACGGCCAACGGCACGGCGGTGCAGCTCTCGAACTGCACTGGCAGCAGCAGCCAGAAGTGGAGCGGCCTGTCCGCCGCGTCCAACTCGTGTGCTCTTCCCTCGACGTACCGGTGGAGCTCGACCGGCCCGCTGGCGCAGCCGGCCAACGGGTGGCTCTCGCTGAAGGACTTCACCACCACCACGTACAACGGCAAGCACCTCGTCTACGCGACCTACTCCGACGGCAACTGGCACTCGATGGGCTTCGCCCCGTTCACCAACTGGTCGGACATGGCGTCGGCCGGACAGACCGCGATGAACTCGTCCGCCGTGGCGCCCCAGGTGTTCTACTTCGCGCCCAAGAACGTCTGGGTGATGGTCTCTCTGGGATGGGGCACCGCCTGGCCCTTCACCTACCGCACGTCCAGCGACCCCACCAACCCCAACGGCTGGTCCGCACCGCAGGCGCTGTTCACCGGCACCCTCCCCAGCGGCGGCCCGATCGACCCGACCGTGATCGCCGACGACCAGAACATGTACCTGTTCTTCGCGAACGACAACGGCGGCATCTTCAAGTCGACCATCCCGATCGGGAACTTCCCCGGCAGCTTCGGCTCGTCGTACACCACGGTCATGACCGACACGGTCAAGAACCTCTTCGAGGCGCCGCAGGTCTACAAAGTCCAGGGCCAGAACCAGTACCTCATGATCGTCGAGGCGCGCGGTGTGAACGAGGACCGCTTCTTCCGCTCCTTCACCGCCACCAGCCTCAACGGCCCGTGGACCGCCCAGGCCGCAACCGAGTCCAGCCCCTTCGCGGGCAAGGCCAACAGCGGTGCCACCTGGACGAACAGCATCAGCCACGGTGACCTGGTCCGCAACAACCCCGACCAGACCATGACCATCGACCCCTGCAACCTGCAGTTCCTCTACCAGGGTCTGGACCCCAACACCCCGAGCAGCACCCCCTACGAGAAGCTGCCGTACCGGCCGGGTCTGCTCACCCTGCAGCGCTGACCCCCTGATCCGCGGCACCCGCCGCATTCCGGAACCCCAGCCGTACACCGGCTGGGGTTCGGGATGAAAGAGGGGCGATGCCGGAGTTGGGTCTGACGACAGGGCGGTCGCCGATCGCCATGTCACCGTCGGACCGCCGTCGAAAGGCACTCTCATGCCCCTGCGCCTCGGTGTTTCCCTCCAGCCTCGCTGGCCGGTCGACGACGGAGCCGCCGTGCTCCGCGCCGCACGCCACGCGGAGGACCTGGGCTTCGATCATGTCGCGGTCGGCAACCGCCTGCTGGACAGCGGTTTCGGCCTCGACACGGATCCGCTCGTTCTGCTCTCGGCCGTGGCGGGGGCGACGACGCGCCTGCGGCTGCTGACGTCCGTACTCGTCGCGCCGTTCTATCCGGCGGTGGTGCTCGCCAACCAGGCGGCGACGCTGGATGTCGTGTCCGCAGGGCGCTTGCTGCTGGGCGTCGGCACCGGCTGGAATCCCGACGAATTCGCCGCCGTGGGTGTACCCGCCCGTGAACGTGGTGCGCGTACCGACGACCACCTCGCCGCTGCCAAGGCCCTGTGGGCCCAGCGCCCCGCGGACTTCGACGGACCGTTCACGACCCTGCGCCAAGCGCAGTTGGGAGTGCCCCCGGTCACCCCCGGCGGTCCGCCGGTGTGGGTCGGCGGACACAGCGACGCCGCCCTGCGCCGGGCGCTGCGTTTCGGTGACGCCTGGTACGGCACAGGTGCCGACGCCGAGGAGCTCACCGACGTACGGCG
Source organism: Streptomyces sp. GKU 895 (assembly GCA_002027195.1). Taxonomy (GTDB): domain Bacteria; phylum Actinomycetota; class Actinomycetes; order Streptomycetales; family Streptomycetaceae; genus Streptomyces. The sequence continues at coordinate 32,816 of MWJO01000027.1, read as the reverse complement.
CCGCCTGCGGGACCTCGGCGGCGCGGAGAACGCGACCGGCTGACGCTCGCTTCGGCGCTGTTCCTCACTCCTCCTGGTGTCCCCGCGGTCATCGCGCCACCGGGACGGCCGCTCGGCGGCACCGCGCCCACCGCGGCGAGTGTCGCCGACGACCTCGGGCGGCTCGCCGAGGCAGGGCTCACCGCCGGCACCCTGTGGCTGCCCATCGCGGCCGAACACGTCGAGAAGGCCATGGAGTGGGTCGCAGCCGAGGTGGCACCCCGACTCACCTGACACCAGGGGCCGTCGGGGCCCAGGCCGTTCTTCAGATCGTCGGACGCGGCACAGTACCCTGACCGTCGAACAGACCGGGTCCGGCGGCCCGGTCTGATGGGGGAACGTGGAGCTCATCGGGCGGGCGGCAAGGCTCTCGGGGTTCTGCCGCGCTTCCTCGACGGTGTCGGGGTCGCCGGGCCACCCGGGTGCGGAGGGTGCGTAGCCCTCCGCCCGGAACAGATCGATCCAGGGTTGCCAGGAGGTGCTGTGCAGCCAAAGGCCGTGGATGAAGACCACGGGATGCGGGACTGTCATGGGCGGGCCTCTCTTGGGTGGGTGCGCTGACCCGGCATGCGCCCACGAAACCCGAACCCCGCCGCCCTCGCACCGGGGTGACACCCCAGTGCTCAGGGGAGAGGCGGAAGGGGCAGTCCTGCTCGCGCTCCGGCACACCACAGCGCCGCTATCATCCAATATGAGTAATTTGTACGAGTCCTTTGTGTCGAGCACCCTCAAAACGGTGCAGATCGTTCGGAGCGGTCCATGTCCCGCAAGGGCCCGGCGCACGACGGCGACGAGCTGCTGGCCAGGCTCGGCTCGCTGACCGCGCAGGCGCGTGAGCAGGCGGAGCTGCAGCGGTCCCAGGTCGAGCTGGCCATCGCCCTGCAGCGCGGCATGCTGCCCGCGAAGATGCCCACGGTGCCCCGCTACGACCTCGCGGTGCGCTACGTACCGGCACACCACGGCCTCAATGTGGGCGGCGACTGGTACGACGCCTTTCACCTGCCGGACGGCCGGATAGGGCTGTCCATCGGGGACGTACAGGGCCACAACATCGAGGCCGCCGCCTTCATGGGACAGGTACGCGTCTGCCTGCGCGCACTCGCCTCCGTGACGAGCGACCCCGGCGAACTCCTCGCACAGACCAACGATCTCCTCCTGTCCCTCGGCGCCGACCTCTTCGCCACCTGCACCTTCCTGCGCCTCGACCCGACCACCGGGACGCTCGAGAGCGCCCGCGCCGGCCATGTCCCCTCCGTCTGGGCGACGGCGGACGGCAAGTCCGGCATCGGCAGCGACGAGGGCGGTCCGCCGCTGGGAGTGGGCGCCGGCATGACCTACCCCGTGACCCGGTACCGGCTCACCACGGGCGGCGTCTTCGTCCTGCTCACGGACGGCGTCGTCGAGGGGCCCTCGATGGAGGTCGACCAAGGCCTGGACCAGGTCGTGCGCCTCGCCGGCATCGCCGCCGTGGCCGGCCTGGACGCGCACGCCCTCGCCACCGCCGTGATCCGGGGCGCCGACCAGGTGGGACACGAGGACGACGCCGCCGTGCTGGTCGTCGGCCACGAAGGAACCGAAGCTCAGCTATAGGGCGGTATGCCGCCGCTCCCACGTCGCCGGAACGGCCGCGCCGGTGTCTGATGGCTTGTGTGGTGGGTACCGAGAATCTGCGCCGGACCGGCGTCGTCGCCCTCCAGGTGCTGGCCGTCGCCGGCTGCTACTACGCCGCGGGACGGCTCGGGCTCCTGCGCAACCTGGCCGTCGAAGGGGCGGTGTTCACCCCCATCTGGCCGCCGACCGGTATCGCGGTGGCCGCCCTGCTGATCTTCGGGCTGCGGGTCTGGCCCGGCATCGCACTCGGTTCCCTGCTCGTCATCATGCACCTCACCTCGCTGCAACCCGAGGTGCTCGGCAACCTGGCGGGCAACACGGCCGCGCCCGTCTGTGCCTGCCTCATGCTCCGTGCGGTGGGCTTCCGTACCGACCTCAGCCGGTTCCGGGACGGCCTGGCCCTGGTGTTCCTCGGGGCCCTGACCGGCATGCTGATCAGCGCCACGGTGGGCGTCGGCATGCTCGTGATCACCGACCGGCTCCACGGTCACGGCCTCTGGGAGGTGTGGCTGGCGTGGTGGGTGGGTGACGCGATGGGGGTCCTGATCATCACACCGCTCCTGCTGGCGCTCCACCGGGCCAGCTGGCCCCCCCATCTGTCCCGCTGGCAGGAGGCCACCGGGCTCGCCCTCATCACGTGCGGCTCCGTATGGCTGGTCACGCACAGCAGCCTCAGTGTGCTGTTCCTCGTCTACCCGCTCCTGATCTGGACGGCGCTGCGCTTCCAACTGGTCGGCAGCATGCTCTGCGCACTCGTCACGTCCGTCATGGCCACCGTCGCCGCCACGGAGCGGGCCGGCCCTTTCGAAGGCCTCGACCGCATCGAAGTGATGCTCAAACTGCAGGCGTTCAACGGCACCATGGCCCTCACCGCCCTGCTGCTCTCCGCCGTGATCACCGAGCAGCGCAACACCCGGCGCTCGGTGGAACGGGCCTGCCAGGAACTGGTCGAGGTGCTCGAGCATCTGACCGCGGGCAACACGCCACCGGGCGGCGCGACACGGCCGGGCGGTGAGCCCGAGGGCAGGCCCCGTCAGGGGGAGACAGGCGGTTGAGCCGCGGCCGCGGCCGAGCCTGGCACGTCAGGATTCCGTCGTGGGTTCGGCGGTACGGCCGGTGAGTGCGGCCGGAGTCTGCGTGAGGTGCTGGGCCAGCACCTCGGCCGCGGTGTCGGCGTCGCGGGCCAGCGCGGCCTCCTCCAGCCGGCGGTGCTCGTCGACACCCACCTGCTCGCCGATGCGCAGCGCCGCCCAGCGGCGGGCGAGCTCGCTCGCGGTCCACATCCGGTCGAAGGTCTCCAGCAGCACGGAATTGCCGCACCCTTCCAGCAGGGTGCGGTGGAAGACCCGGTGGGCTTCGGACCATGCGCTGCTGTAATAGGCCCCCTCCTCCGGCACGTACGCCGGGGTGCGGGCCAGACGGTGGTGTGCGGCCCGTAGGCGGGCCTCCCAGTCGACGTCGCCGCGCTCGATGGACATGCGCAGCACCACCGGTTCTACGGTCCGGCGGGCTTCGGCGATCTCCTGCCAGCGACGGTCGGAGAGGGCCGGGACGGCGAAGCCCCGGTTGGGCAGCCGGTCCGCGAGGCCCTCGCCGACCACCCGCACCAACGCCTCGCGCACGACGGCCAGGCTCACGCCCTGTTCCTTGGCGAGATCCTGCGGCTTGAGGGCGTCACCGGGGGCGTAGTCGCCACGCATGATCGCGTCCCGCAGGTGTGTGTAGACCTGCTCGGAGAGCATCTGCTTGCCCGGCGAGGCCGAGGTGTGGGCCGTCTGAGTCATGCCGTCATCATAGACGATGCAGACAATAATCGATTATCGATGCTAGGGTCGATTAAGACGGCCGCCGACGACCGCCCACAGCACGTCCGGAAAGGAACGACACGATGAGCGCCAACGACCCCTTCGCCCGCCTCCCCGAGGCGGCCTCCTTCACCGTCACCAGCAGCACCGTCAGCGACGGCGCCCCCTGGCCGCCCGAACAGTTCTCCGGCATCTTCGGCGTCCCCGGCGGGAAAGACCTCTCCCCGCACCTGTCCTGGAGCGGCGCGCCGGAGGGCGCCAAGAGCTACGCCGTCACCGTCTACGACCCCGACGCCCCCACCGGCTCCGGGTTCTGGCACTGGGCGGTCGCCGACATCCCCGCCGCCGTCACCGAGCTGCCCGAGGGGGCCGGCGACGACACCGGCTCGGGCCTGCCCGAGGGCGCGTTCCAGCTGCCCAACGACGCCCGCGCGGCCCGCTTCATCGGCGCCGCCCCGCCACCCGGCCACCGGCCCGCACCCGCTACTTCGTCCGTGGTCCACGCCCTCGACGTCGAGTCCATAGGCGTCCCGGCCGACGCCACCCCGGCCGTCCTGGGCTTCACCATGACCGGTCACGTCCTCGGCCGCGCGGTCCTCACCACCACCGCGGAAACCCCCGCCTGAGACACGGCATGTCCCGACTCATCGACACCACCGAGAGATATCTCCGCACCATCTCGAGCTCGAGGAGGAAGGCGTGGCCCCCCTGCGCGCCCGCATCGCCGAGCGTCTGCACCACAGCGGCCCCACCGTCAGCCAGACCGCCGCCCGCATGGAGCGTGACGGCCTGCTGCACGTCGCCGCCGACCGGCACCTGGAGCTGACCGAGGAGGGCCGGCGGACGGCCGTCCGCGTCATGCGCAGGCACCGGCTCGCCGAATGCCTGCTCATCGAGGTGATCGGGCTGGAGTGGGAACAGGTCCACGCCGAGGCCTGCCGTTGGGAGCACGTCATGAGCGAGGCCGTCGAACGCCGCATCCTCAAGCTGCTGCGGCACCCGACACGGTCGCCGTACGGCAACCCGATCCCGGGCCTGGAGGAACTCGGCGAGAAGCCCGCCGCGGAGCCGTTCCGGGACGAGGGCGTGGTCAGCCTCAACGAGCTGGAGCGGGGGCCTGACGGCGCGAGCGCGGTCGTGCGGCGCATCGGCGAGCCGCTCCAGGCGGATGCCGAGGTGATGCACACCCTGCGGCACGCCGGAGTTCAACCCGGCGCGGTCGTGAGCGTGACGTCGTCGCCCGGCGGTGTGACGGTCGGCAGCGGCGGCCGGACCGCCGAACTCCCCGTGCGGACCGCCGCGCACGTTCTGGTGAGCCGGCACCTCAGGGGCTGTGCGGATCCGGCGCCCCAGCATGTCGGTTGACTGACGGCCGGGACCAGGCGAAAAGGAGGTTCACCGGCGCGTTGCCGCGCGCCAACGACTCGGGGGCTCGGGGCGACCGACGCGGTCGCCCCCGACCAGGTGTCTCAGACCCCTGGCTTCCTCACTCCTGCTTGTGGCCGTCGCCGTGGCCGTCGGGATGCAGCACCACCTTCGTCCAGCCCTCGTCACGGGCGTCGAAGTGCTCGTAGGCGGTAGGAGCCTCGTCCAGGCTGAGCTCGTGGGAGACGATGAACCCCGGCGTCGCCTTCTCACCGGCGGTCAGGTCCCGCAGCGCCCGGTTGTACCTCTTCACCGGTGCCTGCCCCGTGCCCATGTGCTGGCCCTTGAACCACATCATGCCGAAGTCGATCGGCACCTTGCCCTGCGCCTCCAGCTCGCCCTGGGCCTCTTCGCCACCGGGGTCCTGCGGCAGGAAGACGCCCACCACACCGATGTCGCCCGTGAACCTGACCGCGTCGATCAGGCCATTGAGCGTGAGGCCGGCGTCCTCCCGCCCCTCGTGGTCGTGTGCCTGGTAGCCGACACACTCACACCCGTTGTCGGCGCCGAGACCGAGGGTGGCTTCCTTGACGACCTCCGCCGGGTCCTGCTCTGCGGTATTGATCGGGATGGCCCCGATCTCCTCCGCAACGCGCAGCCGGTCGGGCTGATGGTCGGCACCCAGACGCGGCCGGCGCCCTTGAGCAGAGCGGAGTAGGCGGCCATCAGTCCGACGGGACCGGCGCCGAAGACGATCGTCTGGTCGCCCGGCTTGACGTTGGCCATCTCGGTGGCGTGATAGCCGGTGGGGAAGATGTCGGCGAGCATCACGTAGTCGGTCTGCCGCTCGGCGGCGTCCTCGCCCAGGCGCAGCGCGTTGAAATCGCCGTAGGGCACACGCAGCAGTTCCGCCTGACCGCCCTGGTAGGGGCCCATGTCGGCGAATCCGTAGGCGGCTCCGGCGAGGGCCGGATCCGGCTGCATGGTCAGGCAGTAGTTGGTCAGACCCCGCTCGCACTGCTTGCAGAAGCCGCAGGCGATGTTGAAGGGCAGGACCACGTACTCGCCGACCTGGACCTTGCGGACGGCCGGGCCGACCTCCACGACCTGGCCCATGTTCTCGTGTCCGAAGGCACGGCCGGTCTCGAACGAGGTGCGGCCCTCGTACATGTGCAGGTCCGAACCGCAGATGTTGGTTGTGGTGATCTTGACGATGATGTCGCAGGGGTGCTCGATCTTCGCGTCCGGCACGTCCTTCACCGCGACCGTTCGCGGTCCTTCGTATACCGCTGCTTTCATGATGACTTCCCTCGGTGTCACGGCAGGACCGCGGCACGGCGATGATGAGACGTGCGAAGAGCCTGACGCTCGTGAGTGCTGCGACGGGCTCCGTGGCTCCGGCACGCCTCTGCGGGCCGTCCACCAGGACCAGGTGGATCGGCGGTTCGGGCCGTCGGCCCGCCAGGCGCTGCTTCGGTGCTCCGACGGCGTGCGGTGCGGGTCCCCGTGGGCCTTCGACGCGAAACGGCTTTCACCGATCGATCAGCCGACCCTTTTGTACCGGACCACCAGCGGTCGAGGATCGCCTCTCCGAGTCCGGTCACCCGCTAGTCATCGTCCTCGAGCGTGCGGCGACGCTCCTGTTCACGCTTGGAGTAGGCGGCCGAGCGGATCGCCTCGTCACTCTCCAGACCCGATCCCAGCGCACCGCCCACCGTGGCGACCGAAGCGACGAACCAGGCCAGCGTCCAGTACTCCGCGGCGTGCAGCGGAGTTCGCGTCATGGAGGCGAACACCGGGCCGTTGAGGATGAAAAGCGCCCACAGCAACGAGATGAGGAGCAACCCCACGTAGCAGATGAGCACTCCGATGCACACGGTCACGACCGTGGACGCGTTGTAGAGGACCGCCCGCTTCCTCTCCTCCGGCGAGTGCCCTGCCGCTCGATGCCACAGGTGCGCGTCCACGATCAGCCAGCCGATCATGAGTGCGACGGATCCGACCGTGGCGATCACGAGTCGTGGGGTGTCGAGGGACACGGCCAGACTCCAGATGGTGGAGTTCACGATGGCGATCGCTCCTGCCGCGAGTGCGGCCGCGAGGGCCTTCGACAGGCCCGGGACCAACCGCCACGGCCGATTGGCCCGGACCATACCGCCGAGCACCCTCAGATAACCGCCGAGCCCGCCGACGACGTACCGGAGATCCGCCGCCTCGTCGTCACCGACCGGGGCCTGGTGAACCGATGACAGGCGACCGGTGAAATCGGCCAACGGCCCACGGTGCCCGGCCCCCACGGCCTCAGCTTGCGCGTCCGCCAGGCTGAGCACGGCCCCTTCGACCGCCCACCGGGCCTTGCTCTCGAAACGCAGTCCGCCCAGCGAGGGGAGGGACAGGAGCGCCAGACCGTGTTCATGGCTCAGATCCACGACGAGCTTGTGCCCCCGGGAGTGCAACGGCAGGTCGGTGAGGGCTACTACGATGTTCCACCTCTCCTCACCGACACGGTCCATGAGCCGTCGTGTCAGTACAGTCGGGTCCTCGGTGCCTGCGGTGAAAGGCTCGCTCACGACCTCGACGTCGAACCGTCGGTGCCGACCGGAGGCGTCCGCGAGTCGAGCGGGCAACTGCCGGGCCATGCGCCGCGCGACCTCTGTCGGCGCGTCCGGATCCGCCAGGAGAGCAACGACCGTGACGTCCTGCGACGACTCCACCATGACGGCCCCTTCTCGTCGTCCGCCCCGGCGTTCAGCAGTGCCCAGCATGTCGCCGCCGTAACATCGGCGCCGCCCGGATCGGGGATCCGGGCGGCGTCGTTCGGTGGGACCGGATGTCAGGGGGTCAGCTGCCAGCGGGCGATGTACCCGACGTCGATGGCTGCCCAGTCCTGCACGCGCAGGGTCCAAGTGCCGTTGATCGGTTGCGCGGAGGCGTCGACGGTGAAGGTCTGGTCGACGTTGTCGGCGGAGCCGCCGCTGCGGTTGAGCAGGGAGTAGACGGTGCCGTTGGGGCCGACGAGGTCGACCGTGAGGTCACCGCGGTAGGTGTGGACGATGTTGACGTAGACCGAGGTGGTCGCGGAGGCGTTGCCGTCGCGGCCGGTGATGGTCAGCGGTGACTCCACGGCGGGCCCGACGTCGGGGATGTCGACGCGGGTGGTGCTGGCGTAGACGTAGCCGATCTTCCAGGTGAAGGTGTCCGTGGCGGTCGCCCCGGTGCTGTCGGTCACGGTGATCGTGACGTCACTGGTGCCGACGGTCGTCGGGGTGCCGCTGATCAGACCGGTCGGGCTGATGCTGAGGCCGGCGGGCAGTCCGGTGGCCTCGTAGGTCAGGGCGGCGCCGGTGTTGGTGGTGTAGGCGTCGAGTTGGAGGCTGACGCTCTGGTTGATGCCGCTGATCTGGTCGGCGGTCGGCGCGAGGTTGACGCCGAGGGCGATGCGGTTGCCGACGTTGATCGCGGCCCAGGCGTCGGCGACGGCGAGGTAGGTCGGGCTGTAGGCGCCGAACAGGTCGCTCGCGGCCGACAGGGTGGCGGTGCGGGCGCCGGCGTAGTTGGTCGTGGAGGTCATGTACGTCGTCAGCGCGCGGTACCAGATCGCGGCGGCGTTCTGGATGCCGATGCCGGTGACGGGCCGGCCGTCGTAGGTCGGGCTGTCGTAGGCCACGCCGTTGACGGTCTTGGCGCCGCTGCCCTCGGAGAGCAGATAGAAGAAGTGGTTCGCGGGGCCCGAGGAGTAGTGGACGTCGATGCCGCCGAGGGTGGAGCTCCAACTGTCCCGGGAGTCACCGTCCTTGGAGGGCTTGTCCATGTAACGCAGCGGTGTGCCGTCACCGTTGATGTCGATCTTCTCGCCGACGAGGTAGTCGCCGGGGTCGGCCGGAAGGTTCTCGTAGAACTCGACGGCGGCGGCGAAGATGTCGGAGGTCGCCTCGTTGAGCCCGCCGGACTCCCCCGAGTAGTTCAGTCCCGCGGTGGCCGCCGTGACACCGTGGCTCATCTCGTGGGCCGCCACGTCGAGCGCGGTCAGCGGGTGGGTGTTGCCCGAGCCGTCGCCGTACGTCATGCAGAAGCAGGAGTCCTGCCAGAAGGCGTTGACGTAGTTGCTGCCGTAGTGGGCGCGGCTGTAGGCGGCGACACCGTCGTTGCGGATGCCGTTGCGGCCGTAGGTCTCCTTGTAGTAGTCCCAGGTGGCCGCCGCGCCGAACGCCACGTCGACACCGGCGGTCTGACGGTTGGACGGCAGGCCGTTGCCCCAGACATCGTTGTCGTCCGTGAACAGGGTGCCGGTGCCCGAGGTGCCCTGGTTGAGGTCGTACGTCCGCTGCCCGGCGCGATCGGGGTCGACGAGCTGGTACGTCGAACCGGACAGGGTGGTGCCGAGGGGGACCTCGCCGGCGTACTGGCCGGTGCCGGTGCCGGTGTGGACGTGCTCGGCGGCCAGGAGTTCCTTGCCGGTGCCGGCGTCGGTGACGACCTGGAGTTCGCTGGGGGTGCCGTCCTTCTGGACGCCCTCGACGAGGGTCTCCCAGGCCAGCACGGGCTTGCCGGTCCCGGCCCAGACCACCAGGCGGGGCGCCTGTTCCGTCTCGGCTCCCTTGACCTTGGTCTTCTTCGAGATGCCGAGGGCCTTGGTGGCGGCACCGGCGGCGGTGAGCTTCGGGTGGAGCGAGGGGACCTGGAGTCGGGCGGGGCTCGCCTTGGTGACGGTCGTACGACCGCTCTTGTCGTGGACGACCAGGTCACCGCCCAGGACGGGCAACCCCGCGTAGGTGCGCTCGTAACGGGTGTGCGTGGTGCCGTCGGCGTCCTTGATGACGTCCTTGACGACGAGCTTCTCCTGGGCGCCGAGGCCGATCCGCTGTGCTGTGCGGGGCGCTGCGGACCGGGCGCTCTTGATGAGGGCGGCGCGGCGGGCGGGCGTCAGGGACGACTGGGCGGCGCCGGCCCTGGGGGTGGCGGTGATCTTCGTGGGGCCGGGGTGCGTCGGGGCCGCGGTGGCGAGACCTGGGGCGGCGAGGGCGAGCAGGGAGCCTATGGCCGTGAAGGCGAGGACGGTGGTGTGTCTGCGCCCGATGAGAGCGCGGCGTCGCTGGGGCAACGGGTTCTCCTTCGATACAACGGACGGCCCGTGGTGGGGGGGTCGTGGCGGTGACGGAGCGGCGGTGTGTGCCGGTCCGGAGTGCTGCACGGCATGCGGGTTGAAGGAGGTGGGGGGTGGAGGGCGGAGGCTTGCTCCGTGTGGGGATTCCGTCAAGGAAGCGTGAACTTCCGCAGAAGAGTGGCATCGCGCGCACAGTTTTGTCATGGGAATGCCAAAGCAACGGCTGGAATTGACCTTGCCGGGCGGGCATATCGGCACAGACGGCGTCGGTTTTCGGCCTCGCCTCACGGAGAGGTCCCGGATGCGCCGCGTCCTCGAACCCGGGACGCGAACTCCCCTACGAATGCAGCCCACTTGGAGCAGTCGGTCGCAGGCGCCGGGACCGCGGTCGCGGCGGTGACGGCGACACCGTGACGGTGGCCATGGTCGCCGGCGCCCACAAGCAGTCGACCAGCGCGGCCCGCCCTCCGTGGGCGGGCCGCGGCGGGCGCCTCCGGCATGGTCGCCCTGGCTGCGGCGTACACCGCCGCCGAGGCCCATGTTCCTTTCGCTGCCCGGCAGTTCGTACCCGGACCTGTGCTAGAAGGTCAGGTTCCAGGCGTCGATCTTGCCCGTGTCGGAGGCGGCGTTGTCGTTGACGCGCAGCTTCCAGGTGCCGTTGGCGACCTCCGAGGAGGCGTCCACGGTGTAGGTCTGGGCGATGTTGTCGGCGCTGCCGCCCGCGCGGTTGTGCAGTGTGTAGACGGTGCCGTCCGGCGCCACCAGGTCGACCTTGAGGTCACCGATGTAGGTGTGCTTGATGTCTACACCCACCTTGAGGGTGGCCGGGGCGTTGCCGGTCACACCCGTCACGGCGATCGGGCTCTCCACGGTCGCGTTGTCGCTGATGGCGAAGTCCGCGAGGTTCTCGAAGTACTTGCCGGGCGGCGGGGTGGCCCCGACGGCCTTGAGGGCGTCGACCTGTCCCTCGCCGAAGAAGGAGTTGTTGGCCGTGGTGCCCGTGCAGCGGCTGTCCGAGGGGCAGGCGATGTCGTTGGCCTGCTCGGCCAGCTTGGCGCGGATCTGCGCAGGCGTGATGCCCGGGTTGGCGCTGGCGATGAGTGCCGCCACACCGACCACGTGCGGGGTGGCCATCGAGGTGCCGCTCTTGCTGCCGTAACCGCCGCCGGGGACGGTGGAGTACACGTTGCTGCCCGGCGCAGCGACGTCGATGACGCCCTGGCCGTAGTTGGAGAACGAGGCCTTGGTGACACCGGTGCCGTTGGCCGCGACCGTGACCACGCCCGGCAGCTCGGTCGGGATGTCGAGGCAGGCGTTGGTGATGGTGCGGGTGACCGGCGTCGAGTCGTTCGGGCTCGCGGAGTCGGTCGTCTTGTGGGCGAGGTCGTAGTTCTCGTTGCCCGCGGCGGCGATCTGGAGGGAGCCCTTGCTCTCGGCGTACTCCTGGGCGCGCTTGACGCCCTCGATGATGGCGGCCTGGTCGATGTTGTCCGGGCAGTTGAACTGCCACGGGTCCGTGTAATAGCTGTTGTTGGTGACCTTGAAGCCGTGGTCACCGGCCCAGACGAAGCCGCAGATGGTGTTCTCGGCGAAGAAGAAGGAGTTGCCCGGCTCGGCGACACGCACCGCCGCGATCTTCACCCCGGGGGCCACACCGACAACGCCCTTGCCGTTCTTGGCCGCGGCGACGGTGCCCGCCACGTGGGTGCCGTGCGTGTCGACGTCCCGCCACGCGCCGGTACGGGTGTCGGGCTTGCCGTAGGCGCAGGAGACCGAGTCGGCCGCGTCGAAGTTGGGCGCCAGGTCCTGGTGCTGGTCGTCCACACCGGTGTCCAGGATGCCTACCTTGACGGAGGCGGAGCCCGGGTTCACGGCCCAGGCCTGGTCGGCCTTGATCTGGCTCATGTCGGCCCGGACCGGCTCTCCGGCCGGCGTCGAGGACTGGGCCGGGTTGGCCGGGAGCGCCGGGTTGTAGGCGTCGGCCGGGACGTCCGAGGTACGTGTGGCGCCGACCTGCTGCACACCGGTGACGCCGCGCATGGTGGCGGCGAAGGTGCCGGACGCCGAGTGGGCGACGATCACACCGATGGCGTCGAAGCTCGAGAAGACGGTGCCGCCGTTGGCCGTGATCGCCGAGCGGACCGCCGAAGTGTCACCGGGCGCGGTGATCACGAGGTAGGCGCGCGTGCCGGCAACCCAGGCCGCACTCTGCGAAGCCGACGTGGCGGCCGAAGCGTGGGACTTCGCGGCCGGCGCGGGCGCCTTGGCGGCCGGGGCGGCGGAGGGGACGACCGGAAGCGTGCCCGCGAGGGCGCCCGGGGCACCGAGCGCGAGGGCGGCGCCGAGGGTGGCCGCCAGCACCAGCGTGCGTCTCGGTCGGCTGGATCTGTGGGGTATCAATGCGTCCTCCGTAGACGGCCCGGCCGTGCTGGTGGCACTGACCGGGCCGTACGAAACCAGTGGTGGGAGCAAGATGTCAGGTGCATGCCTGGGTAGGGAAGTACCTTTCCGTACAGGGACGTCAGGGAGGCATGGCTGAAAAGCGACGCACTGTGTTCCGACGTGGAGGCGCGGGTGTCAGGCGCGATCGGCACGCCATGGTCGTCGTCGGCCGGAGCGCGGCGCCTGGCTCGTTCGGCGGCTTGCGGGTCAGGATCGGTCGACGTGCGGCGCCCCTGTTCAGCGCTCCGACGGCTTGGCCTCGCCCGTGCTCACTTTGCGAGCGTGTTGCTGAAGTGGGTGACCGGGCGCTCGAGGCGTTCGTCGTCGACGGTGATGTCGACCGCCTCGTTGTAGAAGGCGAGCAGTCCCTGGATGGCGCCGACCGCCGGCAGGGGTTCCGGGTAGCTCCAGACGAGGTTCCGGGGGATGTCGGTCCCGCCCTGCCATGACCAGTACTCGGCGGTCCCCTTGTAGGGGCAGCCGGTGTGGTGGTCGGTGGGGGTCAGCAGGTCGAGGCGGACGTCCTCGCGCGGGATGTAGTAGCGCGTGGGCAGGCCGGTCTCGAACAGCAGCACGGGGCGATGGGTGTCCGCGACGACCGTGCCGTCGATCTCGACCACGACGTGGCGACTGCTCGCGATGGCGTCGACGCGTTTGTGCGGGTCGCGGGGGTGGATGAAGATCTCTTCCTCCTCCTCGTACCAGTGGTCGAGGCCCCGGCCCACGCGCCGGAACCATTCGAAGGCGATGTGATCGGCGAGGTCGGCGGCCGGGAAGGTCCAGGCCGCGTTCTCCAGCAGGTCGCCGTCGACGTCGAGGTCGTAGAAGATCTGCGAGCCGGTGTGGGTTCCCATCGGGGGGTTCTTCGCGGGGCGGAGCAGGTCCTCGCGGACCTCCGCGCGCGGGAAGGCGTACAGCGGGACGGGGACACCCGGTTCCCAGACCAGGACGGGGTGGCGGCTGTCGACGACCGTGACCTCGCCCTTGCGGCCGCGTACCCAGCGCTCGCTGGGTTCCCACAGGAGGCCTTCCGGGGTGGTCCGCACGCCCTGTGCGGTGGGGAACGTGGTCATGAGCGGCTCTCCTCCGGCCGGCGAACGCGGTGACGTCGGCGACGTACGGGCGGTTCTCGCGCCAGAACGCGAGTTGCTCGGGACGGCCGAACACGCGCAGGTACGCCTCGACGTTACCGCCGGCCCGTTCCCCCACCGACGGGTTCGAAGTCGGAGCCGTCCGGGTCGGCGAACTCGGGCAGCGGTGCGACGGCCGTATCCAGACTCGGGTGGACGAAGACCGGTGGAGGAGCGCCGGGTCGCCGAGCCACCGGCAGCTGCGGCCGACCGAGATGTGGCAACGCCACCACTGGAACGTCGTCGTGGCCACCCGCGACCTCCACGAGGCGGTCCTGCTCGCGGACACCGTCCATGTGCTGTCCCCGCGCCCCGCCACGGTCGTGGACCGCGTCGAAGCTCCGTTCCCCCGCCCGCGCGGCGCGGCGGACTTCACCGCACCCCAGTTCGCGGCGACCGAACGCCGCACCCCCTCGACCCTGCGCGGCACAACGGCGGTGAAAACGGCGCGAGTTCGCATCCGGCGCACGGCCTGGGCACCGACCCGGTCGGACCCCACTGGGCATCGCTCACCCGATGCCGCTCGCCTCGCCGCCGTGCCCAGATCCACGGACACCCTGCGGCCACCGTGTGAAGCTCGTACAGGAACGGGTCGTCCAGTTGCGGCATTGACGTTCGACAAGTCCGCTCCGTACGATCACGAACGGCATTGAGTGTCAGCGTCAAGCCCTGGCTCGCTGACCGGCAACCCTCCCGCGCGGTGGGGTGCTCCAGGTGAAAGCCCGGCGGGATCACCGGCGATCCCCGCAAGCGCGTGGCCCCTTGAGCGGGGCCGGGATGGGGAGGACCGGCATGCGTCGTCACAGCGATGACCTCAGTGCCTCCTTCGCCGTCGCCGTGGTGTTCTCCCGGCTCTCGCGCCGCCGGCACATCGATCTGAAGCGTTCGACCAGCTGCCTGTGTCAGGCCTGACGCTCTGACGGACATTCCGTCCGCCGGTCGACGTCCGGCACCGGTCGTCGCCGCACTCCTCTCCGTCTGATCCGCACTTCTGCCGGATCTCCTTTTCCCAGCTGGTCTTTGCTTGCACAGCGCTCCCCCGTCACCGGCACCACGTCGGCCGGGGCCGCACTCCCATGCACGCCCGTGCCGCGTACGGCACCCCGTGCCTGGTGACACACATGAGGAGAACCACCCCGTGACAGCACTTCCGGATTTCAGAACCTCCCGATGGGCGTCGCTGACCGCCCTTCTCACCGCCGGCGTGCTGCTGACCGCCTGCGGATCCGGCTCCGACGGGGGCGGCTCCGGCAACGACAGCGGCAAGCCGAAGTCCGGCGGCACCCTGACGTTCGCGGTCGGTTCGGATGCCGGCTGCGTGGACCCGCAGCAGGTCGGCAGCAACGAGAGCATCTACTCGGTACGCCAGACCGTGGACTCCCTCACCGACCAGGACCCCGAGACCGGCAAGATCGTGCCCTGGCTGGCCAAGAGCTGGGACATCAACTCCGACGCCACCGAGTTCACGTTCCATCTGCGCTCGGGGGTCACCTTCAGCGACGGCTCCAAGCTGACCGCGCAGGTCGTCAAGGACAACTTCGACGCGGTGCCGAAGCTCGGCGCCCTCGGCGTCCTCGCCCAGGGCTATCTGAGCAGCGTCAAGAGCACCACGGCGGTGGACCCGCTCACCGTCAAGGTGTCCTTCAAGGAGCCCAACGCCCAGTTCCTCCAGGCGACTTCGACCCACTCGCTGGGCATCGAGTCGTCGGCGAGCGTGAAGAAGACCCCGCAGCAGAAGTGCAGTGACGGCGTGGTCGGGTCGGGGCCGTTCGTGCTGAAGCAGTATGTGCAGAACCAGTCGATCACCCTGGCCAAGCGCGCCGGTTACGACTGGGGCTCCTCGCTGTGGTCCAAGAAGGGTGAGGCCTACCTGGACAAGCTCGTGTTCAAGGTGGTGCCCGAGGCGGGCGTGCGGGCCGCAGTCTCCAGTCCGGTCAGGTGGACGCGATCAGCAGCGTCGGCAAGGCCAACGAGGCGGCGCTCCAGGGCGGCCAGGTCACGCTCCTGCGCCGGGCCAACCCGGGCGTGGTGTTCGGGCTGGGCATCAACAACGCGCGGCCCGTCCTGAAGGACGTGAAGGTGCGCCAGGCGATCCTGGCCGCCCTCGACCGCAAGCAGGTCGCCGACACCGTCTTCCCCACCGGCACCAAGCCGGCGACCAGCGTCCTGGCACACACCACGCCCGACTACGCCGACCTCTCCACGGACCTCGCCTTCGACGCGGCCAAGGCCAAGTCCCTGCTGGACGAGGCCGGTTGGAAGGCGGGCGGTGACGGGATGATCCGCGCCAAGGGGGGCAAGAAGCTGAGCCTGGCCATCAGCTGGTTCCCCAACGCGGCCACCAACCAGCCCGCACTGGAACTCGTCCAGCAGCAGCTGAAGGCCGTCGGGATCGACGTGACGCTCAAGCAGGGCCAGGTCAGCCAGTTCGCCACCACCCTCCAGGGCGGCGACTACGACCTGGTGTGGGGCAACGTGACCCGCGCCGACCCCGACATCCTGCGCAGTTCCTTCTCCAGCAAGCTGGCCAACTTCTACCGCCTGCCCGCCAGTTCGCTCGATACGGTGCTTTCCGGACAGGCCGCGACCACGGATACCGCCAAGCGCAAGCAGCTCGTGGCCGACGCGCAGAAGCTGATCGTGCAGAACGCGTACAACGTGCCGGTGGTGGAGCTCCAGACCCAGCTGGCCGTGACGAACAAGGTGCACGACCTCGCCTTCGACTCGGGCAGCCGCATCCAGCTGCACGACACCTGGATCGGCTAGCGCGTGCGCCGCTATGTGATCAAGCGTCTGGCGCAGGCGGTCGGGGTGCTGTGGGCGGCGTACACGCTGTCGTTCCTGGTGCTGGACTTCCTGCCCGGTGACCCGGTCACCGCGATGGCCGGTGCCGGGATGGACTCGGGGGACGTCGACCCGGCCCGGCTGGCCGCGCTGCGGCACGAGTACGGCTTCGACAAGCCGATCCTGGCGCAGTACGCCGACTATCTGGGCCGGGCGGTGCGCGGGGACTTCGGCGACGCGGTCTCCACGGGCCGCCCGGTGACCTCCACGCTCGCCGAGGCGCTGCCCCAGACCCTCCAACTGACCGGTGCCGCACTGCTGTTGGCGGTACTGCTCGGCGGGGGCCTCGCGGTGGTGGCGACGTACACCTCACAGCGGTGGCTGCGGCAGCTCCTGCTGTCGCTGCCCCCGCTGGGGGTGTCGGTCCCGACGTTCTGGGTGGGGCTCCTGCTCGTGGAGGTCTTCTCCTTCCGGCTGCACTGGTTCCCGGCGTTCGGCAACGACGGGCTGCGAGGGCTGGTGCTGCCCGCGCTGACGCTGGCGATCCCGACGGGCGCGCTCGTCGCCCAGGTGCTGGCCAAGAGCCTGCTCACCGCGCTGGACCAGGCCTATGTGGAGACCGCCCGGGCCAAGGGCGCCGGCCGGTGGCGGGTGCATCTGCGGCACGCGCTGCGCAACGCGTCGCTGCCCGCGCTGACGGTCGTCGGCCTGCTGGTGGGGCAGCTGATCGCCGGTTCGGTGGTGGTCGAGACGGTGTTCTCCCGCGACGGCCTCGGCCGGGTGACCGCCGCGGCGGTCACGGTGCAGGACATCCCGGTGGTCCAGGGGGTGGTGGTGTTCGGAGCGCTGATCTTCGTGGCGACGAACCTGCTCGTCGACCTGGTCTACCCGCTGCTCGACCCGCGGATCGTGGTGGCCTCGAACAGAAGGGCGAGCTTGGTATGAGTCAGAGCCTTGTCGACGACATCGACGACCCGGCCGAGGCCGCCCTGGGCCTCGCCCGGCCGGTCGAGACAGGACCGGAACCGTCCTCCGCACCGGGCCGTGGCGCGGGCGTGGGACGGTTCCTGCTGCGCCGCCCCGGTCTGCTGCTGTCGGGTGCCGTTCTCGTCCTGGTGGTGCTGGCCTCGTTCTGGCCGGACCTGTTCACCTCGCAGGACCCGTTGAAGGGGGTGCCCTCGGAGAACTTCCGCGCCCCGAGCGGCAGTCACTGGTTCGGCACGGACGAACTGGGCCGCGACGTCTTCTCCCGGGTCGTGCACGGTGCCCAACTCTCCCTGAAGGCAACGCTCATCGCGGTCCTGGTCGCGTTCGTGGTCGGCGGACTGCTCGGCGTGGTCGCCGGGTTCGTCGGCCGCTGGGTGGACGACGTCCTGATGCGCTTCGTCGACGTCCTCCTCTCCATCCCCGCGCTGTTCCTGTCCCTCGCCCTGGTCACCGCGCTCGGCTACGGGACGGTGAAGGTGGCGGTCGCGGTCGGCATCGCCAGCGTCGCCTCGTTCGCCCGGGTGGCGCGCGCCGAGGTGCTGCGGGTGCGGCAGGCGGTGTTCGTCGAAGCATCGCGCGCGAGCGGCGCCCGCTGGTACGCGGTCCTGGGCCGGCATGTGCTGCCCAACGCCGCGGGCCCGGTGATCGTCCTGGCCACCTTGGACTTCGGCGCCTCCATCCTGGCCGTGTCGGCCCTGAGCTTCCTCGGCTACGGCGCGCCGCCGCCCGCCCCGGAGTGGGGGACGTTGATCTCCGACGGCCGCAACTACCTCGCCAACGCCTGGTGGCTGACCGCGCTGCCCGGCCTTGCGATCGCGGCGACCGTACTGGCCACCAACCGCATCGCCCGGGCGCTGGACGGCGAATGGTCCCGGCGGCGATGACCGACGAACGTGAGAACGGTGAGGACGTGACCACACCCCTGCTGGAGATACGGGGCCTGTCCGTGTCGTACCGCACCCGCGGCGGCGCGGTCCCGGCCGTCCGAGGCGTGGACCTCGACGTCCTGCCGGGACAAGTGACCGCCGTGGTAGGCGAGTCCGGCTCCGGCAAGAGCACGACCGCGCACGCCGTCACCCGCCTGCTCGCGGCCAACGCCACCATCGACGCGGGCACGGTCCGCTTCGGCCGCCACGACCTGGTCACCCTGTCGGAGGCGGAGCTGCGCACCGTGCGCGGAGCGCGGATCGGACTGGTTCCCCAGGACCCGACGGTCTCCCTCAACCCCGTCAAGCGGATCGGCGAACAGGTCGCCGAGGTGCTCCGCATCCATGGGCTGGCGACCCGACGCTCGGCCCCGGTGGAGGCGATCGCCGTCCTGGACCGGGCCGGACTGCCCGACGCGGCCGTCCGGGCCCGGCAGTACCCGCACGAACTGTCCGGCGGCATGCGGCAACGCGCCCTGATCGCCATCGCCATCGCGGCGAAACCCGAGCTGATCATCGCCGACGAGCCCACCAGCGCGCTCGACGTCACCGTGCAGCGGGTCATCCTCGACCATCTCCAGCACCTCACCGAGGAGTCGGGCACGGCGGTCCTGCTCGTCACCCACGACCTGGGGGTCGCCGCCGACCGGGCACAGCGCCTGGTGGTCATGGAGCAGGGCAGGGTCGTGGAAGCGGGCCCGACCCGTGACGTCCTCGCCGACCCCCGGCACGAGTACACCCGCCGACTGCTGGCCAGCGCACCGAGCTTGACCACTCCCCGGCCCCGCACCCCAGCCGCCGCGCCGAAGGCGGATGCGGTCCCCTTGGTCGAAGCGCGCCATCTGGTCAAGGAGTTCCGGCTGCCCCGCACCGGGGACGGGCCCCAGGTCCTGCGCGCGGTCGACGACGTCAGCTTCACGCTGCACCGCGGTCGGACCCTGGCGCTGGTCGGCGAGTCGGGCTCGGGCAAGTCCACCACCGCCCGCCTGGCCCTCCGGCTCACCGACGCGAGCGCCGGACACATCCTGTTCGACGGCACCGACATCACCACCGCGCGCGGCGCCCGGGCCAGAGAGCTGCGCCGCCGCGCCCAGCTGGTGTACCAGAACCCGTACGCCTCCCTCGACCCGCGCTTCTCCATCGGCGAGGTGATCACCGAGCCGCTGCGCGCCTTCAAGGTCGGCGACCGCGCCTCCCGGCTCGCCCGGGCCCGCGAGCTGCTGGACCGGGTGGCGCTTCCCGCCGCCACGCTGGAGCGCCGT
Organism: Streptomyces sp. GKU 895; assembly: GCA_002027195.1. Taxonomy (GTDB): domain Bacteria; phylum Actinomycetota; class Actinomycetes; order Streptomycetales; family Streptomycetaceae; genus Streptomyces. The sequence continues at coordinate 13,361 of MWJO01000027.1, read as the reverse complement.
CCGGCGGAGTTGTCGGGTGGTCAGCGGCAGCGCGTGGCGATCGCCCGCGCCCTCGCCCTCTCCCCCGACCTGGTGGTGTGCGACGAGCCGGTCTCCGCGCTCGACGTGTCCGTGCAGGCCCAAGTCCTGGAGCTGCTGGCCGAGTTGCAGGCCGACACCGGGGTGGCGTACCTGTTCATCTCCCACGACCTGGCCGTCGTACGGCAGATCGCCCACCAGGTCGCCGTCATGCGGGCCGGCCGGATCGTCGAGTCGGGCCCGCCGGAGGAACTGTTCACCCGCCCCGGCCACGCATACACCCGCGAACTGCTCGCGGCGATCCCCGGCGGCCGCGCCCCCTCCCCCGCCGCCACCGTCGAATCCACCACGAGCTGAGGGTCGTATGAGCACTCCCACCATCACGTCACTGGCCTTCCTCACCCCGGGCAACTTCGCCGACGACGACCCGTACACGGGCCTGGAGGAGACGCTCCAACTCTTCGAGTACGGCGAGCGGTTGGGGTTCGACGGTGCCTGGATCAGGCAGCGCCACCTCGAACACGGCGTCGGATCTGCGGCCGTGTTCCTCGCCGCGGCCGGCCAGCGCACCGAGCGGATCGAACTGGGCACGGCGGTCATCCCGATCGGCTACGAGAACCCCTTCCGCCTCGCCGAGGACCTCGCGCTGGCCGACGTCCTGTCCCGGGGACGGCTCCAGGTCGGCTTCAGCACCGGGATGCCGCACGCCGACCTGCTGGGCGATCTCGTGCACGACGGTGACTGGCGCGGCTTCGACCTGTCGTACGGCAGGATCGCCCGTGTCCTCGACAACCTCCGGGGCGACTACCTCGGCGGTCCGGCCACCGTCATCCACTCCCCGGGCAACGTCCAGCGCCCGCGCCTGCAACCGCACAACCCCGGCCTGGTGCAGCGCATTTGGTACGGCGGCGGCAGCCTGCGGTCGGCCCGCTGGGCGGCCGAGCACGGGCTGAGCCTGCTGTCCGGCAACATCGTCACCGGCGAGGGCACCGACGACTTCACCACGGCCCAGCTCAAACTGCTGGCCGAGTACCGTCGCACGATCTCCCCGGGCACCGCGGCCCGGGTCGCGCTGGGCCGGGTCGTCGTGCCCTTCGACAGCGCCGACGCGGCCGGCCGGGCCCGCTACCGCGCCTACGCCGCCGGCCGCCACGAACGGACCCTGGCGCCCCAGGGCCCGAAACGGACCCTGTTCGCCCCGGACGTGGTCGGCACCGCCGAGCAGATCCTCGAACAGCTCACCGCCGATCCGGTCCTCGCGCAGGTGTCGGAGCTGCGGCTGGAGCTGCCGTACGAGTTCCACCGGGAGGAGTACGAACAGATCCTCCATGACGTACAGCGCCTGATCGCACCGGAGTTGGGCTGGCGCCCCGCCTCGGTGGCGGCGCAGGAGACAGCGGTCCGATGAGCCCCGTCCCGGAGCCGTCCGTGCGCCTGGGCCGGTACCGCCTCACCTGCCGCCCCTGGGGTCGGCGCCGGACAGCGCCGGGAAGGTGGCGCGGGTGAGGTCTTCGGAGATCTGCCAGACGCGCCGGGCCTCCTCCTGATCGCGGAGCCGGGAGTAGAGGGGCTGTTCGGCGGGCGCGCCGGACAGGTGCTGGAAGCCGCTGGGCCCGTAGAACCGGCCCCCGCGTGCGTCCGGGGAGGTGGCGGCGTACAGGGCCGGCAGTGCCGCGCTGTCCACCGTGCCGAGGATGCCGCGGCGGGACAGCAGGCGGATCATGCGTACGGCCGTGGTGTCCCTTGACCGGCCGACCTCGGGGCGGGCCGCCAGCAGGCTGGTGGGTGCGATACCGGGGTGGGAGATGTTGCTGGTGATCCCCCAGTCCGCGGTCCGGCTGCGGACGTCCAGTTCCAGGGCGAAGAGACCGAACGCGATCTTCGACTGACTGTACGCGCGGCGGCCGTTGTAGGACCGCTCCCAGTTCGGGTCGTCCCAGTTGATGGAGCCCTCGTTGGCGGCGACGCTGAGCTGACTGGTCACCCGCGCGCGCCCGCGCGCAGCAGCGGCAGCAGGTGGGAGACCAGCGCGAAGTGACCCAGATGATTGCTGCCGAACTGCAATTCGAACCCGTCCGCGGTGGTCTGCCGGTCCGGTGGCGTCATCACGCCGGCGTTGTTGACCAGGATGTGGATCGGACGGTTCTCGGCGACGAGGGCGGCGCCCAGCGCGGCGACCGAGCTCAACGACGACAGGTCGAGGTCGCGCAGCGACAGGACCGCCTGCGGGTGCTGCCGCTTGACCTCGGCGATCGCCGCCTCGCCCTTGTGACGGTTGCGGACGGGCATGACGACCTCGGCGCCGGCGGCGGCCAGCCGGCCGGCCAGCACCAGTCCGACACCGTCGCTGGCGCCGGTGACGACGGCCAGCTTCCCGGAAAGGTCCGGAACGGTGATGTCCGGTCGGGTACGTGCCATGGGTCTTCCTCGCTTCTCTCGTCGCTGCCTACGGCCATGCGGTTCAAAGCTGCACCTGATCAGCGCCGGTATCCACGGCCTCTCGATCCGAGGCTGGGCCGGCCGAGGAGGGCCGCCCAAGGGGGGATCGACAAGCCCAGGCTCCGGTTCGGCACGGGTGGTAGAACGAAAGAGCACTGGCGCTCAGGGAGGAAAGCCGTGATCGATCGAGGCGGGCTCGCCGAGTTCCTGCGTCGCCGCCGGGAGTCACTGCAGCCCGAGGACGTCGGCCTTCCACGGGGCCGGCGGCGTAGGACAGCCGGTCTGCGCCGGGAGGAGGTCGCCGCGATCTGCCACATCTCCGCCGACTACTACAGCCGGCTGGAGCGGGAGCGCGGACCGCGCCCGTCCGAGCAGATGATCGCGTCGATCGCACAGGGTCTGCATCTGTCCCTCGACGAACGCGACCACCTGTTCCGCCTCGCCGGGCACAACCCACCCACCAGGGGCGCCACCAGCGAACACATCAGTCCGGGTCTGCTGCGCATCTTCGACCGGCTCACCGACACCCCGGCCGAAATCGTCACCGAGCTCGGCGAGACGCTCCGGCAGACCCCGCTCGCCGTCGCGCTCACCGGCGACCTCACCCACTACACCGGCCCGGCCCGCAGCATCGGCTACCGCTGGTTCACCGACCCGGCCGTCCGCGCCCTGTACCACCCCGACGACCACGCGCTGCACTCCCGCGTCTTCGCCTCCGGACTGCGGCGACTGGTGACCCTGCGCGGGCCCGAGTCGCCGGCCGCACACCTCCAGCAGCTGCTCATGGCCCGCAGCGAAGAATTCCGCGCCGTCTGGAACGAACACGAAGTCGGTATCAGCTACAACGACACCAAGCGATACGTGCACCCTGATATCGGCGATCTGGAGCTCAGTTGCCAGGTGCTTCTCGACCCCGATCAGTCACACATGCTGCTGGTCTACACCGCCGTCCCCGGCAGCGAGAGCTACGAGAAGCTTCAGCTCCTCTCCGTCATCGGGGATCAACAGATCTTCCAGACGTGACGCGCTGGCCGAGAAAGAGAGCGGCGCGCTCCAGGGCCTCGTCGGCTTCGTCCAGGACTCCGGCGAACGCCTGGAAGACGTGGGGAACGTCAGCGGTGACGTCCAGGATGACGTCCACCCCGGCTTCCCTGGCGCGGGTGGCCATGCGGGTGGAGTCGTCCAGGAGCATTTCGTTGGTGCCCGCCTGCAGCAGGATCGGGGGGAATCCGGTCAGGTCGGCGCAGACGGCGGGGCTGAGCATGGGCTGGTGCGGGTCCTGGCCCGCGAGGTACATGGATCCGGTGTGTTCCATGCCCTCACGTGTGAAGAACGGGTCGATGCCCGCCTTGTTGTCCATGCTCTCGCCCGTCCGGGTCATGTCGAGTCCGGGCGAGAACGCCAGGATCGCGGCGGGCAGGGGCAGTCCCGCGTCACGAGCGGCGAGGCAGACGGCGACGGTGAGGCCACCACCGGCGGAGTCCCCGGCGAACGCGATCGCCGAAGGATCTGCGCCGCCGTCGAGAAGTGCGCGGTAGGCGCCGAGTCCGTCCTCGATCGCGGCCGGGAACGGGTGCTCAGGGGCGAGCCGGTAGTCCAGCGAGAACGCCCTGAACCCGGTTCTGGTCACCAGGTTCCCGGTCAGCGACATCGCCGTCTCCGGTGAGCCGACCACGTAGGAGCCGCCGTGGAAGTAGAGGATGATCCCGGCTTTCGGAGTGCCGGCCGGTTCGACGAGCACCGCGGGCCGGTCGCCGAGCGTCGCGGTCCGGGTGCGGATCCCGGCCGGGACGATCATTTCGGCCATCATCGCCCTGAACCCGGCGCGGAGCTCCTCCACCGACCCAGGGGCCTTCGGCCGGGGATGCCGGACCATCTCGTCGATCTGCGCGCGCTGTTGCCTGCTCACTGCCGCCTCCATCTCGAGTGCATGCCGAGGAACTATATGCCTAGGCATGTAGATTAAGATATATGCCATGGCATCCAAGTCAAGCGATGGCCGGATCGACCTCCCGGGCTTCTTCGACGACCTCGTGCGCTGCGAGACGCGCCTCTACAACGCGCTGAACGACCGTCTTCGCGAGCGGCACGGGCTCGTCACCTCGCAGTTCGAGTCCCTGCGCTTCCTGCGCGACCGCCCTGGGTCGCGGGTGGCGGACCTTGCCGCCGAGTTCGCCATCGGGATCGGTGCGACCAGCAAGGGCGTCGACCGCCTGGAGAAGCAGGCATGGGTCGTGCGGCGAACCAATCCATCGGATCGTCGCTCATCCCTGCTGGAGCTGACCGATGACGGCCTGCAACTCCTCGAGGCGGCGGAGGCGACGTTCACCGAAACGCTGACCGAGCTGACCGCGGCCACCCTTGACGGCCCCTCAGGAGCGGTCGTCGTACAGGTCCTTTCGGAGCTCCGCTCCGTGCTCGAACGGGACCAGATCGGCCTGCCCACCGGCTGACCGGCACGCCTTACCCGTGCACCCCGGCGACAAGTTCATCCATTGTCCGGAAGACAGCATCTGCTCCCCGGGACCCGCACCGCAGCCCCGGCGCGGTCCCGCGTGCGTAAAATCTGGCCCCGCATCTCGAACGCGGATCGCCCTCCATGAGAAACGAAGACGTCAAGAGCATTAAGTCGGAGTTTCACAGGACCCGCAAGCTAAAAACCTTCAAAAAACCCTGCAAACGCAGGGTGTTTGCGGGAGCGTTTTGATCAATGCCTGTTGCACTCATGTAACGCTGAGGGGGGTAGGCTCGAGGTGCCCTGTTGTGATCCGACGGGGCCGCATCACGTTGACGGGGAGTACACCATGGCAATTGCCGAGCAGCAACGAAAAGAGCTCGCCGCCTTCCTTCGCAACCGACGCGAGCGGGTTGCACCGGAAGCCGTCGGCATCAAGAACTCGTACGGACGCCGTCGTACGCCGGGGCTGCGCAGAGAGGAACTCGCACAGCTCGCCGGCGTGAGTGTGACGTGGTACACGTGGCTCGAACAGGCCCGCAGGATCAGGGTGTCCAGTCAGGTCCTGAACGGTCTCGCGCGGGCCCTGCAGCTCGACACGACGGAGACCGGACATCTGTTCCGGCTGGCCGGCGAGTTACCGCCGGCGGGGCGGGTGCCGTGCTCGCGGGAGCACATTCCGGAACAGTATCTGACCTTCCTCGAATTCCAGGATCCGCTGCCCGCCTTCATCGTGAATCATCGGTTCGATGTGCTGGCCTGGAATCAGGGGTTCTGTGCACTGTTCCCCTATTTCGAATCCCTGGAGCACTACCGTCGGAACACTCTCGTGATGATGTTCGACGAACGGGCCCGGGAAATGCACCCGAACTGGGAGCAGGACGCCCTGGAAGCGGCGGCCCTTTTCCGCGCGCAGGCCGCCGATCAGCTCGCCCATCCCGCATACGCGAAGATGATCGAAGACCTGGAGGCCGAGCACCCCGAATTCCGGGAACTGTGGGAGCGACTCGACCTGGCTCCGTCCGTGCCGTCCGTCCGTTGCTTCGACCACCCGACGCTGGGTCGGATCGAACTCGGATACGTGAAGCTGCGGCTCGCGGGCGTGGACGCCACCCTCGTCGTCTACCAGCCCGTTCTGGACAGTCGGCTGATCGACCGCTTCCGCGACCTGGTCGAGGCGCGGATCCGGGTGCGGCTCCGCTCGACCGGTGGCTCAGTCGGACGCCCGTACCGACAGAGCGTGCCGGAAGACGTTCCGCGGATCCCAGACGGCCTTGACCCGCTGGAGCCGAGGGTAATTCCCTTTGAAGTACAGCCTGTTCCAAGGAACGCCTGAGGTGTTCCAGCGCGGATCGGCCAGATCCACGTCCGGATAGTTGATGTACGAGCCGTCGGTACGTGCGTCGGAGACGGGTACTCCGCCTGTCTCCGCGTACAAAGCCCGGTAGAGCTCCCGGAGTCTGCGGATGTGCCGCTCGTCGTCGGCGGGATCGGTCCAATAGGTCCCCAGATAGCTCTTGAGGACCGAATCCCGCTGGGCGACCGCGGTCGCCGCGGGGTCCACGGCGTTGACCTTCCGGCCGTAGGAGAACAGCACCACCGTGGTGTGACCGTCGTAGTCCGGGTCGGAGAGATACCGAAAGAGCAGCTCCGTCTCGGCGGCCGCGTACGGCCGGCGCAGATAGGCACCCTTGCTCTTGGATCGTGTCAGCTCTCCCCGGTTCTCCACGTCCCGCTGCGTGGCCCGCAGCCAGGGCATGTGCGTGTACGTGATCCGGCACGGGGTCCGCACACCGCTGCCTATGGCGGCGACGTACTCCTCGAGCCGGCTGCGGGCGCCCGGAGCCGAGCCGTCCAGCTGCGCGCTGAGGGTGATCCGGCCGACCGCGTGCTGGTTGAGGTAGAGGGCGCTGTACAGACTCTCGTACGTCGGGTCGGTGGCGTCCTCCGTGGCGTGCCAGTCGCCGTGGTTGCGGACGAGCGTGGCGAAGTCCCGCTCGCTCAGCGACTCCCAGGGCCATTCGGCCGAAGCGAACAGGACCGTCTTCGGCGGCCGGGGCAGTACATCCCACGGGGCGTCCGAGACCGCCTCCGGGGAGCGGAACCAATAGCGTGTGACCACGCCGAAGTTGCCGCCGCCCGCGCCGGTGTGCGCCCACCACAGATCATGGTGCGGGTCGGAGGGGGAACGGGAGGCGACCACCGTGCGGGCCTGCCCCGCGCTGTCGGCGACGACGACCTCCACCGCCTCCAGGTGGTCAACGATCAGCCCGTGCTGCCTGCACAGCGCGCCGAAGCCTCCGCCCTGGACATAGCCGCCGAGTCCGACCGAGGGGCAGGTGCCGCCGGGCAGGGCCACGCCCCAGTTCAGATACAGGGAGCGGTAGACCGAGCCGAGCAGCGCGCCCGCCCCGATGCCGAACGGCCGCCCGGCCTGCGTCGTACGTGATGTCGTCCAGCGCGGAGAGGTCGATGAGGGTGCGCACCGCCGGATCGTCCACCAGGGCCCTCCAGGCCGTGGCCGCCGCCCCGCACCGCGAGCCGCGCCCCGTCGCGGACGGCGGCGGCCACCGCCCGGCGCACTTCTTCGGCGGTACGCGGCACATGGACCCGGTCCGGCCGGCCGGTGAAGCGCGTGTTGCGGGACCGCGTGGTGAGGGAGAGGTAGCGGGGGTCTCCGGGGGTGATCGCCGGGATGCCCTGTGCCGGGATGCCGGGCGCCGCCACGACCGGGTCGGATATGTCAGTCATCGATGGCCGCCATCGCCTTTCGTGAGGTCGCTGCGCGGCGCACCGCCGCGTGGCCGAGAAGCAGGAGCAGGGCGCCGGCGCCCGCGGCACAGCCGAGCAGGGCGGTGTCCGGCCAGCCGCCGTGCGCCCAGAGGGGACCCGTCAGCGCGGAGCCCGCTGCCCCGCCGAGGAAGTAGCAGGTCATGTAGACGGTCGTGACGCGGCTGCGCATCTCGTCGCCGACCTGGGCGAAGACCGTCGTCTGGTTGGAGATGTGCGCGGCCTGGACCGCGAAGTCGATCAGGAGAATCGCCGTGCCGAGCATGAGCAGTGAGGACGACAGGACCGACACGACGGCGAACGACACGGTGATGAGCGCGAACGCGGCGGCACTGACGGTCCGCTGACGCCCCCGGTCGGCGAACCGGCCCGCCAGGTTGGCACCAAGGGCCCCACCCGCGCCGAGGAGGCCCATCGCGCCGATCGCGGCGGAGCCGTAGTGGTAGGGCCCCTGGATCAGGCGGAGCGGCACGGCGGTCCACAGCACGGTGAAGGCGGCGAACCCCAGGGCGCCGTACAGGCAGCGCTCCACGATCACCGGGCGTGCCCGGAGCAGGGAGAACAGCGAGCCGATGAGTGCCGCGTACCCGCGCAGGGTCAGCGGCGTGACGGCGGGCTGCGGGGGCAGGATGCGGCGCAGCATCACGCCCACCCCGAGCATCAGGGCCGACGCCCCCCAGAACACGGCCCGCCAGTCGACGAGGTCGGCCACCACGCCGGCGAAGGTCCGGCACAGCAGCGCGCCGAGGATGACACCGGTCATCACGGTGCCCACCACCTGCCCGCGCCGCTCCGGCGGTGCCATGCCCGCGGCCTGCGGCACGATCACCATGGCGGCCACGCTCACCAGGCCGAGCAGGAAGAACAGGCCGACGAGGAGCCCGCCGTCGGCCCAGGGAATCAGCGCGAGCACCGCGGCCGCCGTGGTCACCAGAGCGGTGAGCAGCCGTCTGCGGTCGACGGCGTCGCCCAGCGGTACCAGCGCCAACAGGCCGAGGGCGTAGCCGAACTGAGTGGCCGACACGGACGAGGTGAGCGAGCCGGGGGTGCGGTGCAGCGAGGCCGCGAGCTCGGGCAGGATCGGCTGGAGGTAGTACAGGTTGGCCACGCACAGACCGCACGCGGCCGCGAGCAGCAGCACAGTGATCCGGCCGGCCGGCCGCGGCGGCGCGGCGGGCCCGCCAGGCCCGTCGCGCCGCCGTGCGCCGCCTCGCTCAGCGATGCCGCCGCCGTCGACGTGCAGCACCGCGCCGGTCACGAAGGTGTTCTCCAGCAGGTGCAGCACCGTCGCCGCGACGTCGTCGGGCTGTCCGACGCGGCCCACCGGGGTGCTCTGCGCGGTCTGCTCGAAGAGGCCGGCGCGGGCGTCCTCGGGCAGGAAGGACCACAGCGGGGTGTCGATCAGACCGCCGACGACGACATTGACGCGCACCGGGGCGAGCTCCACGGCGAGGGAGCGGCCCATGCCGCCGATGCCCGCGTTGGCGGCGGCGGTCGCGCTCATGTCGGCGTACGACTTGAAGCCGGCCGCACCGGCGATCAGCACGATCGAACCCTGGCCCGAGATCTTCTTGCCGGCGTGCCGAACGCTCAGCAGCTGGCCGACGATCTTGGTGTCGAGGGCGGCGCGCACCGCGTCGAGGGACACGTCGTAGACGGAGCCGACGGCCATGTCGCCGGGGCAGACGACGAGGTGGTCGAGGGAGTCGATGCCCGCGAAGAAGGCGGCGACGCTCTCCTCGTCGGTCACGTCCACGACACCGGTGGTGATGCCGTCGATCTCCTTGGCGGTCTGCTCCAGCTTGTCCTTCGAGCGGGAGCCGACGACGACCTGCGCACCCGCGGCGGCGGCCTGCCCGGCCACCGCCTTGCCGATGCCGGACGAGCCGCCGATCACCACGACACGGGCGCCGGAAAGGGAAGAGGGGGAAGTGGACAAGGCTGTCTCCTGGTGACGAGCGAACGGGATGCGTAGCGGCCGACCGGAGATGACCGCCCGGCCTGGAACGAGGCTGTCAGCCGACGCCAGAGGCAGGGAGACGAAGTTTCATGCTAGTTGGAACACCACCTGGTTAGGCCTCCGCGAGCGGGCCACCATGAGTTGTTGTCGGGTGCATCGACCTGCCCGGCACCATCGCGTTGTTCCGATATTCCGAGGCGGTTGTCTGTGCGTACGGAAAGTCCCCTCCCGCACGACCCGGTGCCGACGGTGCGCGGGCCGGTCGCCGCGGCGGACCTGGGTATCACGCTCGCGCACGAGCATCTGTTCGTGCTGAGTTCCGAATTCCAGTCGAATTTCCCCCACTTGTGGGACCGTGAGGCCGGAGTGCGCAAGGCAGTGCGCCAGTTGGAGGAGGCCTACGCGGCCGGGGTGCGGACCCTGGTGGACATGACGGTGCTCGGACAGGGCCGCGACATCAACCTGGTGCGTGCCGTCGCCGAGCGCACCGCGGTGAACATCGTGCTCGCCACCGGCGTCTACAGCGTCGACGGCATACCGCTCTTCGCCCGCTTCCGGGGCCCCGCGCCGCCGTCGAGGGGGACGACCCGCTGATCGAGCTGCTCCTGCGGGACGTCACCACCGGCATCGCGGACAGCGGAGTCCGGGCGGGCCTGGTGAAGTTCGCCTGCGAGCGCACCCCGCCTGACGCGTCCGCGCACCGGATGGCGGCCGTCGTCGCCGAGGTGCACCGGCACTCCGGCGTACCGGTGGTGGTGCACTGCGACCCGTTCGAGGGCAACGGCGTCCACCTGGTGCGGCTCCTGGAGAAGGAGGGCGTGGCGGCGGGTTCCGTGGTCGTCGCGCACGCCGGGGACTCGGCCGACCTCACGGCCTGCGCGCCCTCGCGGACACCGGCTGCGTCCTCGGCTACGACCGCTACGGCATGACGCCCTTCGCCTCCGACGAGCAGCGCAACGCCACCCTGGCCGCGCTCGTCCGGGCGGGCCACACGGCCCAGTTGCTCGTCTCGCAGGACCACCCCGTGCACATCGACTACCTGACGGTCGAGCAGCGGGAACGGATCTACCCGGGCTGGAGCTACGTGCATCTCTTCGAGCGCGTCCTGCCCCTCCTGCTGAAAGAGCCGGGCGTCGACGAGGAGACCGTGCACACCCTGCTGGTCGACAACCCCCGGCGGCTGCTCTCGCGGATCGCCGCGCCCCGCCCCTCCGGCGAGCGTCCGGAGGTGCGGGATGCCGCTTGAGCCCTGGGAGGAACTGGGGGCCGAGCTGCTCATCGACGACGAGCAGGTCAAGTGCTGGGTGGAGACCGTGCCTCCCGGCGAGCAGCGGCCCGCTCACACCCACCGTCACCCCTGGGTGACCGTCGTGCTCTCCGGGGCGCACGGTGAATCCCTGGACGAGAACGGCGACTTGATCAAGGCGGTGTCGCTGGAGACGGGTCAGGTCGTGCACAACCGCGGCGAGCACCTGCCCATGCGGCACTACGTCCACAACCTTTCCGACCGGACTCTCGTCATGGTCGCCATCGAACTCCGCACGCCCAGCGCGCCGGAGGAAGGACCGCACTCATGAGCCGACACGAGCGCTCAGCACGACACCTGCCGCCGAGCGCCCCCGCCCTGGTCACCGGGGCCACCTCCGGTCTCGGCCGGAGCCTCGCGCGGGCCCTCGCCGACCGGGGCTGGACCGTTCTGGTGCACGGCAGGGACGAGACCAGGTGTGCCGCTGTCGTCGACGAGCTGCGGGCGGCGGGCGGTACGGCCCATCCGTACGTCGCGGACCTCGCCTCGCTGGAGGACGCCGCCGAACTGGGCCGGCGGGTGGCCGCCGACCACCCCTCGCTGGGACTGCTCGTCAACAACGCAGGCGTGGGCGCGGGGCGTGACGCACGCCGCCGTGAACTGAGCCGGGACGGCTACGAACTGCGGTTCGCCGTCAACTATCTGGCGCCGGTGGTCCTCACCCGCGCACTGCGCGCACCCCTGCGGGCGGCGGGTACGGCACAGGTGCTCAACATCGGTTCGATCGGGCAGAGCCCCGTCGACCCGGACGACGTGCAGTTCACCCGGCGCTACGACGGCATGGAGGCGTACACCCGCAGCAAGTTCGCGCTGGCCGCCTTCACGTTCACCATCGCGGAGGAGTACGCCCGCGACGGCATCAGCGTCAACTGCGTGCACCCCGCGAACTACATGGACACCACGATGGTCGTCGAGGCCGGGGTGCGCCCCTGGTCCTCGGTGGCCGAGGGAACAGCCGCCGTACTGCACGCCCTCGACGAGGGCGCAGGGGGCGCGAGCGGCCAGTACTACAACGAGAGCCGAAGGGCCAAGGCGCACCGTCTCGCCTACAGCGCCGACACCCAGCAGCAGCTGACCTCCCTCACCGACCAGCTCATCGCTCCCGCGGAACGGGCGGGCGGCACGTCCTGGTGACGGACGACGGACACGGGGAAGGGCCCGGTGCGATCGCCGCACCGGGCCCTTCCCCGTGTTCTCAGTCCTCCTGGACCATGGCGAGCAGGTGCTCGGGGAACCGATCGCCGGCGAAGGCACCGGGCGGCGCGATCTCGTCGACCTCCCGCAGCACTTCGGGGGTCAGGGTCACGGCTCCGGCGGAGGCGTTCTCGTTCATGTGCGTGCGCTTCTGAGCCCCCGGGATCGGTACGACCCCCTGCGCGACCAGCCACGCGAGCGCGAACTGTGCAGGTGAGCAGCCCAGTCGGGACGCCAGCTCGCCGATCCTGGCCACCAGTCGCTGGTTGACGTCCAGGTTGTCCTCGAAGAAGCGGGGCAGACCGCGCCGCAGGTCGTCCGGGGCCAGCTCGGCCCCGGAGAGCTCGCCGGACAGCAGCCCGCGGCTGAAGGGGCTGTAGGCGACGAAGCCGATGCCGAGTTCCCTGACCGTGGGCAGCACCGAGCGCTCGGGGTTGCGGCTGGCGAGGGAGTACTCGGTCTGCACCGCCGTGATGGGGTGTACGGCGTGCGCGGCGCGGATCGTTTTCGATCCGGCCTCGGAGAGTCCCAGGTGCCGGACCTTCCCGGCGGCGACGAGCTGCGCCATGGCGCCGACCGACTCCTCGACGGGCACCTGGGGGTCGACGCGGTGCAGGTAGTACAGGTCGATGTGGTCGGTGCCCAGGCGCTTGAGGCTGGCGTCGACGGCCTCGGCGATGTGCCGGGGGCTGCCGTCGACCCGTACGCTGTCGGGGGTCCGGATCAGCCCGCACTTGGTGGCGAGCGTGACCCGGTCGCGTCGGCCGTCGGCCAGCGCGCGGCCGACGATCTCCTCGCTCAGGCCGGCGCCGTACATGTCCGCCGTGTCGAGGAAGTCCATGCCCCGGTCCAGGGCCGCGTGGATGGTGCGGACCGACTCGGCTTCGTCGCGGTCGCCGTAGAACTCGGCCATGCCCATGCAGCCGAGGCCGATCGCGGACACCTCCAGCCGGCCGCCGAGCAGCACGCGGTCCAGGGTGTGCGGTGTGGTGGTGGTCATGCCTTCTCCTCGTGGGCTACGGGTGGTGGGTCGAGGTGGTGCTACCGGGGCGCCTGGCGGGCGGGCAGGAGCTGTTCGAGGCGGCGCAGGGCGGTGGGGTCGGCGAGGGCGGCGGCCGCGGCGACGACGCCGTCGGGACGTACGAGCACGGCTCCCGGACGTCGTGCGCCCAGGGCGCGGGCGGTCCGCGCGTCCAGAT